>JANNYE010000108.1:0-98776 GCA_031409935.1 Burkholderiales bacterium | reverse complement strand
CGCCTTCTTTTTTGTTGAAAGCAAACACAAGAAATATCAGCCCGAGCACGAACGCCAGATGCACGCCGCGATGCGTCGCCTCACGCAACAAGCCGAAGCCAGCGGTGTAGTAATGGAACGCCGATAACGCGATCAACAGCGTGGTGACGGTGGTGAGCGCAATATTCGCCATCGGGCGAAAACGCATTTCGCTGTCGTACTTTGCTTCCAGTTCAGCGGCGGTTTTGTCGTCGATGATGAGTGTGCTCATTACTTTCCCCAAATGAAGAAGGCCCGCATGGGGCCTTCTCTCTTTTTATGACGTCATTCTCGGCGGTAGCCGGGAATCCAGATTGGTGGCGGCCGCGCCCGAGATCAGCGCTACGCGTGGGTCACGAACTGGATCCCCGCTGTCGCGAGGATGGCGCAACCGTTTCCAAACTTGTGTCGCGCAAGGCGCGTCAAGTCTGGGCGTTTGCGTCACTTCAACAACCCAACTTCCTTATAAAACTTCTCCGCCCCGGCATGAATGGGGATGCCCGCGCCGACGATCGCGCCCGAGCGGACGATGGATTTGCCCTTGGCGTGGCCCGCGTCGAGCGCTTTACGCGTGTTGTCGTTCCACAGCGCTTTGGTGATGTTGTAGACCAGCGTATTGTCCTGTTTGGCGCTGGTCACCCACTGCGCGCCAACGGCCAGTGTTTTGACGGCACCAACGCCTTTGTAAGTCTCTGCAGGGATGTTGTCGACGGCGTAGAAGCCGAATTGTTTGGCTAGCTTGTCAGCTTCTGGACCTGCGATGGACAGTATGTCGATGCCACCGGTGGAGGCCAATTCCGCAATCGCGCCAGCCGGATAACCGCCGACAAAAAAGAACGCGTCGAGCGAGTTGTCCTTGAGCTTTTCACCGGCTGCGTTGGGCTTCAAAAATTCCGGCTTAATGTCTTTTTCGGTGATGCCATACGCGGCAAGAATCGCGCGTGCGTTCACGATGGTGCCCGAGCCTGGCTCGTCGAGCGAAACGCGCTTGCCTTTGAGGTCGGCGAAGCTCTTGATGTTCGCGCCTTTGCGCACTACGAGATGAAAACTTTCCGGGTACAAATTGGCGATCAAACGCAGGTCGGTGACCTTCGGTTTGCCTTCATATGTACCGGTGCCTGTGTAGGCCCAATACGCGACGTCCGCTTGTGAGAAACCGGACTCTGCGCCGCCGCTTTGAATGGCGTTGACGTTGGCGACCGAGCCGTTGGATGCGACGGATGTGGCTACCAGATTCGGCACCGTCGGTTGCGAAATTGCGTTGGCGATCAAGCCACCAATCGGGTAGTACGTGCCAGCGGTGCCGCCCGTGTTGATGCGGAAAAAGCTCTGCGCAGAGGCTGGCACGGCAAGTGCCAGTCCAACGGTTGCCAACAGGGCGGTGAGAAGCGAGCGTTTCATGATTCAGGAATCCTTCGTCGAGGGTGCGCTACCGGCGCACGTTGACTCTGATTCTAGTGATCTATGCCGCCCACGCTATGCGGGTTTTGCAGCATAGGTGCCCATAAGAACACGACCGTGGCGAACCCGTCAACTATCCCAGATCAAGTTCTTTGCAGGCAAAGCCTATGGCAAACGCATCCGCTCCGACGTTAAGCCCGCCGGTCATGCTCATGGTCGAGAGAATCAGCTGCACCTTGTGCCATTTACAGGCGTCGCGCAGGTCACGAAAGGCGGTGGTGGTACGAATGTCTTCCAGATTGCCGGCATAGCTCACGCACACCACGGGTGCCGTCAGTCCCCGCCGAACATGATACCTGGCGAGCGTCATCACCCGCTCCAGCGCCTCGAAATGACCGCGCACTTTGAGCACGGGCGCCGTGACGCCGCCGTGTGCGTGGACGATGGGCTTGATGTCAAGCGCGCGCGCGACGTTATACGACAGCCACGACAGCGAATCGTCACCTTTTTCGCGGGCGCGTTTGTACAGATAAAACAAATCTTTCGGCACCATAAAGGCATGCACCTGATGCCGCAATTGCTCAAGGTGCGCGGCCACGTCTGGTGTGCTCATTCCCGCGTTGAGCGTCCGGGTGGCCTCAAAAGCCATCACGCCCTGCCCTGTGAAACCCGTTTCGGAATCAATCACCCACGTCTTGAACGGTGCGCGGTTGCCCATGCCCCGCCGCACGCGGTTATGCGCGGCGGTGAGTGCCTGCATGGCGGAAAGGGAATTCATGTAAATTTTGCTGCGCCCGGCGGCGATGGTGACCTGCAACACGTAATCTATGTTGTCGGCTAAATTGGATTGAATGAACTCGCGTGTTTCGACCGGCGACAGCGGCGTCGTGGTGGCGCTCGCTCCGCGCGACGCGAGGTCTTTGCGAAAGAATTCCATCGTGTCGAACTCATTGTGCGTATCGAGCAACTCCCAGTCGTCCACCGACACTTTGATCGGCAGCACGGCGATGTTGTTCTCGGCGAGCCATTCGGTAGGCATGTCGCAGGCGGCATCAACCACCAGCAGCGTGCGCTCGCGGTCGCCGCTTGCCGCGTCGCGATCCATGACGTTGATGACAGGGCTGTAGTCGGGCTCTGCCGCAAAATTCGCTACCGCTCTCCGCTGCGTGTTGGGGCCAATGCGCCGGTCGTTGGCGGCGGTGATGGGCGTGTGTGTGTCGCCGTCAAGTGGGGTACGGACGGGAGATCGAAGATGAAATGACACGCGTAATTTTTCCCTGAAGGTGATTCTTTTTATCCGGGGAAACCACAGCGATTTACGGCGAGCGATGGATGATCAGCGCGAGATTGCAGTATCTCCGGTGGCAGCGCGGCTGAGCGCGTTCGCCAGCGTAAATGCTAGCCCACAATATAAGTAAATCGGCTGCAAACCCGCTCCAAGCCGTGATATTCAGATTAATCGCCGGAAAAATGACGGCGTCGTATGCGAGTGTTCTATTTGCCGGCTACGGCGCGATTTTTCATAACAACTCTTCGCTGAAGCCCATTATTTATATGGGCTAGCAGTGATTTATGGCTAATATCGATAACTGTCAATACTGCGGTCTAAGCCCACTTGCAATAAGCCTTTCAGCCAAAAGCTAATGCGATGCGAATCTCTAATCAAGCTTAATCTGACCCGCGTCAATCACCCGTTGCCACTTCACGGTTTCGCTCTTGATCAGGGCCGATAGCGCCTCCGGCGTTCCGCCAACGGGCTCCGCGCCTTGGCTTGCAAATCGCTCTCTCACGTCCGCACTCAGCACCGCGATCACCGCTTCTTTTTGCAATCGCTGCACGATGTCGCGCGGCGTTCCGGGCGGTGCGAACAAGCCGAAATAGGTGTTCACTTCATAGTCCGGCAGCCCGGATTCGATAACCGTTGGCACGCTCGGCAAGAGCGGCGTGCGCTTGGTGGATGTGACCGCCAGCGCCTTCACTTTTCCGCCCTTGATATGCGGCAGCGCCGACACCAACGAGTCGAACATCAAGTGGGTCTGCCCGCTAATCAAATCCGGGATCGCCAGCGCGGTGCCTTTGTACGGCACATGCGTCAGCTTGGTGCCGGAAATCAGCTTGAACAGTTCGCTCTGCAGATGCACGATGGTGCCGTTGCCGCTGGAGGCGAAGTTCAGTGCATCGGGCTTAATCTTTGCCAGTGCAACGAGTTCCGCCACGTCTTTCACCGGCAAATTCGGCGTCACAATCAACACATTGGTCGCTGTCGCCACTTCCGAAATTGGCGTGAAATCCTTCTCTACGGAATACGGAATATTTTTGTAAAGCGAGGGCGCAATCGAATGCGTGGACGTCGTCGCCAACAAGATCGTGTAGCCATCGGGTGCCGCCTTCGCCGCCTCCGTCGACCCCAACGTGCCGCCCGCACCGGGCTTGTTGTCCACGATCACGTTTTGCCCCAACTGCACCGAGAGCTTTTGCGCTAGTGTGCGGCCAATGATGTCGGTCGCGCCACCGGGCGGGAAGGGGATGATCAGGCGGATTGGTTTGCTCGGATAAGCCTGCGCGAACGCGGCTCCCGGCAGCGCAGCGGTGGCTGCAATCAGCAATGCGACGAGAAGCGGGTGAATCATGATCAAGCCTGGTTGAGTTGTGCGCGGTAATGGTAGCCAGCGTTGAGGCGCTGCGGCGCACATCGCGCTGAAAAATGATCTTTGAATGCACCGAATAAATGCATTGCCTGTTTATGGTGCGATTAGGGTTGCGTTTAAGTGGTGCGCGTAGAAAATAATTAAATAAAATCAATGGCTTACATGCACCAATAGCGGGCATGTTATTTGCTTGCTTTCCGTGATCAAATCAACACAACACGGGGGAACAGTGGAAGCACTTAAAACAGCCAACGACGCGCTCTTCATTTTGCTCGGCGCGATCATGGTGCTGGCCATGCATGCGGGCTTCGCGTTTCTGGAGCTGGGCACGGTTCGCAAGAAAAATCAGGTGAACGCGCTGGTCAAAATTTTGGCCGACTTTGCGGTCTCGACCATCGCCTACTTTTTCATCGGCTACTGGATCGCCTACGGCGCGCACTTCTTCGGTCCGGCCGACACGCTGGCGGTGAAGAGCGGTTTTGAGCTGGTCAAGTTTTTCTTCCTGCTGACCTTCGCCGCTGCCATTCCCGCGATTGTCTCGGGCGGCATTGCTGAGCGCGCACGCTTTGGGCCGCAAATGGTGGCGACCTTCCTGCTGGTGGCGCTGGTGTATCCATTGTTTGAGCACATCGCGTGGAATCAGGGCTTCGGCATTCAGGCGTGGCTCAAGGCAACCTTCGGCGAGGAGTTTCACGATTTCGCCGGGTCGGTGGTGGTGCATGCGGTCGGTGGCTGGATCGGACTGATCGCCGTGCTGCTGCTCGGGCCGCGCACCGGCCGTTACGGCAAGCAAGGGCAGATGAGCGCGCACCCCCCGTCGTCGATTCCGTTTCTCGCGCTCGGTGCGTGGGTGCTGGCGGTCGGCTGGTTTGGCTTCAACGTGATGAGCGCGCAGACCATCGACAAAATCAGCGGCCTGGTGGCGGTGAATTCGCTGATGGCGATGGCAGGCGGCACGCTGGTGGCGCTGCTGCTCGGCAAAAACGACCCCGGCTTTGCCTACAACGGCCCGCTGGCCGGGCTGGTGGCGGTGTGCGCGGGCTCGGATGTGATGCATCCGATTGGCGCACTGGCGGTAGGCGGCATCGCCGGGGCGATCTTCGTGCAGATGTTCACACTGACGCAAAACAAGTGGAAGATCGACGACGTGCTCGGCGTGTGGCCGCTGCACGGACTGTGCGGCGCGTGGGGTGGCATCGCGGCTGGAATATTCGGCAGCAAGGCGCTGGGCGGGATGGGTGGGGTGTCGCTTGCCGCGCAGGCGGTCGGCACGCTGCTTGGCATCGCCATTGCCGTAATCGGCTCCGGCCTTGTGTACGGCATTATTCGCGCCGTCACCCCGCTGCGTCTGGATGCTGAACAGGAGTTCAACGGCGCCGATCTGTCGATTCACAAAATCAGCGCGACGCCGGAGTAACTCCCGTAAAACATAGCGCGGGCCAAAGATAGGCCCGCCGCTCTATATACGCGGATGCTGCAACGCAGTAAAATCGAGGGTTAGCCCAATAAATCAGCTGAGCGGCGCGTTTTTTCTGCAAATCTTTGCAAATCTGCGCCGCTCGCAAATCAGCCCTCTCCCTCGCTCATGTCAAACACCGCACACACCACGCTGCGAAATATCGCCATCATTGCTCACGTTGACCACGGCAAAACCACGCTCGTGGACTGCCTGCTCAAACAATCCGGCACCTTCGCCGCGCACGAGCAAGTCGGCGAGCGGGTGATGGACAGCAACGACATCGAGCGCGAACGCGGCATCACCATCCTCGCCAAAAACTGCGCGGTGGTCTACAAAGGCACCCGAATCAACATCGTAGACACCCCCGGCCACGCCGATTTCGGTGGCGAGGTTGAGCGCGTGCTCTCGATGGTGGACGGCGCGTTGTTGCTGGTGGACGCGGTTGAAGGCCCGATGCCACAAACGCGTTTTGTGACCAAGAAAGCGCTCGCCCTCGGCCTCAAAATCATCGTCGTGGTGAACAAGGTGGATCGTCCCGGTGCGCGCACCGATTGGGTCGTCAACCAGACGTTCGAACTGTTCGACAAACTCGGCGCGACCGAAGAGCAGCTTGACTTCCCGGTCGTGTTCGCCAGCGGCTTGAACGGTTGGGCGTCCAACACCGACGTCGGCAACGAGGGCGCGGGTGGCAACATGGAGCCGTTGTTCGACACCGTGCTCGCCAAAATTCCCGCGCCGTTTCTGGACAACGACGCGCCGTTGCAACTGCAAATTTCAGCGCTCGATTACAACACTTACGTCGGTCGTATCGGCGTAGGTCGCGTCGTGCGTGGCACCGTCAAAGCGGGCCAACAAGTTGCGCTGCGCTACGGCGACGAAGATCGCGGCATGGCCAAGATCAATTCGGTGCTGACGTTCAAGGGCTTGACCCGCGTTGAAGCCGAGTTCGCCACGGCGGGCGACATCGTGGCCGTCACCGGCATCCCCGAGATCGGTATCGGCTACACGCTGTGCAGCAAAGAAGCGCCCGAGGGCTTGCCACCGATTGCAGTGGATGAGCCGACGCTGACCATGAGCTTTTGCGTGAATACGTCGCCACAGGCCGGTCGCGAAGGCAAATTCGTCACCTCACGGCAGATTCGCGAGCGTCTGCAAAAAGAGCTGCTCGCCAACGTTGCATTGAAGGTTGAAGACACCGAAGACGCCGATATTTTCCGCGTCTCCGGTCGTGGCGAATTACACCTCACGATTCTGGTGGAAAACATGCGCCGTGAAGGCTACGAGCTCGCCGTCGGCAAGCCACAAGTGCTGTTCAAAATGGTTGACGGCGTGCAACATGAGCCGATGGAAGCCTTGACCGTTGACGTCGAGGAAGGCCATCAGGGCGGCGTCATGCAGGCGCTCGGCGAGCGTCGCGCAGAACTACTCAACATGGAAAACGATGCCCGTGGCCGGGCTCGTCTTGAGTACAGCTGCCCAGCGCGCGGCCTGATCGGCTTCCAGAACGAATTCATGAATTTGACGCGCGGCACCGGCCTCATTAGCCACGTGTTCGATGGCTACGGCCCGCATCGCGGCTCGATTCCAGGCCGTCGCAACGGCGTGTTGATTAGTCAGGACGACGGCGTCGGCGTGGGCTACGCGCTGTTCTTCTTGCAAGATCGTGGCCGTTTGTTTGTGTCGCCCGGCGACATCATTTACGAAGGCATGCTGGTCGGCATTCACAGCCGTGACAACGATTTGGTAGTCAACCCGATCAAAGAGAAAAAGCTCACCAATGTGCGCTCAGCCGGCAAAGACGACAACATGATCCTGACCCCACCGGTCAAGCTCACGCTCGAATACGCGGTTGAATTCATCGAAGACGACGAGCTGGTCGAAGTCACACCAAAGACGATTCGCCTGCGCAAACGCTTCCTGAAAGAGCACGAGCGCAAGGCATCGTTGCGTAAGGTTGAGGCTGCTGCGGCTTAATTATTAGCGGCAAGGAAAATCCCGCCGTTATTTCCGCTTCAACTATCCGCCGTCATTCTCGCCCCAACGAGGGCGGGAATCCAGAAGCACAATTGCCACGCCGAACTTGGGCTAAGGGCTGAATTTAACAATGCATATGCTGTGATTATTAACAGCAGATATTCAAGTTCGACTATCATCCGGTTGCGCTGATTCCAGCGCGAACTACGGAGCCTCATGAGTCGGCCAATCGGAATTGATCTCTTCGCCGGTGCAGGCGGTCTGTCGCTCGGCTTCGAGCAGGCGGGTTTCGACGTCGCTGCGGCAGTCGAAATCGATCCAATTCACTGCGCAACGCACGAATTCAACTTCCCGAAATCAACGGCGATTTGCGCTAGCGTCATTGACCTGACGGGCGTAGAAATCCGCCGCCGCGCAGCCTTGGGCAAAACGGATATTGACGTCGTCTTCGGTGGCGCACCGTGCCAAGGCTTTTCGCTCATGGGCAAGCGATCTTTCGACGATCCGCGAAATCAACTGGTGTTTCATTACGTCCGCTTGGTGAACGAATTGCGTCCCAAATACTGCGTCTTCGAGAACGTCAAAGGCTTGACGCTCGGCGCGCACGCTCGCTTCCTCGCCGAAATCGTCGAGGCATTGCAAGCGAGCGGCTACGACGTGTTGCTGCCCTGTCAAGTGCTCAATGCTGCTGATTTCTCCGTGCCGCAAGACCGCCGTCGCTTGTTCCTGATTGCTTCGCGCCGTGGTCTGCCGCTGCCCCCGTATCCAGCCATCAATCGCCAACGCATAACGGTCGCGGACGCAATTAGCGACTTGCCGGATGCGGATCAGCATGAACAATTGCGTCGCGAAGATGCCATCGAAATCAACTGGAAAACGCGCCGAAAGTACGCCAAAATTTTGCGCGGCATGGAGGCAGACGCCACCGACTTCAGTTACGCACGCGCACATGATCGCAACGTGCTCACGTCAAGCCTGCGCACAGAACACACCGAACTTTCGCAGCAGCGATTTCAGGCGACGGAGCACGGCAAAACCGAACCAATAAGCCACTTCCGCAAGCTCGATCCGCAAGGCTTGTGCAACACGTTACGCGCAGGCACCGACAGCGCGCGCGGCGCGTTCACTTCGCCCCGCCCAATTCATCCGAGTTTGCCGCGCGTCATCACCGTGCGAGAGGCCGCACGCCTGCATTCGTATCCAGACTGGTTTCGTTTTCACGCGACCAAATGGCACGGCTTTCGACAAATTGGCAACAGCGTTCCACCGCTTCTGGGCCGCGCCGTAGCCACTCAAATCGCTGCCGCATTGGGCGTCACGCCGGAAAAACCAGCAGCAGAACTACAACTCGGCGACCCACAACTGCTGACGTTCGACATGGGCGATGCGGCGCGCTACTTCTCCGTGCCGCGAGACACGATTGCGCAGCGCGCCAGAAGGAACATATTTCACAAGCGCATCAACGTAGCAGATGCTGTTCAGAGCGCGTCGTACTAATATGTTCGTCTAGATTCTTAAATTTAATCAACGTCCTCATCGTGCATTCCGTCACAGAAGAAACACGTCTCCGCGTATCGCGCGCTACTACCGCGCAGACGAAGTCGCTGTTCGGCCAGTTCTTCACGCCAGCGAGTACCGCGCAATTCATGGCGGGATTGTTTACTTCGACGGTTTCCGATGAATGTAAGCTGCTTGACGCGGGCGCGGGCATCGGTTCGTTGTCGAACGCATTTCTTGAGCGTTGCGCCACTGGTGCGTTGCGGTTGGCGCGCGTCGATTTGTCCGTCTTTGAAATGGACATTGCGCTGCATGACGAACTGAATGATTCGTTGGCTGCGTGCTCGCGTCGAACCGACGACCATGTTGCGACGCGCTACGAACTTTTCGGCGGTGACTTCATTGAAGCCGCCGTCAACCGCATCCAGTTTCGTCAAGACGTAGAGTTCACGCACGCGATTCTGAATCCACCGTACAAAAAAATATCAAGCGATTCGCGACATCGATCCTTATTGCGCAAGGTCGGTATTGAGACGGTCAACCTGTATTCGGCGTTCGTGGCGCTCGCCATTGAAATGATGGCGGACGGTGGGCAAATCGTCGCGATCATTCCGCGCAGTTTTTGCAACGGGCCGTATTACCGACCGTTCCGCGAAATGTTGTTGCAGCGATGTGTGATTGAGCAAATGCATTTGTTCGATTCACGAAATACTGCGTTCAAGGACGATGGTGTGTTGCAAGAGAACGTGATCATCAAACTTCGACGTGGCGCGCCGCAAGGAGATGTCGTTGTTACTACGTCGACTGATGATCAATTCGCCGATATTGAATCTCGCGTTTACGCATTTGATCAAATCGTCTCGTCGATCGATGCGGAGCAATTCATTCACATTCCCACGTCCGGGCAGTCGGACGCGGGCATAACGTGCGCACCACTAACGCACTCGCTAGCAGATATCGGCGTTGCGGTATCGACAGGCCCGGTTGTTGATTTTCGGATGCGAGAACATCTGCACGAGATGCCTGAAGTGGGAGACGTCCCTTTGCTGTATCCGGGACACTTCAGTGGCGGAAAAATCGAATGGCCGAAGCCGGATTTCAAAAAACCGAACGCTATCGCTCGCAACGCGGAAACTGCAAAATGGCTTTTCCCTAATGGACACTTTTGCGTCGTGCGGCGATTTTCGTCAAAGGAAGAGCGCAGACGCATCGTTGCCAACGTCGTTGATCCCAAGACGTTTCCCGACGTTGACAAGTTAGGTTTTGAGAACCACCTGAACGTATTTCACGACAAGAAAACTGGTCTATCACCCGCACTGGCGCATGGGCTCAGCGCGTTCCTCAACACCACAATGGTTGATGAAACGTTCCGCCGTTTTAGCGGGCACACTCAGGTTAATGCTACCGATTTACGAACGATGAAGTACCCGGGTCGCGACACTCTGATTACTCTTGGCAAATGGGCGATGCGGCAAAGCAGCCTCTCGCAGCAGGCTATTGATGAGCAACTCGTGATCGTCATGCAGCCATGACAACACAGCGAGAAAAGCGTATCGCGCAAACCGTCGAACTGCTTGCTTCGCTCGGTCTGCCGCGCGCCCAGCAGAACGAGCGTTCTGCACTTTGTCTCCTTGCACTTCTCAATTTGACGCACAACAAAAAATGGTCAGAAACTGAGAGCCCGTTGATCGGCATTACGCCGATCATGGATTGGGCGCGGGCGCACTATGACAAAGATTACGCGCCGAACACACGCGAGACGTTTCGACGTCAGTCGATGCATCAGTTCGTTGCAGCCGGGCTGGCGCTCTACAACCCAGACGACCCGCAACGATCAGTAAATAGTCCGAAGGCGGTTTACCAAATCGAGCCTGCTGCGCTCGACCTGCTTCGTAGCGTTGGAACAAAAAATTGGCAGCAGAATCTACTCGAATATCTAAAAACTAATGGAACGCTCGCCGCAACCTGTGCTGGTGAACGCGAGCAAAATCTGATTCCAGTTGTCTTGCCGTCTGGAGTCGCTTTTGCGTTGAGTCCGGGGGAGCACAGCGAACTGATCCGCGCCATCATTGAGAACTTCGCGCCGCGTTTTGCGCCGGGTAGTAAGCTCGTTTACGCTGGCGACACGGGCAAGAAGTGGGGCTACTTCGACGAAGCACTCTTGCTGAGCCTTGGCGTAACAGTCAACGCCCACGGCAAGATGCCAGATGTCGTTTTGTATTTTGAGGCTCGAAAGTGGTTGCTGCTCGTTGAGTCCGTCACCAGTCACGGCCCGGTGAATGCCAAACGACATGCGGAGTTGCGCACGCTTTTCGCCGATTCTTCGGTGGGCATCGTTTTCGTCACCGCGTTTCCAAGTCGTGCGGTCATGAGCCGTTACTTGAACGACATTGCTTGGGAAACTGAAGTGTGGGTGGCTGATTCGCCTTCGCATTTAATCCACTTCAACGGAGATCGATTCCTGGGGCCGCATGCATAGTCGCGTGCCTTACTCCTTGAACTTTTCGCCCGCTGCGTTATCCTAAGCAAATGCAATCCCTGCGTCGCTTCCGCAAACTCGTCGTTCTGGCCGCCCTCGTGTGGCTGCCGATGAGTGTGTTTGCGCAGATTTGTGCGACGCATGCCTTGGTATCGCACATTGGCGGGCCGCAGCATCCGGCGCTGATCGCGCCTGAGGAAATGAGCGCTGCTGAGACGGCGCGCGCTGCATCGCAACCGCCTGTGGTGGTTGACGCGGCTATGTTCTGGCAGTCGGTGGATGATTTTGAGCCGGGCTGCGACATGAAATCGATGTGTGCGTTTGCGTCGTTGTCTGCGTTGACATCCACCACGGCGGCTTTGACCTTTGCTAACGACACGGCGGTTCCGCTGCTGTGCGAAATCGCGTTTTCTACGCGCGTTCTGACACCGGACACGCCCCCACCCCGCCTCTAAACAGTCATCACGTTGGCGCGGCGACTGTTTTGAGTTGCTGCATTTGATTGTTCTGTTGGTGAGGTTTTATGCACTCAAAATTTTTGCGCTTTCCTGCGTGGAAGGGCGCGGCAATGGCCGTAGGGGCGTTTGTCTCCGTGGGCCTGCCCGCCGCTGCGCATGCGGGATTTTTTATTCCTAAAGACAACTGGATGGTGATGAGCACCTTCACGCCGGACGAGCTCAATCTTGATCTGGCTTACGGCATTCGTCGCGACACCAGCGTTTCGGTAGGCCTGACGCGAGTCAGGGAGCCGGCCGCTGACACGCCGTCAGGCAAGGCGTGGCGCAACGTGTGGTTTGCGCAGGGCGTCTATCTGGTGAAACGCGTTTCGACCGAAGACGGCATTGGCAACGCGTACGTCTTCGGCGGGCCGATTTTGCAGCAGCGGGAGTCGGGTGGTGGGTCAGCCGTAGGCGCGGACACCAGCGCTCGCGTCGGTGTAGACACTGCGGCGCGAGTCGGCGCACAGGGCGGCCTCTGGGCCGATTACGAAACGAGGCGCATCTACACACGTATCAAGATCCACGGCCTCAAATCTGCGGGTGGAGATCGCTGGCGAAGAAACGAGGTGATTGCGCAGGCCATGTGGGCCCCTTATGCAGCCGAGTATGAGGACGTGGCGAGCTGGGTCGGCGTGCAGGCAAAACGCGTGAGCGATGAGCGGCGGATTGAGATCACGCCGTATGTCCGCTTTTTCCGTAAGGATTGGTGGATCGATGCCGGATTCAGTGTGGATCGTGCGCATCGCAGGGACATTTTTATTAACTTTATGCATCTTTTTTAGTCACAAATTCAGGAGTTCAACATGAAAAACTTTTCTTTAATTACCCTTTCCGTCGCTGCGGCACTCAGCGCTCAGACAGCCTTTGCCGACACGTTGAAAATCAAGGTGGACGGCATGGTGTGCGGCTTTTGCGCGAGTTCCATTGAGAAGAAAATGCGCGCCAACAAGGCGACCGCCGACGTCTACGTCAATCTGGGAAACAAGATTGTTGCCGTGTCTGAAAAGGCCGGACAGAAACTCGATGATGCCGCGATCAAAGCGCAGATCGCCGACGCCGGGTACGAGGTGAAAGTAATCGAGCGTGTCAGCGCATCGATTGCCGATGTGCGCGCACAAGACAAGGTGAAAAAGACCTAATGGATGCGACCAACGAGCAACGAATCGGGACTCGCTTAACGTGGTTCTCGATCTTCACTAGCGCCAGCACGCTTTTGTGCTGCGCGCTGCCTGCGCTGCTAGTGGCGCTGGGCGCAGGCGCGGCGCTGGCGACGCTGGTCGGTGTTGTGCCGCAGATCGTGTGGGTGTCGGAAAACAAAACGCTGGTGTTCGTTGGCGCGGGCGTGATGCTCGCGGTGGCGGGCTACCTGCAGTATCGGGCGCGGTTTCTGCCGTGCCCGCTGGATCCGGGGTTGGCCGCGGCTTGCTCGCGGCAACGGCGCGTCTCGAATGTGATTTATTTCGTTTCGCTGGCGATTTACGTGATCGGGGTTAGCTTTGCTTTCCTCGCCCCGTACTTGCAGGATTGATCTTGGCCACCGTCAATTTGCAATCGGCGATCACCTGTCCGTCCTGTGGGCAGACCGTGACGGAGGTGATGCCGACCGATGCGTGCGCATTCTTCTGGGAATGTCCGAGTTGCCATCAAGTGGCGTCACCCAAAGCGGGTGATTGCTGCGTGTATTGCAGCTATGGCACGGTGAAATGTCCGCCGATTCAGGCGGGTAGTGGTTGTTGCGGTTGACAGCATCTCCGGTGCAAATTTGCACCGGAAATCGTCCCAGCTTCGAGAGCTAAGCGCTTATTCAACTTGGGCTAGCCGCGAATTTTGTCTAAAGTCAACTTTACACAAAAAAACTGTCTAGCCCATTTGGTATAAGCTTTTCGGCAAAAAGCTGATTCTCTTAAGTCGGCGGGTTGATTACTTCGGTGCGCTGAATTTAACGACCGCTTGCCGTTGCTCGCCGAGCTTTTCAATGCCTAGCGTCATCACGTCGCCCGCTTTGAGAAATACCGGATTCGGCTTTTTGCCGAGACCGACGCCCGGTGGTGTGCCGGTGGTGATGATGTCGCCCGGCTCCAGTGTCATCAGCGTTGAGCAATAGGCCACGATGGTCGCGACGTCAAAAATCATGGTCTTGGTGCTGCCGGTTTGCTGGCGCACGCCGTTGACGTCGAGCCACATGCCGAGCTTGCCGACGTTGCCGACTTCGTCCGCCGTCACCAACCACGGGCCAATCGGGCCGAAAGTGTCGAAGCCTTTGCCCTTGTCCCAGGTGCCACCGCGCTCCATCTGAAACTCGCGCTCGGACACGTCGTTGATCAGGCAATAGCCCGCCACGTGATCGAGCGCGGCTTTCTTGCTGACGTTCCTCGCCTGCGTGCCGATGACTACGCCCAGCTCCACTTCCCAGTCTGATTTCACCGAATTCTTCGGCAGCATCACGTCGTCGTTAGGACCGACGATGCAGCTCGTCCACTTGTTGAAAACCACCGGTTCCTTCGGGATCGGATTGCCCGTTTCCAACGCGTGATCGCTAAAGTTCAAGCCGATCGCAATGAATTTTTGTGGCCGCGCGACCGGCGACCCGAGACGCGTTTTTGGCTTCACGAGCGGCAGCGTGGTCGTCTTTATCTTCGCGATCTTCGCCAGCATTTTTGGATGCAGCGTGTCGCCGTTCCAGTCGATGATGACATCAGCCAATGATCGGATATTGCCATCACTATCGATCAGTCCGGGTTGTTCTTTGCCTGGTTTTCCGTAGCGGATCAGTTTCATAAGTGCTCCTTAAAAAGACGTATCTCAATACCGTTCGCGCTGAGCTTGGTCGTTGCGCCAGTGGCAAGCGCTACATTGAATCGAAGCGGTTGCCGATAGCCTTCGACGGGCTCAGGCCGAACGGAGCATAAATCGGCGCGATTGCCTAAATCGTAATGCCGCCGTCAATCATGTATGCATTGCCAGTCGCAAACGCGGATTCATCCGACGCGAGAAACACGATCAGCGGCGCAATTTCTTCCGCCTTGGCGAGTCGTCCCATTGGCTGCCGCGCGATGAACATTTTGCGTGCTGCTTCTACGTCGCCAAGTGCCGCCATGCGATCCAAAAGTGAGGGCGTATCGACTGTGCCTGGGCACACGGCATTGCAGCGAATGCCGCCCTTGACGT
This sequence comes from Burkholderiales bacterium, assembly GCA_031409935.1. GTDB lineage: Bacteria > Pseudomonadota > Gammaproteobacteria > Burkholderiales > Casimicrobiaceae > Casimicrobium. The sequence continues at coordinate 83,632 of JANNYE010000108.1, read as the reverse complement.
AGTCTGCCGCCACACTTTTAGTCATGCCAATCACCGCCGCTTTCGTCGCGCCATACACAAACCGGTTGGGCAGCCCTTTTACGCTGGAACACACGCTCGCCATGTTGATGATCGAGCCGCCGCCGTTGGCAATCATGCCGGGCAACACCGCCTGAATCATCTTGAACTGCGAGCGGACGTTGAGCGTGAACGAAAAGTTCCAATCATCGTCCGTAGTCTCAAGAATAGTGCCCTGATGTACAAATCCTGCGCAATTGAAAAGCACATCAATCGGCGGTAAAGACTCTACTGTTTTGACGATTTCAACGTCGTTCAACACGTCGAGTTTCATCGCCGCGATGCCTGCATGCGCGTTCAGCGAATCCAGCTGTTTAGTGTTGATATCAGTGGCGTAAACGGTCGCTCCCTCCGCCGCCATCGCAAGCGCAGACGCCCGTCCGATGCCTTGGCCCGCAGCTGTGACCAGCACTACTTTTCCCTTGAGACGATCCGTCATCGGTGTTCCTTTTTTTTGATTCTTAAAATTACAAAGGGTTCGCGAGTTCTACGCTCTACCGCACCGCATTATAGGAACGACGTAGCATTAGGAATTGCATTTGTTTCGAAGTCTTCGCCATGCTCACCGCTGCTCAACTCACGATTCGCCTGCATCCGAACGACGACGTAGTGATCGCGCGCGCGCAATTGATCGGCGGCACGCAACTGCAAAGCGAAGGCGTCACCGTGAAAGGCATGGTGCCGCCGGGACACAAAGTGGCGACACATGCGATAGCTCACGGTGCCCCGGTACGCCGCTACAACCAGATCATCGGCTTTGCCAGTAAGGCCATCGCGGCGGGCGAGCATGTGCATGTGAACAACCTCGCGATGGGCGAAACGTTCGAGCGGGACTATGCATTTGGCGTTGACGTGCGGCCGGTCGTCGCGTTGACACCGCAGGCGACGTTTATGGGCATCAAGCGCGCTGATGGACGAGTGGCGACGCGCAATTACATCGGGCTGTTGTCAACGGTGAATTGTTCAGCTACGGTTTGCAAACTCATCGCCGATCATTTTCGCGGCGATGCCTTGAAGGATTATCCGAACGTTGATGGCGTGGTCGCGATCACCCATTCCGTAGGCTGCGGCATGGACGTGCATGGCGAAGGCATGCTGCTACTGCGCCGTACGCTCGCAGGCTATGCGCGACACGTGAATTTTCATTCGGTGCTGGTGATTGGACTGGGCTGCGAAGCCAATCAGATTAGCTCGTTCAAAGCGGCTGAGGGTTTGGACGATGGGCCGAAGCTGCGCAGCTTCAACATGCAGGACGTGGGCGGTACTGGCAAAGCGGTTACGAAGGGCATCGATCTCGTCAAGTCAATGCTCGATGACGCGAACCTTGTGTCGCGCGAATCAGTGCCCGCCTCAAACATCACCATTGGCCTGCAATGCGGCGGCAGCGACGGTTACAGTGGCATCAGCGCCAACCCAGCACTGGGCGCAGCGGTGGACTTGCTGGTGGCGCACGGTGGCACTGCAATCCTCTCTGAAACGCCAGAAATCTACGGGGCTGAACATCTGCTCACGCGTCGCGCCGTCAGCCGCGAGGTCGGCGAAAAGCTCGTCGCCCGTATCAAGTGGTGGGAGGAATATACCGAGCGGCTCAAGGGCGAAATGAACAACAATCCGAGTCCCGGTAACAAGGCGGGCGGCCTCACCACCATCCTAGAAAAATCGCTCGGTGCAGTGGCCAAAGGCGGCACCACGCCGCTGGTCGACGTGTACGAATACGCGCAGGCGGTAGACAAACACGGCTTCGTTTACATGGACACGCCGGGCTACGATCCGGTGAGCGCGACGGGGCAAGTTGCAGGCGGTGCGAACCTGATTTGTTTCACTACCGGACGCGGTTCGGCTTACGGCTGCAAACCGTCACCCTCGCTCAAGCTTTCCACCAACAACGCGTTGTGGGCGCGCCAAGAAGAGGACATCGACATCAACTGCGGCGACATCGTTGACAGTGGCGTGGCCATTGCCGACAAAGGTCGCGAAATCTTTGACATGATCCTTGCAACCGCATCGGGTCATGCGAGCAAGAGCGAACGCTGGGGTTACGGCGCGGACGAATTTGTGCCTTGGTACATCGGCGCGGTGATGTAGTGACGAAAGAAGAAGAGCGTCGCGTCGTAGCACGCCGCGCCGAAGATCCGCCTCCGCGTGGGCCGGGTAGCCTCTATCGCAAGGAGGCCATCGCGCATCAACGCGAGCGCGCATGGGGCGAATTGGTCGTTTCTACGCCGCGTGCCGCGCGATGGTTCGCTGTCGTTGGTGTCTTATTCGCTGTGGGCTTTGTTGCGTTTCTGGGTACGGCGCAATACACGCGTAAAGCGCGCGCGGCCGCCATACTCGCGTATGCCAACGCTCCCGTGTTGGTCGCCGCCACCGAGGCGGGCATGCTGGTCAGCGTGGATGTGAAAGCGGGCGACGTGGTGAAAGCAGGGCAACGGTTAGCAACGATTTCTACCGAACGCACTGCGGGAGGTGAGGCCGTGTTTGCGGCAGGCGCGCGCGACGCCGACGCGCGTCGCGCAGCCGTCACCGGCGAGCGCAAACAGGCGCAAGCGCTGCTCAACGCGCAACAAATTCAGCTCACCGCCCGTATCAAGGCGCACGAAGCCGAAGCGGCGCAACTGGATCGCGAAATCAGCGCACAAAATGATCGCGTGACACAACTCAAGTTGCAGGTGGAGCGCTTTCGTCAACTCGCTCGCGATAAGTTTGCGCCTGAACTTCAGGTGCAGCAAAAACAGGATGATCTCGCTGAACAGGCGGTCAAACTTGAATCACTCAAACGCACGCGTACGGGCATTGATCGCGATCTCGCCGTTGCCCGCACCGAACTGCCCACGCTGCGTGCTGCACTAGAGGGCAAGCTCGCCACGCTGTCCCGCGATGAGGCGACATTCGTGCAATCGTCGCGCGAAAGCCTCGCGCGGCGCGCCTACGAGGTCACCGCTGCCCAGAGCGGCACGGTTGAGCGCGTGATTGCGTTGTCAGGGCAATCGGTGATCATTGGCGCGCCGTTGATGCAAGTACAAACCGGCCCGCGCATATTGATGGCGGACATTTATGTGCCAACCCGTTCTGCGGGATTCTTGCGTGACGGACAGATGGTGCGGCTGGCGATTGACGCGTTTCCGATGGAGCGATTTGGTCACGTTGCGGCGACCGTAACGGACGTCGGTCGCAGTGTCATCGCGCCCGGAGATGCCGGGCTCCCGGGCTTCGTGAAAGAGCCGTCGTTTCGCGTGCGCGCAACACTCGCGACGCCCGAGGTTGTTGCTTATGGCGAAAAGTATCCGTTGAAGAGCGGGCTGTCTGCGCAGGCTGATATTGCGTTGGATGAGCGGCCCCTCTATCGCTGGGTGATTGAGCCGGTGTTGCGGCTGCGGGGGCGGTTGTGATGGTGTTTTGTAATATCGTAGGGTGGGTTGTCAACCCACCTCAAATTGATACCAACCAAGATTGTTCTTCGCAGACTTGGTTAGTTTGCTACGCGCCGCTTATGCCGCGGGGCAGTCACTTTTTTTGCTTCGCCAAAAAAAGTAACCCAAAAAAGGCGACCCCGACGATTGGCCTGTTTCCGAGAATCGCAGTCAAAAAAGCGGAACGGAAAAAACTCGCTTCGCTCAAACAGTTTTCCGTTCTTATCGCTTTTTTGACCGCAATTCTCGGGGCCAATCAACGGGGCTCTCGTAACGAGATGGCGTGCCGAATGCGGTGGGTTTTCGCATGACCGCCACCCTAAACTTCTTTCGCCGCCGCGTGCCGCTCATCATGCAGACCGAGGCGGCTGAATGCGGCCTCGCCTGCCTGACCATGATTGCGGGGCATCATGGCATTGAGACTGATCTGCAAACGATGCGCCGCGATCATTCGGTGTCGCTCAAAGGCTCCACGCTTAAGAGCCTGATCGACATTGCCGACAGCATGAATCTCGCGGCGCGTCCGCTGCGCGTTGAGTTACCCGCACTAGCGCAATTGCGCCTGCCCGCTGTGGCGCACTTCGATTTCAACCATTTCGTTGTCATCACAGCGGTGAAAAAAAACGCCGTGGTGCTGCACGACCCCGCGCGCGGCGTGCGCACCCTACCTCTGGTTGAATTCTCAAAACACTTCACTGGCATCGTGCTCGAATTGACGCCGACGCCTAGCTTCAAAGAACGTCGCAGTGTTGAGCGTTTTTCGATCTGGTCGATGGTGGGTCATGCGCGCGGTTTTCGCGGTGCGCTGTTTCGCCTCATTGCGTTGGCGCTGGCGTTCGAAGTGTTTGCGTTGGCGATGCCGTGGCTCGTACAGCTCACGGTGGATGAAGTCATCGTCTCTGCCGACCGCGATTTGATGACGGTGTTGGCGCTGGGTTTTGGCTTGCTGGTGCTCATTCAAACAGCGATTAGCGCGTTACGCGGTTGGCTGCTGCTGCACCTGACCAGCACGTTGTCACTGCAAGTATTGACGCAACTGTTCTCGCATCTGTTGCGCCTGCCGCTCGCATTTTTTGAGAAGCGTCACGTCGGTGACTTGCTCTCCCGCTTCGCCTCGATGGATGCGATTCAGCGCACGCTCACTGGCAGCTCGCTCGAAGTGCTGATCGATGGCGTGCTTGCCATCAGCATGTTCATGGTCATGGCGATTTACAGCGTCAAACTCACGCTGGTGGTGCTCGCGGTCGCGACTGTGTACGCGCTGCTGCGCTGGGCGTTGTTCCGTCCGATGCGCGAGGCGGTGAACGAGCAGCTCATCTTCGCCGCTCAGCAACAAACGCATTTCATCGAAAGCTTGCGCGGCATGCAAGCGATCAAGCTGCACATGGGCGAGGCAGATCGGCTGTCGCGCTGGCAAAACGCGGTGGTCGACACGGTGAACGCCAGCATTCGCGCGCAGTCGCTCACGCTGACCTACAAAACCGTTAGCTTCGCGCTGTTCGGGTTGGAGAACGTAATGATTGTCTGGCTGGGCGCGCGGGAGGTCATTTCCGGCGGTTTCAGCGTCGGCATGTTGCTCGCATTTTTTGCCTACAAATTGGTGTTCGTAACCCGTTTGTCTAACCTGATCGATAAGTTCACCGAGTTCAAATTGCTCGACCTGCACGCTGAACGCGTCGCCGACGTGGCGCTCGCTTCGAGCGAAACGCGCGGTCAGGCACCGGCTCCGGACCTGTTCAAGGCCACGTGGGTGATCGAAAACCTCGGTTTTCGCTACGGCCCGCACGACCCGTTTATCTTCCGAAATGTGAACTTCACCGTCGATCCGGGTGACAGCGTGGCGTTAACGGGCCGTTCCGGCGCAGGAAAGACCACGTTGGCTAAGGTCGTCGTCGGGCTTTTGCCCGCAACCGAAGGCCGCGTGCTGATCGACGGGCTGGATATTGCGGAAATTGATCCCACCAGCCTGCGGGCGCAGCTCTCAGCCGTGATGCAGGACGACTATGTGTTTGCCGGATCAATCAGCGACAATGTCAGCTTGTTCGATACCGAGGTGGACGCGGAGCGCGTTGCGGAATCGCTCAAGGCGGCAGCGCTGTGGGAGGAGGTGAGCCGCATGCCAATGGCGGCGGACTCGCTGGTCGGCAACACCGGCAGCGCCCTCTCGGGCGGGCAGCGCCAGCGGCTATTGCTCGCTCGGGCGCTCTACCGCCAACCAAAGTTCCTGCTGCTCGACGAGGCCACCAGCGCGCTCGACACTGAGCGCGAACAGGCTGTCAATCAGGTCGTCAAAAACCTCGGCATCACCACGCTACTCATCGCGCACCGTGACTCGACAGTGGCTATGGCGGGGAAGCGGGTGGCGCTTTAGGCGTAGGCCGTTCACGCACTTCTATGGTTTCGGCGCGTGTGCCGAAACGGAAATATTTGTTGTCTAGGCACGCAGTTTGCAACGCTGGACTAGTACACCGTCAGGGAAGCTTGGCCACCGCCAATCAGTATCACTTCGCTGTCGAGGAGGTCACGCAAAACATCGAGGTTGAGAGTGAGTTCTTGGGTGGTGTCGATTTGGTTGTTCATGATTGCATCCCTAATTAGCTATGTTCGGAGAGTGAATTGGTGGCGTTGGACTAGTACACCGTCAGGGAAGCTTGGCCACCGCCGATCAGTATCACTTCGCTGTCGAGGAGGTCACGTAAAACATCGAGGTTGAGAGCGAGTTCTTGGGTGGTGTCGATTTGGTTGTTCATGATTGCGTTCCTCAGAGGTTGTAAGTGGAGTTAGTAAAGGGGAGAATGTGGAATCGATTATGACGTTAGCATTCAGGAAATAGCAAATGGAACGTGACGCGCTTATTGGATTGATCGACGCCTGTGTCACGGAATTTGACAGCTACGGGCTAGGCGATCTAGTGGCACAATTTCGCACTGAGTTGCCCGCGCTGCTTAAGTCGTCAAGGGATGATGACTTTAAGTTGATGGTTCAAGTGGCGCGCTTGATCGCATTCAGTCGACATCCCGAGCCGATACCGATTTGTATTTCGATACTGCTTGATGTTGCTGCTCCGCACATCCCAAGAGGGCTCGCTATCGAGGCGATTCCGTTAGTAGAACGGGCGCTTGATTTGGCTACTGATCACAAATTAAAGCCTGAGCTTCGAAGAGCAAGTAACCTTTACTCAGTGATGAGCACTGAAGTCGGCATACCTGCGCGCGGCGTCGAATTCGCTCTGCGCTCGGCAGCGCTTGCGGATGAGCTAGGTGATCAAATGGGTATAGCGTCAGCATTCGGAAATATGACCGGTGCGCTCTACACAATGGGCCTGTACCGCGAGACGATTTCAGTAGCGCTACGAGTCATCAAGCGATTTAAGTCGAATCCAAGTTGTGCGAGTTTTGTCGCCAGCGCGCGCACCAACATGGCAAGCGCCGCTTTGGCCCTGCAGAACTATGCGGTGGCAGCGGACACCGCGAAAGAAGCGTGCGAATCAGTAGGGTTGCCACGCGACGCGCTCGGCCTTCTAAATCGCGTTATCGGTGAAGATGTTTGGATGAAAAGTGCCATTGGACTTGACGACCGACAGGTTGTTGACTCGCGGTTGAAAATGATTCGAGATTTATCAACCGCGTTCAAGTCGCCCCGGCTGACTTTGAGTCGCGAGTTAGCTGAAGCGGCGTATGAAATTTACGCTGGGAACCTCACTGTTGCGGTCGCTAAATTGCTTGAAATGCTGAAGCATTCAAAGTCTTATCCAGGCATATATAGAGACAATTTGGTGTTGCTCGTTAAAGCGTATGAAAAGGGCCATGATCATTCCGGTGCGCTCATCTATCTTGGCGAGCTCGTAGAGTTTTTGGGCAAATCACAGGTCGCTGCTATACGAGGAAAGTTAGAAGTCATTCGGGAAAGTATTCAGACGCCTATGCCTGGCAAGGATGACGCTAGCGCGGTAATCATGGCTATCCAACAAATTCCGCACACACAAAAGGTAGAGGTCGATGTTCCCGAAGGACTCTACCGTGACGCACTCGAACGCCTCGCCGTTGCCGCTGAACTTCGTGAAGACTCCTTTGGTCGCCACGCCTACCGCGTCGGAAAACTCACCGGTTTGCTGGCTAACATGCTGGGTTACGGCCACAAATTTACGGAAGATATTGAGCTTGCCGCGCGCCTTCATGACATCGGCAAATTGGGCATTCCTGATGGCTTGCTGATGAAGCCGGGCAAGCTCACGGATGCTGAGTTCACGGTGATGCAGCGGCACACGACGATTGGCGCGCAGATCCTGCAGCAGTGCTCGCACCCGGCGTTTCGTATGGCCGAACAAATCTCGTTGTATCACCATGAAAAATGGGACGGCACGGGGTATCCCAAAGGGCTCAAAGGTGAGGCCATTCCCGAGGTGGCGCGCATCGCAGCCCTCGCTGATGTCTACGATGCGCTGACCCACGCGCGCGCTTACAAACATGCGTGGTCGCATGCCGAGGCGGTGTTTGAAATCGAGCGCACGGCGGGCACGCACTTTGAGCCGCGCGCTGCGGTCGCGTTCGTGAAGCTCGTCGATCATCTGCGCCGCGCGCAAGGCGAAAATTTCGACGACTATCTGGCGGAAGGCGGCAGGAACTCCACCTTCCTGCATGCGCGCGACAAAATGCATGCGATGTTGAATGAGATGGAACCGCTTGCTCCTGGCGAACTTTTGTAGCGATTTTTTTGTATCAGCTTTCGCCATCAAAGCTTTTCTACATATAGGTTTATGTACCTATTTTTAAGAACCTGACATTAAGCATCTTGACCTATTTTGCCCACGTAAAGCGGCGCTTTAGCTAAAAAGCTGATAGAAATCTGTTGTAATTTAGAGACACTTATTTGACGTTTTTCGGCACTTTTGAAATTGCTAGCTGCCAAAATTGGTCACTATGCCAATGTATTAATTGCTTCCGGATCAAAGAAAGCAATAAAAAATGTCGCGCGGACGCCCAAAACATCGACAAACGTAAACTCTAGGCTGGTTTTGATCAGTTGCTAATTTTGTCTAGGCTATGTTCATGTTTGAGTTAGACACACTTTCTGTCCACGCAGGCGCGCGACCCGACCCGACGACCGGCGCGCGGGCCACGCCGATCTACCAAACCACGTCGTTCGTGTTCGAGGATTCCGACCACGCCGCAGCGCTTTTCAACATGGAGCGCGCGGGGCACGTTTACTCGCGGCTCTCCAACCCGACCAATGCCGTACTGGAGGAGCGCATCGCCGCGCTCGAAGGCGGCGTCGGCGCGATTTCCGTCGCGTCCGGTCAGGCGGCGCTGCATCTCGCCATCGTCACGCTCATGGGCGCGGGCAGCCACATCGTCGCCAGCCGCGCGCTTTATGGCGGCTCGCACAATCTGCTTGATTACACGTTGCCGCGCTTCGGCATCGAAACGACGTTCGTGGACCCGGGCGATCTGGATGCGTGGCGCGCGGCGGTGCGACCAAACACGCGGCTGCTTTTTGGCGAAACGCTTGGCAACCCCGGCAATCTGCTGATTGATATCGAGAAGGTCGCCGAGATTGCTCACAAGGCGGGTGTCCCGCTGATGCTCGATTCCACGCTGACCACGCCGTACCTCATCCGCCCGTTCGAGCACGGCGCGGATATTGTGTTTCATTCGGCGACCAAATTTTTGCAGGGCCATGGCGTGGTGATCGGTGGGCTGCTGGTGGACAGCGGGCGGTTTGACTGGCTCGGTGATTTGGCGCGCGAAAAATTCGCAACGCTCGCCGCGCCGTATCACGGCTTTCATGACATGGTGTTCGCCGAGGAGTCGTCCACCGCCGCGTTCCTCCTGCGCTGCCGTCGCGAAGGCCTGCGAGACTTTGGCGCATGCATGGCGGCGGCGACCGCGTGGCAAATATTGCAGGGCATTGAAACCCTGCCAGTGCGGATGGAGCGGCACATAGCGAACACACGTAAGGTGCTGGAGTTTTTGCGCTCGCACGCGTTCGTCGGCGCGATCCATCATCCCGAATTGCCCGAGCATCGCGACTACGAACTCGCGAAAAAATACTTTCCGAAAGGGGCCAGTGCTGTCTTCTCGTTTGACCTCAAAGGCACGCGCGCGCAGGGCCGAGCGTTCATCGACAACCTGCGGCTGTTCTCGCACCTGGCCAACGTGGGCGACGCCAGATCGCTGGTGATTCATCCTGCTAGCACCACGCATTCACGCATGAGTACCGAAGCACTCACCGCTGCGGGCATCACGGAAGGAACGATTCGGTTGTCGATTGGGTTGGAAGATGCGAAGGATTTGATTGAAGATTTAGCGCGGGCGCTGAAGGCGGCGGAGCGGGTGAAATGAACGCGGCTCTCTACTCTGGCGTCATTCTCGCGGAGCGGGAATCCAGCTTCGTACTCCATGCGCAGCACAAGAATGACGCTTCGCGTTGGCTGACGCACTGGATTCCCGCTGTCGCGAGAATGACGGCACAGAGTTGTGAGGTCACGCGATGAAGATCACGCTCAAAGGGAATACGGCCTACGCCTACGCAGGCACCCGCGCCTTCAACGCAGCGCAGCGAACAGCCGTCTTCATCCACGGCGCAGCCAACGACCACAGCGTGTGGGCGTTGCAGTCCCGTTACTTCGCCTGGCATGGCTGGAACGTGCTCGCGGTTGACCTGCCAGCACACGGTCAGAGCGATGGGCCGCTTTGCACGCGCATCGAAGGACTCGCCGATTGGGTTGCAGCGTTTCTTGACGCAACGCAAGTGAAAGCAGCGGTAGTCATCGGTAACAGCATGGGCTCTTTGACCGCACTCGAACTCACAGCGCGTCGTCCTGATTTGGTGAGCAAGCTTGCGCTTGTGGGAAGTGCGGTGCCGATGGCGGTGGGCGACGTTTTGCTCGACGCCGCGCGCGACGACGAAGATAAGGCGCGACGCATGATCGTCGACTGGTCGTACGCGCCGAACTCGCAGCTTGGCAACAACCACAAGGTGCCGGGCACGTGGTTGCCCGGCAATTCGTTGGCGTTGATGCGACGTATGGCTAAAGGCGTGTTACACAATGACCTAGCGGCGTGCAAGGCCTACGTGCGCGGGCTCGATGCAGCGGCAAACGTGCGGTGTCCCGCGTTTGTATTGATGGGTGAGCGCGACATGATGACGGCGCCGAAAGCAGCGCTTGGCGTGATTGCTGCGCTGACGTCTGTGCGCACCGAAATCATTGCAGACGCGGGACACAACATGATGTCCGAAGCACCGGACGTGACGCTTGCTGCGCTTTGGCGGTTTGCGAATGAGTGACTTCCAAAAACTCGCTGCGCAGGCTCCCTCCCCCAGCGGAAGAGGGTTGGGGTGGGGCAACTCGCGTTACCAGCCCTTTGAGTATGCCAAGACCACCCTCACCCCAACCCTCTCCCGCTTGCGGGAGAGGGGGCCAAACATTGTGATGGTCAGCTAGTTTTCATAAGCCATGCCCCGTTTCTTTTCTACAGAACCCGTTCAACCACGCGCAACCTTCCCCCTCGACGCACGCACCGCACAGCACGTGCGCGTGCTGCGTTTGCGCGAGGGTGAAGCGATCACGCTGTTCGACGGCACTGGCGGTGAAACTCCCGCAGCACTCACGCAAATCGGCAAGCGCGACGTGCTGGCGACTACCTCGGCGCACATCGCTATCGAGCGCGAATTGCAGCGCAGCGTCGTGCTTTACCCATCGCTAATCGCCAATGATCGCTTCGATTGGTTGGTGCAAAAGGCTACCGAGTTGGGTGTCACCACCATTCGACCCACCTTCACCGAACGCTCACAACGCATCCCCGGAGACGTTGAAAAACGGGCGGAACATTGGCGCGGTGTGGCTATCGCTGCGTGCGAACAATGCGGCAGAAATCGGATCCCGAAAATCTACGCACCCATCACATTAAGCGACGCACTTGCGGCGATTGACGATCAGTCTTTGATCTTGCTAGACGCTGAAGGCTCAACGGCTAACTCGCTGTCAACGACCAACGCATCAAGCGCTGTTTTTATCGGCCCAGAGGGTGGATTTTCGCCAAGCGAACTGGCGTTGCTGCGAAAGCGCTGCGACCACAGATTGCGCTTGGGGCCGACCGTTCTGCGCGCCGAAACCGCAGCGATTGCGTCGCTGGTGTGGTTGGGATCATTGCAATAACGGCACATGCATTTGCGCGGTGACGCCCTCACCCCAACCCTCTCCCGCTTGCGGGAGAGGGGGCAAAATCCAACTCGCCATGCGCCCGCGCTGCGAGCCCGCCCAATGTCAGCCACGCGTCACCCGCCGCTTGCCCTTTGCTCTGCGCATCGAGCGTCGCGCAAGTTTTTAGCAGCGCAGCGATTCGCCGCGGATCAATCTCGTTGGCGGCGACTTCCATCGCCTTCTGCCGCTTGCCCCACACCCGTGCGTTGCGCAGCGCCTGCATCATCGGCACGCCTTCGCGCTTCGACATAAAAATGCTGCCCAACGCATGCACGTCTTCCGACAATTGCCACGATAAACGCGGTGCTTGTTCGCCCTCCGCTTGCAGGCCCGCGAGCACGCGACCGTAGCGCGCGAGATCGCCGCGCAGGAACGCCTCCGACAGTTCGCTCACATCGTAACGCGCAACGTCGGTGACGGCATTGAGCACGTCTTCAATAGCCAGTTTGCCCGGCTTCACCAGCAGCGCGAGTTTTTCGACTTCCTGCTTTGCAGCGAGCAGGTTGCCTTCGCAGCGCTCGCTGATCAACTCGACCACTTCACGCGCGGCATCAAACCCCGCCAGCGTCAGCCGCGACTTGATCCATCGAGGCAATTGGTCGCGCTCCACGAGCGGTGCGGCCACCGTGACGCCCGCACGATCACAGGCGATGAACCACGCGGAATCCGTCGCGGTGCGATCTAGTTTTGGCAGGTTGATGATGAACAACATGTCCGGCGGCGGATCGTTCGCGAGCTTGCCGAAAAACGCGCCCGCATCGGCGGAAGGTTTCGCGGTGTTGATGGTGATTTCGACGATGCGCAGCGTGGAAAACAGCGACAGGTTGTCACTCGATTGCGTGATCATGCTCCAGTCGAAATGCGCCTCAACTACGAAGTGTTCGCGCTCGCTGTAACCGGCTTTGCGCGCAGCGGCACGAACAGCGTCAGCCGCCTCAAGCTTGGTCAGCGTTTCCTCGCCGTGAATGACGTAGATGGGCTTGAGTGCATTGGACAGACGGGTGGCGAGTTGGTCGGGGGAGACTTGCATTGCGCTTTTTTGTGGGAGCGGTTTTACCGCGATAAATGTGCCGTGATGAATCGCGGTGGAACCGCTCCCACAGAGAATCAGCCCGGCTTCTTCACGGCCTGCAAGCGCCGCAAAATCTGCGCTGCTGCATCAAGCTGCATGTCGCGAATCAGTTGTCGCTCCTCACCTTCTTTTGCCAATGCCTGCGATTCGGCAAACGAAAAATCGCGACGAATCGTGATCTCGCCCGGTTCACCCCAGGCGCGGCCTTTGGCGTCGACGAACTCATAGCGAATCCGATATTCCAGTTCAAATTCGCGCGCACGTCCGCCACCAGAAAGCGACAGCACCCGTTTGTCGAAAAACACTTGCAAAAAGCGAATCGCAAAGTCAGCGTCTTCAATTTTCGCTTTCATTTGCACGCCGTTTTGCGTGAGACTTGCGATCACATCGGGCACCACGGGGGCCGACGCTCCGGCAACGCTGATGGTGCCCACGCCAAACGCGGCGGGCGGTTGCACAAAGACGCTGGTGAACGGATAGGTCGCTGCGCCGCGCAACTGGAAGCCGCAGGCGGTGAGGGTGAGAGCTACCGCTACGAGCAGTGCACTTTGCGTGAAGGTCTTTCCCTTTGTAGGAGCGGCCTTGGCCGCGATCCCAACCGTGCTTTCGCAGTCGTCTTTCGCGGCCAAGGCCGCTCCTACAACGAGCCGTCGCGATTTAAACCACCACATTGACCAGTCTCCCCGGCACCACGATGATCTTCTTCGGCGTGCGACCTTCGCCAAACTTCGCAACATCGGGTGATGCGGCGGCGGCGGCTTCGATACTCGCTTTGTCGGCATTGGCATCGACCACGATTTCGCCGCGCGTCTTGCCATTCACTTGGAGCACGAGCTTGATTTCGCTTTGCACCAAGGCTTGCAGATCGGGTTGTGGCCAAGCGGTGTCGAGCAGTGTTCCGTGCGCCTTCTCAAAGCCGAGATCAGCCCAGAGTGTGCAGGTGATGTGCGGCGCTACCGGATACAGCGAGCGCAGCAAAATCGACGCGCCTTCGCGCGCGAGCGATGGGCATTGACCCGGCTTCACCGTTTCCAGCGCATTGAGCATTTTCATTGCGGCAGAGACAACCGTGTTGTACTGCTGGCGTTCGTAGTCAAAGTTCGATTGCTTCAAAGTCGAGTGCAGCTCGAAGCGCGTTTCTTTTTGTTTCGCATCGAGCGCGCCAGCATCGACGGTGGCTGATGCTGACTTGATATCTTCTGCTCGATCCGTGCAGTACGTCCACACGCGACGCAGAAAGCGCAGCGCGCCTTCAACCGCGTTGTCTGACCACACAGCCGGGTCTTCCGGTCCGCCGACGAACATGACGTACAGACGAGCCGTGTCGGCACCGTATCGGTCGATCAGGTCTTGCGGGTCAACGCCGTTTCGTTCGCTCTTGCCCATCTTGCCGATGCCGCCGTACTGCACCACCGAACCGTCAGCGAGCGTGCCGCCATTGATATGGCCCTTCTCGTCGAGCGTGTTGTGAACCTCGGTCGGCGGGATGTAGTCCTTGGTGCCGTGCTCGGTGGGCTTGAAGAAAATGTGATTCAGCAACATGCCGTGGTTGGTCATGCGCTTGAACGGCTCATCGAACTTGAGCAAGCCCATGTCGCGCATCGCCTTGGTCCAGAAGCGTGCGTAGAGCAGGTGCAGCACCGCGTGCTCAATACCGCCGATGTACTGATCCATCGGCATCCAGTAATCGTTGCGCGCGTCGACCATGGCCGGCTTGCCGTCAATCGTCGCATCCGGCGACGCATAGCGCATGTAATACCAGGCGCTGTCGACGAAGGTGTCCATGGTGTCGGTTTCGCGCCGCGCGGGTTTGCCGCACTTCGGACATGAGCATTTGAGGAACGCTTCGTCATGCTTGAGCGGACTGCCGCTGCCATCGGGAATGTGATGCTCTGGCAACACCACCGGCAAGTCCTTTTCCGGCACCGGCACCACACCACAATCGTCGCAGTGAATCACCGGAATCGGCGTGCCCCAGTAACGTTGGCGCGAGATGCCCCAGTCGCGAAGGCGGAAGGTCGTTTTCTTTTCGCCGAGGTTTTTGCCGACGAGATCGCTCGCCACCGCGTCGACGCAGGCGGCGAATTTCAAGCCGTCGTACTTGCCGCTGCTGATAGCAACGCCGTCTCCCTTCACCGCATACCAATCCTGCCAGGCGTCTGTACTGTAGGCATGGGTACCGAAATCAACCACCTGCTTAATCGCCAACCCATATTTCTTGGCAAATGCAAAATCCCGCTCATCATGCGCCGGCACACCCATTACCGCGCCGTCGCCGTACGTGATGAGTACGTAGTTGCCAACCCAAATCTCAACCTTCTCGCCGGTCAGTGGATGCGTAACGAAAAGTCCCGTCGCAACACCTTCTTTTTCCTTGGTGGCAAGCTCAGCCTCAGTCGTCCCGCCGGACTTCAACGCTTCAATCTTTGCCGCCAACGCGTGATCGCGCTCACCCGCGCGCACCGCTAGCGGATGCTCAGGTGCCACCGCGACGAACGTGACGCCCATGATGGTGTCTGCACGCGTCGTAAACACGTACATCTTGCCGTCCTGAATCGGCTTGCCCGCAGCATCTTTGATGTCGTGCGGGAACGCGAAACGCACGCCCTCGCTCTTGCCGATCCAGTTTTCTTGAATGGTGCGCAGGCGATCCGACCAGCCGGGCAACTTGTGAAGTGTCGCGTCGAGCAATTCGTCGGCGTACTTCGTGATGTTCATGTAGTAGCCGGGAATCTCGCGTTTTTGCACCAGCGCGCCCGAGCGCCAACCGCGCCCGTCGATCACCTGCTCGTTGGCAAGTACCGTCTGATCCACCGGGTCCCAGTTCACGATTTGCGTCTTGCGATACGCGAGACCGTTCTCCAGACACTTCAGGAAGAACCACTGATTCCACTTGTAGTACTCTGGGTCGCAGGTGGCGAGTTCGCGCGACCAGTCAATCGCGAGCCCGAGCGCGTTGCACTGTGACTTCATCGTACGAATGTTTTCGTACGTCCACGCAGCGGGCGCGACTTTCGCTTTCATCGCGGCGTTCTCGGCGGGCAGTCCGAACGCGTCCCAGCCCATCGGCATCAACACGTTGTAGCCCTGCATGCGCAGATAGCGCACCAGCATGTCGTTGATCGTGTAATTGCGCACATGCCCCATGTGCAGCTTGCCCGACGGATAGGGCAGCATCGAGCAGGCGTAGTATTTGCCTTTCGGGAAGCGCGGATCGTTCTCGACGGCAAGGTAGGCGTTGGTCGCCGACCACTGGGATTGCGCGGTCGCCTCCACACGTTTGTGGTCGTAGCCCTCGGCGGCCTTGTGTTTGTAAGTGGATTCCATGGGCTTTGCATGCGCGGGCTCCACTCGGTGTGGCTGCGCTCTAAAATTGGCTTTGAACTTCCCCATTGTAAAGTCCGTGCAGCGTTCGAGCATCTGCTGGGATGGAACCTACGGACGATTGCCCACTCTCATCTTCGTCGCCCCGGCGTAGGCCGGGGCCTAGCGACTTTTCTCCCTATGCACATCTCCGCTTCCGCCGCCCAAAGACACTGGGCCCCTGCCTTCGCAGGGGCGACGACATTCGTTGCCGGCGCGGTGGCTTTTTTGTGTGCAACTGTGCTTCAAGCCGCGCCCATCAAAACCGATCACGCGGAAGTCGAACTGATCGCCGAGAAGACAGCGCTGGTGGTTGGCGAAAAGAATGTCGTCGGCCTGTCAATCAAGCATGCACCGCATTGGCACACCTACTGGAAGAACCCCGGCGACTCCGGTTATCCGACAAAAATCACCTGGGATCTGCCGTCGGGCTACGGCGTCGGTGAATTTGACTGGCCGACGCCGAAGCGCCTTGCCACCGGCCCCATCGTCAATTTTGGCTACGAAGGCGAAGTGCTGTTGCCATTGACGATCAGTGTGCCGCTCGCTGCAAAGGTTGGTGAATCGGTCACGCTTAAAGGCAAGGCCGAGTGGCTGGTTTGCAAGGACGTGTGTATCCCGGAAGAAGGCAATGTGTCGGTGACTTTGCCCGTCGGTAAGGACAACACGCCTTCCAGTGCCGCAAATCGCTTCGTCGCCGCGCGCGCTGCGATGCCAGGCGACGCGAGTGCGTGGAAAGCAACGTTGCATATCAATGCGCCCGCTATGTCGGACGCAAATCGAGCCATCTGGCTGCAGTTGCAGCCTCCCGCAGGAACGCCCGCACTCAGTAAGCTCGACTTTTTCCCGGTGCCGGAACAGTTGTCTGATCCATCGGTTCAACAGGTCTTTCGACTCTCGGACGGCTACGCGATCCTCGTTAAGCTGGCAAACGGTGCAAATATTCAAGCTCAGTTCCAAGCCGTGTTGGCTAGTGACGCTGCGATATCGAGTGACGGTAGAAAGTCAGGTTTTGTACCAGTCGTAGTCAATACGGGGCGATTCACTTTACCTAGCGGCGCGACGCCAATAGAAGGAGCTGCTACCAGCAACTCTGCTCCTATGACTCTCGTCTTAGCGCTTAGCTTTGCCTTCCTCGGCGGCATGGTTTTGAACCTGATGCCTTGTGTGTTTCCGGTGCTGTCGTTGAAGATTTTGTCGTTTGCGCAGCATTCGGGCAAAGCGGCAGAAAGCCGCACCGCCATGCGCCAGCACGGCATTTATTACGCCATCGGCGTCGTGCTTTCCTTCCTCGCGCTGGCAGGCGTGATGCTCGCGCTCAAGAGTGCGGGAAGCGCTGTCGGTTGGGGCTTCCAGCTGCAAAATCCCGGCGTGGTGTGGGTGTTGGCGGTGATCTTTTTCCTGATCGGCCTCAACCTGATGGGCGCGTTTGAAGTCGGTCAACTTGCGCCATCCTCGCTGCTGTCCATGCAGGCGAAACATCCCGGCGTTGACGCGTTTTTCTCGGGCGTGCTGGCGGTGATCGCGGCGAGCCCATGCACCGCGCCGTTCATGGGCGCAGCCCTCGGATTTGCGCTCACACAGAGCGCGGCTGCAGCGCTGTCGGTGTTTGCCGCGCTGGGTATCGGCATGGCGTTGCCGTATGTGTTGCTCGCGTGGTTTCCTAAGTGGCTGGACAAGCTGCCGCGTCCGGGTCCATGGATGGTGACCTTCAAGCAATTGCTGGCGTTTCCGATGTTCCTCACTGTCGTGTGGCTGGTGTGGGTGATTTCGCTTCAGGCGGGCGCGGATGGCGCGGCCATTGGCTTGCTGGGCCTCGTCGGATTGGCGTTCGCAGCGTGGCTGATTGGTTCGATGAAATCTGGCGTGCGCTGGGCGGGCGTGGCGGCAGCGGTGATCGCGATGACGCTGGCGTGGCCCGCGAGCGAGCCTGCGCAGGCGGCTACTACCTCGGCAAAAACGAGCAAAGCCAACTGGCAACCGTGGGATCCGGCGGCTGTTGCCAAGCTCAACGCGGAAGGCAAACCGGTGTTTGTGGACTTCACCGCCGCTTGGTGCGTGAGCTGTCAGGCGAACAAGCGATTAGTGCTCACTCGCGCTGAGATTGAGAACCTGTTTGAACAAAAGAAGGTGACGCTGATGCGCGCCGACTGGACTAACCGCGATGAGCGCATTACACAAGCGCTCGCCGCCATGAACCGTTCCGGCGTACCGGTCTATGTTTTGCATGCACCGGGCAAAGCGCCGCAGCTTTTGCCGGAACTGCTGACTACGGGTATCGTCAAAGAGGCGTTAGTCGCGCTGCCTTAATCTCGTCACCCCGGCGAAGGCCGGGGCCCATCGTTGCCATTCGAAGCCGTTGATTGCCTCGTTGGATCCCGGCCTTCGCCGGTACGACGAAAATCTTTTTCAACCAAGGAGTCCCCATGATCCGCACCCTCGCTACTCTCCTCGTCACCACCGCCATGGCCGCTGCCCACGCCGTCACTGTCGGCCAAGCCGCGCCCGATTTCTCGCTGACCGATGTCACCGGCAAGACCGTGAAACTGTCCGATTTCAAGGGCAAAAACGTGGTGCTTGAATGGACCAACCCCGGTTGCCCATTTGTCGTCAAGCATTACGGCTCGAACAACATGCAGTCGTTGCAGAAAGACGCGACGGGCAAGGGCGTAGTCTGGTTGTCCGTAAATAGCACCGCGAAGAGTCACCAAGATTATCTTGAGCCCACCAAGCTCAGCGCCAAAATGAAGGGCGAATGGAAGGACGCTTCCAGCTATTTGTTGATGGACGAGTCGGGCAAAGTCGGCCAAGCTTATGCTGCCAAAACCACGCCGCATATGTACGTGATCGACCCATCCGGCAAGCTGGTTTACGCAGGCGGCATCGACGATAAGCGCACCGCCAATCAAGCCGACGTCAAGACTGCGAAAAACTTTGTGCGCGCCGCGCTGGACGAGACGCTGGCGGGAAAACCGGTGACGGTGGCGACGGCCACACCGTATGGTTGCAGCGTTAAATATCAGTAACAGCTTTTAACTAAAATGACCTGAAAGCCCCAGTGAGCTGGGTCTTTTGCTTTTTCTGGCTTGATCTCGATAAGTGCTTTTTTCATTGTCTGTGCCCAATTCAGGTGGGCGTTTCGGTGAAAAGCTGATTGCAGAATTGTAGGATCGCTGGATCCTCGCTTTTGGCGAGCAAAACGGCGGCGGGAACCGTCACACCAGAGGTTGCCATTGCCGCAAGGGCCGTGCCGTGTCAGGCGGACTGCGCTAACGAATCGAGCGGCTCGCTCTCTGCCCGACGATGCGTTCATACACCTTTGTTTCGCCCAACAAAAGTTGCTCTCCGTCGCGGATGCGCAGGATCAGCTCAAAGAAGGTGCCTGGCCTCAGCGCTGGCAATACCTCATTCGCGTCCTTGGCCAATAGTTCGAACTCGGGGCCGAATACAGCAAGAAAGTGTTTGAACGGCATGCCGTTCGTCACCACAAAAAACAGTTGATGCGCGTCCGCGATAGCCTGAATCGAGAAGCCCACTTCTTGATTGTGTGGCAGCAACGCCTGCATATACGCCGTTTTTCTGCTGTGAATGTAGTTGCCTAAATCGCTCACACCAACCGCCTGTAACTTCGCCGCAATCTGTGGATTCGCCACAACCAGTTTTGACAGGTAGGTTGAGGTGTCGCGCAATCCCGCCATTGACTTGATGCGGATGCGTTTCTCAATCAGATGATCGGCATTAAGGATTCTCCCCAAGCCGAGTCCCGGTGCAGTTGCTTCGACCGCTTCTCGCAAATTCTCGTACGAATCCATCTTGCCCATCAGCTCGACGATGCGGTCAACAAGCCTCGGGTCGAGGATCAACTCATCAATCGGCGGGCAGCCGTCAGCCTTGGCAATCGATTCCTGCAAGAAGCTCACCACGTTGTCGCTGAACGCGTAGCGCAAGCTCTGTCGAGGTTTACCTCGCGTCAGCGTGAGCGCCCACTCATCAAAATTTTTGGCGTCGCGATACTTCAGCGCGTAGCGCTTGTACTCTTGACGCAACCCGGGGTGCGAGCGCACCTTCTCCCACGTCAGGCTGCGGATATTGTCGCGCAAGGCGCGGGCGACATCGGGTTCAATTTGCAGGATTTTCTCGTACAGCCCAGCACCATCGCCCAGCGCGCGGGCCCCGGTGATCAGGCTGCGGATGGTGTCCGCGTTGGTCTTCGCAATTTGGTCAAACACGCTGTGGCTCAAAAAGCCGGTATCGAGCGCAAAGCGCCGAAATGCCGGTGCCTCGTGAATGAAGGTGACTGCTGCCAGCGCCTCCAGTTCAACCTGCAGCGCCTCAGCCATGGCCCTCGTCAATGCGCCCATCGAGAGGCTGTCACCCGCGTTGGCAGCACGGCGAAGCACCAGCAGATCACCCAGCAATTCGTTGGCGGGCTTCTTGGTGATGACGCGCTCTGCTGCTGCGATCATCGACGGACTCAAGCTATCAAACACGCGCCCGAAAAACGCGGATGATGTGCCCGGATTCAGCGAGGCAAGTGCCGAGGCGGGGAACACCGTATTGTTCAGTTGTTTCAGTTCGCCCAGACACTCGGCGACGTACGTGCCGCCTTTGAGCAGATCGCCGAAACCACCCAAAAGCGTAAAGACCACCTGCAAGCCAATATCGGAGTTTTCGACCGGCTGCCCCCAGTAGTCCTTTCCAGTACTGACCATGCAGCCGATCTGAATCAGGTCGGCAATTGGGCCCAGCACCGTGAATCCGATGCCCACATCAATTGCCGACATAAAAACGGATCGCGCGGGCGAATCTTCTTCGACCACCTCAACGCGGTGAAACTTGTCGCCGTCGAAGTAAGCACGGCTTCGATCAAACACACTAAGCGGTCGATCAGCAATCGCGCTGCCGGTCACGACCCACTTGAAATACGTCGGCGTGAAGGGTTGTTGCAGGTACTTCGCCACCGCCTCACCGCGAGATCGCAGTTCAGCTACATCGTTCGTATCGATGGCGTGTCGGTACACCGAGACAAATTCCATCATCTGGCGCGCTGGCGGATTGACCAACTCCAGCACGCGTTTTTGAATGACTTTCACTTCAACATGAGACGTTGCGCCAACGTACCAAACATGGTGGAAGCTATGGTCACAGAAGAACTGCAGCTCATGCAGGCAGGGTTCTGTTTCGCTCAGGTTGATGTGAATTTCAAGGCCTGCGTAGGCGTAGCAAATGACCACGGCGAGGCCGCTGCGATAGGCCCGGCAGCCCAGAAAATGAAAATCGTTCCGGGCGAACGAATTGCTGTCGGTGATCACATTCAGGTCAAGCTCGCCGAGGTAATCGCCCAGTTGGACTGCCTGCCCGAACGATGGCACGCTGTTCATGTCATCCAGACGAATCACTTTGATCGGTACGCGTGGCTGCGCGTCGGGATAGCTGATCTTTACATGCGGCGCGACAAAGAGAATCAGCGAGTGGTAGCGTTCGGGTGGCTCGTTGATCTGGTAGGGGTTGGAGGGCGGCGCCATGCTCTTATCGGGTTTGCGCAATTGCGGATGTTTAAGCACGCACCAAGCAAACGGCGGCCTGTCGCTGCCATCCCACGCAGCCGTCTCAATCTCAAGCAGCTTTGCCATGCGATCACCGGGGCGACCGAGCCAATACAGGCTCGCCTGCCCGAGCCACGGGTCGGCCGTCTCGGCGATGAAGCCCAGTGGATCGCCAATGACTGGCATACGCCTTAGCCGTTATTGCGGTAAGGAACTTACGTCCGTGGTGATCGCGCGGTCATCGGGGTCGAGCACAACCAGATCGGTTTGTGTCGTGTAAGTCCAAGAGTCACCGACCGGTTCGGGCGTATCGATGCTCAGCCCCTTGCTGGCGACAATTTCACCGATGAGTGCAACGTAGAGCGGATCACCGATCACAGGTACCGATCCATCCACCCAGATCTGCCCCGTCGCGAAGTAGTAGAGCACCGCAGCTTCGAATCCGGGGCGGACCGACAAATTGACCCGTGCAGCGCCTGACTTCAGGAACGATTCAAACAGCAGGTCGGAGTCGGTTTGCGCCATCAAATCAAACCAGCGTTCGCGACGCGCCCAGAAGTAGGGGTAGTACAAATAAGTCATGTCGGGCCATTCGAAGGCCTCTTCAAAAAAGCGAGCCTCTGCACCCTGTTTCGCGGCTTTCTTGAATTCAATTAGCGGAAGGTTTGCCAAGGGCGCGTTACCACCAAACGTTATCGCGCCGTTGTGCTCGAAATTGTCGTTACGCAGCATGGCGATGCTGGCACGTTTGAGTTCAGCGCGCTCAATCTCGCGCTTTGAGTCGCTGCTGTTGTTGTCCTGACGAACGGCTGTCAGCGACTTTTCATTTTGCTGGTCGGATTGATATGCGCTCATCTCCTTGTTGTAAGCGTTCACGATCGCGTCGTACACATCTTGTTGCCATCGGTTCAGCCGTTCAGGCGTCAGGCGGCATTTGATTTTTATCGAGCACAATCCACCCTGATACTGATCAATGTAGAGGCCGCATTCGACCACGCCGCGCGTCGGGCCAATCGAGTGACTCACGGCACCGGACGCCTCCAACCCGAGGTTGACCGCATCAATCTGCAATCTCGCCAGATTTTTCTTGCCATCTTCTTTCCAGCTCACGCCACTGAAGTCCGCCTCGACCGATATCGCTTCGTAGCCATCGGGCACCTCGATGGTGGCGGATTTCACTTCGACCGATGAACTGTCTGCGGTGCCTTTTTTAAAGACTGGAATTTCGATGACTTTGTCGCGATGAAATTCCTGATCCGGCGGCGCGGGAAGCGAGGTCACGCGATAGCCCTCGGCCAGGCTCTGGTAGTTGCCGGGACTAATCGCGCCGACGGTCAGCCCGTCTAAGGGCTTGGGCTTGCTGCGCCGTGCGCCTTTGGGTTCAGCCGTGCTTGCGGCGTGCCAGTTGACGGAGGGTTCAGGCACCACGATGTCCAGCATCAGCCGCCGCCCGTAATTGAAGACTTGCGCTCGCCATATCTGATCCAAATGGCGGTACACGCCGACGATATGTTTCGCCTGCGACCCAACGTTCGCGAAGCTGTGCAGGTTGGTCTCTTCCGTTTCCTGGGTGACGACAGTGGTGGTGCTGTTAGTCTGTTTGCTGGTCAGCTTGGCGATCGACCGCTCCACAACGTCTTGTGCGAATTCTTCAGCCGAGCTGCGGGTTTGTGAGCTGGTGGTGGAAAAGTCAAACCCCGCGCTCGTGTTCATGGTCACCGCGGGCCCCAGTCGAGCCGAAACGCTCACGCCGGTGCTCAGATTGCTTTGCTGCGCCAGCGTGTCTTGCACCTGGCTGCTGAGCGCGTTGCGCGTGGTGGTTTGCAGCTCGGTTTCGGTCTCGTTGGTCGTCTCGCTGCTGCTGAACTGGGTGGTGCTTGTGGCGTTGAGTTCGCGTACGTTGCGCGAGCGTGTCTCGCTGGCCATGACATTTTCGACATGGGCGATTTCGCTGCGCAGGTAGCCTTCCCAGTTTTCCTGCACCAGCATCAGATCAGCGACGCCCGCGACAAACTGCCATTGCTGCGGCCGATTCGGGGCGATCAGGTTGATCAACCAGATCGGCAGCACCGGCGACGCGCCCAACGTGAGTTGCGCCTGTTTGACATTTTCAGCAGTGATAGGATTGGGTACGTTGATCGCGCGCAAGACGTCGATCAAGTTCGCGCTTCGGTCCGCGTTGAGTTCGCCGCTGATGACGCCAGCGAGATAGTCCTCCCAGACGGCAACTTCGTCGGCTTTGGCGTTGGCCCGCACGTCAGTACTGACCGACCGAGCCTGATTGAGCGCAGCCAGCGTGGCAGACGTTACGGCACCCTCGACCGCACGAGGGCGAAGCGCATCGATCATATAGAGCGCCTGCGCACGCGCTATCCACGGCCAGTAGCGCGATTTTTCCAACGATTTGGATTGATAAAAGGGACTTTTTGCGATGTGCCCGTTCGCGGCTTTGCGCACAGCCTCAAGGGTGTCAGCCTGCCGGACGGATTGAATGAACTCGCTGGTCAGCCGATCCAACTCAAGCAGGCTGGCTGATAAATCCATTCGCCGCTGGCCGCGCACGGCGATGAAGCGAAACAGGTTTTTGACCGAAAGTTTGGCAGTAGCGTTTGCTGGCATGATGGCTCCCGACCTAAGTTGAGTCTGCCCGGCGGCGACCGGATGCGCGTGTTCGCGCGCATATTCCACAGCCGAAGCGTACCGCGAATTTGCTCGGATGTACGGCAAATTTGTGCTGAGGCGAGTACGGCAATCCGACTGATAACGACCGCTTAGCTTCGCACGTGCGCAAATGAGGAGGCTTTGGCAGGTAAACGACGGTCTATTGCAACGGCTCAACCGTATGGTTGCAGCGTCAAGTATCAGTAACAACTTTTAAGTAAATTGACCTGAAAGCCCCAGTTCGCTGGGGCTTTTTCTTTTATTGGCTTAATGTCGATAAATTAGCTTTGCATGGTCTACGCCCAATAAGGGTGAGAGTTTCGGAGAAAAGCTGATTGATGTAGTCAAGCGCACTTTGTCGCCGACCCTACCTCGGCGTCATGCTCGGCGAAGCCAGGAATCCAGAGGCTTGGACCCCGCCGATGAAACGAATGGAGTCTGAACAAGCGGCTTTCTGGATACCCGCCTTTGGCGAGTATGACGACGGGAGGTGGGGCGGCTGTTTAGCGCCGTTCACGCGAATTGATCGCGGCTTTCGCCGCTCCTACACGCCACAATCAAACTCAAACGGGAAAACCCCTATTTGCAAGTATGCGTGTACGCGCATAATTACAAAAAAGGAGGCCTTGCAACATGCAAGAACTTGAACCCGTTTTCGACAAAGTCGCCCGATACTTTTCGCTGCTCTCGGACGCTTCGCGCCTGAAGGTGATTCACGCGGTGTGCAACACGGAACAGAGCGTGAGCGATGTGATGACCGCAACCGGTTTGTCGCAGAGCGCTGTGTCGCGCCACCTGACCCATTTGCACTTGTCCGGCGTCGCCTCGCGGCGCAAGGCAGGTGCTCAGGCGATGTACGTCATCAGCGACGCTACGCTCACCGACATCTGCCGTACCGCCTGCGTGAGTCTGATGGCGCGCGAGAGCGATGAGTTGGCTGCCGCCAGCGCGCTACGCGAAAGCGCGGCGCAGTTCATGGCGCAGGGCGATACTGAGGCGCCTGCGTTCACCGAATTGCAAAGCAAATCCGCGCAATCGCACGCCGTGCGGCGATGAGTTCCAATTCCATGAGCGCAAATCGTTTCGGTCGACTACAAAAAGCGCCGGAATTTTTTCTGACGACTGAGGCGATGACGCTGCCGCGCGATGATCGTCGTTCGTTTTTGCGCAAGGCATTTCTCGCGGCGAGCGCTGCGACGTTGGTGGGCACATCAAGCCGCGCTTTCGCCGCAAACGCAGCCGCAGGCGATCCCGCGATTTTGAATCTACCCGCACACACGAAGGGACTCGGTCAGCCGGTCGCCACGCGTGGCTACGGCCTGCCATCCAAATACGAGGAAAATCTGCAACGCCGCGAATCGCCGGGCCTCACGCGCGTCGGCGCTGCGAGCGTGAGCTTTGCGCCATTGCAAGGCTTCTTCGGCATCATCACGCCGAGCGGTTTGCATTTCGAGCGGCATCATCAGGGCTGGTGGGACATCGACCCGGCGCAACACCGCTTCATGATCAACGGGCTGGTCGCGAACCCCAAGGTCTACACGATGGATGACCTGATGCGCATGCCAAGTATTTCGCGCATGCACTTCATCGAATGTGGTGCCAACACCGGCATGGAATGGGGCAACGTGGCGGTGCCTACGGTGCAGTACACGCACGGCATGTTGTCCTGCTGCGAGTTCACCGGCGTGCCGCTGAAATGGCTGCTTGACGACTGTGGCATTGACATGAAAAAGGCGAAATTCATCCTCGCTGAAGGTGCCGACGGCAGCAGCATGACCCGCACCATCAATCTGGCCAATGCGCTCGATGACGTGCTGGTCGCGTACGGCATGAACGGCGAAATGCTACGTCCGGAAAACGGCTATCCGCTACGCCTCGTGGTGCCGGGTGTGCAGGGTGTGTCATGGGTGAAATATCTGCGTCGCATCGAAGTCGGCGACATGCCGTACGCGAGCAAAGACGAGACGCTGCACTACATCGATCTGATGCCCGACGGCCAGCATCGCCAGTATTCGAGCATTCAGGAGGTCAAAAGCGTGATTACCTCGCCGTCGGGCGGACAGGTGCTGCTCGACAAAGGATTTTTCAATGTGACCGGCATCGCGTGGAGCGGTCGCGGCAAGATTCGTAGGGTGGACGTGTCGGTGGATGGCGGCAAAAACTGGCGCTCAGCACGGCTGGAAACGCCGGTGCTGGATAAGTGTTTGACGCGGTTCAGTATCGACTGGACTTGGGATGGCAAAGACGCGATTTTGCAATCGCGTGCGACCGATTCGACCGGACACGTGCAGGCACCCATCAGCGCGATGCGCAAGGTGCGAGGCACCCGCTCGATTTATCACAACAACGCGATTCAAAGCTGGCTGGTCTCGCCAAATGGGGAGGTTAGCAATGTTCAGATTGGTTGAGTTTTTGCTCCCCTCTCCCCCGGAGGGAGAGGCTGCGATACGAGTGTCGCCGTTGGCTCCGGGGGAGAGGGGGGAGGTGGGTATGCCCGCCCAGCCGACTGCTAATCCAAGCCTCCCCCTCTCCCCAGCCCTCTCCCTCCGGGGGAGAGGGGGCAGAACGGCGCTCTCCCTGACACTTTTGGCGATGGCAAGCGTCTGCTTCGCCCAACCCAAATTCCCAACCCTCGGCCGCCCCGCCACGCCCGCCGAAATCCGTGCTTGGGACATCGACGTCCGCCCGGATTTCAAAGGCCTTCCCGCAGGCTCCGGCTCGGTCAGCAAAGGGCAAGACGTCTGGGAAACCAAGTGCGAAAGCTGTCACGGCGCATTTGGTGAATCAAACGTTTACTTCACGCCGATCATTGGCCACACGAAACCCGGTGACGCGCAGACCGGGCGGGTCGCTGCGTTCCGTTCCGAAACTGTACCGCAGCGCACGAGTTTGATGAAGCTCTCGCAGCTGTCGACGCTATGGGATTACATCAATCGCGCGATGCCGTGGAACGCGCCGAAAAGTTTGAGCACAGACGAGGTGTATGCAGTCACCGCGTACATCCTGAACCTCGGCAACATCGTGCCCGCTGACTTTGTGCTGTCGGACAAAAACATTGCCGAGACGCAGAAAAAACTACCGAATCGTAATGGCACGACGACGGCGCATGCGATGTGGAACGTCAAAGACAAACCGGACGTTCAGGGTGGCAACTGCATGACGAATTGTGCGAGCGAAGTAAAAATCACCAGTCGCCTGCCCGATTACGCACGCAATGCGCACGGCAATCTCGCCGAGCAAAACCGCATCATTGGCTCGATACGCGGTGCCGACACCCGAGCCTGCGTGCCAAACGCACAAAGCCCCTGTGGGAGCGGTTCTACCGCGATAAATAGTGCGACGGAGAATCGCGGTGGAACCGCTCCCGCAACACCACCAACATCAACGCAAGCGACGACGCTCGTTACCCCCGATGCTTTACAGCTCGCCCAAAAGCACACCTGTACCGCCTGTCACGGCGTGACAACCAAAATCTTGGGGCCGTCGTTTACAGACATCCACAAGAAATATGGCGCTGATTCGGCGGCAACGTTGGCAGCTAAGATCAAGGCGGGCGGCAGCGGCGTGTGGGGCAACGTGCCGATGCCTGCGCAGGCGCATGTGCCGGACGCAGACATTCGCGCAATGGCGGATTGGCTCGCCGCCGGAAAGTTTTAACCCGTCCGCAGTATGGATATTCGGGATTACCACCTTGGGTTTGCGCTGCGCGAACCTAAAATTAGACTTATCAACAATCAGGAGGTTGTGTCGATGAACACCCAACGTAGAAAAACGCTGAAAGCGACTGGCAGTCTCGCCATCATCGCCGCCGCGATCAGCGCTGGCATGATGCCGATTGCCGCATCTGCCGACTGGAACAAAGCCGCGTTCGATGCCAAAAACATGAACGATGTGCTCAAGGCCATGGGCGGCGCGAGCGCTGAAAAATCGGGTGACATTACGATCACAGCACCCGACATTGCCGAGAACGGCGCGGTGGTGCCGATCGCCGCCGCTAGCAAAATTCCCAACACGCAATCGATCTCGTTCTTGGTGGAAAAAAATCCATCGAGCCTCGCCGCGCAGTTCGACATCCTGCCCGGCACCGAAGCGAACGTCGGCACTCGCGTGAAGATGGGCCAAAGCTCCAACATTCACGTCGTCGTCAAAGCGGGCGGCAAATATTATGTTGCAACAAAAGAAGTCAAGGTTACCCTCGGCGGCTGTGGCGGTTAATCGACAACCGGCTGCAGCGCCGTGATGCTGCGTTGTCGGTTCGCTTGTGTGCAAAAGCACACGGCGCGAACCGACGCCTTGCCTGACGGCGCTTCGCGCGGTTGTCGGGCTGTAAAAGATTTGAGGAGATAGTTATGGCAGATCCGATGCGCATTCGCGCACAACAAAAAGGCGACACGACAGAAGTGCGCGTACTCATGGCGCACATCATGGAGACCGGCCAGCGCAAAGACAGCGCAGGCAACACCGTGCCGGCGCACCACATTCAAACCGTGACGGCGACATGGAACGGCAAGCCCGTGTTGTCCGCCAATTTCGGCCCCGCCGTGTCGCAAAACCCGGTGATGAATTTCACCTTCAAGGGCGGTGCGAAGGGCGAAAAAGTGATCGTCACTTGGACTGATAACAAGGGCGATAAGCGAACGGACGAAGCGGTTATTTCGTAGCAAGATTTGCAGCGCACGGCGCGAAGCGCGGCGTAGTCTCCTCTCCCCTTGAGGGAGAGGGCTAGGGAGAGGGGGAACGTGGCGTTCCAACCAAGCCCCTTTCGTGTGCCTGCTCCCTCAACCCCACCCCGGAGCCGGAGGCGACAATCCTGTCGCAGCGCTTGCGGGAGAGGGAGCCAACAAAACCGGAGGAACTCACATGAAAGCAAAAATAATCGCCGCGCTGCTAGCCACGCTAGCGCTGCCACTCACTGCCCAAGACGTGCAAAAGCAAATCGACCGCTATCGCGAACTGCTCGCCGACGGTAACCCGGCCGAGCTGCTCGAAATGCGTGGCGAAGACTTGTGGAAGCAAAAGCGCGGCCCGAAAAACGCGTCGATGGAAGCGTGTGATTTGGGTCTCGGCACAGGCAAAGTCGCTGGCGTCAACGCCGTGTTGCCGCGCTATTTCGCCGATGCGAATCGCGTGATGGATCTCGAATCGCGCATCGTGCATTGCCAAACGACGTTGCAAGGCTTCACGACGAGCGAGCTGACCAAGCGCCCGCATTCGCTGAACGCGGCGGAGCGCCAGACCGATCATGAAGCGCTCACCGCCTATGTTGTAGGCCAATCGCGGGGTGCCAAAGTGAACCTCCCACAGACTCACCCAAAGGAGCAGGAGTCGTTTTTGCGTGGCGAAAAAATGTTCTTCTTCAAAGGCGGCCCCTACGACTTCGCCTGCGCCACCTGTCACGGTGTTGACGGTCAGCGCATTCGCTTGCAGGACTTGCCGAACTTTCAGAAAGCCGACAACGCGCAGCGCGCATTCACCACATGGCCCGCATATCGCGTGAGTCAGGGCGCGATGCGCACGATGCAGTGGCGGCTCTTAGACTGCTTCCGTCAGCAGCGTTTGCCCGAGCTTGAGTTTCTGTCGCCCGCGTCGGTTGACCTCATCACTTATATGGGCGTCAAGGGCAAAGACGGCATCATGGACGCACCCGCGATCAAGCGCTAAGGAACGACGATGAAGATCAAATTTTTCCCTCTTGCTGCAGTCGCGTTTGTGATGGTTACAGGCGGTTGCGCAACGATGCAGCCCGGCCCCACCGCCGCCGACACCTCGCGTGAAGTCGAATCGCTTGCCCGAAGATTTCCTCCTGGCGCGAAGGCCCCTACGGATGCTGAAATCGTCGCTTTGCTCAAAGCGTCATTCAAAGAATCGCCGTCAGCAAAACTGGATCGTCTCGATCAAACGCCACTGCAAATGGCGTGCACTGAATCCTCTCGCAGTAATAAGCCACTCGACGAAAAATTGCGCGACGCGTTGCAGGCAGCAGCACTCGCCTCCGTCAAATATCCAGCCGACGGCAAATATCTCGGCGACTGGAAACGCGGTGAATCCATCGCCCAGAGCGGGCGCGGCCTGCAGTACTCCGACGCGCCCGGTGCTGTGGCCGGCGGCAACTGCTACGCCTGCCACCAGATCGACAAAAAAGAAATCGCCCACGGCAATATCGGCCCCACGTTAACTGGCTACGGCAAGTTGCGCGGTCAGACCGACCCGATCCTCAAATACACGTGGGCCCGCATCTGGAACAGCCATTCCTTCAACGCCTGCGCCAACATGCCGCGATTTGGCGATGCTGGCATCCTGACCGAAGCGCAGATCAAGGACGTGATGGCGCTGCTGCTGGATCCGGAATCGCCGGTGAATCAGTAGCCGCGTTGCGTGGTGAATCTGTCCGCACTCTGTGCCGTTATCCTCGCGAAAGCGGGGATCCAGCGCGTGAACCGCGCGAAGCGCAAACCCACCGTTCGCCCTGCGCTTGTCGAAGGGTTCGTGAACCTCGTAGCGAGCGTTCTTAACGCGCCTCAAATTAGGCGATTGGCGGGGCAGCAACTTTTTGGTGAAAACCTTATTTCACTTGGGCTATGGCCTATAAATGGACGCTTGTCGACTTTATGCTTTTTTACGATCTAGCCCATATTAAATGGGCGTTTCAAGGAAAAGATGCTGGTAGCCAGAAAGCTGCGAAGCGCATTCCGGGTTCATCTGACGTGCATTCCGCAGGAATCAAATTTGACGTCGCCAAGTCGAGAGACCCGGATGCGAGCATCCGGGCTACGGTAGCGGGATGAGCCCAAAGGAGTTGGCGTTGCGCGATGTGGCGATGCGTCGGCAAGCGGCTCGCTGGGACGGCTACAACAGTATTGGGAACTATCACGCGGGCGCATATGAGTGTGACTACGTGTCCCCGTACTCGAAAAGTGCGCACAACGTCGATGCGTCGACTTTTGTGTTGCTGCAGGATTGGAGTTCTCATGATCGGTTGAACGCGCAGCTGATCGACGAAGACGCACGCATACTCGGACTATCCCCAGAACTTCCGACCAACAAAACATTGCAACGCCTTCTGCTTCAGCATTTCAATACAGAACTGCGGGACACTTATGCAACTAACCTGTTTCCGTTCATCAAGCTCGGCGGGCTAAGCGCTGCCATTCCAACGTCGGCGCTCATTCGGGCGGCAAGGGAATTTGCAATCCCGCAAATAGAAATTGTGCGGCCCGCATTGGTGATTTGCTTGGGGATTTCGACGTTTAATGCCGTTCGTCGGTCATTGGCGTTGACTGCGTGCAAGAACATCGACGATGCATTGGACAGACCCATCCAAGTGAGCGAATCGACCCAAATTTGGTGTCAAGCGCACACCGGTGGACTAGGTCAGAACAACAGAAATCGCGGCGGGGTCAATCGCGTTGCCGGTGACTGGACGCGGATGCGTAACGCCACATGAACGCTTGCGAAGCTACGTAGGGTGGGCACCCCGTGCCCACCGTCGCGTTGCAAATCCACCGTGATCTAAGTGCTACTTTTTTGTGGGCACGGGGTGCCCACCCTAAGGCTCATTGAGGAAGAAAACTGAACTTGGCAAACGGTTCCGATTGCGCAATGAGTCACCCCAACCCTCTCCCGCTTGCGGGAGAGGGAGCCTGAAATAGCCTCTGCCATGTGTCGGAGTGCGGACAGAAAGTAACCATGCAACGACGCGAATTCCTGAATCTCCTTGCCATCGCAGCCGCCGCAGGCGCGGCCCTAGATTCCAAAGCGTTGCTGGCCGCCACCGGGCCAGCGAGCTTCTACGATCTGCCTCGTTTCGGCAACGTGCATCTGCTGCATTTCACCGATTGCCACGCGCAGTTGAAGCCGATTTTTTTCCGCGAACCGAGTGTGAATCTTGGCTACAACTCGGCACTGAATCAGGCACCGCATCTGGTCGGCGAGCATCTGCTCAAAGCCTTCAATGTGCCGCGCGGCACCCGGGATGCGCACGCGTTCACTTTCCTCGATTTTGAAGCAGGCGTTAAAGCCTACGGAAAGGTAGGTGGCTTCGCGCACATGGCCACACTCATCAAGCAGCTCAAGGCTTCACGACCCGGTGCGTTGCTGCTTGACGGCGGCGACACCTGGCAGGGTTCAGCGACGGCGCTGTGGTCGAACGGGCAGGACATGGTTGATGCCTGCCTGGCACTCGGTGTCGACGTGATGACGGGGCACTGGGAGTTCACGCTCGGCGCGAAGCGCGTGCAGGAGATCGTCGACAAGGACTTCAAAGGAAAGGTCGATTTCGTCGCGCAGAACGTCAAGACCACGGACTTCGAAGACCTCGTGTTTAAGCCATACACGATGCGCGAAATGAATGGCGTGCCGATCGCGATCATTGGGCAGGCGTTCCCGTACACACCGATTGCCAACCCGCGCTACATGACCCCCGATTGGTCGTTCGGCATTCGCGAAGACGACATGCAGAAGACCGTCGACGAGGTGCGCGCGAAGGGCGCGAAAGTCGTGGCGCTGCTGTCGCACAACGGCATGGATGTGGACTTGAAGCTCGCGTCGCGGGTGCGCGGCATCGACGCCATTCTCGGCGGTCACACGCATGACGGCGTGCCCGGCGCGATCCCGGTGAAAAACGCGGGCGGCGTGACGCTGGTGACCAACGCCGGCAGTAACAGCAAGTTCCTCGGCGTGCTCGATTTCGACGTGAAAGATGGAAGTATCAAAGACTTCCGCTACAAGCTGCTGCCGATTTTTTCCAACCTGCTTCTGGCTGATCCGGCGATGCAGGCGCTCATCACCAAAATGCGTGCGCCGTACGAGGCGAAGCTCAGCGAAAAACTCGCCACGACTGACGCCATGCTCTACCGTCGCGGCAATTTCAACGGCAGTTTTGACCAGCTCATTCTCGATGCGCTGATGGAAACGAAAAGCACCGAAATCGCGTTCTCACCGGGCTTCCGCTGGGGCACGTCGCTGCTATCGGGGCAGGCGATCACGCGCGAGCATCTGATGGATCAAACGGCGATCGCCTATCCGTACACCACCGTCACGGACATGAGCGGCGAAATGATCAAGACGGTGCTCGAGGACGTTGCCGACAACCTGTTCAACCCCGATCCGTACTATCAGCAGGGTGGAGACATGGTGCGCGTCGGCGGCTTGCAATACACAATCGACCCCCTCGGCGCGCAGGGCAAACGCATCAGCGACATGCGGCTCAAAGGCGCGCTAATCGACGCGTCGAAAACGTACAAGGTCGCGGGCTGGGCCCCGGTGGCGGAGGCTGCGCGCGATGCTGCAATCGCGAGCAAGGCCGAGCCCATTTGGGACGTAGTCGAAGGCTGGCTCAAGTCGAAGAAACGCGTTACGGCGCGCAAGCTGAATGTGCCGAAAATTCTGAACGCGAGTGGCAATAAGGGAATCGCGTAAACCTTTGTAGGCGCGGCTGTGGCACAACCGCGCCTACAAATTCGAGCCACTGCAACACCGGTCGGTTGCTCATCGACTCACGCCGGTTATAATTAAAGGATTCACTCAGCCGGGGTGGCGGAATTGGTAGACGCAGTGGATTCAAAATCCACCGTTGGTGACATCGTGCGGGTTCGAGTCCCGCCCTCGGTACCACTGTAGTGATTCATAGGGTCTCACAACGACCCACAAAACAAGCTAGAAGCCCCGCCCGTCGGGGCTTTCTGCTTTTTGGGTAGTGCAAAAGTAGGTGCTAAAAAGGTCGGTGAACGGGCACGAAAAGCGGCTACATTGAAGCTCCTGCTTTTTAGCTGTCAGATGGTGATGGCGCGACCGAAGATGGCACACACACTCAGCAAGATGTCGCGACCCACTCCACCAGCGACATATCCAATGATTGCATGCCGCAGACGCATGCAGGGGCGCGTCAGTGCCTGACATCGTGGGCGATGCTGGCGCCGCACGCTGGGCTGCGGTTCGCTCGGTGCTTGGTGCGCAGCGCGACGTGGCACCCATCGAGGCAGGCGCGGCTCGCGCCGGCGCCAACACGCCCGCCTCGCACACTCAGGAACAGCTATGGCTGATCGAGGAGCTTCGCCCCGGAACGGCGCAGCACAATCTGGCCATTGATTGCCGAATCGAAGGTGCGCTCTCGGTCGCCGCACTTCAGCACGCCATTGATGCCGTGATTGAGCAGCATGACGTGTTGCGGACGCGAATTCATCGGCTGGATGATGCGCTGGTGCAGACGGTGCATCCCGCCGCACCGTTTCAGCTCAAACAGATTGACCTGCGCGCCATGGACGCGGAGCGCGTGGGCCGTGAGCTTGATCGCATCGTGGCTCAAGTTGCACACACCCTGTTTGTGCTCACCGAACCGCTGTTGCCACGGGTGGTGTTGGTGCAAACCGCAGAAGAGCGGTTTTGCCTGATGCTTTGCTTTCACCACATGGTGTTTGACGGCTGGTCGTTTGCGATTTTCATGCGCGAAATGAGTCGCCACTACAACGAAGCGCTTGCCGGTCACGGTACGCCGGAACAGCGCCCGCGAAACGACGCGGCGACCTACGGCGACTATGCGCTGTGGCAACGCGCACAATTGGGTAGCGGCGCGCATGAGGCCGCCCTCGCGCACTGGCGTCGCGTGTTGCAGCAACCGCTTCCGGTGACACGATTGCCGACCGATGCGGGGGGCTATGCAGACACTACAGCGAAGGGCGCGGGCGCATCGTTTCCGTTCAAGCTTGATCGTCAACTGTCGACCAAACTGGAGCGATTGTGCGCATCAGAAGGCGTGACGCTGTTCACGCTATTGCTCAGCGCGTACAAGGTGTTGTTGTACCGCCTGAGCGGGCAAAACGACGTCATCGTCGGCTGCACTGCGGCCAATCGCCTGAGCATCGAATTGGTGGACATGGTGGGGCCGTTTGTAAACACAATGGCGTTGCGAACCCAGCTGGAGGACCATTACTCAATGCGTCAGCTCATCGCTCGGGTAAATCAAACTGCCAACGAAGCTTTTAGGCATCAGGCCACGCCGTATTTGCATGTGGTGCAGGCCGTTGCGCCCGAACGTCGCGCCAGCGGCAGCCAGCTCTTTCAGGTGATGTTTGTGCACCAGAATCTGCCCTCAGCCGACTGGCAGTTCGACGGCCTGAGTGTGACGTGCAGCAATGTTCACAGCGGCGCGGCGCAAATGGACATGACGCTCACGACGTGGGAAAAAGAAGGACAGATTGGCGGCTTGTGGTCGTGGGACACCGCCGTCTTTGACGGCGCTGATGTCGCCGCCTGGGCCGGGTATTTCGCCACGCTACTTTCCGCCATCGTTGCCGATCCCGACAAGCCGATTGCGGCGCTTGATTTGATGACTACTGCCGAGCGTGATGCCGTGATTGCGGTGGGGGTTGGCCCTACGTCCGGTGCAAACGTGTTGCTGACCGTGCCCGCTGCATTCGCGCGGCAGGTGCAGCGCAATCCGAACGCAATTGCAGTTAAGAATGTTGGTGAAGGCAGCGACGGCAGCGACGGCAGCGTCGGCGGGTTGAGCTATGGCGAACTTGATCAACGTGCAAACCGGCTTGCGGCTCGACTGTGGCGCGTTAGCGGGGCTGATCGCGCCCACGTCGGAATCTGCCTCACGCCATCGACCCATCTGGCCGTCGCGATGCTCGCGGTGCTTAAACTGGGTCGCGCGTATGTGCCAATGAGCTGCACTGATCCAGTGGCTCGACTGCGCCAGATTGCGGTTGACGCTCACCTTGCTCACGTCATTACTGAGCCCGCGTACGCCTCGGCCGTTCGCGCGGCCGGCGTGAATCCAATATTCGTCACTGATGAGTCGGACGCTGAAATTCACGCTGTCGGCGCTGCGCGTGCGGATGTTGATCTATCGGAGTTCGACCACTGCACAACGGAATCGCTCGCCTGCGTGATGTATACGTCCGGCTCCAGCGGGCAGCCCAAGGGCGCTTGCATCGCTCATCGCGGCATCATCCGGCTGGTTGTCGACGCAAACTACGTGCAGTTCGATGCCAGCGATCGGATGTTGCAGATTGCTGCGGTCGCGTTTGACGGATCCATCTTCGAGATTTGGGGGGCGCTTCTCAACGGTGCCTGCCTGCTGTTCCCGGCAAGCCCCAGGCTCTCACTGAGCAGTCTCGCCGAGCACATTCAGGTGCACGACATCACTGTGCTGATGATTACCACCGGTCTGTTCGAGATGATTGTGGACGAGCATTTGTCCGCTTTCGCACGAGTGCGCACGGTGCTGGTCGGCGGCGACATCCTGTCGCTGCCACATGCGAGAAGATTTGTCGAGGCATTGCCTGGATGCCAGCTGCTCAATGGTTACGGTCCCACCGAAAACACCACCTTCAGCACGACCCACCTAGTACGCGCTGACAATAGTTTCAGCGCCTCGTCCATCCCCATTGGCCGTCCTGTTTCGGGTACTCAGGTCATGGTGCTTGATGGCAATCTGCGTCCTGTTCCGCAGGGCGTAGCCGGTGAGGCTTGGATGGCGGGCGATGGCCTGATGCTGGGCTATTTGCGCGATGGCCGTGCCGATCCGGACTCGTTAGTGATGAGCGCCGTTGCCGGTCAGGACGGTCAGCGCCTGTACCGTACCGGCGACCGCGTCAGGCTGCGGCGCGATGGAGAGTTCGAGTTCATCGGGCGACTCGATGCGCAACTAAAGATTGCTGGCTTTCGCATTGAGCCTGCCGAGATTGAGGCCGCGCTCATGCGTTGTCCGCAGGTCGGCCACGCGGCCGTGCTGGCGACAGGCGATACCGCCAGCACCCGGCATCTCGTTGCTTTTGTCACGCTGGTAAATAATGCACCCAGCATCGACAAGGGTTACAACCCGATCCACGCGATTCAAACATACCTGCAGCGCGTGCTGCCGGTGGCATTTGTGCCGAAAGACTTGCGTATCGTTGCTGAATTGCCGTTGACGACGACTGGAAAAATTGATCGCACCGCGTTGCGCGCGCGGGCGACGGCCGAAGCGGCGCACACCGCTGCGGCCAATGATGTGAGTCCACCAACGGGTGAAACAGAGCGGTTGCTTGCCGATGTTTTTACGCAGGCGCTAGGCCGTTCCGTGCTTGATCGGCACGCCAGTTTTTTCGATCTCGGAGGTCATTCGCTGCTGGCGCTGAAGGCGGTTTCGCTGATTGAGAAAGCGTTGCAGCTTCGGGTGCCACTGGTCGCGCTGTTTGAGCAGCCGTCGGTTGCAGGTCTCGCCATCAGAGTGCAAAAAATTCACGCGCAGGCGGCGCAGGCGAGGGCGGTGCCGCTGCTGCCAGAGAATCTCGTTGAAATCAAAAGCGGCACGCAACGGCAGCCACTGTTTCTCGTCCCCGGCGGCAACGGCGGCATGGCGGAAATGACGCTCTACGCCCGCCTGTTGGCGCGGGTGGGTGGCGAGACGCGGGTGCTTGGCTTCGTCGCCCGTGGTCGCAATCCCGTTGCTGCACCGCATCCAACCGTGGCCGCGATGGCCACCGAATACATTCTTCAGATGCGACGGGTGCAACCAGACGGGCCTTACGCGCTGTGCGGCGAATGCGTGGGCGGCACCATCGCTTTTGAAATGGCGCAACAGTTGATCGCGGCGGGCGAGCAGGTTAATTTGTTATTGCTGCTCGACACTTGGTGCCCGACCGATGCGGGCGTTCGCCGCTATCGATATTACGTGCGTCCCAAAACGAGATTCTGGGTTCGCATGAGTCTGATTGGCGCGGCATATCGCGATCTTGCTGGCGTTGTGCGCGAGCTGATCGACAGCCCATCGCGAACCGATCAATCGAGCGTGGCGCGTTACTCTGCGGACGTAGCGAGATCACTCACGCGCATCACGCGCGCATGGTTCTGGAAGATACTCACCTTGCCGCAAACCGATCCTCTTGCTGGATCATTTGGGGGGCCGGAGCTGACCTATCTACGGGTGTCGCACGATTACCGGCCGCAGCCGTATGCCGGTGCCATCGAGTTCATTTTGTGCGAACAGAGTGGGGCGTTTGGCATTCTTGATGACTGGAAGGCGCTGGTCGGTGGTGGCCTGCGCGCACACCTGGTGCCCGGCACACACGAAAACTACATCCGCGAATTCACCCGCGAGACGGCCCAGATGCTGCGCGCGGTGCTTGATGCGATGGTCGGTTTTGAGCCGCCGCAGGGCAGCCCTGAGGAGGCTCAGACTGACTACTAGCTTTTTAGCAAACGCCTTGTTTATCTTGGGCTAGCAGCTCATTTCGCAGCTAGTCGACTTTAAGATGAAACACTATGCTGCCCCATACAAAATAAGCCATCACACGTTAAGCTGATATATTTTTTGAGAGGCATCAGCCACTCAAAAACCTCAAATCGGCACGCCCGCATATTAATGGGTCAACAAAATACGTCCTATCGTCGGAGGTTTGGCTCCCTCTCCGCAGGGGAGAGGGAGCCCGCCGAACCGGTCATATTTCGTTGACTGCGTAATAACTATCGACGCTAGCGTAAGGTGGTTGGTGGACGAAAATGTTGCCGCC
Source organism: Burkholderiales bacterium (assembly GCA_031409935.1). Taxonomy (GTDB): domain Bacteria; phylum Pseudomonadota; class Gammaproteobacteria; order Burkholderiales; family Casimicrobiaceae; genus Casimicrobium. The sequence goes on along the minus strand of JANNYE010000108.1, from coordinate 44,825 downwards.
ACTGAGTAATTCCATTTCTAAATCAATACGATACGTCGTTGCTCCTCCTTGCCGTGCTAACGCACTGTCTGCGTCGTCGCGCCTAGTCTCCTATCGATTTAGAAACGGAATAACGGGCATTAAATTTGCCAGTCGCTGGGCGCTAATTTGGAAAAATACTGAAAGAGAGTTTCAATGATGCCAAATGAACAGGTTCGATATTTGCTGCCATTGATCGCTGTCACGATGCTAGTGGCGGTCACATCCCACGCACAGACGTCCCCTGCGCTGATTGTTGCCCCGGTGGTGGTCACCGCAACCCGCGCAGCCGCTGATCCGCTCAATCTTCCGATGGCGGTTAATGTGCTCGATGCGGACGCGATCAGCGACGGGCAGTTGCAGGTGAATGTGTCGGAATCGCTGCAACGGGTACCTGGCGTAAATGCGCAGAATCGCAACAACTATGCGCAGGATGTGCAACTGTCGGTGCGCGGATTTGGCGCACGTTCGAGTTTTGGCGTGCGTGGCATCAAGCTCTACACCGACAACATTCCCGCGAGCCAGCCGGACGGGCAGGGTCAGGTTTCGCACTTTTCGCTCGGCAGTGCGGAACGCATTGAGGTGTTGCGCGGGCCGTTCTCGGCGTTGTACGGTAACGCAGCGGGCGGTGTGATTCAGCTGTTCACGGAATCGGGTGTGTCGCCGCCCACTGTCACGGCGACCTTGGTTGCAGGCTCAAACAATACCCTGCGCGTTGGCCTCAAGGCCAATGGACGTCAGGGCGCGGTGGGCTATGCGGCGCAAGTTGATCGCTTTGAGACCGACGGGCCGCGACCCCACAGCGCGGCAATCCGTCTCGGCGCCAATGCCAAACTTGATGTGCAGCTGGGTGCGGCAACAACGGTGACGCTGCTCGGCAATCATGTCAATCTGCCCGGCGCGCAAGATCCGCTGGGGCTGACCAAGCCGGAATTCGAAGCAAACGCGCGACAAGTCAATCCGCTTGCGTTGCAATTCAACACGCGCAAGGACGTTGAGCAAACGCAAGGCGGCGTGCGCGTGACTCGCAAGCTCAATGCGCAACAGTCCGTGGAGCTGGTTGTGTACACCGGCGAGCGCGCGGTGCGGCAGTTTCAGGCAATCTCAGTGGTCGCGCAAGCACCGGCCACTTTCCCCGGTGGCGTGATCGATTTTGATCGCAACTATTACGGTGTTGATGCGCGCTTTGTGCAGTCGGGCGATTGGGGCAGTGTGGCGGTGGGCGTATCGTCTGATGTGCTCAATGAGAATCGTCGCGGCTATCAAAATTTCACCGGGGTTGGCGCGACCGCGACGATAGGCGTGCTCGGCGCGTTGCGACGTGATGAGAAAAACAAACTCACTTCGGCTGATGGCTACGTGCAAGGCCAGTGGCGTGTATTGCCTTGGTTACCCGAGGCCAGCATCCACGCGGGCGTGCGTGCTAGCAGTGTCAAACTCACCAGCGATGACAAATACATCGTCGCCGGTAACGGCAACGACAGCGGCAGCACGCGCTACAGCGCCACGCTGCCCACGCTGGGCGCAAGCTTTCGGGTGATGCCTGCGCTCACGTTGTACGCCAGCGCCGGGCGCGGCACCGAGACGCCGACGTTAAATGAGTTGGCTTATCGCCCACCGGGCAGCTCGCCTGCGACAGGACTCAATCTAGGATTGTTGCCAGCGAAAAGTGACAGCATCGAGGTCGGCGCCAAGTGGCGACGTGACGGCATTGCCGCAGAGCTGGCTTTGTTCGACACCAAAACAAAAAACGAAATCGTGGTGGTGTCTAACAGCGGCGGGCGCTCGGCGTTCGCCAACGCAGGTCGTACTGAACGACGTGGAATCGAGATCTCAACCCGTGCGCAAGTGTTTCCCGGCGTTCAATGGGAACTTGCTGCCAACACGTTAGAGGCAAAGTATCGAGATAGTTTTAAAACCTGCGGCGCGCCGCCGTGCACGGCACCGGCGGTTGTCGTTGCGGCAGGTAACCGCTTGCCCGGTGTGCCAGATCGTGCTGCATGGACTGAACTCAAATGGACTCACGCGAGTGGTGCGTATGTCGCCGCCGAGATTAAATATCAGGGCCGCATTTTTGCCAACGATGTCGCCACCGAATGGGTCGAGGCCGTCACGCTGATCGGCGCGCGCATCGGCATGGCTCAGGTTTGGCGCGGAGCGAAGTGGAGCGTGTTTGTGCGCGGCGACAACCTAAGTGCCAAGACCTATGCAGGCACAGTGATTGTGAACGAGGCGAATCGTCGGTACTTTGAGCCGGCTGCGGGACGGACTTGGCTGGCTGGGGCAAGCGTTGTGATTGCTTGGTGAGCGAGTGACCCCGCTGAGTCCATCCCATAGGCGGCAGACGACTGCACCACCAAGCCCTTAGGGCGGCAGAAATTGCAAAAACGGTACTTTGCTAATTTCCGCCTCCCTTCACCGTGGCTTTGATTTAGATTGACGAATACCATGCCGAAAGATCGCTGATTTCGTCATCCGTAAGTGCCTTAGCGATGATGCTCATGATCTCGTTTTGCCGCTTACCGAGGTCACGCCGCCGCCCGCGACTTGAACGTACTCATTTGCCCCCGTCAGGAGAAGCGCCCTGCAGTGCCCTGTGGCGTCTGACTCCGCCCGCGCGCACGCCTTTTTCCTACACGTCTATTGCCTTTTTACTGGCAGCTATTTCCTGACCTTGCGGCCATACTTTCCTTTCGACTAATAGTTGGAGAGAACATGTACAAGCGCTGCACCAAACTTCCATGCGCGCGCTGCGTAACTAGGGCGAGCTGCAATGACTGACCAACTACCCAAAACCAATCTCTTTGATTTCGGCGGATCGTTTTTTCCGTCGGACAGTCTGGTTGTGTTCTTCGACACCGAGTCCGATGCGCGTGAAGTGAGCGCGCACATTAACGCGTTGTTGCCCGACGCCGCCTGCGAAGTATTTAGCCCCAAGAAAATTGATCAGTGGGCGACCGATGGTCTTGATAACGCAGGATTCATCGCATCCCTCGGCTATGGCATTCAGATCGTGGCGAAGCATCAGGAACTGGCGCGTCAAGGCAAGTGGTCAATCATCGCCTTCGCCGCGTCGGAAGAGGCCACCGAAATCGCCATGTCAGCGGTTCGCAGAAAGCGCTTTTATCAGGCCAACAAGTACAACACGGTCACCGTTGAAGACTTGGTTTAGCGACATGGGTATTGACGCAATGAAACAGCCAGACGGTATCCTGATCGCGAACAGCCAACAAGATTTAGCGGGCAAGATGCCGCATGAGCGCGACCAATCGGTCGACCCGGCAGCTCCGCCGCCGGAACCCGAAATGAAGCAAGCGAGCCTCGATGTGAGTCGCGGCATGGTCGACACGGATCGTGGAGCGGCGATGAACGCCACTTATAAAAAGCAGAGAACACGCGACAGCTAGGCGCGCGACCGTCCGAACGCTTTTTTGTTCGAAAGCGACTCGACGCTAGATCCATCCTATAGGCACCTTTTTAGGATGGAGAGCCAGCGTAGAGACTAAAGCCGGTGCAAAGTGCAAACGAATTGCCCATGCAAGACCGACAATCGGTCATCTGCGACCCGAACTCAAGCGCAAGGACTAGTCATGAGCCACGCTCCCATCAATAGCGAAATAGGCAACCCGTCGGGCAGCAACGTCGACGAAGTAGTCACGGCGCTCGCCTCTGACCTGAGCAATGGTCTCCCGGCGCAGGAGGCTGCGCGGCGGCTAGCGGCGAACGGTGCCAACAAGCTGCGCGCCGCAGCGGTGGTGGTGGGCTGGCGGCGGGTGCTGGCGCATTTTCAGGATCCGCTGGTTTACCTGCTGCTGGCCGCCATTGCCATCGCACTCGGCGCGTGGATCATTGAGGGCCGCGTCGGTTGGCCAGTGGACGCGCTGGTGATCACCGTGGTGGTACTGATCAACGCCGTGATCGGCTACGTGCAGGAAAACAAAGCAACCCAAGCGGTGGCGGCGCTCGCAAAAATGACCGAAGTCACCTCGTCGGTGCTGCGCGACGGGCAGGTGAGACGCGTACCAAGCGTTGAGCTGGTCGTGGGCGACATTCTGGTTCTCGCTGAGGGCGACGCGGTTGGGGCTGACGCCCGATTGATCGAGGCCACAGCACTTCGCGTGCAGGAAGCGTCACTGACCGGCGAGAGCGAGGCGGTGCTCAAAGACGCGGCAACGCTTGCGACGCCAGCAGCGCTCGCAGACCAGCTCAACATGGTGTTCAAGGGCACCGCCGTGGCGCAAGGCACTGGTCGCGCAGTCGTAACGGCTACCGGTATGGCCACGCAAATGGGCCTGATCGCCGAGATGCTGGAGGCCACGCCGGAGGAACCGACGCCTTTACAAAAGGAAGTCGGGCAAGTCGGTCGCATGCTTGCCATTGCCGTGGTGATCATCGCGATCATCGTGGTCGCTACCATCCTGCTGACCTCCCCGATTCGCTCGGCCGCCGATGTGGTTGCCGTACTGTTGCTGGGCGTCTCGCTCGCCGTGGCCGCTGTTCCCGAGGGGCTGCCCGCCATTCTGTCGATGGTGTTGGCGCTAGGCGTGCAGCGCATGGCGAAGCACCACGCCATCATCAAGAATTTGTCGTCAGTGGAAACGCTGGGCTCGGCCTCGGTCATCTGCACCGATAAGACCGGCACGCTCACTCGTGCCGAGATGACCATCGAGCGCGTGATGACTGCATCGGGCGACACGCACGTCACGGGTGTCGGGTATGCGCCGGTAGGCGACGTCACCCACGACGGCGTCGTGTTGGCGGCGGGCGCGCTGCGCGACGAGCAAATCGTTGCGCTCGGAGGCGGCAGTCTGGCGGGCAACGCCGAGCTGCGTCAGGCGACGGACGGTGAGTGGCAAATTCATGGCGACCCGACCGAGGCGGCATTTCTGGTGGCTGAACGCAAACTGGGCATCGCAGACGTGACCGAACGCCGGGAAAAGCGCTTTGAACGCGTCGCTGAAATCCCTTTCACCTCAGAGCGCAAAATGATGTCGACCATTGAGATCGACCGTGACCATGGCGATCAGGCCATGTTGATCACCAAGGGCGCACCCGGTGAACTGCTGGATCACAGCACGCAAATGCGGGTGGGGATGGATGTCGTCGCAATGGACGACACGCTACGCGACAAAAGGATGAAAGAGGTCGACACCCTTGCCGATGCGGCGTTGCGCACGCTGGCGGTGGCCTACCGCCCCTTGGCAAACGGCGAGACGCACGACGGTGGCGAAGCACTCGAACGCGATCTGATTTTTGTCGGTACTGTCGGCATCATTGACCCACCGCGCGAAGGTGTGGCCGATGCGGTGACCGAGGCGCACCGGGCGGGCATCCGTGTGATCATGATCACCGGCGATCATCCGCGCACCGCGTTGCGTATCGCGCAGGATCTGGGCATCGTGAGTACCGACAAGGACGCAGGCAATGCAAGTTCAGCATTGACCGGCCTTGAAATTGATGCGCTCGACGAGCAAGCCTTCGCCAAAGCGGTGCGCGAGACGTCCGTCTACGCGAGGGTTTCGCCCGCACACAAACTGCGCATCGTCGCCGCGCTGCAAGTGGATGGCAACATCGTCGCCATGACCGGTGACGGCGTCAACGACGCACCTGCGTTGAAGCTCGCCAACATTGGCGTTGCCATGGGCATCACCGGAACCGAGGTGACCAAAGAAGCGGCCAAGATGATCCTGGCTGACGACAATTTTGCGACGATTATCGAGGCCGTCCGCGAAGGCCGCGCGATCCTCGACAACATCCGCAAGTTCTTGCGCTATCTGCTGTGCTCCAACATGGGTGAGGTGTTGACGGTGTTCCTCGGCGTGGCTGGTGCCAGCATCATCGGCCTTAAAGGCGGCGCAGGCGACGCCGTGGTGCTGCCGCTGCTCGCCACGCAACTGTTGTGGATCAACCTGATCACTGATTCCGGCCCTGCGCTGGCGATGGGCGTTGACCCGCCGAGTGATGATTTGATGAGCCGCAAACCACGGCATGTCAGCGACCGATTGATTGACGCGAGCATGTGGAGCGGCGTGCTGCAAACGGGTCTGGTGATCGCAGTCGCGACGCTGCTCACCATGGATATGTATTTGCCCGGCGGGCTGATCGAAGGCAGTGGTGACCTCACCAACGCACGCACGGCGGGCTTCACTGTGCTCGTATTCACCAGCCTGTTCACCTGTTTCAACGCACGATCCGAAAGCACCAGCGCGTTCAGCGGACTGTTCGCCAACCCGTGGTTGTGGGGCGCGATCACGTTGTCGTTGCTGCTACAGGTAGCAGTCGTCAACGTGCCATTTCTCAACATCGCCTTCGGCACCACCCCGCTCACGCTCAATCAGTGGCTGGTATGCGCTGCGATGGCAAGCCTCGTGCTTTGGTACAGCGAATTGCGCAAACTCATTGTGCGCAGCATGCATAAAAAGGCCTCGGCACAAGGCGCGGCAGTGGTTACATGACGCAAGATTACACACCAGCCACGAAGCGGTTTTACGGTTTCGGCTGTTGCAGTGCGCCGAACGCGGTGCGCTGACGCACAGACCGAGCACGCAGGAGTACGTACAAGTCAGGTCAAAGCTGCGAACCCGTGGCATCTCATTCACCGTTGATTGACCATGAAGACAAACACACAGATGACAACCGCTCTTGTCGCGACGGGCTTGCTAATTGGAGGCCTGTTGGTCGGTGTGCTTTACGGTCGGCAACGCTGGGTAAAGGGCACAGAAAAAATGCGCAGTGAGCTGGAATCGGGTCGTGTCGCAGTCGATCCGAAGATGTTTCGTGTGCAAGAGCTTGACGCCTTGCCCGCGCCTGTCAAGCGTTACTTTCAAAGGGTACTGCGCGATGGACAACCCATCATTGCCGCCGCCAACGTTGCGCATCAAGGCAGTTTCGACATGGGCGAATCGAAACCCAACTGGAAGCCCTTTACGTCAAACCAGCGGGTGATCACGGAGCGACCCGGTTTTGATTGGGATGCGAAGGTGATGCTGCTGCCCGGCTTGCCGGTGTTCATCCACGATGCCTACGTGGCGGGGCGTGGACGACTGCAAGCATCCGTGCTTGGCCTGTTCTCGATGGCTGACATGGTTGATTCGCTCGATTTACGTCGTGGCGAATTAATGCGTTTTTTTGCGGAGGCAGCCTGGTATCCAACGGCACTATTGCCCAGTCAGGGCGTGCAATGGAGCGCCATTGATGAGCATGCTGCCGAGGCGACGATTACCGATGGTGATGTGTCGCTGACCATGCTTTTCCGGTTCAACTCCGAAGGACTGATCGACACGGTACGCTCCCAGTCGCGTGCCCGCACAGTCGGTGGCGTTACTACCTACGCTCCGTGGCAGTGTCGTCTCTGGGACTATGAGTTTCGCTACGGCATAAATGTCCCACTTCAAGGCGAGGCCGCATACGTTTTACACGGCGAGGCGAAGCCGTACTTTCACGGCCAGATCACATCGATTGCATTTGAGTTCGCGCATTAGCGTGCCCGCTCTTCGATGCGATATACGGTGCCACTACAAACGCTTTAGCGAAAGATAATCAACATGAAACATCTCATTGGCGTGGTGTGCTGCGTGGTCGCGATGCCGCTACTGGCACAAGGCAAAGTTACCTCTGAAACCATTGTTCAGCGCGATTTTGGTAGTGATCGTTTCGCTGCGGGCAAACTGCTCATTGTTGAACGACCCGTGAGCGGTGATCTGATCGCGGCTGGCAGCGAAATCGAGGTTGCCACGACCGTTGCAGGAGACGCGCTGCTGGCGGGCGGTAGTGTTGTCGTGAGCAAGGCCAGCAACCAGAGTCTGTACGCGACCGCAGGCAAGCTGTTGATCAATGATGCTGTTGGCCGGAACGCTCGTGTCGCAGGCGGAGCCATTGAGTTCAGCCCGATTTCAGTACCGTCAAAACGGTACTTTGCTAATTTCCGCCTCCCTTATACGTCGCAACGCGACGCTTTCAACCCATCACGCGGTTCTAAATCCGCACCGCCGCAATCGGCCGCCGCAACGACTGCGGCATTTTCGCGGCACGACCAGAAGGAACCACGATAAGCGCGACGCCAGCCGTGTAAGGTGGGCACGGGGTGCACACCCTTCAAAAACCGCAGCATTCGGCGATCAATTCGCGCTACCCTCAGCCCGCAGCATCCGACGCTGCATGCCTGACAATCATCACTGGTATTTTCGATGCATGCAGCACGCTTTGCGAGACCGAGCCCAGCAACGCGGAACGCACGGCACCCAAGCCTCGGGCTCCGAGGATGATCATGTCGCAACCGGTACGTTCGGCGATCTCCATCAGCGCAGTCGCAGCGTCACCGGAACCAAGTTCGCGGTCGAACGCAATGCTCGCTGCGTGGAATAGCGTCTCTGCGCTTTCGAGTGCACGCGAACCAACGACGCCCAGCGCGTGGTCTAGCACGTCGGCACTTGGGGCCAATAACACCTCGTAGAGATAGGTGGGCTCTTGAATAGTCGCCAGCACGAACGTTGCGTTGAGCCCACTGCTTTGGAGACGCAAGGCGAAACGCACGGCGTCGAGTGCCAGCTCCGAGCCATCAACCGCAACGAGAATTTTCACCAATGCCGTACGGAGACCTTCGGGATCAACTGGCCGGTTGCGCAGACTAACCACTACCGCACCACCAACACGGGCACTTCGCTGGCCGAAAGTATCGATTGCGCCACTGAACCCAGCAGCAACGATCCAATGCCGCCCAGACCCCGTGAGCCCATCACGATTAAATCGACCTTAGACTCTTTTGCTGCACTCAGAATTTGCTCAGCCGCATGACCCACTTGATAGCTTGACGTGTAGCGCATGTTGTGGTGATCCAGAAACTTCGTGACTGTACCAAGCACCTCTTCGGCTTCCGCTTGATAGTATTGATCCACTGTCGCTTTACCAACAAAACTGGCCGCGCGACCGGGTACAGCTGGTTGCACATTTAGCACCACGTACTCGGGTGCCGTGCCGAGTAAATTTTCGTGCGTGGTTAGATACGCAAGCATTTTTTTCGTGTCCTTGCTTCCATCAACTGCGATTAGAACTTTCATGACATTTCTCCTTATGAAGCCGCGTACGGCGTGTTCGGTCACCTGATGACCGCTGGTGCGTGATTGCACGGTTCCGTTCCACTTGCGCTGAGCAGACTAATGTCTGAATCTCGTGCGTCATGGACCTTTGCTCATGTAGCCCATCCACTGCCAATACGTAATCGCGAAGACGACCAGCAACACTGTTGCCGCTAGCGTAATCACCAGGCCGGTGCGAATGAAGTCTTTGGCGTCAAACGTATCGGTGCCATAGGCAATCATGTTCTGCGGCGCGTTGACGGGCAGGATGAAGCCAAAGCTCACCACAAACTGCAGCAGCATGGTCATGCCCACCACGTTGATGCCCGGCGTCTGCACCGCCATCAGCACACTGATGATGATTGGAATCATCGTTGAGGCCAGTGCGGTGGCGCTGGCGAAACCAAGATGAATCACGATCAGAAACAGGGACAGCAACATGAGGATGGCGAATGCGCTAGCGTTCTGTAAACCCAAGTTTTGCACGATGAGATTGGCGAGCCATCCCGCTGCCTGCGTGCGTAGCAGCGCGGTGCCGACGCTGATGCCAATGGCGAACAGTACCACGGTGCCCCACGGAAAGCCGCGCTGCGACTCCTTCCAGTCCATCACGCCTATGCGCGGCAGCAGCATCAGCGCAATCGCGGCGATGGTGGTGGATGAGGTGTCAAAGTTGTGCAGCGTCTTTTCGGTCGCCCAGAAGCCGAGCAATACGAGCACGATCACCAGCAGTTTCCATTCACGCAGCGTCATCGCGCCGATGGCATCGAGTTGCTGGCGGATGGTTGCTTGTCCGCCTTCGATCTCCGCCATCTCGGGCTTCATCATTCGGGTCATGATGAAGTACACGGCCACGCTTAACAACGCAGAGAAAGGTGCGCCTGCAATGAACCACTCAGCCCAACTGATGCTGGTGCCGAACTGTTTTTCGATGAAGCCCACCGCGACCATGTTCTGCGCGGCTGCGGTCTTGATGCCGACGTTCCACACGCTCGCAGTTTGCGCGGCGGTGATGACCAGCAAGCCAGCAAACCGGCTGCGCTTGTCCACCTTAAAGGCAAGAATAAAACCCATCATGATCGGCACCAAGCAGGCCACGCGCGCGGTGGTGCTGGGCACGATGAACGACAGCAAAAAACCCACGAACATGGCACCAATGACGATGTTGTTGGTGCGCGCATCCACCTTCGACAACACCACGAGCGCAATGCGTCGATCCAGTCCCGTCGCAGTCATGGCGGCGGCGATAAAACACGCCGCTGCGACCAGCGCGACCGCACTGTTGGCAAAGCCACCCAACGCCAATCCCAGCGACGCGGTGGTGCCCATATCCGCGCCGAGCGGTTTGGCCGCGTCAGGCACGTACGCCAGCAGAAAAATCATCAACGCACCGATCACCACCGCGCTTACCGCATAGTCAAGCGCCTCGGTCATCCACATGATCACAGCAAAGGCGAGAATGCCCAGCATGACTTGACCGGCAAGCGGCAGACCCGATGGCGTGGGCATCAGTACGATTGCGAGCAGCGCCGCGAGCGCCGCAAACAAGCCGCCTCGCTTCAGGAGATTGCCTCCCGACGCGATGGAGGTTGACGCGATGACCTCAGAGCCGAGTGCGGTGCTCATAACGAATGCTTAAGCCGGAGCAAAATCCAGCACCACACGTGCTGCAACGTCGCCACGCGCAAGCCGGTCAAACACGGTGTTAATGGCTGAAAGCGGCTGCAATTCGATATCTGCCTTGACCTTGCCCTCAGCCGCGAACGCGAGCGCTTCGGCCATGTCCTGCCGCGTGCCAACGAGCGATCCGCGCACGGTGATGCAGTTCAACACCACGTCAAACAACGGGAACGGAAACTCTCCGGGTGGCAGTCCCGTCAACACGCAGGTGCCGCGTTTGCGGGTCATGCCGACGCCTTGTTTGAATGCCTCAAGCGACGGCGCTGTAATCAGCACACCGTGAGCGCCACCGCCGGTTAGCTTTTTGACTTCGGCAACTGCATCGCCCGTTTTGGCGTTAACGATGGCGTCCGCCCCCATGATCTTCGCGTGCGCTAACTTGCCGTCATCAATGTCGACCGCGCACACATGCAGGCCCATCGCTTTTGCGTATTGAATGGCCAGATGGCCAAGACCGCCAACGCCGGAGATTGCGATCCAATCACCGGGTTTTGTCGCGGCCTCTTTGATGCCTTTATAGGTGGTCACCCCCGCGCAAATGATGGGCGCGGCATCAATGGCTGACAGACCGGCGGGAATGCGCGCAACATAGTTGGGATCGGCAATGATGTACTCGGCGAATCCGCCGTTTTTGGTGTAACCGCCAAATTGCGCTTCGCCACACACTGTTTCCCATGCCGACAGGCAATGCTCGCAATGACCGCAGGCGGAATACAGCCACGGCACGCCGACGCGATCACCTTCCTTAACGTTCGTCACGCCGCGCCCCACCGCTGCCACCAATCCAATGCCTTCGTGGCCCGGAATGAACGGTGGCGCGGGCTTTACCGGCCAGTCACCACGCGCAGCGTGAAGGTCGGTGTGACACACGCCGCACGCCTCGGTTTTAACCAAAATCTGGCCTGCCGCTGGGCTGGGCGTGTCCCATTCCTGAAGCTGCAACGGTTGGCCGAAGGCGACAACGACGGCAGCTTGCATTTTTGATGACATGACGAGGCTTTCACTAAACGATCAGCGCCAAATTTTTCAGCCACCGCAACGACAGTGTTGCAGCGATTTTTGTTGCGCGTGTTGATATTGATCAACGCATTGAAAACTGTCTGTGCGACAGCGCACACTCAATCATGCGATTACGTCTGCATCGGCTCGTCTTGCCTTGTTACGCCATAAATGTGCCAAACCGCGATGAACATCGCGGCGATGGCCGGGCCGATCACGAAGCCGTTGATACCGAACACGGCGAGGCCGCCGAGCGTGGTGATCATCACCACGTAATCAGGCATGCGCGTGTCTTTGCCCACCAAAATGGGGCGCAGCACGTTGTCGATAAGGCCGATAACCAGCACACCCCATGCACTGAGCGCGATGGCCTGCCAGTAGCCGCCAGTCATAAAAAAGTATGCGGCGACCGGTACCCACACCAGCGCCGCGCCGACCGCTGGAACTAATGACAAAAACGCCATCAACACGCCCCACAGCAGCGCGCCGTTGACGCCGAGAAACCAGAATGCTATGCCGCCGAGCGTGCCCTGAATCGCGGCGACCAGCAGATTGCCCTTAACCGTCGCGCGAATGACGGTGGTGAACTTGTCCACCAGTTCGCGCTTGTGCGCGCCGGCCAGTGGCACCGCGCGGCGCACACTTCGCGACACGTCTTCGCCGTCGCGAATCAGGAAAAAAGCGAGGTACAGCGTGACGAACAAACTGGCGACAAACTCAAACGTGTTCTGCCCGAGGCTGAACGCCTGCGTGGCGATGTATTGGCTGCCTTCGGATAGCGCTGCGGTCACGCGACGTTGCAGAATGTTGAAATCAGTCAGTCCCAATCGATCCAGCAACACGGTAATCCAGCCGGGCAGCGCGTCAAACACGCCTTTCAGGTAACTCGCGGGATCCATTTCACCGGATTGGATTCGTTGATACACGCCCGCCGCTTCGCGCGCCATCGCGGCGGTGATCAAGGCTAGCGGCAGGATGACGACCACCAGCACGGTCAAAAGCGTCAGGATCGCCGCCAACGTGGGTCGCCCCGGCATTTTTCGCAGCAATCGGCGATGCAGCGGCGCGAATAGCAACGCGATGATTGCACCCCACAGAATCGTCCCATAAAACGGCATCAGAATCCACGCGAGCGCAGCAGACACGGCGAACATCAGCCACGGCAGCGCGCGGTTCTCTCCGTTCACGGGCACCGGATCGTCAGACGGATTCATGGGCTTTTCCAATCGTGTTTCGAGGCAATGCCGCACACAACATGGGCAACGCCACGGTTGTATCAGTCAGCTCCGAAGCTGGAAATAAACGGTCAACAGCTTTGCGCTACAGCAGCCGATTCAATTGGGCTACAGCGTTACTATTGCACGAGTCGACTAATTGAATTTCAGTGCTGCAGCCCATATGAAATAGTCGTTTCTTTCAAAAGCTATTGAGTCGCAAGTCACGGGAAGGATGATTTCATGCGATTCGCACTTTAGGCGAAGAAAAGCCCGTTAGCCGACAGCTGACCGGCGAGAGCTACGCCGGTAACCCCAGCAGGCGCACCGCATTGCCCTTCAAAATCCCCGGCATCACTTCCGGTTTAAAGCCAGCATCCTCGAAGTCTTTCATCCAACGCTCGGGCGTGATGAGCGGATAGTCAGAGCCGAACAGCACGCGATCTTTGAGCAGTGTGTTGGCGTAATGCACCAGCTGTTTGGGGAAATATTTTGGGCTCCAGCCCGACAGATCAATCCACACATTCGGCTTGTGTGTCGCCACCGACAACGCCTCGTCCTGCCACGGAAAACTCGGGTGCGCCATCACGATTTGCATGTCGCCGAAATTCACCGCAACGTCGTCAAGATGCATCGGGTTTGAATACTCAAGTCGCAGCTTGCCACCGCAATACATGCCTGAGCCGATACCGCTGTGCCCGGTATGAAAAATCGCGGGCAACTTATGCGCGTTGATCACCTCGTAAATGGGGTAGGCCATCTTGTTGTTCGGATGAAAGCCCTGCACCGTCGGATGAAATTTGAATCCCTTGACGTTGTGCTCCTTGATCAGCCGCTCGGCTTCGCGTGCCCCCATCTTGCCCTTGTGCGGATCGATGCTGGCAAAGGCCATCATCATGTCGCTGTTTTCTTTGGCGGCGGCGGCGATCTCTTCGTTCTGGATGCGCTTGCGACCGAGGTTTGATTCGGCATCGACCGTGAACATGATCAGGCCGATTTTTTTCTCGCGGTAATGCGCAATCGTCTCGGCAATGGTCGGACGATTGCTGGAGCGAAAGTATTTGTCCGCTGCGCGGTCGTACTCTTCGCCATACGCGTCAAACGGGTTCCAGCAACTCACCTCGGCGTGGGTGTGGATGTCGATGGCGATCAGGTCTTGGTGGTTCATAATGAGCTTTGTGTGCGAGTGTGTTTTGTTGCACAGTTGAATTTGTGGGAGGGGTTCCACCCCGATACGCGTCACGCACGTTAGGCAATCGCGGTGGAACCGCTCCCACAGTTCGACTTTCGGCGGTGCCGCTCGTGCCTACTGCTTATAAATTTTCCGAAGCAAGGTCATGAGTGTTTCGCGCTCTTCGGGCGTGAGTGGCGCTGCTACGCGGTCCTCCAGATCACGCGCCGTGGCTTCTGCATCGCGCATCATCTTGCGTCCATCTGCGGTCAAGTGCAAGCCAATCGCGCGCCCATCGGTCGGATGCGGTTTGCGTTGCAGCAGACCGCGTTTGTCGAGATCAGCCACCAGCTTAACCAGATTCGGCGGCAGGATGCCGAGTGCCGCGCACAGTTGCCGTGACGTGATGCCGGGGTTGTGCGCCACTAGAGACAGCAGCGAAAAGTCCACCGGTCGCAGGCCATACACCGACATGCGATCAAGGAACACTTCGATGATCGTCAGCGCCGCCCGCCGCGCGTTGTAGCCCAGCAGCGACTCCAGAAACGTGGTGTCAACTGCCGCCTCGCTGCTTGGTGAATCGGCGGTTTGTCGACTGAAGGTGCGGATGCGGCGGGTCATGACAGGATTATCGCGCTACGGCTCCCTGCGACTTTAGGACTCAGCCGTGAAGCCAATCTTCTTGACCAGCGGCCCCCAACGATCAAACTCCGTCTTTTGCGACGCAGCCATTTCGTCGATGGTCGAACCCCGCGCGATGAGCCCGGTGGTCGCCAAGCTGTCGATCACGGATTTCTCCTTGAGCGCAGCATTGATGGCCGCGTTCGCACTTGCGATCACGCTTGCGGGTGTCTTCGCGGGGGCATAAAAACCAAACCATTCTTCGGTCGTCAATTCAGCAAATCCCTGCTCGGCGAACGTCGGCACATCGGGTGAAAATGGTGACCGCTCTTTGCCTGATGTCGCAAGCAAACGCAGACGACCAGCGCGGTGATACTGCAAAAAGTCACCGCTCGGTGTCACCATTGACGCGAGCTGCCCACCGACCACATCGGTAACGCCGGGCACCGAGCCGCGATACGGCACATGCTTCAGTTCAACGCCGTTATTGATACCGAGTAACGCGCCGATGAAATGCGGCGTCGAGCCTGCGGCGGGGGAGCCGTAGCTGGCGTCCTTCGGGTTCGCTTTGGCCCACGCCAAATAGTCCTTCACGGTCTTCACGCTGGCAGGCACCAACGGGCCCACCGCCAAGCCGTGATGGATGATGGCCGCGATGGAAACCGGCGCAAAATCCTTGATCGGATCGTAACTCAATTTGCTGTAAATGTGCGGATAAATCGAAGTCGCTGACCACGGCGTGAGGGCGAGTGCGCTGCCGTCGGCGGGCGCGGCTTTGAGCGAGTCGAGCGCGATGCGGCCACCGGCACCGGGCTTGTTCTCAACGACAGCCGCGTTCTTGGTGTACGCCGAGCCCGCAAGTTTTTCGCCGACGCGGCGCGCCACGCCGTCCCCCGCGCTGCCCGCGGGAAACCCGTAAAAAATCTTGACCTGATCAACGGCTTGCGCGAGCGCGTCCGATGTGCGCAATGCGCCTAGCGCGCCAAGCGCTGTGAGTGAAAGTGCGGCCTTGTGAAATTGTCTGCGGGACGTCATGGTGGGTCTCCTTGTGAATATGTTTGGCGTAGGAGCGGCGCGAGCCGCGATGACCAAAATCAATCATCCATCGAGGCTCTCGTCGCTCCTACAAGAGGTTTACTGGCAGCTAAAATTCGCAGCCAATTCCTTGTCGCCGCCGCCGCTGTACTTCGCCACTTTGGGCGATGGACACAAGGGTCGCGAGCGAGTCGCTGACCAGTCGGCGGGCACCTCAAGGTTCACGCCACCTGCGTTGCCTGTGCCGCGAGCAGTCGCCACCACGGAGTCAGGCGAAATACCTTTTTCAACCCAGTTCACCAGTGGCGTCAACATGTCAAACTGATCAACCGTTGGCCCACCGCTGCAATGGTTCATGCCGGGCACGCGGAAGTAGCGTGCGAAGTTGCTGGCGTCGCCGTTGTTGTTGGCGGTGAGCCCGTCGTACCACGTGGCAGTGTCGGCTGCGGAGAAGATCGGGTCGGATACGCCGTGATACACCATCATCTTCGCGCCGCGCAGTTTAAGCGTCGCCAGATTGGTCGCGTTCGGTGGCGTCATGAAGGTCATCCCAGCCTCGGTGTAGGTCGCGCTGGTTGCGTAGATGCCGGTATTCAAATCGTCAACCGATACGGTGAGTGAATTGCCGATAAACGCGGGTGCTGCACGGAATACCGTGCCTGCGGCCAAGGGGTCAAGCGCAATCGAATTCACATATTTCCACATGCCCCAACCGTTGCCAGCAATGCCCGGATCGAACCAGAAATTGTTGTAAATCGCCGCACCCGCGCTCGTCTTTGCGCCCGCGAAACTGTCGGCTACTACGGCCTTTTGCGCGGCAGTCAAGCAGGTGCCGTCGCGCGCGGCAGTACACGTAGGAACATCGGTTGCGAGGCTGAACGCCTTTTGGCAGCCAGCCGTGTCCTGCACCAATCCATCGGCAATCCCATCGAGCGCGTCACACTTGTCGAGAATCTTTTTGCCGACCATCGTTCGCTCAGCCGCCGTGAATCCGGTGGACAGATCGGGGATCGTGTTGGTGCCATTAAGGGTGGTGGCACCTGCTGTCATGATCTTCGCGAATTGTTGCGAACCCCAAATGTTGGCAACCGCCGCCTTCGGCAAGTTGTAGCCCGGTGCACCCGCGAGAAAGCCGTCGTATTGATCGGCATAACGCGCAGCGGCGACCATCGCGTGCCGACCGCCGTTTGAGCAGCCGCCGATGTAGGAGCGATCCGGTGCTTTGCCGTACGCCGTCTTGATTAAATCTTTGGCCATTGGTGTCAATTTGCCGACGGCTTGGTAGCCGTAGTCGAGGCGGGCCACGGGCTCGAAACCGAACGCGGTGGTTTGTGCGCCGGTGTGACCTGCGTCCGAGCTGATGACCGCGAATCCCTGCGCCAGCGCGCCCGTGATGGGGCCGCCGCCGAGCGCGCCCTGCGCGGTCGACACGCTGCCGTCCAGCCCGCCGTTGGCTTGATAGTAGTAGCGCCCGTTCCAGTCTTTAGGCAGTCGCATTTCAAAGCCAATGGCATAGGCCCTGCCGTCAGTGCCGGTGCGCTTGAACATCGCGCCTTTCACGAGGCAATGCTCCGCCACGGGCTGCCCGCCAACGGTCAGCGTGCCTGCTGCGACCGTGGCGGATGAATCCACGGTTGTGTTGGCAAAGGTGAAGCGTGTGACCAGATCGGTACACGCGCCAAGTGCGGCACTCCGTGCTTCGCTCAGTCGTATCAATTCTGATGTGCCGTCGCTGCCGCAGGCCGTCAATATTGCCGCGCTGGCCACGCCGGTTAGACCGAGAAAAATTTTGCTGCTCATCGTGACTCCTCCTACAGATTATTTGATGATGGTTGGGGTCGGTGTCGTACTTTTTTGCTGTATTTACGTACTTGTAGGAGCGGCTTGCCGCGACTGTCGCGGCAAGCCGCTCCTACAAATTGGAAATTCGGATACTCATGTTTGTGGCTTCAAAATATGCGCCGACGCGTCGCCGTGAAACGCCTCAACCATCACCGCCCGGTGCGCAAGTACCGCGCGTTGATTGATCGAGCCTTTGTCGGTGATCTCGCCCTTGTCGAGCGACGGTGGATCGGCCAACAAACACATCCGCGCGATACGTGACGCGCTGCCAGTGGCAGTGGCGGCAAGCTGATTGAGCACCGTCTGAAAATGTGCGAGTACCGGTGCCGATGCCAGCACCTCGGCGAGCGTTGCACTATCGGGTAACCCGCTTAATTTGCGCACTGCTGGCACCAGCGGAAAAATCATTGCGCCGACTTCGCGCAGATTGAGACCAGTGATCACCGCGTCCTGCACATACGGCGCGCCAACGCCTGCGATCTTCGCGCGCAGCGGCCCGACGCTGACAAACGTACCGGTTGAAAGCTTGAAGTCTTCTGCAATTCGGCCATCGAAACGAATGCCTTTGTGCACGTCTTGAGGGTCGATCCACTTGACCGCATCCCCGGTGCAAAAAAAGCCTTCGTCATCGAACGCCTCGCGTGCCGCCTCCTCATTGCGCCAGTAACCGGGCGTGATATTCGGCCCCTTGTAGCGCACTTCGGTTTTGTCGCCGCTCACTACCAGTTTTAGCTCCATGCCCGGTGTCGGCACACCTAGATCGCCAGCTTTCACGTCCGGACTGCTGACAAAAATGGCGAACGGCCCAGACTCGGTCATGCCCAAACCCGTGGTCATCACGATCCGCTCGCCGACTTCATTTTCAGCATGCGCGAACAAGCTGTCCCATACCGGTTGCGCCAGCGCAGCGCCCGCGTAAAAAAACATCTGCACGCGCGACAGCAGGTTCTTGCGAAGTGCGGCGTCCGCCTGCATCGCGTTGGCAATCGCCTCGAAGCCGGTCGGCACGTTGAAGTAAACCGTCGGCGCAATCTCGCGCAGGTTGCGCAGCGTCTCCGCCATCAGCGCGGGCGTCGGCTTGCCATCGTCGATGTACAGCGTGCCGCCGTTGTAAACAGTGAGACCGAAATTGTGGTTGCCGCCAAAGGTGTGATTCCACGGCAGCCAGTCGACCAACACCGGTGGCGTGTCCGCGAGCACAGGCATCGACTGGCGCATTTGCTGCTGGTTGCTGCACCACATGCGGTGGGTATTGATCACCGCTTTTGGCAACTTGGTCGAGCCGCTGGTGAACAAGAATTTTGCGATGCTGTCGGGGCCAGTGGCTTGCATCGCGGCGCCAACGGCGGCGGTGGGGTTTGTCGCGAGCCATGAATCTAGGGCGACTGTTTTGCCCGACTTGCGCACGCGCTCCCCTTGCGCATCAATGACGACCAATGCGTCTGCCGGAATCGCCGCGTCAATCGCGTTGCCGTAGCGTGCGAGATCGCTTGCATAAACCACGCCGGGTGTGAGCGTGTTCACGACGTGTTTCAACTTGTCGTAGTCCTGACTGACCAGCGAGTAGGCCGTTGACACCGAACAGTACGGCACACCAACCATCAACGCACCGAGTGCGAGTAACGCGTGTTCAATGCTGTTTTCGGAAAGGATGGCGAGGGGCCGCTCAACGCTCGCGCCGCTGTCGAGCAGTGCCTGACCGATGCTGCGCGCGGCGACTAGTGCCTCGCGGTAGGTGATAGTTCGCCACTCGCCACGCGCGCCATCGGCGTTGACCACGCGACGGGCGATGAAGGCGCGCTCCGGCGCGTGCTCGGCCCAATGCAGCAATCGATCCGTCAGTCGTTCTGCGAATGGATCAAGTGCTTGAACAGCTGAAAGATAGGTGTGCCCGTTCGCCTCACGCAGGGCCACGCGCGTCACGCCGAACTTCAGCGCGCGATACTTTGGCGTACCTACCTGTGAAAGTCCGGCGCTGTTCACGATGCCTTCACTTTCGCGCCGCGACCTTCGAGAAAATCGCGAACACGAGCTTTCGCCTCAGGCGCGCTTTGCACGATGGACGACATCAATCCTTCGGTCAAAAAACCATGATCAGCGGGCTGTTCGGCGATGCGTGGCAGCGCGTGCATCAATGCGTAATTGGTCATCGGCGCGTTCTCGGCGATGCGCGATGCGAGTTCAATGGCCTTGTCGAGTGCGGCACCAGCGGCAACGTGATACTGCGCAAACCCGAGCGCTGTTGCGTCAACCGCTTTGTAAACGCGCCCGGTCATCATCATGTCGAGCATGCGGTGGGTGCCGATCAATTTAGGGATGCGCACCGAGCCGCCACCGCCGACGAAAATGCCGCGAGATCCTTCGGGTAGGGCGAAGAATGCGGTGTCGTCGGCCACGCGGATGTGGCAACTGGTCGCCAGCTCCAACCCGCCACCCACCACCGCGCCGTGCAGCGCGGCGACCACGGGGATGCGCCCGAATTCGATGCTGGTCAGCACGCGGTGCCAGCTGCGCGAATGATGCAGCCCTTCAACGGCATCGCGATCCTTGATTTCGCTCAGGTCGAGGCCCGCGCAGAAGTGCTCGCCATCGCCGCAGAGCACGGCTGCGCCCACGGTGTTGGGTAGCGTGGCAAATGCCTGTTCTAGTTCGGCCATCACAGCGTCGCTCAGGGCGTTCCGCTTGTGGGCACGCATCAGTTTGACGATGGCAATGCGCTCACGAAGTTCGACTGCGACCTCAGTGCTTGTCGATGACATCACGCAATTTCTCCTTATTTGATTATTCAATGTAACTAAAATTGCTGCCATTGGCAAGCCTATTTTTCGCGCAGGCGTGCTGCACCGCCGCAATCAGATCACGCCTTCGTTTGTGGCCCGCCTCGTTATGATCCACACCGAAAAAGGAGTTCCCACTATGTTCAACGCTTATCCATTGCCTGCCCGCTTCGATCATGTAGGCAGTTTTCTGCGTCCCAAATATTTGCTCGAAGCGCGCGCACAAAAAGCCAAAGGCGAAATGACGCCTGAGGCGTTGCGACTGGTCGAGGACAAGGCCATCAGCGAGATCGTTGAATTTCAGCAATCGGTGGGTCTCAAGTCGATCACCGATGGCGAGTTTCGGCGCACTTATTTTCACGTTGATTTTTTGAATCAACTGGGTGGCGTGGACACCGCCGAGCCGTTCACCATTCAAAAGCCCGATGGCACGATGGAGCTCGCGCCGCCGGTGATGCGCGTGGTTGATAAAGTGCGCCACGTGAAAGACATTCAGCTCGCTGATTTTCAGTATTTAAAGAGTAAGGTGAGTGCGGGCAATACGCCGAAAGTAACGATCCCGTCGCCGACCATGCTGCACTTTCGCGGTGGTCGTGCGGGCATCAGCAAACAGCACTACCCAGAGCTCGATCCGCAGTTCTATGAGGACGTTGCGCAGGCCTACGGCGATGAGCTGCGCTCGCTGGCAGCAGCGGGCTGCACCTACGTGCAGATGGACGACACCAATTTGGCGTACTTGTGCGACGACAAGATGCGCGAGGCGGCACGCGCCCGTGGTGACGACCCGAACGAATTGCCGTATCGCTATGCGAGCTTCATCAATCGCGTCGTCGCGCAAAAACCTGCGGGCATGACGCTGGCCGTGCATTTGTGTCGCGGCAATTTCAAGAGTACGTTCGCAGCGTCGGGGAGCTATGAGCCGGTCGCGGAAGCGCTGCTCGCCGAGATGAATGTGGACGCGTATTTTCTGGAGTATGACGACGCGCGTTCTGGCGATTTCAAACCGTTACGCTATCTGCCGAAAGGCAAGACGGTGGTGCTCGGCCTGGTTACCACCAAACTCGGCGCGTTGGAAAGCAAAGACGACCTCAAGCGACGCATTGATGAGGCCGCTCAGTATGCGCCGATGGAGCAACTGGCGCTGTCGCCGCAATGTGGTTTCTCCAGCACCGTACATGGCAATGACATCGCCGTGGAGGCGCAACGCGCGAAGTTACGGCTGGTGATCGAAACGGCGAATGAAATGTGGGGCGAAGGCTAACAGCTTTCAGCTGAAGCGGTCGTTTTTATTGGGCGTAAAGCAATTAATTGGCGAAGTCGATAAATGCCGTTTAGCGCCGCTAGCCCAGTTTAAAATAGCGTTTTGGCTAAAAGCTATTAACACTGAGCCAACCAAGTATGTCCTGTATCCTTGGCTTTGCTCTCTTTCCCTGCGGGAGAGGGCGGGGGAGAGGGTGATCGGAACACGGACAAAGTCGAGGCGCAAAGTCCCTCACCCCGTCACGCGCGAAAATTCGCAGTTCGTCACATGGCGCATGATTTCGCCGCGAGCCCAAGTGATACTTATTGCCTGCTTCACGCCTAGGAACTCACCATGCCACGCAACTTCAATTCTGGCCTCATCTGCTTGATCGGTGGCGGTCTAATCGCCTTCATGTTCGCCGCCCATCCAAGGCCAGCGGCTGCGCAAACGGTGCAGCCAACGGTGCGCACCGTGGGTCTGCTTGCCGCCGTGGGCGACCAGTTTCAATATGTTCGGCAGAAGCCGTCGGTGGGCTCGAACATAGATCCGTACACGCGAAAAATCGTGTCACTGCCCGACCAAACGCTTAACAAAATGGTGCTGCGTGGCATGGATCGCGCGGTGGCAACGCTTTATCCGGGCGCTGAAATTGTGATGATGATGCTGACGCCTGATCCGCCTGAGCAAAACATATTGCCGCAGAATCGCGAAGCGCACACCATGGAGCGGGTGCGCACGCTACTGCAAACTCAACCGGGGCGCGAAAACTGGGACGAGATTGTGGTGGTCACCCCCAAATGGTTGCGCGCCGAGCGCGATGGCATGGGCGCAAAACTCTCAGGCATTGGCCTGTACGTGCAACCGCTGGCGTCCAACCGCGACATGCTCGACGGCGGGGCAGGCTTGATGGACGACGAGATACGCGACATCGGCACCCACAAACAACCGCGATCAAGCACCTACGTCGCCCCATTTTTCTACACGCAGGTGACAGTGCTCGACGCAAAAACGTTGCGCGTGATTCGCGCCGATGCGCGTTTTGATTATCGAAAAATGATCAACAGCGATTCAACTGCCATCGACGTGTCAAAGTCGTTCACGCCTGAACAATTGAGCGAGGAGATCGAAAAATTTGTCGAGACCGCAGCCCGACGTTTGCTGGTGGATAAAGACGGCTCCATTGAGATCGGTCCGGTGAGGACGTTGCCCGCACCCGCGACGCGATAGGTGATAGGTGATAGCCGTGGGTCGTCGAACTGCTCGTACGTCGTCACCTAAAATCGAGAGGTGCATCTGCCATACACGGCAATGCGCATCGTCTTTGCTAAAAATTCACCTTACGGAGCGCCAGTCAAGTGCCCCACCCGCCCCCGTATTCCCTCTCCGACTTCGACTATGCGCTGCCACCTGAGCTGATCGCACAATTTCCGCTCGCTGAACGCTCCGCCAGCCGCTTGCTGGATGGCCGCAGCGACGTCGCGCAAGATCGCAAATTCGCTGAACTGCCCGCCCTGTTGCAACCGGGCGACCTGCTGGTTTTCAACGATACCAAGGTGCTCAACGCGCGGCTACGCGCAGTCAAAGCAACCGGCGGTGTGGTTGAAGTGCTGGTCGAAAGACTGCTTTCGCCTACGCTTGCGCTGACGCAATTGCGAGCGAGCCACGCGCCGAAACCGGGCACACGCATCCTGATCGCTGGCAAGCACGATGCTGAAATTGTGGGTCGAGACGAACGATTTTTTCAGGTGCAGTTACTCGATGCTGTGGCAGGGAATTTTGAAACGCTAATGCGTGAATCCGGTGAGTTGCCGTTGCCGCCTTACATGCAGCGCGCGGCAGGTGAAGGCGACACCACGCGCTATCAAACCGTCTACGCGCAACACGAAGGTGCAGTCGCCGCACCGACCGCAGGCCTGCATTTTGATGAAGCAACGCTCGCCGCGTGTCGTGAGCGCGGCGTCGCGTTGGCGCACGTCACCCTGCACGTCGGTGCGGGCACCTTTCTGCCCGTGAAAACCGAAACCATCGCCGAACACAAAATGCATCGCGAGCGCTACGTGTTGCCGCAAACAACCGTCGATGCGATCAACGCATGCAAAGCGCGCGGCAGCCGCGTAGTGGCAGTAGGCACGACCAGCGTGCGCACACTCGAAGGTTGTGTGCGCGAATGTGGTGAGCTGCGTGCGCATGAAAGTGAAACTGATATTTTCATCACGCCGGGCTACGAATTTAAAGTGGTCGACATGATGCTGACCAACTTTCATCTGCCGAAATCAACGCTGCTGATGCTGGTGTCTGCGTTTTCGGGGTACGACCATATCCGTGCGCTTTACGCGCATGCGATTGCGCAGCGGTACCGATTTTTTAGCTATGGCGACGCCATGCTGCTAGCACGATCTCACCTGTAGGAGCGGCCTTGGCCGCGGTACCAGCGTGCAAGCGCGCCCACGGCCGCTCCGACAAAACTACACTCGCTCCATGAAATTTGAACTCCTAAACAGCGACGGCCACGCCCGCCGAGGTCGCGTCCACTTGAACCACGGTGTCGTCGAGACCCCGATCTTCATGCCCGTCGGCACCTACGGCACGGTTAAAGCGATGACGCCGCAGCACCTTATCGACATCGGCTCGCAGATCATTCTCGGCAACACGTTTCATCTGTGGCTACGACCGGGCACGACCGTCATCGAGCGGTTCAAAGGTCTGCACGATTTCATGGGATGGAAAGGGCCGATCCTGACCGACTCCGGCGGCTTTCAGGTCTGGTCACTCGGGCAGTTGCGCAAGATCGCGGAGGAGGGCGTTCATTTCTCTTCACCGATCAACGGCGACAAATTGTTTCTGTCGCCTGAGGTGTCGATGCAAATTCAGCGCACGCTGAACGCCGACATTGTGATGCAGCTCGATGAGTGCACCGCGGCCGACGCAACGCTTGAGCAAGCGCAAGCATCCTTGCAGATGAGCCTGCGCTGGGCGCAGCGCTCGAAGGACGAGCATGCGCGACTAGAAAATCCGAACGCGCTGTTTGGCATTGTGCAGGGCACGTTGTTTGAGTCTCTACGCGCGGAGTCGTTGGCCGGACTCAACGACATTGGCTTCGACGGCATCGCTGTCGGTGGCCTCTCGGTCGGTGAATCCAAAGAGGACATGCACCGCATCCTCGACTTCATCGGGCCACGATTGCCTGCCGACAAGCCGCACTATTTGATGGGCGTCGGCACGCCGGAAGACCTCGTCTATGCGGTTGAGCGCGGCATCGATATGTTCGACTGCGTGATGCCAACGAGGAACGCACGCAACGGCTGGCTGTTCACGCGCTTTGGCGACATCAAACTCAAGAACGCGAAATATCGCGACGATCATCGTCCGCTCGACGAATCATGCAGTTGCTACACCTGCCGCAATTTCAGTCGCGCGTACTTGCATCACCTCAACAAAACCGGCGAGATTCTCGGAGCGATGTTGAACACGATCCACAATCTGCATTACTACTTGGAGCTTGCCAAAGAGATGCGTGAAGCGATAGAACAGCAGCGTTTTGTTGCATGGCGAGAGCAGTTTCATCGAGATCGCGCACGCGGCACGGACTAATTGTTTTTGTGGGAGCGGTTTCACCGCGATTGCCAAATTTGCGGGTTGAGCTTTCGCGGTGGAACCGCTCCCACAGTAAAGACGATTTCGACACTCGGCGCGCCACCAGACCGCACAACACGGCACAATCCACTCCGCAGTAACACACTAAAACGCAGTAAGGAGGCCACCATGAACCGCCGACAGTTTTCGCAGGGCGCGCTCGCGACCCTTGCCGTTGCGATGGCGCAGCGGGCAACCGCGCAAAGCGCCGCATACCCCTACCCATTGCGCACCGTAAAAATCATCGCTCCCGTCGCTCCGGGCGGCGGCGTTGATATGGTGGCGCGCACCGTGGCCGAACGATTGCAACGCGCGCTCGGGCAAACGTTCATTGTTGAGAACATGAGCGGTGGCGGCGGCGTGATCGCATCAACGGTCACCATGCGCGCCGCACCCGATGGTTACACGCTGATGCTCGGCTATGTGGCCACGCACGGCACCAGTCCCGCGATGCGGAATATTCCGTACAACGCGGTGAAAGACTTCACCGCGATCGCGATGGTCGCGGGCACGCCGAATGTGCTGGTGGTGGGGGCGAGTGTTGCAGCGGCCAACCTCAAGGACTTCATCGCGCTGGCTAAAAAATCCACGCTGAGTTTTGGCAGCGCGGGTCAAGGCTCACTCACTCATCTGCTGGTCGAACAGTTCAAGGTGACCGAGGACTTTCAGGCGACGCATGCGCCGTATCGCGGCATCGCGCCTGCCATCACTGACGTGCTCGGCGGGCAAACGCAATTCATGATGCCGGGGCTCGCCGCCGCGCTGCAACACATCAAGGGCGGCAAATTGCGTCCGCTCGCCGTTACGGGAATGAAGCGTCATCCGGCCTTGCCCGACATACCGACCTTTGAAGAGCTGGGTTACACAGGTTTCACCGCGGTGCAGTGGTACGGCATCGTCGGCCCCGCAAAAATGCCGCCTGCCATCGTCGCGCGTCTCAACGATGAAATCAACAAGGCGATTGCCACGCCAGAGCTGCGCGAGCGCTTGTCGGGCGAAGCGCTGGAGCCGATGGCGATGACGAGTAGCGCGTTTGCGGCGTTCATCGAGGCGGAAGTGGCGCGCTGGACGAAGCTGGTTCGTGAACGCAATATTGAGATGAATACGTAGCTGCAATGAGTCCCTCTCCACCGGAGGGGGAGGGGTTAGGGAGAGGGGGACGATGGCTGGAACATTCGCCGTTGGCGCTCCGATTCACCTTCCCCCTCTCCCCGGCCCTCTCCCTCAAGGGGAGAGGGAGCCGAACCCAATTCTCCGCCTTAATTTCCGAAGTCAAACATGGCACGCAACACCCAAGTCCCTGCAGATCACAATCCGCCGCCGGTCACCCGCACGCTTGCGGAGTTCGTAGCTAATCATCCGTCCGGTGCGTCTGGCGGATGGAGTGATGCGGTCGATCACGAGGCGCATCGCACGTTTTTTAACTGGCTGGGCTGTGGCATTGGTGCCGCGCATCATGAAGCAGCCGACGCCGCGTTGCGCGCTCTGGCCGTCATGCAACCATCACCGCAAGCGACCGTGCTGGGGCGCAAGGAACGCATCGATATGGCAGGTGCGGCGCTGGTCAATGGCATCACCTCGCACACGTTTGACTTCGACGACACGCATCTGAAAACGATCATTCATCCGGCGGGCCCGGTGGCGTCAGCCGTGCTGGCACTGGCCGAAGTGACCGGCGCGAGCGGTCGCGCGGTCATCGATTCGCTGGTACTCGGCATTGATGTGGCCTGCCGCGTCGGCAATGCGATGTATCCCGACCATTACGACCGGGGCTGGCACATCACCGGCTCCACCGGCATGCTGGGTGCAGCGGCCGCCTGCTCACGGTTGATGGGCTTGAACGTTGATCAAACGCAGATGGCGCTCGGCATCGCAGCGTCGACGCCGGTGGGCCTGCGCGAGCAGTTTGGCACCATGACCAAGCCGTTCCACCCAGGCGCTGCGGCGCGCGCGGGGTTACTTGCCGCGTTGCTGGCACGCGAAGGCTTCACCGCGAGCAAACGGGCGCTGGAGGCGCCACGCGGCTTCATGCAGGTGGCGTCAACTAAATGCGATTGGAACGAGATCACCGATCAACTCGGATCGCGTTTTGAGATTTCATTCAACACGTACAAACCGTTCGCTTGCGGCATTGTGATTCATCCGGCCATTGATGCCTGCGCACAGTTGCGACAGGCTGGCGTGAACGCGGCCGACGTTGAGCGCATCGAAATCGCGGTGCATTCACTGGTGCTAGAGTTGACTGGCAAGAAAGAGCCCAAAGATGGGCTGGAAGCGAAGTTCAGCGTGTACCACGGCTGCGCTGCGGGCCTGCTGTTCGGGCAAGCAGGCGAGGGCGAATTTGACGATGCGCTGGTCAATAGCGAGGCGGTGGTCAGCATTCGTCGCAAAGTCGTGGCTACCGTTGATCCCACCATTGACGAGGCCGAAGTGCGCGCGGTTGCTGTCCTGAAAGACGGCACGCGCAAGTCGGTGCATGTTGAGCGCGCGATTGGTTCGCTGCAACGCCCGTTGACCGACGCCCAGCTCGAAGCTAAATTCGCGGCATTGGTCACCCCGGTGCTTGGCGCCGCCACGCTGCGTGCGTTGATGGATGCGGCGTGGGGCGTGAACGCGGCGAGCGACGTGCGCGACTTAGTGCGCCTGGCGGTGCCCAGTTAACGTGACACGACAGTAGTGACTTGAAGCTTGAATTTTCTGGCAAAGGACTAAACTACACACTTCTGAACGCAAAACTATGCGCTCACGGGTCGAAAGACCAACGATTACCGGGCCCGACCTGGTTTCGACGGGAGTTCTGAGGTGCGATTGGGGCATGTCGAGGGGTAGCTCCTCGTAAATCCGCTGCAAAGCAATCTAATTGCAAACGATACTTTCTACGGCGAAAGCCGTCTCGCAGCCTAATTAAACACTAGGTCGCGTGTGTTGCACCGAGGGACGTAGACCTCGGGCCAAGCCGGGCAACTGGTAAAGCAGCAACATCATTTTCCTACGGGTAGGGCGCGCGGATGTCTGCGACGTGCGTCCGAAATCAAGTGGGCTGGTTAGCGGCAAGGGGGCTCACGCTCGTGCCGTTGATGAGATCAAATCTGAGAGCTAAGCATGTAGTCCTGACCACTAATGGCTTTCGGACGCGGGTTCAATTCCCGCCGGGTCCACCATTTACTAATCTAAGATAGTCCTACGAAGTACATTAACCGGCCTAAGTGCCGGTTTTTTATTGCGCTGACAACAAAGAACGACCGGTTCTGCAGACGCCCGCTCCCCCAAAGAGGGGGCGTCAATCTGGCAGACACGGAACATATTTGACTGACTCACTGCTCGATCAACACGACCCGCTGTTGCTCGTCCCGCGTTGCTACGTCCGCATGCAATATGATGTGTTATTCCATTTCTAAATCAATACGATACGTCGTTGCTCCTCCTTGCCGTGCTAACGCACTGTCTGCGTCGTCGCGCCTAGTCTCCTATTGATTTAGAAACGGAATTACCGGTAACCCGCCGCTTCTTCGGAGTCAACATGCAGTACCACGTCAACGGATTTAAACCCGGCGATCCCGATGTTCTGCCTGCGGCGTCCGGCCACCGCCGAGCGGGGGACCCGTTACCGGAAACGGTTGATGTGCTCATTGCTGGCACTGGCCCCGCAGGCCTGTGTCTGGCCGCACAGCTTGCCCGCGTGCCGCAAATTCACACCCTCGTGGTTGAGCCGAAGCTTGTGCCTATGGAGAAGGGGCAGGCCGACGGCATTAGCGTGCGCTCGATGGAGATGTTTCAGGCGTTCGGCTTTGCTGAAAAATTCATGCGAGAGTCGTGCTGGATCAACGAAACCACCTTCTGGGCACCCGGCGGCGTTGCAACGCTCAGTCGCGTCGCCCGCGTGCAAGACGTGCCCGACGGCAGCTCCGAGATGCCCCATGTGCTGATCAATCAGGCGCGGGTGCACGATATGTTTCTAGACATCATGCGCAACTCGGCCACAAGGCTTGAGCCGGACTACGGTCTGAAAGTGGTTGATCTGGCCATTGACGTGGCCGCCACCGAATATCCGGTCACGGTCACGCTGGAACACACCACCCCAGGACGCGAAGGACAGCGCTCAACGGTGCGTGCCAATTACGTTATCGGCTGCGATGGCGCTCGCTCGAATGTGCGCAGCGCCATTGGTGGGGCACTACATGGCGATGCGGCGCATCAGGCATGGGGCGTGATTGACCTGCTGGCCGTGACCGACTTCCCAGACTGGCGAATGAAGTCGTTCGTGCGCTCGCAAGAGGCCGGTATTTTGATGGTGCTTCCGCGTGAGGGTGGGCACTTGGTGCGCTTGTATGTCGAGATGGATAGCCTGCGCGAGCATGAGCGTGTTGGCGAACGGGGCATGCAGGCTGAGGACATCATCGCCAAAGCGCAACGCATTTTGCAGCCGTTCAAATTGCATGTGAAAGAGGTGGTGTGGTGGTCCATCTACGAGATTGGGCATCGCCTGACCGACAAGTTTGACGACGTGACGGGGGATCAGGTGGCCCATCGCGCGCCGCGCGTAATGCTCGCGGGGGACGCCTGCCACACCCACAGCCCAAAAGCCGGGCAGGGCATGAATGTGTCGATGGGCGACACCTTCAACTTAGGCTGGAAGCTAGTGTCAGTTCTGACTGGCCGAGCAGATCCTGCCCTATTGCACACCTATTCCGGCGAGCGGCGCGCGGCAGCCAAGGCCTTGGTGGAATTCGACCATAAATGGTCGCGCGTGGTCGGTGCCCGCGCAGAAGATGATGTCGCCACCGACGGCCTGCCGCGTGTCGCCCGCGAGTTCGTCAATAACTTGCCGTTCACGTGCGGGCTCACCATCCACTACGAACCCAGCGCGCTCACCGGCACCGCCACTTGGCAACACCTCGCCACAGGCTTTGACATTGGCAAACGCCTGCATTCTGCGCCCGTCATCCGCCTTGCTGACGCACGGCCCATGCAGCTTGGCCATTGCATCGAAGCCGATGCGCGGTTCCGCTTGTTTATGTTTGCTCCAGAGCAGGACAACGGCTATGCGGCTGGCCCCATCGCCACGCTCTGCGATTGGCTTGAGCACAACCCCGCCTCACCGCTCTCCCGCCACACCGCGCCAGGCGAAGACGTGGACGCGGTGATCGATACCCGCGCGATTTTTCAGCAAGACTTCAAAGCGCTGGATTTCGTGGCGATGCCCACGCTGCTGCGTCCCAGTGTGGGGCGATATGCGCTGTGCGACTACGAAAAGATTTTCTGCATTGACGCCAAGCGCGAGGAGGACATTTTTGACGCGCGCGGCATTGACCGCGCTGCAGGCTGCATCGTGCTTGTACGCCCAGATCAATACGTCGGCCACATACTCCCGCTCGACGCGCGAGACGAGCTAGCGCAATATTTCACCGGCATTCTGCGTGTGCGCCGTGGAAGCGCTTAGCAAATGCTTTTGAAACACCCGCGCGATGGGCGACAACTGCTTGCCCTTTAGGTATACCAAATGCCAATGAGAGTTAACCGGAAAGCCCTTGACCCGCAGCACTGAGACGCCGTATTCCGCAGCCTGACCGTGTAGTGCGTGGCTTGAGATGATAGCCATGCCGAGACCACCCGCTACCGCCTCCTTGATGGCCTCGTTACTGCCCATTTCAAGGCGCAGGTTGGGCTTAAATTTGAGCGCCCGGAAGTGCGCGTCGACCGCCATGCGGGTGCCTGAACCGCGTTCGCGCAGGATGAATCGCTGTCCGGTCAAGTGCTGTAACTCAATGCTGCGCCGCTTCAACAGCGCATCCCCGCTCGGGGCGATCACCACCAGCGGGTTTGGCATAAAAATCAGGTCGATAACATCGATATCTTTCGGCGGCATCGACATGATGTAGAGATCATCCAGGTTGTCCCGCAGGCGCGCCACCACGCCGTCGCGATTGAGCACTTCAAGCGCGATATCAATCTCCGGATAGCGCTCGCAAAACGTGCCCAGAAGGCGCGGCACAAAGTACTGCGCGGTGCTCACCACAGCTACCTTGAGTTTGCCACGCGTGTGGCCTTTGATGCCGTCTATTTTCTGCTCAAAAGTGTCCCACTCGCTGGCGATCAGGCGCACGGTTTTAGCGAGGTCTATCCCGGCTTCGGTGAGATGCACGCGACGGCTAATCACCTCGTACAGCGGCACGCCAACCGATTCCGTCACCTCGCGCAGCTGCATCGACGCTGTGGGCTGCGTGACGTGGGTCGCGCGGGCCGCTGCGCTCACGCTGCCGGTATCTGCTAGCGCCAGAAAAAGACGCATTTGCCGGAAGGTTATGTTCATAGAGTTTTATCTATGTTGTCGTGCATAACAATCGATTTTACTTGACGCACGCGAGCACCTAGCATTTGGCGAAAGGACATGATCTATGCATAACTTACTCGATCCAGCCATCCTCTTTTTCGCCTTTGGTGTGATTGCCGGGGCGCTCAAATCCAATCTCGAAATACCGCTTGCGATTGCCAAATTTCTGTCGCTCTATTTGTTGATGGCCTTGGGCCTCAAAGGCGGCTTTGCGCTGGCTAAATCGGGCTTAAACGCAGACGTTGCGGTCAGCCTCGCCGCCGCAATGCTGATGGCAGTGATCGTGCCTGCCATCGGATATCAGTTGCTGAAGCGATACGTGTCAAAGTTCGACGCGGCTGCAGTGGCTGCGTCCTATGGCTCGGTGAGTGCCGTCACCTTTGTCACTGCCATGCAATACCTTGAGGCCAACCAGATGGCCTTTGGCGGACACATGGCGGTGGCTATGGTGCTGATGGAATCTCCGGCCATCATCATGGCTGTGTTGCTTGCCAGTAGCCTTCGCCATGCGCAGACGGGTGCCATCGCGATTTCAGCAAACGGTGGCGCCTTGATAGCCACTGGTGGCCCCGAATGCAGTACTCGGTTGGGTAAGATTCTTCATGAATCGTTTACCGACGGCGCGCATCTTTTACTGTTGGGCTCCATCGCGGTGGGGCTGTTGAGTGGCGAGGCGGGCGAGACGATGATGAAACCATTCTCCGGCGATTTGTTCAAAGGCATGCTCGCATTCTTTTTGCTTGACATGGGCTTGATGGTGGCCAAAAACTTCGGCTCGGTACGTGACAAATCGCCGGTGCTGATTGCCTACGCCGCACTTGGACCGCTGGTGCATGCGGCCATCGCGCTTGGGCTTGCTGTGTTGCTCGGCGTGCCGACGGCAGACACGGCGCTGCTGATGGTGCTTGCTGCCAGCGCCTCCTACATTGTGGTGCCTGCCGTGCTGCGCTACGCCATCCCCGAGGCTAATCCGTCGCTGTATTTCGGGCTGTCGCTGGGCATCACCTTTCCGCTAAATATCCTGTTCGGCATACCGCTCTACACTGGGGTTGCGCGTGCCGTGTTGGGTTGATGGGATAGATGCGGCGCGGCCTGTCATCTGCGCTCTGATCGGCTCGGCTATGCTGCGTTGATGACGACCACGACGACGCCTCCACCCCCGCTGCCGCCCGCTTTGTCGGGTGAGCGCATCGCATTTGATAGCCCTGCGGGCTCGCTTTGTTACTACCGTAACGCACCGGGGCAGCGCCGCGATGCCGCACGGCCCATGCTGCTGATCCACAGCATGAACGCAGCCGGAAGCGCCGCAGAAATGCGTCCCGTTTATGACCACTACAGCGCGTCGCGCGCGGTCTACGCCATCGACCTGCCAGGGTTTGGCGGCTCGGACCGCAGCGACCGAGCGTACGTGCCGCGATTGATGACAGATGCCGTGCATGCACTGGTGGCGCGCATTCGTGCCGAGCACGACGGCGCACCGATTGATGCGCTCGCGTTGTCGCTCGGCTGCGAATTTTTAGCGCGTGCAGCGCAGGAATCGCCTGCCGATTTTGCAAGCGTTGCGCTCGTCAGCCCGACTGGATTTAACGGTAAGAAGCCGCGCCTCGGCCCACCGCAAAGTCTGGTCGGTTCGTATCGAGCGCAGCGCGCACTGGCGTGGTCAGGCTGGAGCGACGGCCTGTTTCGCCAATTGACACGTCCCGGCGTGATCCGATTCTTCCTCGAAAAAACTTGGGGATCAAAGCAGATTGACGAAGCGCTTTTTCAGTACGACATCCTCACCACGCGACAGCCCGGTGCCAAGCAGGCGCCGCTCTACTTTTTGTCGGCGCTCCTGTTCAGCGCCGACATCATGCACGTGTACGACGCACTCAAACTGCCGACGTGGTTGGTGCACGGCGTGCGCGGCGATTTTGTCGACTACCGCTTGAAGTCGCGATTCGCACAGGCTGCGAACTGGGCGATGGACGTGATGCCCACCGGCGCGATGCCCTACTTTGAAAAACCAGCAGATTTTCTTGCTCGTTACGATGCGTTTTTGACCCAGCGATAGCGATCAGGGCGGCCGCGGTCGCGCGGCTCGGCCAGCGCTTGGCTTATCGCTTCGGACGCGGCAACGACCAGCAATGGCTTGCATCTTGGTTGCCGATTGCCTGGCGCGCTATCCTTGTGCCTCTGGATTCGCCCCATGCTTTGACTGTTGTGTCGGTTGGCGGCAACCTTCACTTCACGGGTCACCATGTTCGAACAAGCCTTCAAAAATATCGACGACGTTCTCTGGAAAGAGGCGGGCTGCACCACCGAGCTTGATTACACCGAGCAGACCTCGTGGCTGTTGTTCCTGAAATACCTCGATGGCCTTGAAGTTGAGAAGTCGCAGGAAGCCGAGCTGGAGGGCAAAACTTACACCCACATCATCGCCCTGCCGTACCGCTGGGAAAGCTGGGCCGCGCCGAAGGAAGCTAGCGGCAAGCTTGATTACAAAAAAGTCGTGGTGGGCGACGACCTCACGCGGTTCGTGAATGAAACGCTGTTCCCCTACCTGCGCCCGCTCGCCAGCAAAGCCGCCGACCTGAAAACTTTGCAGGAAAAAACGTTCTACGGGCAGGAGAAAAAGAGCCTTGCCTACGTCATTGCGATCATGAACTTGATCCTGCACGGCATCGAAGCGCCGAACATCGTTCACTCCAACACGCTCGCCGAAAACGTCAGTGACATTCAGGAAAAAGACCGGCACAACATCATCCTCGCCAACCCGCCGTTCGGCGGCAAGGAGCGGAAGGAAGTGCAGCAAAACTTCACCATCAAAACCGGTGAAACCGCGTTTCTCTTTTTGCAGCACTTCATCAAAAAGCTGCGCGCTGGTGGCCGCGCGGCGGTGGTGATCAAAAACACGTTTTTGTCGAACACCGACAACGCCAGCGTCAGCCTGCGCAAAATGCTGCTGGAAGCGACCAACCTGCACACCGTTCTCGACTGCCCCGGCGGCACATTCTTAGGCGCGGGCGTCAAAACCGTCGTGCTGTTTTTCGAGAAAGGTGCCCCGACCCGGAAGACCTGGTACTACCAGCTCGAACCCGGCCGCAACATGGGCAAAACCAACCCGCTCAACGACGCCGATCTGGCCGAATTCATCGCCCTGCAAAAGACCTTCGCCGACTCGCCGAAAAGCTGGAGCGTGGACGCCGCGAGCATCGACGCCGCCACGTTCGATCTGTCCGTGAAAAACCCGGACGGCGGTGAAGTGGTCACGCATCGCAGCCCGCAGGACATCATGGATGAGATTGCGTTGCTGGATGCGGAGAGTGCGGGAGTTTTGGCGGATATTCGGGCGTTGGTATGAGCGGAATATGGCCTACACAAACGCTCGCCGAAGCCTGCCAAATCAAGCCGCCGAAGTCCGAAGCTCGGCGTCATCTTGCCGCTACAGATTTGGTGTCGTTCGCGCCGATGGAGGATTTGGGCATCGATGAAAAGCTCCTCGTGCCCAAGCGCACGCGAGCGTTGGCGGACGTTGCTGGCAGCTACACATATTTCGCCGATGGCGATGTCTTGCTTGCGAAGATCACGCCATGCTTTGAGAATGGAAAACTCGGTATAGCAGCCAATCTGACCAACGGCGTCGGATTCGGCTCCAGCGAATACATAGTCTTTCGGCCAAGCCCGGCGTTGGATAAAGAGTGGCTCTACTACTACCTTTCACGCGAAACCTTTCGTGCCGAGGGCGCAGCGCGCATGATCGGGGCGGTCGGGCACAAGCGGGTTGCGAAGGAGTTCATTGACGCGTATCCGATTCCCATGCCGCCGCTCGCCGAACAGCAGCGCATCGTCGGCATCCTCGACGAAGCGTTTGACGGCATCGCCACCGCCAAAGCCAACGCCTCGAATCCCTCTACCAGCGCAAACTCATCGCGCTAGACGAACTGAAAAAATCGTTGCTGCATCAGGCGTTCAGCGAGGCGCTTTGATCTGCCCCCTCTCCCGCGCTGCGGGAGAGGGGGCCTGAATTGCGCTTCGCGTGGTTTACGTGCTGGATTCCCGCTTCGCGAGAATGACGACGAGGTCGAGATCGGAATGGAGCCCACGCTCCCTACGCAGTTTCGCCTAACGGCTTTTTTGTGCAATGACCACTGTATAGGGGCTAGCGCCTGTATTTGCCAATAATCAATAATCGATCAAATAGGCCATTAGCCCATATGTAACAGGGAATTCAGCGAAAAGCTGATGCGATTTGCGGATGCTACTGCGGTAACAAACGCCACTCGCACTACCTGTCGCTCAAACCGAAAAATCGCGACACATCAACGCGCCATGTCGTCCGCAGCGTCATAAACCAGCCCACTTGACAAATAACTTGACTCACACTTGACGTTTTATTAGCCTTCTCAAATGGCTTACGTCCCGCATTTCGTCATCAGCGCGGCGCTGCTCAATGAGGTTGAGCGGGTGGCGGCGTTGCGTGAGCGCATTCAGAGCGCGGCGGTTGATCTGGCGTGGATTACGGCGCTGCAAAAGGACACTCGAACGCGCAACGCGCATGCGTCCACCGCTATCGAGGGTAACCCGCTGACGCTGGAGCAGGTGCGGGCGCTGGAAGAAGGGCGCGATTTGTCGCGCGCGGGCACCCGGCCAAAACGTGAAGTCATCAACTATTTCGCGGGACTGCGTTACGTCGAGAAAAACGTGGGCATCGACACCATCCGGCAGGATGACGTGCTGGAGCTGCACCGCATTCTGGCGGGTGAGGTGATGGATCAGGGCGAAGCGGGCAAGTATCGAATGATCGGGGTACGCGTCGGTGACTATCTGCCGCCGCCACCGGATGCGGTGTCCGGGCTGATGTTTGAGCTGCTGACGTGGTGGAACCTGGCTGCGCCCCAGCTTTCACCCGTGCTGAGTTCGGCGATCCTGCATCATCGTTTTGAGTCCATCCATTCGTTCGC
This sequence comes from Burkholderiales bacterium, assembly GCA_031409935.1. Classification (GTDB taxonomy): domain Bacteria; phylum Pseudomonadota; class Gammaproteobacteria; order Burkholderiales; family Casimicrobiaceae; genus Casimicrobium. The sequence continues at coordinate 8,244 of JANNYE010000108.1, read as the reverse complement.
CGACGGCAATGGCCGCACCGGGCGGGCGCTGGCGCTGTGGGAGCTTTATCGGCGCGGCTTTGATACGCATCACATTTTTTCGGTGGATGAGTTTTATTGGGAAGACCGTCCGCGCTATTACGCGGCGCTGGATGCTGCGCGCCACGCGGGCGACGATTTGAGCGGCTGGCTGGAATATTGCGCCGAGGGTTTGCGCACGACGCTGGAGCGGGCATGGCTGCGCATCCAAACAATTCAGGGCGGCGCGTCAGGCTCGCAAAAGCTCGCGCTGCGGCCACGGCAGGCGCAATTGCTACACCTGCTACGCGATCACGGCAGCATGGCGCCGAACGAGATCTGGTCTGCGCTGAGCGTTTCTCGGCAGGGCGCGATGGATTTGCTGCGTCCGCTGATTGAGGCCGGGCTCGTCGAAAAAGTTGGCGGTGCGAAGACAGGGCATTACGTTTTGAAGAATGTGTGAGCGTCGTAACGAACGAAACAACCGATGCCGCCAAGAATCAACACGAACTCTGCTTTGGCAATCGTTAACGTAACCGCTTAGCGTCGATTCATCTTGCGTTTAAAGACTCGAGCGCTGCTGCAATAGCCTCACGCGCCCATTGATCGCCATCCTGATTCCACCTGCGTTCAACGACACGGTCGGGCGCTAGTGGCTTGCCGGAATGAACTACACCGTTGGCGTTGGTCGACAGCGTGGCTGCGACCGTGAAACTTCCGACTCGCGTTGCGATCTTTGATTCGTCTTCAACGCTGGTTGCGGCGTTGCCATCGGCATCAAAACCGAAGTGAATCTGTAGCCGCGAGAATGTGGTGTCCGCCGAGTCAGGCAATCCGACGATTCGAGCGCCGAGCGCGACCTGGACGTTGCGCGCAAACTCAACGCACGAGGAGATGCAAAGCGGGTCGATAACCAAGCTGACGCGTCCGCCAAAACCATTCGCCGTTGGCTGGTGTTTTACGGTCAAGCACGTTGCGTCATCGTTCGGACAAAACATGGGAAACGGCGGCAACCACTCGCCCTCATGAATTTTCGCAAACGAACCGTCCTGTTTTTGTTTAGCTACGAAATCATTAAATGTGTTGGATTTCCAGAACAGCGCTTGCCGCACTGCGGGTTCGTCAAATTCACGCACTTTTTTAAACCGAACAAACGACGATTGGTAGGGTTTAGATAACAGCAGTCGATACCACGGCAGCGCGCTTTCACCGCCGCCGTTGCCTGCGACGTCAATGATCAAGTGTTTTACGTTTGGTGCGCTTTTTTTCCAGAATTTGTCGTAAAACGCGGCTGTTTCTTGCTCGACCGTTTTATGTTGACCCGCTTTGGCGTCGCGGGTTCGCGCCTGCTCGCTGGCGAACGACGCGATGCGCCAAATTTGCGTTCCCGCTAATTTAGGGTTTTCAAAAACACACACCATGCTGCCCGCCCAAGAGAGCCTGAATCCTTCAGGCAATCGAGCGGCCTCGGCATCGCACTTTGCGGGCGGCGTTGATGCAACTGGCACAGAAGACAGCGTGGGCAACGCGTTTTTCGCTATCGTGAATCGAATCATTTCGCCTTGCCGAATCACGTCAACAACGAGCGGCTCGTCCTGTCGCCAGAACAGGTACCCGCGCGCTAGATTGCGGTGAAACTCCATGGGGCATTGCGAGGCAAGCGCCTGCTTGCAAAAAATCTCGTTCTCACGCAACCAGTCCGACGCGGAACGGGCGTTGATAGCGGTGATTTCATCGCCGCGCTGTGGTTTTTGATCGGCACCGATTTGCGCGTTCGCCCACGCCTCATCGACCCGCGCAATACGCAGCACCGGCCGGGTGACGCCGGGCTTCACAACATCGGCGCGAATCAACACGGGCAACCACTTGTCCCCCTGCATCCAAGGCGCGCGGTACGAATCAGCCACACGCACCGCCGCATGAAAATTCGGGTAGGTTCCCCGCAGCCGATGAAATACATAGCCGAGGTCAACCAACGTCGCCGCCGAGCCCGCCTCTCCGCGCAATCGCGCCGTGGTGTCGCGCCACGATTCTGGTCGGGTGTCGCGAACGATCAAACCATCGCCGTCTAGACGCTCAATTTCAGCGACCAATCTATCAAATAGCGCCACTCGTTGTTGCGCGGTGTCTGTCAGCTGCGACGGAGCAGTCGGCGTTGCAATCTCGGCGGGGTCCGCCGAGTTAGCAAAGGCGAGGAATGCGCAAAGTACAACCAACAATTTCACAGAATAAACCTCACCCTAGACATCTCGCCGAATTGTGCATCAGTCAGCGCTGCCATTTTTCGGCGCTTGAGATCGCATGAAATCTAGAATTGACGAATGCTCGTTGTTTCAGGTTTAACCAAGCGCCACCCGAATGCGCTGCGTCCAATTTTCGGGATCTCAACTTTTCCGTTTCAGCCGGGCACATTGTTGCGCTGGTGGGGGAGTGGGGCGTCGGCAAAAGCACCTTGCTGAACTGCATCGCGGGGCTGGGGACGGCTGAGGTGGGCAGCGTAAATATTGATTTGCGAAACATGATGTCGCTCGAACAGGCCGAGCGCGCGCGATCAGCTAGTCGAGATGCAGACTCTGATCAACGCTGAGAAAAGCGACTTGTTCGATGTGTTGTCGTACGTAGCCTTCCTTGCCGATCCGAAAAGTCGTGTGGATCGCGCAGCTATTGCCCGGATGCATGCCGTCAATCAATTCACCGAAAAACAAACCGCGTTTGTGAATTTCGTTCTGGATCAGTATGAGACGCAAGGTGTTGATGAGCTTGACACCAACAAGCTGGTGCCGCTGCTGAAACTGCGTTATGGAGACGCCATCTCCCAGGCAATACATGCGCTCGGAGACGTCTCGACCGTGCGCAAGGTATTCGTCGCGTTTCAGCCAGCGCTTTACGCATCGCGAGGCTCAGTGGCGATTCGCTATGCTCCCACCACTATGCAGCAATCTTCCGACACCGTCTCCAAATCTTACGCCTTCGGCGTAATCATCGTTGGCGACGAAATCCTGTCCGGCAAACGCACTGACAAGCATCTCGCCAAGGTAATTGAGCTACTCGCCGCGCGCGGATTGCCGCTCGCTTGGGCTGAGTACGTGGGTGATGATCCAGCGCGGATTACTGCGGCGCTGAAGCGTGCGCTTGCCTCAAACGACGTGGTGTTTTCGACCGGTGGCATCGGCGCGACGCCGGACGATCACACGCGGCAGTGCGCCGCCGCAGCGCTCTGTGTGCCGCTCGCGTTGCACCCCGAGGCGAAGGCGCTCATCCTTGAGCGCATGCAGGATGTAGCGCGCGAGCAAAGCGTGCCGTATGACCCGCGCGCGAGGACAACGTGCATCGGTTAAACATGGGCGTGTTACCCGAGGGCGCGATGATCATTCCGAATCCGTACAACAAGATCGCGGGGTTCAGCGTTGGCCACGTTCACTTCGTTCCTGGCTTTCCGGTGATGGCGTGGCCGATGATGGAATGGGTGCTGGACACACGCTACGCGCACTTGTTTCGTCGCAATTCATGGATCGAAAAATCGGTAATCGTGATGGGTGCGATGGAGGCCACGTTGACACCAATGATGGAGCTCATTGAACGAGATCATGCAGGAGTGAAGGTGTTCAGCCTGCCGAGCGTGGATCATCCGCAATACGGACGACACATTGACTTGGGTGTTAAGGGCGCGCCGGATACGGTGGAGCCTGCCTATCAGCAGTTGCGAGCCGGGTTGGCGGCGCTGGGCGCAAAGCTCGGGCCGGAGTTGACGCGGCCTTAACCGCAACTTTTGCACATTTGTACACACGCGCAGTCCAGGGCGGTGCGATCAGGGGGGAGAACCGAGGATCGGTTTCGAGCCGGCTGAGCCAGAGGCGGGTTAGCTCTCCGTGCTCAAAGCTGTCGCCCCATTTCGCGCACCGCTTCATAGCGAAAACAGCTCGTCAAATGGTCGTTAACCATGCCGCAGGCTTGCATGTGTGCGTACACGATGGTGGAGCCTACAGACTTGAAACCTGCCTTCTTTAGCGCCTTCGACAGCGCGTCGGATTCGGGGGTGGTCGCCTGGATATCGGACTTGGTTTTAAGGGCGTTTTGTTTGGGTTTACCGTGAACGTATTTCCAAAAGAAATCGGTAAGCGCTAGCTCGGGGCGTGCTGCACTATCGCGCAATGATTGCAACGCCTGAGCGTTGGTTATGGCGGCACGAATTTTCAACTGATTGCGAATGATGCCCGCATCAAGCAACAGTTTTTGCACTTTGGCTTCGCTGTACTCTGCGATTTTTTCTACGTTGAATTGGTCGAAGGCTTTGCGGTAGTTTTCGCGTTTAGCGAGCACGGTTTGCCACGACAAACCCGCCTGTGCGCCCTCGAGAATGAGCATCTCGAACATTTTGTGTTCGTCGAAGCAGGGCACGCCCCATTCATCGTCGTGATATTTTTCGTAGAAATCCGGGACGCCAGTGGCCCAGAAGCAGCGTTCCTTTTGGCTTGTCATATCGAAGTCCATTTGAATAGGGTGTGTGCGTCCGTGTCGGCCAACCAACGACAGCGTTTTCACAACGATGGTGCGCATTTTGATGCGCACCCTACGTATTTACGACGGCAACTTCCGTTTGGCAAACCAACTGCCGGACAAAATGCCGCCGCCGACGATCAGGAACAGCGGCAGCATGCCAGTGCTAGCTGAGAGCATGCCAAAGACTAAAGGCATCGTCCACTGACTGGTGGAAATCATCGTCATGCGCATCCCGTTGACCTCGCCGATTCGCCCCGGCGGTGAAGCGTCGTGCAGCATCGACAAGATGATCGGTTGACTGGCCCCCAAGCCGAGCCCGATGACAAATGACAGCATGAGCATTAGCGAATAGCTGTGTGCAAAGGCGAAGGCGAGAAACGTAATGCCCGAAATCACCATCGCCGAGATCATCACGCCGCGTTCGCCTAATCGCCGCGTCAACATCGGCATGAAAATACGCACTACCAGCACGGCTACCGCAAATAGCGACAGCACCGAGCCGATCTGTGTGGCGGTCAATTGCAGCTCACTGCCAAGCACGGGAACCATGAAGTTATAGAGATCCCAGCCCACAGTGATGAAGCACGCAGTGACCAGCGTATTGCGCAGAATTGGGATGCCGAACAGTTCGCGAGCGCCACCATCGGGCTCGGTCGAGCGCGGCTCGCCCACCGGGACTTTGAGCCAGCGCGTAGCAAACAAAATTGCAGCAACGGTCGGGAGCACGGCCAATACGCCGAACGCAGCGCGGTAGCTAACATGATCAATCATGAAGCCCGCGATTAGCGGCCCCAAAAAACTTGACACTGAAAAGCCAATCGACATCACGCTAAACGCACGCACTCGGTTGGCGCTGCCGCCCAGTAGCCCCACAGCATATTGCGACGACGCAGCGATCATCATCCAGCCGACGCCGAGCGTCGCAGCGCACAGCGCAAGCACGCCGAGCATCGGCTCGATGGCGGCCACCGCGCCGCCGACTGCCATCAACGAGCAACCCAGCACCAGCGGTCGTCGCAGCGGCACACGGTCCACCATGCGCCCAACGCGAATGGCGACGAATGCCGGGATGACGTTGAACATGGCGGTTAGCAGGCCCACCCACAATGCGCCACCGCCCGCTTTAATGGCGGCCAGTGACGTGGCGATCCGGATGCCGTTGAAGGCGGTGTGCGCGATGATGAGCAACAGCACCAGAATGAACAACGCTCTGGGCAGGGCCGGCGTGCGGATCGGTGCGTCGTCGGTGGTTGTGCCTGCCGCGAGCGGAGCGTCGTCAGGTGATGGCGCAGGGGGCGGCACATCGGGGTGCGGGCGGTGGTGTTCGGGAATACGTTCCAAGCGTACGATTATCGCGCACTAGGTAACGTGGCGACTCCGCGCGTTCCAGTCGTGGCAGAACCGTTGCCCGGCAACGCCACAGCGCGCAGGCAGTCGCCTCGCGCTGTGCGTTGTAGTGCCGTCACTTACACCAGATAGCTCACCCGATACAAATTGTCAGCGCTGGCGGTGAGTACGGCGTGTTTGTGCGCCGATGCGGGCGTTTTCACCGACTCGATCATGGCCAGCATGCTCAGCGCGGTACTGGTAATTTCAACACGTGCCGAGCGACCGGTCGTCCTGTTTGTAATTAGTGCAACACCGAGGATCGACGAATGTAGTCCCTGCGCCTCAGCGCACGACGGAGCCGAGCCGATTTCCCACGCGACGCCTTGCTCGATGCCCTCACGTAGCGTGTCCACCGATGGCCCTGCGCAGTCGAGATAGCTCATTGCAAGCGGTGCGCCGTCGCTCGAAATCGCGGAGGCGACTTCGAGGCCGATGCGAGTTCCGAGGACGTGCAGCAGATCGGAACTTACCGTAGTGCCGACGACGTTGGGTGAAACGACGGCGGCTAGGGCGCCTGACGCCCCTGCGACCAGCGCTAGGGCGGCACCGGTCTGAGTGCTATGAACCATAAATTCGCGACGGGACTGGCTAAGCTTCATCGTGTTTCTCCTGAAAGGGGTGACTTGCCGCGAACGAGACTGCCGCGGTAACGGGCTGGTAACGTGATGCGAGAGACGCAAGTTGACAGGGGCATTCTGAGACGAATGCCGCGACGGAAGGAGCAGACTTAGCCGCGAGCTGTTTGTGATTGCGAGCTTTTTTGCGCGGCCAAGTCCGCGCCTACAAAAACCGCGCCGCATGTTAGCTTTCGATTTTGAGGAGGGCAGGCGATGCACGACGTAAGGGTTCATTGGAAGTTGAAGTGGTGCGCGCTGCTGTGTGTTTTCTTGAGCACTTGGGTCTTCGCCAAGGAGCCGCGCATCCTTCTCGCCAACGTGCTGGGTTCGCACGTCGATGTGACGCAGTATCTTGTAAGTGAAAAGTACGACGGCGTGCGTGCCATCTGGGACGGCAAGACGTTGCGTTTTCGTAGTGGTCGCGAGGTGGCAGCGCCCAACTGGTTCATCAACCAATTGCCGTCCACCCCGCTGGATGGTGAGCTGTGGTTAGCGCGCAGAAAGTTTGATGAACTCTCAGGAATCGTTCGCAAAACTACACCGATTGACGACGAGTGGAGGCGCGTTAATTACATGGTGTTCGAGCTGCCGGATGCGGCGGGAAATTTTGAGATTCGCTATGCGAGAATTCGTGAGATCGTGGCTGCGACGAACTGGTCGCAACTGCATGTCGTGGAGCAGGCTCGCGTTGCCAGTCGCGCCGAGTTAAAGCGCCGCTTCGACGCTATCGTGAGGGGCGGTGCCGAAGGCTTGATGCTGCATCTGGCCGACGCTCCGTACGTTACCGGACGCAGTGATGTGTTGCTCAAATTAAAACCGCTACTCGATACCGAAGCAGTAGTTGTGCGTCACCTGCCCGGCAAAGGAAAACACATCGGTCGGCTCGGTGCGCTTGAGGTCAAATCAAAGGACGGAATTGTGTTTCGGCTGGGCACTGGATTTAGCGATGCAGTGCGCAACAATCCGCCACCTATTGGCAGTCTGGTGACCTACACCTATCGCGACATCACGCCCGCTGGCAAGCCACGTTTTGCCAGTTTTTTGCGGGTGCGTGATGACCCTTGACGACGATTGCCGCATCCACCCCTGCGCATCGAGATGAAAGCCGTCGCATACCTTCCGCAAGCAGCCTGATGAATTCCCCCATTGATTTCCCTCGCTGGCTCATCGACAACGCCCACCTGCTCAAGCCCCCCGTTGGCAATCAGCAGTTGTGGCCTAACACCGATCTCATCGTCACCGTAGTCGGTGGCCCAAACGCTCGCACCGACTTTCACGACGACCCATACGAGGAATATTTCTGGCAATTTAAAGGTAATGCGCACCTCAACATCATGGATCGCGGCCAGCGCGACCGCATCGAACTGAGGGAAGGCACGATGTACCTGATGCCGCCACACCTGCGCCACTCACCGCAACGCCCCGAGCCCGATTCCCGCTGCCTGGTAATCGAACGCGCGCGGCCTGAAGGGGTGGTAGATGGGTTTGAGTGGTACTGCCTGACATGCGACGGGCTTGTGCATCGCGTGGAGGTGCAGTTGAAAAGTATTGTGGATGACTTGCCGCCGCTATTTGAGGCGTTTTATGCGAGCGAGGAACTGCGGACTTGTTCGCATTGTGGGGCGGTACATCCGGGGCGGCTTGAATGAGCGCCTACATCCCGCTCATGCCGCGGGGGCAGTTACCTTTTTTGCTTCGCCAAAAAAGGTAACCCAAAAAAGGCGACCCCGACGATTGGCCT
>JANNYE010000107.1:0-44578 GCA_031409935.1 Burkholderiales bacterium | reverse complement strand
CGCGTTGCAGCGCGCCTTGATTTGGGATGAAGCGCGAGACGAAAAGCGCAGCAATAGCGGGCTATTGCGAGCATTTTCGACGAAGCGATTCGCCCAAATCAAGGACGCGATGCGCGCGGCGATTTTGTTCAGCGTTTCCCTAGCGGTCGCGTGTTGCCGCCGCTTTCGCTGGAAGAGGTTTCACCTCAACCACCGTCAGCATCAACCGCGAAATCGCAGCATGGTTCCTGTTCAGCGTGCGTTCAAGCTGCGTGGCGTTTATTGAGGCCTTCGTTTGTTGCATTTCGTCGCATTCCTGCCTCGATTGTCAACAAATCGCTACGATTGCGGTCATGACTAAACACTTACTTTCATCCGTGACATTGGCACTTTTCGCAGCCGGATTGTGCGCATGCAGCGGCGGCGCTGCCAAAAAACCAGCAGAGACAATCGTGCTGTCCGACTGCCGCATAAAGAATTTTGACGGCGTTGCCGGTTGCGCAACGGTCTCGGTGCCGGAAGACCACGCTCAACCGGGCGGTAAACGCATCGAGATTTCCTTAGCTGTATTGCCCTCGCTTGCACGCCGCCCCGAGGCCGATCCGCTTTTTTTGTTCGCCGGTGGGCCGGGCCAGGCGGCGTCCGATCTTGGCCGTCTTGCTAGCGCGTTTAACGACGTTCGCAAGCTGCGCCCGATCGTGCTGGTTGATCAGCGCGGCACGGGCAAAAGCAAAACGCTGACCTGCGATGCCACGAGCGAAACGCGCGAAAAAGACCCGCTCATCGACTTATTCAATGCCGATGCAAATGCAATGGAAGCCGACTGGGCTCAATGTCTGGCGACCATGAAAGGCAACCCGGCGACGCACCGCACCGACGACTACATCGACGATCTCGAATTGGTGCGCAAGGGCTTTGGATATGACAAGATCAACCTTTGGGGTGGCAGCTACGGCTCGCGCGTTGCACTGCGCTACATGAAGCGCTTCCCGTCAAGCATTCGCACGGTGGTGCTTGATGGTGTCGCGCCAACGTCGCTGCGCTTGCCGGACGACGCGATGGCCAACAGCGAAGCAGAATTGAAGGCTGCTATTTCTGCCTGCGCTGAGTCGAAAGCGTGCGCCAAAGCCTACCCAAACTTGAGCGCGACGCTCGATGCATTGCTGCAAAAACTGCGCGCCACACCACAAGCTGTGACGCTCCTCCACCCCGCCACCGGCAAGCCGGTGAGCGGCACAGTCACTGATCGCACGGTGATCTCGTTTTTGTGGCCGTTGCTGTACCAACCGGAGGCGGCGCGATTGATTCCTGACATGATTCATTCGGCTGCCGCTGGCAACTTTGCGCCGCTGGCGGCGACCACGACCGCGCGCTCGATATCCGAGACTGATCTGTCGGTGGTACAGCGCTTTGCCGTGATGTGCGCAGAGGACATGCTTGGCCGCACCGCGCCTGCCATGGAGCGATTCAAGTCGCTCAGCGACCTGTTCTACGGTTTCTGCAAACGCTTGCCGCATGGCACGGTACAGCCGGAATTTTTCGAGCCTACGACCAGCGACATTCCGACGCTTTTGTTCTCCGGCACTCTAGATCCGGTGACGCCCCCGTCACAGGGCGTGCTTGCTGCAAAAACGCTCTCTCTAAGCAAACACATCGTAGTGGGCGGCATGGGTCACATCGTCTCCATTCACCCTTGTTCGCGACGGCTCATGAGCAAATTCATCGAGGTTGGGAACATCTCAGCCGCGAGGGGTTCCTGCGAGACCGAGCTCAATCTGCCGCGACCACTCTTCTACGTCAACGCACTGGAGGCACAGCCATGATTACGGTTGATGGCCTATCCAAATATTTCACTGTGAGCGAGCGCAAATCGTTATTTGAATTGCGTGCGACTACGCGTAAGGTGGTTGCGGTGAACGCCGTACGTTTCACCGCCAATGATGGCGAAGTCACAGGATTACTCGGCCCGAACGGCGCAGGCAAAACGACGACGTTGCGCATGCTCTCAACACTCCTGACGCCTGACGCCGGTCACGCACGGATTGACGGCGCGGACCTCGCCACACAGAAAGGCGCAGTGCGCCGCAGTCTCGGCGTGTTGGGTGACGCGAAGGGTTTGTATTGGCGCCTGTCGGCACGCGAAAATATTGCCTACTTCGGGCGTCTGCACGGCCTCTCCGCGCCAGAGGCAGCGGCTCGCGCCCAAACCCTCATTCAAGAGCTGGGTTTGACCGATCTCGCAGATCGCCCAACGCAGGGCTTCTCTCAGGGCGAACGCATGAAGGTTGCCATCGCGCGCGCACTGATCCACAACCCGCAAACGGTGTTGCTTGATGAGCCCACCAACGGGCTCGACATTATGTCCACCCGCAGCATGCGCGCACTAATTCGCGGGCTGCGCGCGCAGGGCAAATGCGTGCTGTTCTCCTCACACATCATGCAGGAGGTCGCAGCATTGTGCGACCGCATTGTGATCATCGCAAAAGGTCAGGTGGTGTTCCAAGGCACCCCCGATGAGGTGCTGCACTCAACGGGGCTCACCTCGCTCGAAGACGCGTTTGTCAAACTGATTGGCTCTGATGAGGGGTTGTTTGCATGAGCGGAACTCATCGTCGCCCCTGCGAAGGCAGGGGCCCAGCGACTTTCGATCCTATAGATTCTGCGGAGCAACAAGCAACGTCACCGGGTTCCTGCCGTCGCAGGAACGACGAAACGTGTGATTTACCCCGAATGAATGCGCTCCTATGAACGGTTTTTCTGCCTCCCGGCTCGCTCTCGTTGCGCGCAAAGAATTCACCGATTTGTTGCGTGATCGTAAGAGCGTTTTCTGGGCGCTGTTTGCGGTGGCGATCTCTGGACCGCTGGTGGTTGGCATTTTGTATTTTGTGCTGCAATCGGTCACCGAGCGCATCGAAAAAACTACCGCACCTATCGTCAACGCGCAGTTTGCTCCGGATTTGGTGCGTCACCTAGAGCGGCGCGGGATCAAAATTGACGCGGATCCACAGGACTACGAAGCCCGCGTGAAGAACGGTGAGCTTGATGCCGTGATCGTGATCGATCCCGACTTTGCAGCGTCACTTGCAAGCGGTCGTGCAGCGCGCATCACGCTGGTGACCGAATCAAGTCGGGACCGCTCGTCGCCCATCGCGGGTAAATTGTCACGCGAAATTGATACCTACGCCGACCAGATCGGCAAGGAGCGCCTGATGTTGCGCGGCGTATCGCCTACGGTGGCGAACCCGGTGCGTGTGGAAACACTCGATCTAGCCACGGCAGAGCAGCGCGGCTCGCGCTTTTTGCAAGTCATGAGCTTCTATGCGCTGTTTGCCGGGCTCATGGGTGCGATTGCTGCGGCGCTGGACGTGACCGCAGGGGAGCGAGAGCGGCAGACGCTGGAGCCGCTGCTGGCCACGCCGGTGACGGTGTATGAGCTGTCCATCGGCAAGTGGCTGGCCGTGAGCGGCGTGAACCTGCTCGCGGTCACCACGTCGCTAGTGGGATTTTTGATTGCGCTGCAAGTGGTGCCATTGGGCAAACTGGGCATACCGTTTAGCTTCGGCGCGCGTGAATTCGCTGGATTTATGGCAGTGCTGGTGCCGTTTGCTTTCATGGTGCCGGCCGTAATGCTGGTGTTCGGGTCTGCTGGAAAGACCGCCAAAGAGGCGCAAAGCTCGCTGTCGATGGGCGTTTCGCTGGTGGGTTTGCTGCCGCTGATGAGCTTCTTCCGGCAAACGAAGGCACCGTGGTGGGACGTGTGGGTGCCGGTCAATGGGCAATATGCCGTACTGTCAAAAGTGCTGCGCTCCGAGGCCATCTCACTGTCCGATTGGGCCGCCATGTGGGCCGTTCCAGCGCTGGTGTGTGCGGCTGCCCTGCACCTGTTTGCGCAGCGGCTGGGAGACGAAAAAATGTTGGCAGGGCGGTAACAACTTTTCGCTGTGGCCTCCATTTATCATGGGCTAAGCGAATATTTTTATAAAAGTCGATATTAAGTTATTTTCGCTTCTAGACCTCGTATAACAACGCTTTTAGGCTAAAGCTGACTGTGCCCAAAGCTCCGATCCTACCCACATGGGTAGTGCTCGCGGCTTGACGCCGTGCTGCCGTTGCAATACCTTTACGCAGGGCTGCGGAATGTGTGAACCGTCGCGCCCCTCACCCTGCGCCGGTGATGTTTCGGGCTTTTGGCGCTCACCTTTTTTGGGGCGTGTCATTCATGGATCAGTCACCGCTATCCTACAAAAGGCCGCAAGACCTAAGCCATCTCACAGGCATTCGTGGGCACGAAAAACGCGCCTCGGTCGACGCTGCAAAGCGCAGCGAGGCCGTGCAGTCCGGCACCGAGCAAGGCGCGGCACCAGCCAAGGATTTGGCGCACAACGACGAGGGTGAACCCAACCGTATTCGCCAACGACGCGATGTGGTGGGCGTTGATCCCGATACCGAGCGACTGAAACCGTGGGGACTCGCGCTCTCGGGGGGTGGTATCCGAAGCGCCACTTTCAGCTTGGGCGTCACGCAGGCGTTGGCGCAAGCCCCTGCGTCGTCGCCGCAGGGCTATCGTGCGCTGGCACGATTTGACTATCTGTCAACCGTCAGCGGCGGCGGCTACATTGGTGCCTACTTGGTAAGCCTTTTTATGAAAGATCGGCTGGTCAACCACACCGACGAGACCCAAGCTGCGGCGCACGCAAACCGCGTCCTGCAAACCAATCCACCGCTGCGATTGCGCCCTGAGACAGGCGGCTCAGCAACCTCCGCACCAGTGGTACCCTTGGCACCCTCAGCTGAGCGTTTTTCGCTGTCGTGGCTGCGCGAGAACGGGCGTTATCTCACGCCCAACGGTTCGGGCGATTTGTTCTTTGCTGCAGCGGTTGGGGTCAGAAATTTTTTCGCCGTTCACTATGTGATCGCGACGGTTTTGTTCACCGCGTTTTTGCTGTCACAAACGGTGCAGATGTCGCTCTTTGCCGCACCCTTCGGCGCGATGCTTACGGGTTGGCTGAGCGCCAATTTTTTTCCGCCAACTGCAACAGATGTGCTCTGCGACGGTGTCGTCAAGCTGGCCATTGATGCCACAACCCACGTCAGGGCAAGCGTGGCGGTCGATCCACAGTGCGGTGCCGCCATTGCGAACTTTGTGTGGCTTTCGCTGTGGTGGATTCCAGCGCTACTGTTGCTTGGGCTGGTGGCCATTCCGGCGGGCATGGCCTACTGGATCGTACATCCCGCACGCGGCGGCAGCACCAGCGACGTACCCAAGATATTTACCAAAGGGGCGGGGGGCTACGTTTTTTTAGTCGTCCTGCTTTGCGCGATCGTGCAAAACTTTTTCCCCACAGTGACATCAATGCGGCTGAGCGGCGCGCCTGCTTTAGCGTTAGCCATCGTGCTGCCGATGGTGTGGTGCGTGATCGCGCTGGGGATGCATGTGATCACCGCCTGCATCGTGCGCACCGCCCCCTCAGAAGCCGCCACCGTGACGCAGCAGCGCCGTCGCCTCAGCCTGTGGTTAGAACGCGCGTTGTTCATCACGCTTTTGGTGGCTGCGGCGGCGGCCCTTGAGACTGTGGCGCAAACCGCGTATCTCTACTTCGCCGCTATGCCGGGTTCGGCGGCAGCCATCACCACCACCACCTACGCTGCTCTGGCGTGGCTCACCCACAAGTTGGTGATTTTCTTCAACGAGAAAACCGAAAGTAGTTTTTTGCGCAAGTTACCGGTGGCCACGATTTTGAACCTGCTCGGAATCGCAGCCGCGCTCGCGTTGGTGTGTTTCTGGGCGTATCTCGCGGTGGCCGTTCGTTGCCCTGATGCTGCCTGTGCGACACCTAGCGCGTTGTCGCTGATGTGGTGGCTCGCCGCATTCACCGTTATCGCAGCGCTGCTGTCGGGCTTGTTTCCGGGCTTTGTTAATCTCTCCTCATGGCACGCCTTCTACAGCGCACGCCTGCGTCGAGCCTATCTGGGCGCGTCAAACCACGAGCGCTTCATCGACCCCGCACGCAGCGTGGTCGATACGCAGAAAGCCGATGAACCCAAAGCCCTCGACTACCGAGCGGCGAGCGGTGCACCGATTCACCTCATCAACGTCTGCGTCAACCAAACCATCGGCGCAGGCGGGCAGTTAGTGCAGCGTGACCGCAAAGGCAAAAACCTGTGCGTGGGACCGTTTGGCTACACCATTGACGATGCGTTCTATACCTTCGCGCCGAGCGGCATTTCAGCCGATGCATCCACCGATCTGGCCATCAGCGAATGGGTGGGCGTATCCGGTGCGGCGTTTTCAACCGGTCTGGGACGCGCCACCTCGCTCGGCTCGTCACTGCTACTGGGCTTTGCCAACGTGCGTCTCGGCCGATGGTGGCCGTCCTATGCATCGCCCGAACTTCGCGCGCACACCTCGCGCGGCAAGCTTTTCTGGCGCGGCATCATGCGTTCGCAGAAATATCTGTTCCGCGAACTCACCGCGCGCTTTGCTGGCACTGATCGCGAGTGGTTGTATCTATCTGACGGCGGGCACTTTGAAAACACTGGGCTGTATGAACTGCTACGCCCCGAACGCGGCATTCGATTCGTGGTGGTGTGCGACAACGGTTGCGACACCGCGTACGAGTTTGACGACCTCGCCAATGCCATTCGCTTGGCGCGGATCGATCACGGCGTTGAAGTGGTCGTTGACGGCAACGCACTGGCAGACCCGATTCTGTCGCCGTATCTGACAACGCCCGCGCAGATGCGCGCAGCGCTTGTCACTGAAGCCTTGCCGGGCCAGCGCAGCAATCGCTGTGCCGTGCTGCTGAGAGCAACCCACGCCCAATGGCCCAACCATGCCACCCACATTTTGCTCATCAAACCGCGTGTGATTGCCGCCGTGCCGGAAGATGTTTTGCAATACGCACAGACCAATCCCACCTTCCCACAACAGACGACGGCGGATCAATTTTTTGATGAGGCGCAATGGGAAAGCTATCGAAAGCTAGGGCTTTGCATCGGCAACACACTGTTTGGTGACGACACGCAAGTGAGCCCGTTTTGGGCGCGCTTGCAGCACTATGTGTCGCCCTAACGGGGAGGTGCTAGGTGTGAGGATTCGAGATGCATTTTGGCGCGTTTTAAGGTGACGCCGCATCACGCAGCCGTCACCGGCAAGGCGGTCGTGTATTTGATCTGTTCCATCGCAAACGACGAGCTGACGTCGAACAATTCCGCTGAGCGGATCAGCTTTTTGTAAACGAGATCGTAACCCGCGATGTCGGCGACCACCACACGCAGCAGGTAATCGATGTCGCCGCTCATCCGGTAGAACTCGACGACTTCAGGGATGGCGCTCACCGACGCTGCGAACTGGTCAAACCATTTGGCGTTGTGTTGCCGCGTTTTGATCGACACAAACACGGTGACACCAACATTCAATTTCACCGGATCGCACAGCGCGACGCGGCGCGTGATGTAGCCGTCCGCTTCTAGTCGCTGTACCCGTCGCCAGCAGGGGGTTTGCGTCAAGTTGACATGCTCCGCCAACGTGGCGAGCGGAAGCGTTGCATCCACTTGAAGTAGTTCCAAAATCTTTCGATCTGTTTTATCTAGCAATTTTTTTCTTTAGATTACGAATTTTAGAGATTTTATTTCCTAACAACGATTCTCTGCAAGTGAATTTTGCAAACCGTTACTACGCACTGACTTCTATGATCTATGCACACACTAACGCAATGCAAATCATGCCAAACCGCTCGCTCATTAGCAACGTCAACCGCGCATTCTCCGAGCATCCCGCATCGGTTGGCGAATCGTATTCAGAGCATCTTGTTACAGCGGGCGGATTCGGTTGGGCACTGTTGAAGGCAAGCTTTTCGTGCTTCGTTCACGCCGTATTGCCGTTCGCGTTCGAGAAAACTGGCAGCAAGGCGATTACCGAATTGCACACACGGATGGTCAGCAATCGCGCGCGGCATCTCGCGAATAGCTGAGGCGCTGTTAACGCATTTTTGTGGGAGCGGTTCCACCGCGATTGGGCACACGATGCGCTCATCACGGTAGAACCCGCTCCCACATGCGGCGAACGGAATGCGAACGCACTCGTGGAACAATGCGCACTTCAACAAAGCTGTTCGCATTGAATCCCCTCATCACCCAAGCCCTACACGACTGGCCGTTTGCCGTCTGGTTGCGCTCCGCGCCACTGGTCTACCCGACGCTGGAGGCCATTCACATTGTCTGTATTGCCATCACGTTCGGATCGTTGTGGATCGTTGATTTGCGGCTGTTGGGCGTACGCCTGTTCGGCATGTCCTCAATCGATGCCAACGTGCTAGCGAAGGCTACGTTGCCGTGGACGCTGCTTGGTTTCACGCTCGCCGCGACCGTCGGCAGCCTGATGTTTCTGGCGCGCGCCAGCGACTTCATTAGCAACAGCGCGTTTCTGATCAAGATGTTGTTGCTATTCACTGCGGGCACCAACGCCGCGATCCTGCATAGTCGTGGCGCGCTTGATTCGACCAGCACGGCCACGCGTGTGCAAGCGCTCTTTTCCATCTTGCTGTGGGTCGCTATCATCGTGTGCGGTCGATGGATCGCGTACGTTTAATTTTCAAGGAGTCATCATGTTTCGCGCACTGCTTTCCGCTGTCTCCATAACCTCCGCGTTGATCGCCAACGTCGCGTTTGCGCACCACGGTTGGAGCAGTTTCGATGAGACCAAACCGATCTACCTTGAAGGGGTCGTGAAACGCGTGAAGTGGCAAAACCCACACGCCGAGCTAATGCTGGAAGTCAACCGCGCAGCCCCTCCCGCCGCGCTCGCCCGATTTGCGATACCGAAACAATCAGCGAATGTCGACGCAGTGACGGTGATCGGTTCAGCCAAAGCGCCAACGCGCAAAGACGCCGTATGGGAAGTTGAATTTGCACCGATGACGCGCATGGATGCATGGAAAGTTGCACCGATCAAAGTAGGCGAAAAAATCGCCGTCATTGGCTACACGTTCAAGGACGAAAAAGGCACAGCGACTTTACGCGTTGAGTTTTTGATTGGCGATGGCAAAGTAACGCCGTTGCGGTCTTCGCCCCAGTAGGCGCAGCGCGGCTTTTTGTAGGAACGGCCTTGGCCGCGATTGGCGGTTCGCTTAGCAGGGATCGCGGCCAAGGCCGCTCCTACACTGTAAGCCTCACGCTCCGTCCACCGCCTTCTATAATTCACCTCCTCGATTTACCCAAGTATCGCGTGAGGCAACGCCTCTCGTGAGGTGTTGCTTTGCCCGCTTTTTCTTTACTGCCCCCTCTTCCTCGTGCCGGCGAACGTGCCCAACTCGCGCGCCCCGCTGGCAGCGCTGCTGCGCTCGCGTTCGTGCGCCTCGCGCAGTCGCTGCGCGACGCAAAACGCACGCTGATCGTGACCTGCGCCGACGCGCAGGACGTGCATCACCTGTCGCTTGAGATCGCGTGGTTTGACCCGACGCTGCGCGTGCGCGAGTTCTCCGACTGGGAGATGCTGCCGTACGATCATTTCTCGCCGCATCCTGACCTGGTCAGTGATCGGCTGAAAGCGCTGTACGCGCTGGCCACGAACACCTGCGACGTGATGATCGTCGCCGCCACCACTGCGTCACAAAAGCTCTCGCCACGTAGCTACATCGCGGCGCGCACGTTTCAACTTAAAAAAGGGCAAAAACTCGACGTCGACCGCCTGCGTCGACAGATGACGCTCGGCGGCTACACCCACGTCACACAGGTCGTGTCGCAGGGTGAATTTGCGGTGCGCGGCGGCATCATCGACATCTATCCGACTGGCGGCACATTGCCAGTGCGGCTCGACCTGTTCGACGACGAAATCGAATCGATTAAAGCGTTCGAGCCGGACACGCAGCGCACGCTGTATCCGGTCAACGAACTCTCGTTGCTGCCCGCGCGCGAGTTCCCGACGGATGATGCGGGTCGCACCCAATTTCGGCAACGCTTTCGTGAAATGTTCGAGGGTGATCCGTCCAGAGCGGCTGCGTACAAAGATGTCACCAACGGTATCTTTCCGGGCGGTGTTGAGTTTTACCTGCCGTTGTTTTTTGAGGCCGCTGAAACGCTGTTTGATCATGCGCCGACCGACGCAGTTTTTGCTGTGCTGGGCGATGTGCATGCGGTGTTGACCGATTTTGAAAGGGAGACCAAAGAGCGTTGGGGACTGCTGCGTGGAGATAGCGCGAGGCCGTTGCTTGAACCCTCCGAGTTGTATCTTGGGCGGGATGATTTTTTACATGCGTTGAAAAGTTATTCGCGGTATGAACTGAAAAACTCCCCTCTCCCCCGGAGGGAGAGGGGTGGGGGAGAGGGGGAAGCTGGCGAGAAAATCCCAGTTCCGTCCGCTAGCCAAGTTTCCCCTCTCCCGCAAGGGGAGAGGGGACAGGCGGCAGTATCGGTGGCGCACCGCGTTCCCCCCCTCGAAATCGACCGCCGCAAAGAACGCCCGCTCGGCCCGCTTGCCGACTTCCTCGCCAACGCGACTCAGAACAAAGGCCGCGTGTTGCTCTGCGCCGAGAGCGCGGGCCGCTTGCAAACGATGAACGAAATGTTCGTTGAGCACGGCCTAACACCACATCGGGTCGACGATTTCGCGGCGTTTATGGCCGCGACGGAATCGTTCTGCATCACGCCTGCGCCGCTATTTTCTGGCACGATTCTGGTCGACGAAAAACTGAGTTTTGTCACTGAAGCGGAACTGTATCCAAGCACTACGAGAGCCGCGCGCAAAAAGCGCACGAAGACGAGCAATATCGATTCGATGTTGAAGGATCTCTCGGAGGTCAAAGTCGGCGATCCGGTGGTGCATGAGGAGCATGGCATCGGACGATATCGCGGCCTAGTGTCGCTGGATTTTGGTGATGGTCCGAACGAGTTTTTGCATCTTGAATACGCGTCGGAAGCCAAGCTTTATGTGCCGGTGTCGAACCTGCACCTAATCTCGCGTTACAGCGGCACGTCACCCGAACATGCGCCCCTGCACACGCTGGGCTCCGGACATTGGGAGAAGACGAAGAAAAAAGCCGCACAGCAGGCGCGCGATACGGCTGCCGAACTGCTCAACATTTACGCGCAACGCGCAGCGCGTACAGGCCATGCGTTCAAAGTGGACTGGAGCGATTACGAGAACTTCGCAAGCGGCTTCGGCTTCGAAGAAACACCCGACCAGAGTGCCGCGATTCAGGCGGTCATTCAGGATTTGGTCGCTGCGAAACCGATGGATCGCTTGGTGTGCGGCGACGTGGGTTTTGGCAAAACAGAAGTCGCGTTGCGTGCTGCGTTCGTAGCCCTCATGGGAGGCAGACAAGTGGCGGTGTTAGTTCCCACAACGCTACTCACCGAGCAACACTACAACACGTTCAAGGATCGCTTCGCAGCTTGGCCGATTCGTATTGAAGAGCTGTCGCGCTTCCGCTCTGCAAAAGAAGTCAAAGCGACAGTCGCGGGACTTGAGGCTGGCACCGTTGATCTGGTGATCGGCACCCACAAACTCATTCAACCCGACGTCAAATTCAAAGACTTGGGGCTGGTCATCATCGACGAAGAACATCGCTTCGGTGTGCGGCAAAAAGAGCAATTAAAAAAGATGCGCGCCGAGGTGGATGTGCTCACGCTCACTGCAACGCCGATTCCGCGTTCGCTAGCGATGAGCCTGGAAGGCATACGCGACTTCAGCGTGATTGCGACAGCGCCGCAAAAGCGTCTCTCGATCAAAACCTTCGTGGCCAAAGGCGGCGACGGCATCATCCGTGAAGCGATCCTGCGCGAGCTGAAACGTGGCGGTCAGGTGTACTTTCTGCACAACGAAATCGAGACCATCGAGAACATGCGCGAGCGGCTGGAAGCCCTGGTTCCCGAAGCTCGGGTGCGGGTGGGCCACGGCCAGATGGGTGGCACCGAGCTTGAAGGCGTGATGCGCGATTTCTATCAGCAGCGCTTCCAAATTTTGCTGTGCTCGACCATCATCGAAACTGGTATTGACGTAGCCAACGCCAACACCATTCTCATCAATCGCGCCGACAAATTTGGCCTCGCGCAATTGCACCAATTGCGTGGCCGCGTTGGGCGCTCGCATCATCAGGCGTATGCGTATTTGCTGATCCCAGGCGAAGACGCGATCAGCCCCGACGCGAAGAAACGCCTTGAAGCAATCACGCAACTTGAAGACCTCGGCGCGGGCTTCTATCTGTCTATGCACGATCTGGAAATTCGTGGTGCGGGCGAAGTGCTCGGCGACAATCAGTCGGGCGAAATGCAAGAGATCGGCTTCGCGCTGTACAGCGAAATGCTCAACCAAGCCGTACGCGCATTGAAAGCAGGCCGCGAGCCCGATCTTGATGAGCCGCTGGGCATCACCACCGAGGTGAACATGCACGTGCCTGCGTTGCTGCCCGCCGATTATTGCGCCGGCGTCCACGAGCGATTGGTGATCTACAAACGCCTCGCCAACTGCGAAAGCGACGACGCGTTGGACGACCTGAAAGAAGAACTCATAGACCGGTTCGGCCTGCTGCCCGCACCCACCGAATCCCTCGTCGCTGCTCACCAATTGCGCATCGCAGGCAAGGCGTTGGGCGTGAAAAAAATCGACAGCGCCCCCGAACGAACCATCATCACGTTCAAACCCAAACCCAGCTTCGAACCGATCAAACTCATCGCACTGATCCAGAAAGATGGGCGTTATCGATTGCATGGACAGGATAAGGTGAAGATCGAACGACCGGTGCCGCTGCTCGCGGACAGAACGCGCATGGTGCGGGAGTTTTTCTACGCGTTGAAGTAGGGACGCGTTGTAAGCGCGGCTTTGTGGGAGGGGTTTCACCCCGAAAGCGTGCACTGCGGGCACGATGTCGCGGTAGAACCGCTCCCACAAGAACAGGCGCGCGCCATGCTTGTTTGGCGGATACTGTGAGCGCCCGAAATCGCGCCTTCAAGTGAATTTCAGCGTCCGCCATCTGTTCAGCTTTTTTATGAAATCCATACTACACAGGGGCTAGGCACGCTTTTCGCCGCTAGTCGACTTACTGGCAAATTAACCGCAATGCCCATATGGAATGAGAGATTCAGGAAAATGCTGTATCGCCAATTACCACCAAAATTGAACTTATTCCATTTCTAAATCAATACGATACGTCGTTGCTCCTCCTTGCCGTGCTAACGCACTGTCTGCGTCGTCACGCCTAGTCTCCTATTGATTTAGAAACGGAATTACTTGACCGCCGCTTCAATCAAGGCAATTTCTTCGGGCGTTAGATTAAACAGCCGATGGACGATTTGATCAATCTCTCGTTCGGCCCGTTTGATTCGTGCGGTCAGCTCAGCAACGCGGGCTGCGCCTTTTTTGAGTTTGGCTTCCCATGCGTTGCGATCATTGAGCGGAATGTCTTGTTTGACGTGCTTTTTGATCGCTGCGGTGAAACCAGCCAGCTTGAACCGCTGCCTCGCGCAATTCCCGGTCGCTATGGGCGGGTTGGGCGATAAGATGAATACGACTGAATGAACTTGCACTGGCGAAAGCCGCGTGATGAGTGTATAAATTAACAGTACACTTTTGCGAAAGCGTCGATGATTTCTGAGCGTCCAGCCACACCCCCAGCCTCGCGCCGAAAATCCACCGTAAAGCGCGAGGATGAACTGATAACGATTGACCTGTTCTGCGGTGCAGGCGGCATTGCGGAGGGCTTTCGTAGCGAAGGCCATCGCTGTCTTTACGGCAATGACGTAATGCCTGAAGCGATTCAGACGTTCGCGCTCAATCATCCCAATGCTATTGCCGATTGCCGCCCTATCGAAGAGGTCAACGCGGCAGAAATTCGCGAGCGCCTGCAACTTGCACCGGGCGAACTGGACGTGCTCGTGGGGGGGCCACCCTGTCAAGGCTTTTCAATCAACGCACCTGAGCGTTTTTTGTCCGACCCCCGAAACAAGCTGTTTCAACACTACGCGCGTTTCGTTCGTGAATTTCAACCTAAGACTTTCTTATTTGAAAACGTTCCCGGCATCCTCTCGATGGATGACGGCAAAGTGTTCCAGCAAATCCTAAAAGTGTTTTCAGACCTCGGCTACTCGGTCTCAGTGAAGATACTTTTCGCGGCGCACTATGGGGCACCGCAGGAGCGCTGGCGGCTGATTTTGCTTGGCTCAAAGCTCGGTGAGATCGCACATCCGCAGCCTACACATTTTGCAAAGGGTCGCGCCAATTTCAGAGGCGGCGCAACGCTGACGTTTCAGCTTGACGATTCGCATCGCACCGCCCTTCGACCTGCGGTCACCGTAGGCGACGCAATCAGCGATCTTCCAGCACTCTCAATGGGAGAAGGTGCAGAGGAACTTGGCTACGCCAGCACAACAACTAGCCCTTACGCGTTACGTATGCGCAACGCCAGTGGCGTCACGTTCAATCATTATGCAGCGAAACTCGCCCCGCAAAATGTGGAACGAATGAAGCACGTTCCACCGGGTGGTTCATGGCGTGATATTCCACACGATTTGCTACCCGCTGGCATGCAAAAGGCGCGTAAATCTGATCACACCAAACGTTATGGTCGGCTTCATCCGGACAAACTCTCGGGCACCGTACTCACCAAATGCGATCCGCACTGGGGCACCGTTTTTCTTCCCACACAAGACCGTGCGCTGACCGTGCGCGAGGCCGCACGCTTTCAATCGTTTCCCGATCATTACCGATTCTTGGGCTCGCGCGTTTCGCAATATGAACAGGTAGGTAACGCAGTGCCTGTGGTGATGGCCGCAGCCATCGCGAGGTCGATCCTCGAGCACTTATCCGCGACAATGAAAGCTACAGAATCAGTTGCATTGGCCGCTTGTGGCTAGCAAAATTGTTGAACTGTTCGGCTACGCGCCCACCGACGTTTCGGCGCAGGCGAAAAAAGCAAGAGCACAGTGTCTCTGCCCGTTTGTAGGCGATGGCACAGCGCCATGTACCAAAGAAATTGGCGACCGCAGCAATCGTATTAAATCCGGCGTCTGCTCAATAAGTGATAAGGACGGGCAGCCAGTTTTGGTGTGCCCCATTCGCATGTATGCAAACCAATACCGATTGCTGAAAGACGTCGCAGCGCTCGCCTTCAAAACTGATGCCATTGAACTGATCAACGGAAGTAAAACCGCTAGGCATCAGCCGCAACCAGATAAGACACTGGTGGCAGTTTTCGGCAAAGGATGGGGCGGCGAGCTGCGCCTGCCGGGCCGGCCTCAGGTAGCGGATGAAAGCGGCAGACGCATCGGCAGTGTGTTTGTCGACTGGATACTGGCGAGACTCGATTCGGACAAAAAGCTCGTCGAATTTGCAGCACTTGAAGTGCAGACGATGGACACGATTGGTAGCTACAGGGAAGAGCGCAACGCGCACTTGAGTAGCAAACCGTTTGTGGGAAAAAGTTCAAGTCCGAACTGGGCCAACGTCAACAAGCGCATCCTGCCGCAACTCATCTACAAAGGCCATTTGTTAGAGCGTGAGGCGCTCTGCAATACCGGCTTGTTCTTCGCGTGCCCTGAGCCGGTCTATCAGCACATTCTGTCGGTATTGGGCAACGACCTCGCCTCGTATCCGATCAAGAACAGCTCACTTACTTTTTGCACTTATAAGTTGGGGCCAGTAACGGACGGAGAGCCAAGAGATTTGATGCCCACAACCACGAAAACGACCACTGTGCAGCAGGTGCAAATTGCGTTCAGCTCGCCGACGGGTCTTCCAGAAGCAGGTGCCTACGAGAAAGCCATTCGCGCCGCGCTGGCGAGGTAGTCACACGCAAGTTGTGAGCGCCTAAATGCCATTAAGGTGGCGCTCACCTTCGGTATCAAAAAACGCGACGTTTGCTGTTAATCTCGTGTTTGTCTTGGCGGGCAGTTATCGTCATCTTATTGTCATCTTTGACTCAGGCTGAGTCGCGGGAAATATCGTGATTATTTGGGGCGCAATTTGGGGTGCGATCCTTAGTGTTTTTGTTTCGCGCTGGGGAGATTTTGAATGGATCGTCGGCGCGATATTGGGGGCGCTGGCGGGCTGGACTCTGCGTAAGGCAGTGCGCAGCGAGGTCGCCCTCGCGCAGCAACAGCATCGGCAGCAGCCGTTGCCAGTGGCAATCGAACCCTCGACGACGTCGGTCATCACGCCCACAACAGCACCACCTGCGCTCGAAACTGCAAAGATCGAGGGCGCAATGCCTGCATGGGCTGAATTTGCAAGCGATGCGACGGTGGCAACAAACGCAGAAGCGATAAAGCCGACCGCCGAGCCCACGCTGTCCGTCGCACCCGTTGCGCGACCAACGCAAGCGCCAAAAGCGCCCGCCGCACCCGCCGCCCCCAACATTATCGAAACGCTCATCACCCGCGCCAAAGATTGGCTGTTCGGTGGCAACACCGTGGCTCGCGTGGGCACCGTCGTTTTGTTCATCGGCCTGTCATTCCTTGCAAAATGGGCGGCGGACAACGCACTCCTTCCGCCTGAGTTTCGGCTCGCGGCAATCGGCATCGTCGGCATCGTTCTGCTGGTTCAAGGCTTCAGGCTTGCGCGCGCAAATGCCGACAACGTCACTCGCTCGAACTACGCGATGCTGTTGCAGGGCGCGGGCGTTGCGGTGCTTTATCTGACGGTGTTTGCGGCCTACAAACTGTACGCGATGATTCCGCCGCTGGCGGCGTTTGCGATGATGGCGCTGGTGTGCGCGTTGTCCACGTTGCTCGCGATTCTCGCTAACGCGCAAACGTTGGCACTGGTCGGTTTTGCAGGCGCGTTCGCGACGCCGATTTTGCTGTCGACCGGGCAAGGCAGCCACATCGCGCTGTTCAGTTACTACTTGTTGTTGAATGTCGCCATCGGCGTGGTCGCGTGGCTGCGTGCGTGGCGCGCGCTCAACTTGCTGGGCTTCCTGTCCACATTCATCGTGGCGACCGCGTGGGGCGCGCTCAAGTACGCGCCGGAACACTACGCGACTACACAGCCGTTCCTGATTGCGTTCTTCGCGATCTATGTGTTGATTGGCTTGTTCTATGCGTTGCGGCACTCGCCTTCAGATTCAAACGTAAAGGGCCACACGCTCGACGGCATGCTGATTTTCGGCACGCCAATTGTTGCCTTTGCGTTGCAAACGCAACTGGTCGCGCACATCGAATATGGCGCTGCGATTTCTGCCGTGGTGTTGAGCGCGGTGTACATCGTGCTAGCGTTTTCGATCCGCTCGCGTGCGCATCCACTCGCGCAGTGGCTCACGTTGAGCTATGCCGCGTTGGGCTTGATCTTCGCCACGCTCGCCGTGCCGCTCGCAGTGGACGGCAAGCTCACGGCGGCGATCTGGGCGATTGAAGGCGCGGGCGTGTTCTGGCTAGCGATGAAGCAGAAGCGCTGGATGGGTCAGGCGTTTGGGGCAGCGATGCAGCTGTTGGCTGCGCTTGCATTTCTCGCGCAGTACGAGCATTACGTTGCCTCCGTTCATGCGTTTGCCAACAGCCACTTCATCGGCACGCTGATGCTCGCGCTGGGCAGTTTTGCGATTTCTTGGTGGGCGTTCGCGTCGTCGCGTGAGCAGCACACGCCCCCCGATGAGTCAACAGCAAGCACGCCACCAACATCCGTTCACCCTGAGCGACGCGAAGGGTCTGACTTGGGCGGATCAAACCCTTCGCTTCGCTCAGGGCAAACGGGTGTTTCTGTAAACACCACACTCATCGACTCTGGCAGCGTGCTGTTCTTCCTCGTTGGGTTTGCGTGGACGTTGTTCGGCGTGTGGTCTGAGGTGCTGTCCTCCGCGCTGGTGTTGGCTGACGTGACGCGTTTCGGCTGGTTCACGTCGAGCTTTGTCGCGCTCACCTTCTGCGCGTTCCTAGCGTGGCGACGCACCGGATGGACCAGTGCGCGCTATCCGGTGGTCGTGGTGCTGCCGTTCCTGATCGCCTGCGCTGCGCTTTACGTGTTCGCCAATCCGCGTGCGCCGTTGTACTTCGACTTGTTGTTGTGGCCCGCGTGTTTTGTGTTGCATCTGATCATGTTGCGCGGTGTGGATGCGCTCGCGCCGCAGCGCTGGTGGCGCGTGGTGCATGCGGGCAACACGTTGCTGGTGATCCTGTTGATCGGTGGATTTCTACATCGTGCGGCCAACTCTGGTGAGGTGCGCTACACCGATTGGGCGGCGGTGATTTTGTTGCTGGCGAGCACGCTTACGATGATGGCGTTGGCGTCAGGCCGCGTGTGGACAGAGCTCGCGACCGGTTGGCCGCTCGCGCGCTTTCAGCGCGAATATGCCGTGCATGCGGGACTCTTTGTGGCTGCGTTGACGATCATTGGCGCGTTGATAGTCGCGATCACCTCGCGCGGCAACACTACGCCGCTGCCGTATGTTCCGTTGCTGAATCCGGTCGATCTTTGCGCCTTCCTAGCAATTGCCAGCGTGGCGCTGTGGCTGAAGCGGTTGCGTGCGTCGACGCTGGTTTCTGCGACATCTCCCTTGCGCGGCGGCATCGCGCTGGGCGTGCTGGCTTTCGCTGCGTTCATCGTCGTGAACACAGTATGGCTGCGCTTTGCCCATCACTTCCGCGACATTGCGTGGAACAGCAGCGCGCTCGCCGATTCGTTCTTTGTGCAAGCGGGCTATTCGATGTTGTGGACGCTGCTGGGTGTTTCCGCGATGGTGTGGGCGCACAAAAAAGTGCAACGCGTGGTGTGGCAAGCGGGCGCCGCTCTGCTGGCGCTCACGGTGGTCAAACTGCTGATCGTGGATCTCGAAAATTCTGGCGGTGGCGAACGCATTGTGGCGTTCATCGGCGTGGGGATTTTGATGGTGGTGGTGGGATACTTTGCGCCAATGCCGCCTGCGGCGGGCAAGGTTGCAAAGTTGGAGAGTGCTCATGAAGCTGCGAAATAGTATCGCCGCACTGCGCCGATGCGTTGGCAGGTATGGGTCTAACGAACGAGCTGTACTCGTCAATCCGCCACCCTCACCCCAACCCTCTCCCGCTTGCGGGAGGGGGGGCCAAACCGCCGTGGCGCTTCTGTCTGCGGGTTTCTTGGCATCTGGTGCCTTCGCCCAAACACCCAACGACTTCACCACACGCGCTGACGTAGTTTCACCACCGGGTGTATCCATCGTGCGCGCTGCCTTGCCTGCCGCTTCGATTGCTGCTTTGCGTGGTGCTAACGGCGGCGATCTGCGTGTGTTCAATGCGACCGGTGTGTCGTTGCCGCATGCGTTAATTGACGCTTCGACTGAAGCCATCGCGCGCGCCGATGCACCCGGTCAGCGCCTGGTTGCGTTGCCGATTTACTCAAGTACAGCATCCACTACCTCCGGCGCACCCACACTGCGCATCGAAGAAGGCCTCAACCGCCGCGTCATCGAATATTCGTCCACCAAAGCGACAGCAACGACGAAACAGGAGCCGCGCGGTTTGCTGTTCGACGCTCGGCTCGTTGCCACCGAAGTCCGCGCCGTGGAGCTCGAAGGCACGTTGCCCAACGCCACCATTGTGAAGGTCTCCCTTGACATCAGCGCTGATCTTAAGAGCTGGCGTACGCTGGTGTCTCATGCGCCGGTGTTCGATTTCGGCACGGACGCTTCTGGGAAGGGCCCGAGCAATCGCCGCATCGAGTTGCCCGTAGCGCAGAGCTTCAAGGATCAGTATGTGCGCCTCACGTCGAACGTGCCCGGTGTCGCGCAAATTGTCGCGTTGAAGACGGTAGGCGTGGGCTCCGTCAGAGCGGTGCAACCCACAGCCATCACGCTTGGCGCGCCCGCAATCACCGCCGACAACGCAGCCGAGTGGACGCTCGCCACCGGTCTCCGTGCGTCCGGACTGCGCCTGCAAACGACCGCGAACAATACGCTGATGCCCGTACGCATACTCACGCGAGCACGCGCTGGTGACCCGTGGCAACCGGTCGCCAGCACGGTGGTATTCCGCATCAATGAAACGTCTCTCACCGATGGCGTCAACCCGTCGCTGCCGATCAACGCTCCCCTGGCCTCCCAGCTCCGCGTCGAGGCATTGCGCGGCTACAGCCTGACCGGCGTGCCGCTCACGCTCGCGCTGGAATATCCGCCGTTGCAAGTGCTGTTCATCGCCACCGGCGACGGGCCGTTCTCGATCGCCACTGGCAAAGCGGGCCTTGAAAGCGCATCGCTGCCTGTGGCAACGCTCATGCCAAGTTACACGTCCGGCGCAGAGTTCGCCACGCCGCTGTTGCAGGCCACCATCACCACCGTTGATGCAAAACAACGCAGCGCTGGGCAGACCGCGCAAGATTCGTTGAGCGAGCTTGTCAATCGATCCACCGTTTTGTGGGCTGTGCTAGGCGTCGCGGTGCTGGCGCTGGGTGGATTGGCGGTGAGTCTGTTGCGGTCACCTAAATCGAAATAAGTTGGCTACAACTTTTCGCTACGATCGTTCTTTTTATGAGGGGCAACCGCATTTTTTGCAAAAGTCGACTTATTGCTAAATCAGCTGATTGACCATATAAAACGGTTATTTCATAAAAAAGTTGTTATCGGAAAACGCAGCGTGAACTCGGCACCACCACCCTCGCGATTTACCGCTGTTACGCCGCCGCTATGCAACTCGGCTATGCGGTGCACCAGCGCTAAGCCCAAGCCCGCGTGACCACGGCCTTCACGGTGCGAGCTGGCCTGGTAGAAGCGCTCGAACACGTGTTCAATCGCGTCTGGCGCGATGCCGCTGCCGGTGTCAGCAACGCGCAGCAGCACCGCTTGATCGAGCGCCCCCGCAGACAGCGTAATCGCTCCGCCCACTGGCGTGTAGCGCAATGCGTTATCGATCAAATTCACCACCGCGCGCTCGACCAGGGCGGTGTCCACCACCACCAGCGGCAACCCCGCTGCGTACTCGACCGCAATGCTGATGCCGCGCGCCTCGGCAACGGGCACAAAGCGCGTCACCACGTCATCTAACAGTTCGCCCAAATGTGCTGGCGACTTATCAAGCGGTAGGTCATCGCTGTCGAGCCGGGCGAGGTCAAACAGCGACGACGACAACCGGTCAAGGTGCTGCGCGTTTTTCATCGCAACGTCGAGAAAGCGGGCGCGTTCGGCCTCGCTTAAACGATCGCCACGCAGTTGCACCGTCTCAATGTGGCCGATGAGCGAGGTGAGCGGTGTGCGCAAATCATGCGACACATTGGCAATCCACTCACGGCGCGTGCTGTCCATGCGCTTCACACGCTGCGTCTGCTCGCGCAGGCGTGTCACCATTGATCGGAAGGCGCGCGCGAGGCGGCCGATTTCATCCAAGCGCTGCTCATAGGCGTCGGGTGGCAATGCGGGCAAGCTAGCAGTGGCGACGTTGGCGATGGCCGTTGCGCTCACCGCATCGGCGGCATCGGTTAAGCGCCGCAGCGGCCGCGTGATGAGCGACAACACCGCAGATATCAGCAAAGTGCAGGCCACTGCACTGCCGATGGCCACCGCAAAGGCGCTGCGATTGGCGTAGCTCGACATCAGGCTTTTGGTGACATCAATGTGCGGCGGACGCATGAGTACATAGACGTAGCCCGTTGTCGTGCGATGGTCATCCGCGCTGACGAACGGAGCGGCGGCAAACAGGCTCGGCTGGGCTGCGAAATCAGGATCATCACCGAACACGGTCTCACCAATCGGCGCGGCAAGCAGTCGCGTGATGGGGGCCAGAGACACGCTGCTTTTGCTGCCTATCGAGCGCTCTTTGGTGTAACCCGCACGCACTCGGCCCGAGCGGTCAAGCAGATAGATGGCGCTGCGTGGGTCGAGTAGCAGCATCTTCTCAAACGACGTCTCAACCTCGCTGCGATTTAAGCTATCGAACTGGCCCAACTGCGGATACATCTGAGCCACGTTGCGCGCAAATTCAAGGCCTTGGCGCTGTCGCAATTCGTCGTAGTAGCCCATGTAGGCTCGGTTGAGCACCATGACAAAAATGGCGATTACAAGCACGCAAAACACCACTACCAAGGCGATGATTCGCGCACGAAGGCTGGACAACCACGGCATCAGCATCGCATTCCTACCGCTACAGGTACAACGCAGGCAAGGCGGGCAGGGCGGCGGGTGTGAGTCGATTCACATCTACCTTCTCGTAATCCAATGAACCGGGAACATTCATTAGAAAAAAATCGAACACTTCGTCGTTCCTGCGAAGGCAGGAACCCAGTGACTTCGGATGCTTCGTAGTAATTCTGCGTCGCGCAAAAGGTGCTGGGCCGCCTCCTTCGCAGGGGCGACGAGAAAAAAAACGAATGAATAATCTCGGACGAATGGTCGTAACGACGGCGCATGGGCATGCACTTCATCGAACGCGCTTGCTGTTGGCAATCGTCCAATCGTAGCGCGAGAAGGCCACCGCATAGTGCAGCGGAATAGTTTTTGTGCTGTAGCGCTGCGCGTAGGCCAGCAAATTTTGCGCATGCGCGGGCGTGAAATCCTCGGTATAAAACTTTAAGATTTCATTCAAAAAAACGCTGCGCTGTGTGTCGTCTACGCGCAGATTTTCGGGGTTAGCGAAGAATTTTCTAGTCTCGCGATCCAATTCCTCGTTCAACGTATCGTTGCTGAACGGCACGCGCGGCAACGCTGGGCACGAGACGGCCGAGCAGTTGAGTGCGAAGTGAACGCGTGGTTCGTTCAACTTGCGAATGATGTCGTTCTCAAATGCGTAGAGCGACATCGCGGTGCCGCCAATATTGAACTTTCGTAACAGAAAAAATTTCACCTTCGCAAAGCCGTCATGCGATTGCGGAATATCTGAGGTAATTACGTTGTACATCGACAGCGCGTTATACGCATTAATCATGTGCGCGAGCCGTGCGTCAGCGCTGGGTGCGGCGTCTAGCCGGGTTGTGGCGATGGCGGACACATAGCTCTCCAGCGCGCGAATTCCGCTGTCGCTGGCGTCATCGCGCAGCGCCACGAAGTCCACCTCGCCTTGCTCGTTGACGTGCCGTTGCAGCACCCGTGCGTAGCCTCGCTCCGCCTCGGCGAGTGTGATGCGCGGGTTATCCGACTGCGCAGAGCGCGGCGCTTGCACCAGCGTGCTGCAACCGGTAAGTAGAAGTAGTGCGCAACAGATCAATACGTGTTGCGTCGAAAATTTTGCGTTAGTCATGGGTGCATTGCCTCGGGCTCTTTTTTCGGCGATTGCTTTTGCGTTCGCTGCGTCGCTTTTTCCTGCTTTCGCTCGATCATGGCCGCTTCACGCGGCCTACCTTTGAGCCACTTGAGGGGAATTTTTATCTCACCGCGCGCATCGGGGGTAACGGCGAGCGGCTGCCACATCTCCCCGCTGGCGAGCTTGATCGGCTTTAACAAAAACGTGTCCCGCTCAGCGTTGTACGCACACATCGACATCGGGCCGTCGACGGTCGCCGCCATGAACACGCAGGCATCGATTCGGTCGGCTTCCAGATGACACGCATCCATAAAATTGTGGGTGAAAAACGAAATTTTGCGCACCGGGGGCAACCGAACTCCGTACCGCGCGTCACGTAAGAATTCGCTGCGTGCCGCCCAAAACATGCGTGCTGTGTGCCGCGCAAATCCGCCCCAAAGCTGGCGTTGACCTAGCGCTACTTTCAATAGCGCCCATGCGCCTCGCAGGCCTTGATCGCGCGGCAGCTCCACCGCTGCTGTGTCGCGCATCACGCGCGCAACGAACTCGCCATCGGCCAGCGCATCAAAGCGCCGCGCGCCAATGGTGAACAGCATGGCGTAACGATTACACGCCTGATGCCCGCCATGCAGCGCATCAAAATTGAGCGCCACACCAGCACCGCGCTCAATGGCGGCGCACACGGTTTTCTGCGTCACCGCTACTGCATCCCGCTCAGCCGCTGTGCCACGCCCGGTATCCGCGCCGAGCTGAAACGAGGCGAAGCGAACCACATCGTTATGCTCAACAAAGAAGTTGGCAAGTGCTGCGATTTCATGAAAGTTGCCCGCGAAAACGGTGGTGTTGAAAATTACCGAAATCGGCAGCCCGCGCGCCATGTTGATGTAGTCAAGTCGCACCGTGTTCATCGCCAATTCAGAGGTGAAGCCTTTGCGCTCCTGCGTCATGTCTACGTGAAAAGCGACGTCGTTTAAACCATCCTCGGCGAGCTGCTGTAACCATTCGCGGTTGAGCAAAATGCCATTGGTGAACAGCGAGGCGCGCAAGCCGCGCGAGCGAACGTAGCGCACGATTTGCGACAGCTCGGCGCGGTCACGCAAGGTCGGGTCACCCCCTGAAAGCTGCACATCGGTGTTCGGCCCGAACTGCGCGGCGATCTCATCAATGCGGCGAAATAGGTCTTCCAGCGGAATGTCCCGCACCGCTTCGGCTGAGTCGGACAAATAGCACAGCGTGCAGTCGAGATTACAGCGCTGTGTAATCTCAAGCGATACGCAGCCTATCGTCCAACGCCGACCCGCGGCCTGTGCAGGTGTCCACTGCCCAGCCCGCTGCATGCGCTGAGCGATGCGCTCGAAGCGCTCGGCCTGTGAGTTCGGCTTGGGTAGGGAAAGCATTGCGCGCGCGCTCATGACGGGTCAACAAATCGGTAGCCCGCACCGCGCACGGTGAGCACGTAGTGCGGGTTGGCTGGATCATGTTCGATCTTGGCGCGCAGACGGTTGATGTGGGTGTTCACGTTGTGCTCGTAGCTGTCAAGCGTGGTGCGCCACACGGCGTTGAGCAACTGCGCTCGACTGTAAACGCGGCCCGGATTTAGGGCGAAAAAATGTAGCAGGTCAAACTCCTTGGCGGTCAGTGCAATCAGCGCATCCTCCATCCGCACTTCACGGCGATTGGCATCAATGCTGAGTTTGCCGAAACGCAATGCATTCCCCACGCCGGCTGCGAGCACAGGCGAGACGGCCATACGCTCGGCACGGCGCAACAAAGCCTTTGCCCTTGCCTGCAATTCGGGAATAGAAAACGGCTTACTCAGGTAATCATCCGCACCCATTTCAAGGCCGACGACGCGATCAATTTCACCGCTTTTTGCGGTCAGCATCAGGATTGGCGTGTACCGCGAGCGATCTGCACGCAGTGTTCGGCAAATCTCTAGCCCGTCCATACCGGGCAGCATCAGATCCAGCACGATCAGGTCAAACGCCTGATGCTGCGCGGCTTGCAAGCCACGTTTGCCATCACTCTCGCAATGGGTGTGATGCCCTAGATCCTCCATGTGCAGGCGGATTAACTGGGCAATCTCGACATTGTCTTCAATGACGAGGACGTTTGACATCTCCATGCCCCTTCAGTCTGGTGAGCATTGACTTCCTGACAGTGCAGCGGAAATCAGCGATTGTTATGAAAACGATATGTTGCCGCGATAAGCCCGAAATCTTTGAAATCGACACTTCACTCTGTGCTCTGAACCATACCAGCCTCAGGAGAATAGTGTGAAAGCCGTCGCCACCCCAGCCGATTTATCTGCCAAGTCAGACCAGCCCGACCAACCGAACCAGCCGAACCATCCGGGCATGCACCGGGAGTATCTGTTTCGCTTCGCCATGCGCCGCGTCGGCAACCCAGAGCTGGCCGACGATTTGGTGCAGGAGACGATGCTTGCGGCGTTGCAGTCAAAGACGTCGCTAGGCAATCAGACCGCCGAATTTGCTGGCCGCTCCACCTACCGTGTGTGGTTGGCGGGCATTCTTAAACACAAAATGATGGATGCGCTGCGCGAGAAGCACAAATTTGTGCCGCTCACCCTAACCCGAACTGAAGACGACGGCGAGGAGAGCGAATTCAGCCCCGCGCTGATGACGCTGCAAGCCAACAGCGCAAACCTGAATGACCCGCAGCAATCATGCGAGCTGGCGCAGTTGCTGGCGCAAATTCAGGCAGCGATGGCAACGCTGCCTGCGGGTGTGGCGGAGGTTTTCATGGCGCGCGAAATTGAGGGCGAAAGCACAGAATCTATCGCCGCCCGCTCGGGGCTGTCAGCGGAAAATATCTGGGTGCGAGTACACCGTGCGCGTAAAACGTTGCAAGCAAAGCTTGTATCGTGCGGCGCGGTTCAGATGGGTGCGGGCGGGGCTGCGCGATGGGCAGTGTAGTCGCGCATCTCCGCATTAATTTGCCGCAATGCACGCAACCCGCCTTCAAGATTGACCACGTTTTGTAAGCCCGCGCGCAGCAGCACGGAGGCCATCTGCGACGAGCAATATCCGATTTCGCACACCAGCACCATACGATCTTGGGGATAGTGCTGACGACGGGTTGCGATACGCGCTTGCAATTGGCGTACCGTCACACCACGAACGTCGATGAAGGCTTGATTGTTTCGATCACGCGCCGTCAACAAGAATCCCGCCGAACGCTGTTCGACCGCAGGAAAGCGCCAGCGAATGAGCCGATTGACCCATGCCGCTGGCAGTTGCATCACCAGCATCAGCGCAGCCGTGTGTAGCAATCGCATATTGAATTTAGTCATGACCTGTTAAGTGAGGTATCGATACGTTGTCGTTCGGGACGGTTCCGACCTGACACTATCGTGAACACATCGTACCCGCAGCTACACACCATGACCACCGCCTGGGTAAGCGTTGCCACCGGAAGCACGGTGAACTCCGCGCCGACGTGAAATACGCTCGCGCTTAGGTTCAAGTTGGGGTTCAGGCTCAGCTCAGAGAGCACCGAAGCGGTCGCGTAACCCAGCAGCAACACAAAGCTGCCGATCCAAGGTGTGATCAGCAACACGCGCTCATGTTGAAACGCCAAAATGGCCAGCGGCATCAGCGGCAACCAGTACCACGGGTTGACCGTTGGCGCGGTAAGCAGAATCGCCGTCAGCAGCAGCACCATGGCTGTGGCGGTAGCGAGTCGACCGGTTGTCACCGCCCAGCTCACGGCCATCGCACACGCCACGTAAAAAGCACACAACCACACACGAGCATGTGCACCGGCCAGCCATTCAAACAGGTGAAAGCCCAGCGCGTTATAGCGCCAGCCATCGGCAAACGCCCGCAGCCCCACAAACGGCTGCACCGGATCGGGGTACAAAAACGGCAGGTACGCACCCAGCGCAATCAGCGCGCCGCCCAGTAGCACCTGCCGATGCAGCGCACTGCGCACATCAAGCGCGCTGGCCAGCAGCACGAGCGG
Source organism: Burkholderiales bacterium (assembly GCA_031409935.1). Taxonomy (GTDB): domain Bacteria; phylum Pseudomonadota; class Gammaproteobacteria; order Burkholderiales; family Casimicrobiaceae; genus Casimicrobium. Next base: position 17,491 of record JANNYE010000107.1, on the reverse strand, counting down.
CAATTTGGCGCACACCACGGCTGCCACACAAGCCGCAGCGCTGAGGGAGGCGGAAATTAGCAAAGTCCCGTTTTTGGCGGTGCTGGCGGGATGCAGTGCTAGGCGCTCTGAGCGCCGTGTGGCTAGCCACACAAGCGAGGAGCAACGACGCAATGCGCCCGCCAGTGCCGTCAAAAACGGGATATTTGCAATTTCCGCCTCCCTAAGCCCACGACCACGGTGCAGCGACACGAGAGCGAGCGTCAACGCGAGCGCGATCACGCCGTCGGGGTGCAACGAAAAGCCGATCTCCTTGATGGGCAGCGGGTTCACCACGTAGAGCAGCACCAACCACGGTGGCGCGCCCGATCGCAGCAAAAGTACCACCAGCAGACCGTCAGCGAGCACAAAAATAACTTTCAGTGCGAACCCATCAGCACCACCGGCGTAGACAGCAATGCCGAACAACGCTTGCAGACTAGGCCCGTAAATCGTGGGCACGTCAGGATGGTTGATGCCGCTAAGCACCACCTCCCAAGCCGGATCATTGAGCGCTTGAGCAAAGTATGCGGCGGGTGCTAGCGCATAGGGCGACAGACCCGATAGCAGCTGATGACCATCCCACAGAAAGCGAAAGTAGTCGTCATCAAATAGCGGTCGTGCGAACAGCGCGGGTAGCCGTGTCAGCAGCGCGCAGAGCAGCACCATGTTGGCGGTGACGGCCAGCGACTCGCGCCGACGCGCAAGGGTGACGCTGCACACTAAGCTCATGGCGCAAAGCAAAAGCAGCGCTAGCCATTGCCAACGCCGCCCAACGTGAGTGCTAAGCGCGAGCAAAATTTCTGCGATAAACAACAGTGCTGCGATAAAAAACAAGTGGCCCGTCGCGGCATTTGCCGCAAATCTTGACGCTTTTATTGGCAGAGGATCGCGTGAAGCCACAGAGGTGAGTGCGACGTGCTTCACCGCGATTGGTGGCTGTGGGGTGTTGTTAATCCGAAATGATTCATTAGCAGAACATCACACACTTCGTCGTTCCTGCGAGGGCAGGAACCCAGTGACGTTGGGCGTTTCTTCGCAGCATTGGCGCACTCGAAAGACGCTGGGCCCCTGCCTTCGCAGGGGCGACGAGGAAAAACTAAATGAATAAGCTCGTCAGCTACAAATCAAACGCCACGCCCAAGCTGTACAGATCAGACTTCGAGGTATTGCGCCCGCCCGTGACTTTGCCGATATTGCCGCTGATGCTCACTTTGGGGGTGATCGCGTAGCTCAGTCCGACGTTAGCAACGCTGCGCTTTTCGGCCACTTGCTGAAACCGTGCCGGCGTGAAACCGGGGCCACCGATGTCGAGACTGCCCGACGCACGGGTTTCGGTGAAACCCACTGACGCGACCAACGCAGGCGTGACTCGCCAATCGGCACCGACGCTGATAAACGTCTCGTTCGGCACGCCGTTGTTTCGGTCACGAATGCCCAGCTCGGCGCGCAACCCAACCGCCGCGTTGAGGTAGCGCCCAATCAGCACCGAGGCTTCGTAGCCCGACGCGCCGTCGCCAATGGAATCGGGCCGCTGCGTTTGATAGTTGCCCGCGATGATGGCCCCCAGTCGCAGCGCAACCGACGGCGCGCTACGTTGTTCAAACTCGTCGACAAATCGCCACGTCACGCCGACCTTGACGTCGGCTACGCCACTGTCGCTGCCGAGCCCGGAGGTGCGTCGCGCGTAGGGCAATTTGGCATCAATGGCGATGCCATCGGCCAGCGCATACTGGGCTGCGATGGTGGTGGTGTTGAGCTTGATGGTGCCGAACGGTAGCGACATCAAACTGCTGCCGATGTAGAACCGATCCGCATCTTGGCTGAGATAGCTCACCGACACGGAGCCCGCACCTGGAGCGGGCAACCAGACGCTGTTTTGAGCATGCGAAACAAACGGTGCGGCTACGGTGGCGGCAATGATCGCGGCGAGTTTTAAGGTTTTCATGAGGATGTCCGGTGAAGGTTGACAGATCAAAGACCAAAGCGTCGTTTGGCGTACGCCACGACCAGTTCTTTTTCGTCTGCGCCAAGCGTCGCTGTGGCCTTGGGGTCGGAGACGATTTTCATCGCCACGTCCTTGTTGATGGACTTGCCCGCGAACATGCAACCATCGCAATTGAGCTTTTCAGCAAACACCCGCTTGCCGGCGTTGTACATGCCAGTGGCGTTTGACGTGGTTGAAAATGAATCGCTGCCCGAGGCCAGCGCGACATGGCTAAAACTCAAGCACAGGGCGGCAACCAAGGTGGTGCGGCGAGCGATTGATGAGCGTAATTTCATACAGATTTCTCCTTATTGAGGACGGGGGATGGGTAGCGGAAAATTTCCGTGGGCGGCACGGATTGAGCCTGCGCACGACGGGTTGTGAACGCAGCGGTTCGCGCGGCACGTGTGCGCCAGAGCGAGAAAATCGTGAGCAGCATCACCCGCCCGCAACGGGCTGCCGCAACCCAGGTGTGGCTAACTTTCGACGCGCCTATGCGTCGCGCCAGCGTGCTGACCGGTACCTCCACCGAAACACGCTTTTGTTCGACCGCCTTGACCTGCATCTCAAGCGTCCAGCCGTAGGTGAAGGCCTGCATGTCGAGTGCGTGAAATGTGCTCGCACGGATTGCGCGTAGCGGCCCGAGATCATGAATGTCAGTCCGCCATAGAAACCGGATCAGCCCGCAGCACACTGCATTGCCAACGCGCTGCGTGAGCGACATGCTGTGTCGCGCGCGTCGGGTACGGTGGCCGATGGCCAAGTCCGCCCCGCACTCAATGGCGCGCAGCAGCGACTCGATCTCGGCGTAGTTCAGCGTGTCGTCACCGTCAACAAAGAGATACACATCAGCCGGCGCTGTCTCAGCAATGGCGGCAATGGCGGCCATGCAACCGTGGCCATAGCCGCGAAGCGCTGAGTGTGCAACCACTGCCCCGGCAGCGCGTGCTTCGGAGCAGGTGTCGTCGGTTGAGCCGTTGTCGCCCACCACCACTGCCGCCAACGCGGGCCTGCCGTCACGTCGAACCAGCGCGCTGAGTTGACGCACCACGCGGCCAATGCACGCCGCCTCGTTCAGCGCCGGGATGATGGCCACAAAGCGCAGCCCGGACGAGGCGACCCAAGTCAACTCGTTGGCACTGCATCGACTGAATGTGCTGCCGGGATACACCATGACGCTACGTCCGGCGGGCGCGGTCAATCCTTACAGGGTCAGCGCAACTTTTTTTGCGCTCGTGCAATCCGCGTCAATCCGCCTCACTGCAATAGTCATCTTTTCGCGGAAACCGCCATTATAAAAGGGCATGACCGCTATTTCTGCAATAGTCGACTATTTACGATTTGCGTCTGTACACCACACAAATAGGGGCATGCAGACTAAAGCTGAATCTTGTCCACGCTGATGCGAGCGCACCGCGTAGGCGCTTGGCCAGCCTCTGCGCCTCCTACAATTGCGTCATGAATTCAACGATCAACCTACCCGTCCGCTGTGCCGATGTGCGAGCTGCTCGTGACAATATCGCAGGCGCTGTCGAGAATACCCCTTGCCTTCACTCTAAAACGCTTTCGCGCATTTTTGACTGCGAGGTGTGGCTCAAGTTTGAAAACTTGCAGTTCACCGCCAGCTTCAAAGAGCGGGGTGCGCTCAACAAACTGTTGTCGCTCAGCGCAGAAGAACGGGCGCGCGGGGTGATCGCCATGAGCGCAGGCAATCACGCACAGGGCGTGGCTTATCACGCAGGGCGATTGGGTATTCCAGCCACCATTGTGATGCCCGCCTACACGCCGTTTGTGAAGGTTCGCAACACCGAAGGCCACGGCGCTAAAGTCGTGCTCCACGGCACCACACTCGCTGAGGCTTCGTTGCATGCGCGCGAATTGGCGGCAGAAAATCGCTACACCTTCGTGCATCCGTTTGACGACCCGCACATCATCGCCGGACAAGGCACGCTGGCGCTGGAGATGCTAGAGGCCGCACCGCATCTGGACACACTGGTGGTGCCGGTGGGCGGTGGCGGACTGCTGGCAGGCTGCGCAGTGGCGGCACGTGCCGTGAAGCCGGACATCGAAATCATCGGCGTGGAATCAACCACCTTCCCCGCCATGGTGCAACGTTTGAGCGGACAGGAAGTAAGCGTCGGCACCGAGACGATTGCTGAGGGTCTGGCGGTGCGCGATATCGGTGAAATGCCGTTGACGATCGTGCGCGCGCTGGTGAACGATGTGATTCTGGTTGACGAATCAACCATTGAAGAGGCCATCGCCTTGTTGATTGATGTTGAAAAAACCGTGACCGAGGGCGCGGGTGCCACCGGCGTTGCCGCACTGTTGCAACATCGCGCCCGCTTCGTCGGCAAAACGGTTGGCGTGGTGCTTTGCGGCGGCAATATCGACTCAAGAATTCTCGCCAGCATTTTGATGCGCAATCTGGTGCGTGAGGGCCGTCTGGTGCGCGTGCGCGTGCGGCTGCCGGATGTTGCCGGTGCCCTAGCCAAGCTCACCAAAGTGGTGGGGGACGCCGGTGCAAACGTGGTGGACGTGGAGCATCAGCGATTGTTCGGCGTGTTCAGCGTGAAGTCCACCGAGGTTGAATTGACACTTGAAACGCGGGATAGAAATCATGTGACGCAGTTGCTCGCAGAGCTGGAGTTGCATGGGTTTGCGGCGCATTTGTTGGGGTCGGCGGAGTGATGCACATTTTTCGTCGTTACTGCGAAGGCAGGAACCCAGCGACTTTAGTCGCACGCACTCGCACCTCTTCCTGTGCTGCCAAGCAAAGTCGCTGGGCCCCGGCCTTCGCCGAGGCGACGAAAAAGTGATGAGCCTCCCCGCATCGATTCATTTCATCGAACGTGATTGGCTGTCCGCCAATCACGTTATGTTTCGCGACGACGATACAGCAACACTGATCGATTCTGGGTACGGCAAATTTAACGACGTCACCATTGAAAAAGTAGATGCCGTATTGCGCGGTTGGGGGGATGTGTCGCTCAACCGGATCATCAACACCCATATTCACAGCGACCACATTGGCGGCAACGCCGAGCTGCAGCGCTTGCATCGCGGCTGCTCAATCACCGTGCCCGTCGACGAGCAACCAGCGCTGGTCAATTGGGATGCACCAGAGCAAATGTTGACCTACGCCGATCAAGAGGCCGAGCGCTTTGCGTGGGACGACGTGATTGAGCCGGGGCAAGACGTGCTGCTCGGTGGCGAGTCGTGGCAAGCCATTGCCACGCCGGGGCATGACATGGGTTCGCTGGTTTTTTATTCACCTAAATTGCGCATTTTGATTTCGGCCGATGCGCTGTGGGAAAACAGTTCAGGCTTTGTGCCGCCGCAAGCGATTGATCCAAAGCCGCTTGCCGCGCAGCGCGCCACGTTCACTCGGTTAGCCGAGCTGGATGTGGCGCTGGTGATCCCGGGCCATGGCTCCATGTTCACCGATTTTCCGGGCGCACTGAAGCGAGCTAGCGAGAAGCTCGAATTGTTCGCTAGCGACGACCTGCGCATCGCCAAAAATGTGGTCAAAGGCATGTTCATTTACTCGATGATGTGGCGCGGCGGCATGCCTGTTGCCGAGCTACCTGCCTACGTCGCCCGCATCGGCGTACATCGTGATTACAACGCGCAATTCTTCAAAATGAGTGATGAAGCGTTTGCCGATTGGCTGCTGGTTGAGGCCGTGCGCACGGGCAAAGTGCGTGTGGAAGGCAGCCAAATCGTCAGCGTTTAATCGCGGCGATTTTTTGCTTCACTGCAACGGATTTACCGGCTGCGCCAAGCTCATCGCCCTCCTCAAAGGCCACGACGCGAAACGTGTCACGCGTTAGCGTGAGCAACTCGTTCGAGCGCAGCAAAAAATCGGGCCGTGACGGCTTTCCGTAGCGCTCGTTGCCATCCATGAACGTTTCGTAGAGCAACACACCGCCCGGTTTGATCGTCGCCACTACCGACGCGAACGTCGGTCGCCACAGGTAGTTGCAGACGATAACGGCGTCGAAAGTTGCTACGGCGTAAGGCCACGCATTGCCTTCGAGGTCGCGGCATTCGGCTGCGACATTCTGCGTTGTGGCCAATGATTGCAATGCAGCGGCGTCGCGATCAACAGCGGTCACGCGGGCTCCGCGTTCAGCGAAGAAGCGTGAGTGTCGGCCGTGGCCACAGGCAAGATCAAGGACGCAGGCGGCTGGTGGAACCCACATCGCGTGATCAACAAACCAAGGACTCGGTGCTTCTTGTGAGTGCATCGTTTAGCTGCAGACGTGGTTTGACGAGAGCGCCGCCGCCGTGTTTTGCGTCGAGGCAGCGGCGTTCTCCGCGCCGCGCGATGCGTTTCGTTCTATGCGCGATTCGTCTGAAAACGACCCGCGACCGAATGTGTCAGACATTCCATTTCCTTCCGTTGATGTCTCCGCGGACACTCAGCGCGACGCGCGCGGAGTTGGCCAATGTGTAGCTATTGCACAGCGTTGACGACGCTGACGCATTTCGCTGGCGTATTTGGGTCTTGCGGCATCGGTGAATTCATGCAGGTGGTGAGCCGCTTAAAAACAATTCAATGCGATCGGTCGTCCAGGTCGCCACGCCCGCGCCAAAAAAGTCGTTATCTTCAGTCCAAATCGGGCAATCAAGCGCGAGTGCGGCAGCCAACACCGGCCAGTCGTCGGGGTCGCGTCGCTCGATACGGGCGCTTGCGGTGGCCTCGTAGTCGGCATAGCTGTCGCCTTGAATGGGAAACACGATCTCTTCGAGCAACTCGAGCGCGCCGCGCACAAGACTCGCATCGCCGCCACGTCGCGCAACGATGTGTGGCAAGTGTTCGCGCGCCTCTGCGAACGCAGAGGCTGGCGAGAAAAACCCGACCCTGTCGCGGTAATTGAGCAGCAAGTTTCGCACTGTCGAACCAAGAACGGCACGAATCAGTGTGTTCGCATCGAGAACCAGTGTGTGGGCGGTGTCAGGCGGCATGCGCGCGCGACCGCTTGCTGCGTTCAGCACGGCTGCGCGTGGCCTTGAACTCGGCCACCAACTCGTCTTCGGTGGTGTTCATTCCGACCACCATCGCATCCAAGAGGCTGCCCGCACGGCGCAGTGCATCTGCTTGGGACTGCTTGACATGAACCGGGATGTAGTACCCAATCGTCGCGCCGTGACGGGTGATGGCCACAGGCTGTTCCGATTCGAGAAAGGTCGAGAGTTGCTCACGAAATTCGCGGATACCGACGGAAACGTTTTGCATGCTGTTGCCTCTTTTTGTTGGCCTTGATTTAGAGCGAATTAGCGTACGCTTGCGTACACAATAGCATAAAACTCATGGCAATTCGGCCTAAGCGTGTTCGAACTGGGGAAAAGGCAACACCCGGACTCCGTCCATCATCCCGCGAGATCGTAACGCTTTGGTGGGCACGGGGTGCCCACCCTACGCGGAGCCCCCTACCTTGCGTTATTCGCGTCCACCACGGCCAGCGCGGTCATGTTCACGATGCGGCGCACGGTGGCGCTCGCGGTGAGGATATGAACCGGTTTGGCGCAGCCCAGCAAAATGGGGCCGATGGCGACGTTGTTGCCCGCACTTGTTTTCAGCAGGTTGTATGAGATGTTGGCGGCGTCGATATTCGGGAACACCAGCAGGTTGGCCGAGCCGGTGAGTGGCGAATCTGAAATCTTGGTGCGAATGCCTTCGTCAAGCGCGCCATCGCCATGCATTTCGCCGTCGACTTCAAGGCTAGGCGCGCGGGCGCGGATCAAGGCCAGCGCTTGGCGCATTTTGATGGCGGACGGCGTATTGGCGGTGCCAAAGTTTGAATGCGACAGCAGCGCCACTTTCGGTGTGATGCCGAAGCGTTGCAGCTCGTCAGCGGCCATCAAGGCAATCTCCGCCAACTGCTCGGCAGTGGGGTCGTAGTTGACATGCGTGTCGACCAGAAACAGCAAGCGGCCGGGCAACATCAGACCGTTCATTGCCGCGTACTCGTGCGCGCCTTTGCGCAGACCGAGCACCTGATTGATGTAGTGCAGATGAATGTCGTGCGTGCCGTAGGTGCCGCAGATCATCGCGTCGGCGTCGCCCTTTCTGACCATCATCGCACCGATCAACGAGAGGCGGCGGCGCATCTCTATTTTTGCGAGCTGGGCCGTGACACCGGTGCGCTCGGTGAGGCGGTGATATTCCTGCCAGTAATCGCGGAAGCGATCATCCTTTTCTGGATTAATCAGCTCAATATCCACACCTGGCTTCATGCGCAGGCCAAATTGCTCTAGCCGCTTTTCAAATACAGCAGGCCGCGCGATCATGATCGGTTTGGCGATACCCTCATCAATCACCACCTGCACGGCACGCATCACGCGCTCGTCTTCGCCCTCGGCAAACACCACACGACACGGCGCTTTGCGGGCGGCGTCGAAGATCGGCTTCATCACCGCGCCGGAGTGATACACAAACTGCGCAAGCTGCTGTTTGTAGGCGTCGAAATCCTTGATCGGGCGGGTGGCCACACCCGAGTCCATTGCGGCCTTAGCAACCGCAGGCGCGATGCGCACGATGAGGCGTGGATCGAACGGTTTGGGAATCAAATATTCTGGGCCGAATGACAGCGAGCCGCTGTCGCCATAAGCTGCGGCCACCTGATCGTTTTGCTCGGCCATAGCAAGATCAGCAATGGCCTTGACTGCGGCGACCTTCATCGCCTCGTTCACCGTGGTTGCGCCCACATCCAGCGCACCGCGGAAGATGAACGGGAAACACAAAACGTTGTTCACCTGATTCGGATAGTCGCTGCGACCGGTGGCAATGATTGCGTCAGGCCGCGCGGCTTTGGCGAGATCGGGCATGATCTCGGGCTCGGGGTTGGCGAGCGCGAGAATGAGTGGGCTCTTGGCCATTTTGGCAAGCCATTCCGGCTTGAGTACGCGCGCAGCGGACAGGCCGAGGAACACGTCGGCACCGTCAAGCAATTGATCGACCGTGCGCAAATCGGTGACCTGCGCATAACGCGCCTTGTTTTCGTCCATCTCTTCAACGCGGCCCTTCCAGACCACGCCTTTGATGTCCGACACCCAAATGTTTTCCATCTTGATGCCGATGGCAACCAGCATATCGAGGCAGGCCAACGCCGCCGCGCCCGCGCCAGAGCACACCAGTTTCACGTCCTCCGGCTTTTTGCCGACTACGCGCAACCCATTGGTGACAGCGGCACCCACGATGATGGCCGTGCCGTGCTGATCGTCATGGAAGACCGGAATCTTCATCCGCTCGCGCAGTTTTTTCTCAACGTAGAAACATTCCGGTGCCTTGATGTCTTCAAGGTTGATGCCGCCGAACGTCGGCTCCAGCGCCGCGATGTGCTCAACCAGTTTGTCGGGATCAAGCTCGTTCATCTCAATGTCGAAGCAATCAATGCCCGCGAACTTTTTGAACAGAACCGCCTTGCCTTCCATCACCGGCTTCGCGGCTAGCGGGCCGATATTGCCAAGGCCAAGCACCGCCGTACCGTTGGTCACCACACCCACCAAATTGCCACGCGCGGTCATGTTGAAGGCCTCGGCCGGATCGCGCACGATCTCTTCACACGCAAACGCTACACCGGGCGAGTAAGCCAGCGCCAGATCGCGCTGGTTGGTCATCGTCTTAGTCGCGCTGATCTCCAGCTTGCCCGGCTTCGGGTAGCGGTGGTAATCGAGCGCGGCTTCTTTGAGCGTTAACGCTTTGATGGGATCTGACATGGGCTCCGCCTTGGTTTCGTTTCGAAGATTTATGGTACAAGTTTATGGCGATTCGCTGTCACAAGGCGATTTGGGTGCGGTGCTCGGGCGTTTCCGCGCGTCGTGCCACGCGCGCCCCTAAACCGCAGATGAGCAAGTGCAGCAATCCTGACGATTTACGCCTTAAAAGCCTGCCAAACCTTCAACGCATCCACCGTCGCCGCCACATCATGCACCCGCACAATCCTTGCGCCTTGCGCGACGCAGACGAGCGCGGCGGCCACACTCGCATGTACCCGCTCAGCAGCCACGTCGCGCCCTGTGAGCGTGCCCAGGGTGCGCTTGCGCGACCATCCTGCTAGCACCGGATACCCAAGCGCGACCAGCGCACTCAGTCGCTGCGTCAGTGCAACGTTGTGCGCTAGCGTTTTGCCAAAGCCAAACCCCGGATCCAGCGCAATGCGATCTCGCGCCATACCAGCCGCCTCGCAAACTGCTGCCCGTTCATGCAAAAACGCCCCCACCTCGCGCACCACATCTGCATACACGGGAGCCGCCTGCATCGTGGCAGGCCCGCCCTGCATGTGCATCAGCACCACGCCCACCTCAGACGCCGCGCAAACCGCAACGGCGCCCGCATCCGCCAACGCCATCACATCGTTGACGATGGCTGCGCCCGCACCAATCGCCGCCCGCATCACCTCGGTTTTGCGCGTGTCAATCGATACGCAATGCCCACGTCGCGCCAGCTCGGTCAGCACTGGCATCACCCGATCCAGCTCTTCCTGAAGGGCGACGGCTGGCGCGCCGGGACGAGTGGATTCGCCGCCGATGTCGAGTATTTGTGCGCCCTCGGCGAGCAGCCGTTCAGCGTGAATCAACGCCGATTTTGTTGAGCTATGTTGACCGCCGTCAGAGAAAGAGTCCGGCGTTACGTTGACAATCCCCATCACCACAACGGGCGCGTCAGCATCAACCGCCCAGCGAAACCGTCCTGTCCGCCACTCCGTACCGAACTGCGGTTCCGTCTTATGGCCCTCATTAGGGGCGTCTGGCAGGGCTTGCGCCGTAAAATTATGAGTCAACTTGGAAAGCCCCGTAGTTTTGATCCGCTCTTCTGATTACCCCGCCCTCTTCGCCGCACGCATCGATGCATTGAAGCGCGAAGGCCGCTACCGCATTTTCGCAGAGCTTACGCGCCCCGCAGGGCATTTCCCTCGCGTGCAGTGGGCAGGCCCCAACGGCCTCACTGAGGTCATCACCTGGTGCTCCAACGATTACCTCGGCATGGGTCACCACGCCACCGTGCGCGCAGCGATGATTGACGCGATTGAGGCCGGTGCCACAGGCGCTGGCGGCACCCGCAATATTGGCGGCACCAACGCGCTGCACATTGAGCTTGAACGCCTGCTCGCCGCGCTGCACGACAAGCCCGCCGCGCTGACCTTCACCTCCGGCTACAGCGCCAATCTGGCCTCGCTGTCGGTGCTCGGCTCGCTGCTGCCGGACACCGTGTTTTTGTCCGATGGCGACAATCACAATTCGATGATTGAAGGCATCCGACGCGCCAACTGTGACCGCGTGATTTTTGAGCACAACAGCGCCACCGACCTCGAAGCGAAACTCGCCGCCATCAGCCCGGATCGGCCCAAAATCGTGGTGTTCGAAAGCGTGTATTCGATGAGCGGCAACATTGCGCCCATCGGTGAATTCGCCCGCATTGCCAAAAAATACGGCGCAATGACCTATCTCGACGAAGTCCACGCGGTCGGCATGTACGGTGCGCGCGGCGGCGGCGTTTCGCAGGAATTGGGCGTGGCCGATCAGATCGACGTCATTCAGGGCACGCTCGGCAAAGCCTTCGGCATGCAGGGCGGCTACGTCACCGGCGACGCCTCCGTCATTGACTGCATCAGAAGCTTCGGCGCGAGCTTCATTTTTTCAACCTCGCTCGCCCCCGTGCTGGCAGCGGGAGCCCTAGCCAGCGTGTCGCACCTGATGAATTCCACCGACGAGCGCCGCCTGCAACGTCAGCGCGTCGCCGAGGTCAAAGCTCGCCTCATCAATATCGGCCTGCCGGTGATGGAAAGCGCCTCGCATATCGTCCCGGTGTTCGTCGGCGACCCGGTGCATGCCAAAGCGCTCACCGACCGCCTGCAAGACCATCACGACATCTACATCCAACCGATCAACTACCCCACCGTCGCAAGAGGCACCGAGCGCCTACGCATCACGCCGGGGCCCTGCCACACACCTGCGATGGTGGACGCGCTGGTCGAGGCGTTGGATACTGAATGGACAGCGCTGTCATTGGCGCGAACCCGGCACGCAATTGCGGCTTGATTTGGGTATAGCTTTTCGCTGAAAGCCTTATTTCATAGGGGCTCAGTGCTATTTATGGTGTTAGTTGACTTCTAGGCTTTCCACCATTTATGCCCATATTCGACGCGGGTTACATCGATAAGCTGTGACGCTATCGGTAACACCGTAGCACCGTAGGATGGGTGGAGCGAAGTGATACCCATCTCGCTCGTGGCCAACGATGATGGGTATCGCTTCGCTCGACCCACCCTACCGGCTACGCTGTGCGACAAAACGTGCATAGCCCATTGAAGCGCTCGCGTTATGCGAAATCAAATTTCGCACACCCGCTCAAGCCGACTGATACCAAACGCCTCGACCGACACCATGCTTCGTCAAGCGCCCCATTTCAACCAGTTTGCGCAAGTGAACCTTGACCGTGTTGCGGTTGGCAAGACTCGCGGTCACCGCATCATTGATCGTAATTTGCCCTTGACCGCGTGCGAGATTCAGAATCACCAGCGACAACTCGGAAAGCGTTGCAAGCATCAGCTTTTCGTGTTCAACCTTCGCGTTCAGGCGCATCACTTGTGACGCGAGCGAGCGAAGGAAGAACAGAATCCACGGCTCCCACGTGGGCGCGTCGCTTCGAATCGTGCCCTGCGTTTGCCGCAGTGCCAAGTAATAGCCCTGCTTGTTCTGCTCAACGATAGATTCGAGCGAACTGTACGGCACATAGGCATACCCCGCCTGCAGCAGCAACAAAGTCGTGAGCACCCGCGACAGTCGACCGTTGCCATCCTCGAACGGGTGAATTTCCAGAAACACCACTACAAATACGGCGATGGCCAACAGCGGATGAAGTCTCTTATCTTCTTTTTCAACCCGATACCATTGCACTAGTTCCGTCATCAAGCGCGGCGTGTCAAACGGCGACGCCGTCTGAAAAATCACCGCGACCTGATTGCCCGCCTCATCGAATGCTGCAACGTGATTCGGGTGGGTCTTGTACTGCCCCCGGTGACCAACATCTTTGTCCGCATAAACCCAAAGGTCGCGGTGAAGCTGCTTAATGTGGTTTTCAGAAAATGGGATGTGTTCCCAAGCGCTAAACACCAGTTCCATCACTTCGGCATAGCCCGCAACCTCCTGCTCATCACGGGTAGCAAACGATTTGATTTCAAGGCGGGCAAGCAGCGCTTCCACGTCGCGATTAGTGAGCTTGCTGCCCTCGATGCGTGTGGACGAGCCAATACTCTCAATTGTCGCCACGCGGCGCAGCGCGAATAGCCGCTCAGGTGCAAGCGTCCCAAGCGCGCGCCAAGCCCCCTTAAATTCCTCAATCTGAGCGATCAGATTGAGGATGTCGGACGAGATGGAAACGCTCTGAGTATTCAACATGCCCAGTAATTTACCCATAAATACCCAATTTGCAAATGTCGATACGCGCCTTGACGACAATCATGCGTGTTCGCCACCCGCGCGTGAACTGGTCGAAGACGTGTCCACGAGATGTCCCTTTTACCAGTCGAAGACACGTCGCGAACCGCCCGAGTTATCGCGAGTTGCCGTCACCGGCCACTTCGACAACATTCCAACATGCAGCGCGATTTGCCCTACGGTTGAAGGCGTCATTGTGAAGGCGGTGATCGGGACTAAGCCTGCCAAATAGCAGGAGCACTTTGTCTCCTTTGCTCCCGTTCCACACTGTGGTGAAGGCTATATGCCATTTTGGATACACATGCGTGTATCCACAGTGTTACGATGTTGAAATGTCATCTAAAAACGTTGGAATCAGAATTCGTGTCGAAAAGGAATTGCGGGATGCTTTCCACGTTGCGTGCTTATCGCAGGAACGGGTGGCCTCTGACGTGTTGAGAGAGTTCATGCGTACCTTCGCACGGAAGCAGCAAGCAGGGCAGCGTGACCTGTTTGCAAATAGTCAGCAGCGTATCGGAATATGAATTTGTTAAATAACGCTGAGATATATCTCGTTGCCGCCTGTGCCGAGTTGCTTGGTAAGCATGCGGAGCCATCTGAGGCGGAGCGCAGCATCATAAAACAGGCTCAAAACGTCCACATTCCTCAAAAGGTGGTTGAAGTGATGCGCGATGCCATTCTTCAAGGGAACGATCCGTTAGGTGATCTGTTTGCAGTGGTGCGCTCGGCGATCCAACGACGTGATATTGGGGCTGTGTATACACCGCAACCCATTGTTGATTCCATGATCCGATGGCTGGCACACCATAGTAAACCCGCTCGAATCGTTGATCCAGGAGCCGGGTCTGGTCGATTTATTTTCGCCGCGGGTACAGTATTCCCGAGCGCCGAACTCGTTGCGGTAGAACTTGATCCAGTTGCGGCGCTCATGCTTCGAGCGGCGGTAAACGTGCGGGGATGGGCAAAGCGTACTTCAATAATAGTTGCCGATTATCGCGACATAACTCTCCCACCATGCTCAGGAATAACGGCGTTTGTGGGCAACCCGCCGTATGTGCGTCATCATGGAATTGAGAAGTGTTGGAAAGTCTGGTATGCCGCGAATTTTTCGGCTTTTGGCATCAAAGCGAGCACGTTAGCTGGACTACATCTTCACTTTTTTCTGCAAACACGCCTTCTCGCTAAAGAGGAAGACATCGGCGCGTTCATTACCTCAGCCGAATGGCTCGACGTGAATTACGGATCTGCGCTTCGCGAACTTCTGCTGAACGAATTAGGGGGCTTGGCGTTGCATGTTTTAGAGCCAACCGTTGAAGCGTTTCCAGGCACCGCTACAACAGCTGCAATTACATGCTTCAGAGTCGGAAAAACCAGCGACCCCATTCGCGTCCGTTCGGTGAAGAAACTCACTGCTTTAAACTGCCTCTCTAAGGGCAAGAACGTGTCACGTGACAGGTTGAGCACCGAGCCAAAGTGGTCATTTTTTGTACGCCCGTCAACAGGCCCGGTCGCGGGCGAAATTGAGATAGGCGAGCTTTTTCGCGTCCACCGCGGTCAGGTCACGGGCGCAAATGACATATGGATTGCTGGAAACGAAGCACGAAGCTTGTTGCCGCAGAGTGTTCATATTCCAGCGGTTACAAAAGCGCTTGATCTAATAGCAGCTGGTGCGCAATTGGGCTCATCAGACACATTGCGTCGAGTAATAGACCTTCCCCCGGACTTAGCATCATTTTCAACAGAGGAGCGCAGAAATATTGAAAAGTTCTTAGATTGGGCAAAAGCTTGTGGTGGGCAAGACAGTTACACAGCGCAGCGACGAAAGGCTTGGTGGTCTGTCGGACTCAAGGAGCCAGCGCCAATTCTTTGTACTTACATGGCACGTCGCTCTCCCCAATTCACGTTGAACGCTTGTGATGCTAGGCACATAAATGTCGCTCACGGCCTGTATCCTTTTGAAAAAGTCGAACCGCACACCTTAGTTTTGCTAGTAAGTTGGCTCAACAAGAACATCGACACGCGTGGAGGTCGAACTTACTCTGGCGGACTGACAAAATTTGAACCGCGAGAGGTCGAGCGACTGCGAATTCCGCGTCTAGATCGGTTGCCTGCATTAGGGTTGCCCCGCGTCGTTGGCGCACAGAAGAGTTATTACGTGAAGCAAGCGTCTCCGAGACAAATTTTCGCGCTGAACGATTGAGCGTTTCCAATGCATGGGCTGCACACTATGAAGCTGCGCGCTCTAAATTTGAGATGCTCTTTGAAAAACTGGGGCACCTCACTCCGGAAAATATTACCGACGACACGCTTGCAGACGCTTACAGTAGTAGGTTGGGAGAGGCACTGCGATATCTGGCTGGACCACCGATCTCTGACGATGATTTAAAGGTAATTGCGGATGTTGAATCGCTCGCACCCGGTGTGCTCAGCAAGGATATCGAAGCACTCCGCAAGGTCTATGCCGTGATCGAGCGCGTGATTGACCCGTATCGCTTTCCATGGGTACTTACAAAGACCGCCCCTAACACGACACAGATCGAAGCCGCACTGCTTGCCTCCTCCGTGCTCTTAGCAGGGCAAAGGCTTGCGACTGAACGTCGTAGCGACGGCAAAGATGGACAAGAGGGTGCCGTCAAACAGTACCTTCTCTCGATTGGATTCACTGAGGTGCCTACTACCAGCATTACAACGTTAGTGCATGGCCCGCAGAGGATGCAGTTCTGCGGTGAATGTCTAGTGGGTGCTAGGAAGGCCGATGTTGTCGTGCGGCTGCATGACACGCGACTATTGCCAATTGAATGCAAAGTTTCCAACAGCGCGAGAAATAGCGTCAAGCGACTTAATAACGACGCTGCCGCGAAAGCGGAAAATTGGTTGAAAGAATTTGGAACGGTACAGATCGTCCCTGCCGCGCTGCTCTCAGGTGTATTCAACTTGTTGAATCTTGAACAGGCGCAGGATCGAGGACTTGCGCTATTTTGGGGGCATGATCTGGACGAGGTAGGCGAGTTCATCAATTCGACGCGGTAGCACAAAATGCGAATAGCCAAATGGGGTAACAGCCTAGCCGTGCGTCTGCCCGCGTCTGTTGTCACAGCGCTGGAACTTGAGCCCGGTGACGAGATTGAGATTACGGTTGCGGGGTTGCGCGATATGCGGGTGTCGCGCAAGGCGAGTGCGCTGGAGGCACTGAAAGCGTTGCGCCGTTTTCGTGGTGTGATGCCTGCGGACTTCAAGTTTGATCGCGACGATGCCAATGCGCGCTAGCCGCTGTTACAACTAATGGCGATTCGCCGAACTGCAAAGCTCGTGTTCTTCGATACCAATGTGTTGCTTTATCTGCTCTCACCCGATCCGCGAAGAGCGGACATTGCCGAACATCTCGTGAGCCTCGGTGGCACGATCAGCGTGCAGGTATTGAACGAGTTCACACAGGTTGCACGCCGAAAATTCAAGATGTCCGCGAGCGATGTTGTTACCGTCCTCTCCACGCTGCGCCGCACGCTCAAAGTTGAGCCGCTGATCGAGGCAACGCACGACCACAGCGTTGCGCTGTCCGTGAAGTATTCGCTTAGTGTTTACGACGCAATGATTATCGCGAGCAGTTTGTCATGCGGTGCAACGACGCTCTATTCTGAGGACATGCAGTCCGGCTTGTTGGTTGAAAAGCAATTGCGAATCGAGAACCCATTTGCGCCCGCGTTCAAGTTGCCTTGATGGCGGACGACGCACACTTGTTCGTGGTCGGTCGCGTCGGCTAACTGAAATTGGGTGTCCGCAAGATCGGCCTAGCACGGACGAGACAGGCGATTGCGGCTTGATTTGGATATAGCTTTTCGTTGAAAGCCTTATTTCATTGGGGCTCAGTGCGATTTATGGCGTTAGTTGATTTTGGCACTTTAGCTGAGTTAAACCACGAACAGTCGCACTTAGGTTTTAGGAGGGATGAAGAGAAGCGAAGCGCTACCCTTTAGTTTCTTGAAGACGAAAGGACGGTGTTTATGGCTTTCTTCACCCCAGAGAAGAGGATACAGCTTGAGA
>JANNYE010000106.1:0-6330 GCA_031409935.1 Burkholderiales bacterium | reverse complement strand
CGCGAGCAATCCTCGATACAGCCACCACGCGTTGAGCACCGCGCCGAGGCTCGTCGACAGGGCGAGTGCCGCGTGCAACAAATGTGGCGCGTAGTGTTTGAACACGACAAACACAAAAAACAGGTTAAACAACTGCGTGATGAGCAACACGCGGATGCCAATCTTCACCGGCGTCTTCGTATCCTGCTGCGCATAAAACGCCGGGGCCAAAATCTTGATCCACACCAACGCGATGATGCCCACCGCGTAGGCCGCAACTGCCGGGCCGGTTTGCAGGGAATCTTTTGCGGTGAAGGCGTCGCGCTGAAACAGTGTGGCGACCATCGGCGTGGCGAGCACGCTCATCACCGCCATTGCGGGCAGCGTCGCGATCAGGGCGAAGCGCATGCCGTAGTCCAGCAATTCGCCGTAACCACGCATATTTTTCTCGCTACGAAACGTGCCGAGTGCGGGCAGGATCACCGTGCCAATCGCCACGCCGAGCAACGCGGTCGGCAGCTCCATCAAGCGATCCGCTTTTTTCAGCCAGCTCACCGCGCCATCGCCAAAAAACGACGAGTAATTGGTGTTGAGCAGCATGCTGATTTGTGCGATGGACACGCCGAGCAGCGCCGGTGCCATGGTTTTCAGCATGCGCCGCACGCCCTCGTCGCGAAAGTGAAAATCCAGACGCGGAAACATGCCGAGCTTGTACAGCGGCCACAGTTGCAGCGAGAGTTGCGCGACGCCACCGGCGATGACGCCCCAGGCCAGCGCGTGAATCGGCTGCGCGAAATACGGCGTGGCCCACAGGGCGGCGGCGATCATGCACAGATTGAGCAGCACCGGCGTAAACGCCGGAATGGCAAATTTTTTCCAGATATTCATCACGCCACCCGCCAACGCGGTCAGCGAAATGAACAGTAAATACGGAAACATAATCTGCAAAAGCTCGGTCGCGAGCAGCGTTTTTCCCGGCGTGGTGGCGAATCCGCCCGCAAAAAGCGGGATCAACCACGGAGCCGTGACGATACCGAGCACCGTCACCGCGAGCAGCGCCACCAGCTGCAGCGTCGCCACTCGGTTGATGAGTGTGTGAGTGGCCGCTTCGCCGCGCTGGCTTTTGTATTCGGCAATCAGCGGGACGAACGCCTGAGCAAATGCGCCTTCCGCGAACAGCCGGCGCATCATGTTCGGGAGCTGAAAAGCGATCTCAAACGCGTCGTTCACTGCGCCCGCGCCGAAGACTTTGGCCATGACCACTTGATTGGCCAGCCCCGCGACTCGGGACAGCGAGGTCATGGCAGAGACGCCGACGATGGCTTTGAACAAATTCAATGGAGTGGTTGCGGCTTTTGAGGATTTTCCGTAGAATAGCGGGTTCACCGAATCGATAACGTTTAAGAAGTCAGTCATGGCCAATTCCGCCCAAGCAAAAAAGCGCGCCCGTCAAAACGACAAGCAGCGCGCCCATAACGCATCCCTGCGCACCCAATTGCGCACCGCTGTGAAAAAAGTGCAAAAAGCCGTTGCCGCTGGCGACCAGCCCGCTGCCATGAAGCAAATGCAAGAATCACAATCGGTGATTGATCGTATCGCCGACAAACGTATCGTTCACAAGAACCTCGCCTCCCGCGTAAAAAGCAACCTCGTTCGTGCCGTCAAGGGCATGGGTGCCGCTGCTGCTGCTGCTGTTGCGGCAACAAAAGCCGCGTAAATTCCGGTTCGCTGGTGAGCGAAAAAAGGCCCTTCGGGGCCTTTTTTGTTGCCTAGGTTTTTCTCGTCGAATCTATAAAACTGCCGTCATACTCGCCGAACGCGGGTATCCAGCGGTGGTAGAGCTGGTGGGTAATTCAGCAGGCGTGCGGTGGCGTATCTTCTGGATTCCCGGCTTTGCCGAGAATGACGACAAAGAAGGAGGGCTCAGCCGGGAGTTAGTAGTCCTCGCCCGAGACGGGCTTAACGACCACCACCGGTGTCTCCCGCGACATGCGCCGCACTGTATCCGGTAACAGCGTCGCCACCGCATCCGCATCGAATGTGATCTGCAATTCATTGTCGACGGCGAAGCTCAAAAAGAAACGAAACAGGCGCGGCTCAAGTTCCGCGAGTTCACGTCGCACAATCACGCAACGCAGTCCGTCGCGTAGCGCGGGGGTGACCAGCGGGCTGTAGCGCAACTGCTCGTCCGCGCCAAAGGCTGACATCACACCACACAACCGATCCGACCAGTCGCTCGGGCGAAATTGCTGACCGCCCAACGTCAGCCCCTTGATGATGAGGTCGCTGTCGATGGCGGGCACGGGGGAGGTGAGCGCAGTAGCAGCGCTAGATGTCATGGACGGCCTGTGGTCTGGGAGCATTTGCCGCTTTGAGCAATTGAATCTCCGTGAAATTTGATTTTACCAACGCAGGTAAACTCCTGTTTTTATAAGCCTAGCAACGCTAGCAATGCCTATGCCTCTGGCCTCAAAGACCGCGCCCAGCATCAATGCTGTGCCAGTCGCCAAAGTCCGCCACTTCCTGCAAATGAGCGATTTCTCTGCGGAGGAATATGCGTATCTGTTCGAGCGCACCAAGCTCATCAAAGATCGCTTCAAGCGCTACGAGCTGTATCACCCGCTGCGCGACCGGACGCTGGCGATGGTGTTCGAAAAGAATTCGACGCGCACCCGTGTGTCGTTCGAGGCGGGCATGAATCAGTTGGGTGGTTCGGCGATTTTTTTGACCAGCGAAGCGTCACAAATTTCGCGCGGCGAACCAGTGGAAGATTTGGCGCGCGTGGTCAGCCGCATGGTCGACGTGGTGATGATCCGCACCTTTCATCAGCATGTGGTCGAAACGTTCGCGGCGTACTCGCGGGTGCCTGTGATCAACGGCCTCACCGACGATCATCATCCTTGTCAAGTTCTGGCCGATATTTTCACGTTTGTCGAGCAGCGCGGCGATATCAAGGGCAAGATCGTGACTTGGGTCGGCGACGCCAACAATATGCTCAATTCGTGGCTGCAAGCGGCGAAGGTGTTGGGCTTCATGGTGCATGCGTCGACACCGCCTGGGTATCAAATTCCCGATGCAATGCTCGCCAGTGCTGACGGTCATGTGAAAGTTTTCGCTGATCCGCTGGAGGCTGCGCGCGGCTCGCATTTGGTCACGACCGACGTGTGGACGAGCATGGGTTTTGAGGCGGAAACCGAAGCGCGTAAAAAAGCGTTTGCCGATTGGTGTGTTGACGAAGAAATGATGGCGCTCGCGGATTCACAGGCACTGTTCATGCACTGCCTGCCCGCGCATCGTGGCGAAGAAGTGACCGCTGGCGTCATCGACGGGCCGCAAAGCGTGGTGTGGGACGAAGCGGAGAATCGCCTGCACGCGCAGAAGGCGTTGCTGGAGTATTTGGTGGTTGGCGAAGTTAAGTCGTAATGATTTTTGTAGGAGCGGCCTCGGCCGCGAAGAAGGCATCGCTTGCAACGTTGGGATCGCGGCCAAGGCCGCTCCTACAGTGACGCCACTACCGTGATTGAAATCGTTGCAATCGACGACACCTTCCTCGTCGTCAACAAACCCAGCGGCTTGCTCTCGGTCCCCGGTCGCGGTCCGGACAAAGCGGACTGTCTTAGCGCCCGCGTGCAGGCTGAATTTCCTGAAGCGTTGGTCGTGCATCGTCTCGATATGGAAACTTCCGGGTTGATGGTGTTCGCGCGCAGTCTGGATGCGCAGCGTGCGCTGAACCGTGCATTCGAGCAGCGACTGGTTGAAAAATACTACGTTGCTGTCGTGACGGGCATTGTCGAAAACGATCAGGGCACGATCAATCTGCCGCTGATCTGTGACTGGCCGAATCGTCCACGGCAAATGGTTAACCACGATATTGGCAAGCCATCGACAACGCATTACGTCGTATTGGCAAGAGATGAAATTCTCATGCAAACACGCGTCGGGCTGACGCCCGTCACAGGCCGCAGCCATCAACTGCGTGTTCACATGGCGAGCCTTGACCACGCGATCATTGGTGACAGTTTGTACTCGGTAAACCCGCCGCCAGAAGGGCAACGATTGTTGCTGCACGCAGCGATTCTGAGCTTTCCGCATCCGGTATCTGGCGAGCCGGTCAATTGCGTGTCAGACGTGCCTTTTTGAGCGCGCCTTTCCCGGTTTAAACGATCCAGCGTTTTCGATTCGCCCGCGTTTTCTACGTTTCGCGCTCGTTCCCCGCGATTCGTCGCCTGCCTATCGCGCGATTTCGGTTGTCTAAATACATTACGTTCCATGGCACTGACGCCATGCAACCAACAGAAAGACCACACCATGAAAACCGCTCAATTCCTCGGCACACTTTCCACAGTAGAACGCGCTCTGACCGGCGCAATCGCAGTCACACTGAGCCTTGCTTCAACCACTGTGATCGCAGCCGCATTCCAAGGCGCTGCTTACGTCGAAAGCCAGCCGTTGATCGCAGCAATCGCTAGAGCCTTCGCATAGTCGGCCTCCGATGCTTAACAACGCAACAGCGGTCACAGCGCTCGCGCTGACCCCACACACAACGCGCACTAACGACTCAGTTAATCAACGCGATGAACTGAGCGTCGCGCGGGAAGCCGAGGAAGCTTAAGCTCGCGCGTTTCCCCGACGCAAAACTTGAGTTTCCTCTGCTTCTCGTGCCGCCTTCTCGTTGAAGGCAGCTAAGCCAAACTAAACGGCAAACTGCGCAACCGCTTGCCGGTCGCCGCATAAATCGCATTGCCCAACGCAGGCGCAATCGGTGGCACGCCGACCTCGCCGATGCCGCCCAACGCCGCACCGGAGTTGATGATCACCGTCTCGAACTGCGGGCATTCGGCCATGTTCATCAGGCCGTAATCGTTGAAATTGCTTTGCTGCACGATGCCGTCTTTCAGCGTGATGTTGCCTTTGAGCGCAGCCGTCAATCCGTAAATCGCCGCGCCAGAAATTTGCGCTTTTACGTTGTCGGGATGCAGCGCCGTGCCGCAGTCGACGGCGGTCACCACGCGGCGCACTTTGATGTCCTTTCCAACGATTTCGACATCGACCACTTGGCAAGCGATGCTCTTGAATGATTCGGCGAGCGCGATGCCTCGGCCCCAACCTTTGGGCAAAGATGCGCTCCATTTCGCAGCGCTCGCGGCGGCATTGACCACCTTGGCGAATCGCGGCTGATCCTTGAGCAGTTCGAGGCGAAAAAGATAAGGATCTTTTTTCAGCGCAACCGCCAGTTCATCCACAAAACTTTCGACAAAAAACGCGGTGTACGAATGGCCAACGCTTCTCCAGTAACCCGCGGGCACCGGCAGATCAACCTGCGCGTGATCGCATTTGAAATTGGCGAATGCATACGGCAACTCCGCCGCGCCGTCGGCATTGGTTTTGTCTGGCGGGAAATCGCCCGCGAACAACGGATTCATGCGGCCGATCACGCTCTTGCTCACGCTCGGGCCGACCATGCGGTGATGCCATGCACTCACGCCATTTTTGTCGTCAAGTGCAGCCGTGAATCGGCAGGAAACAACAGGGCGATAGGCGTCGTGCTGAATGTCCTGTTCGCGCGACCAGATGAGTTGCACTGGTTTGCCGTTGGTTACTTTGGCGCAGGCAAGCGCTTGCCGAATCACTTCGATATCGAAGCGGCGACCGAAGCCGCCGCCGAGATACGGCGTGTGAACCGTGACCGCGTCGTTCGCTACGCGGATGTTGCCCGCCGCGAGCCATTGCACGACGGTGGGCGCTTGATTGCCGACCCACACGTCAACGTTGCCGTCCTTAATTTGCACCGTGCAGTTGAGCGGCTCCATCGGCGCGTGTGCGAGGAATGGCACGCTGTACGCGGCCTCGATGCGTTGCGCTGCGTGCGTTACGGCGATGACCTTTTCCACTTTTCCGTGTTCACCAAACGTGCGGCGAATCGGCGCGAACCCGCCGTCTTTCCCGTCGAGTACTTCGTTGTAACGAGCCGCGAGTTGTTCGCCGGAAAGGATCGTTCCGGTTGCGCCGCCGCCTATCAGTTCGGCCTGTTCGAGGGCTTTTAGCGCCGACCAGTAACTAGTCGAAATCACCGCTAGCCAGTTGTCGCCGCGCACCTGATGCAGCACGTCTTTCGGCGGCGTGCCGTTCTGCCAGCGCACTTCCTGCAACGCACCGCTGACGAACGGAATGTGTTTGACCGTGGCGTACAGCAGCCCTTCAGGACGCACGTCGATGCCGAACTGCGCCTTGCCCAAAGACTTTTCGACAACGTCAAGACGCGCAGGCGAAGTACCGAGAATCTTCCAGTCTTTCTGGGCTTTCGGCGTAGCAATGGGCGGTACTGGAAGCGCCGCTGCGGCCTGCGCGAAC
>JANNYE010000105.1:0-19195 GCA_031409935.1 Burkholderiales bacterium | reverse complement strand
AGCACCCCGCCGTGGACGGCGCAACCCACGTGCCGTGAAACGCAAGATGAGTTCATTCCCGGTGCGGGATCGCTATGCCGATTCTTTGCCTGCTATTGATATCAATGGCGCTCTACGAATCGTTAAGTGAAGAGTATTGGGTCTAGAGTAGAAAAATTCTAAATTTCGACTTTTTGCTAAATGAACCGGTAGGCCACTTAAAATAACACTTTAAGCAAAAAGCTAATGGCGTTCAACCCGAATACACAGGTTCGCTGCGCAGAAAATATCACGGCGAACGCTCCGCAAATCACCTACATTGAACTGCCAATTTCACGCAGGATGAACCCGTTGTGGAAGCTAAATGACTCCGGGTTGCGTAAGCAAATGTGAGCACGACATCGGTCATCAGGAGAAACACGGGCATGCAGCTAGCCGAGAGCAATACACGACAAAAAACACGCACGGTGGCTGAACCGAGTTCACGTTGCACGGCGCACAACCGGTTGATCTCGAAGCCCCGGACTGTCACGTCGCTTTTTTTTGAAGCCGACGCCTACGCACGCTGGGCCAGCGCGCTTGCAAACCGAGGCCGAGTAGGAACATGCGGCAGCACAGACGCCCGCCGTTGCGTTGACCGCAGCGCTGCATTCCACAGCCGCAACCGTTCCCGGCCTGTCGCAACGGTGCGGTAGCGCGTGGCAATGGACGGCGTCCGCGTACCTCGGTTACCCCGGCTTCACTGCGGCCGAGGGGGCTGTCGGCGAATACAAAGGCAAGTTCATGTGCAACCAATTTGTGCTGTGCGGCAGCTCGGTGGTCACCACTATCGGCCACGAACGGGTAACCTATCGCAACTTTTTCCCACCCGACAAACGCTGGCAGTTCACCGGCATTCGTCTCGCGTATTGAATTTATGGCATCTCCCCGTGTGATCACCAGCCACCGCGTCGCAACCCCTGAGGCGACGACAGAGCGCAGCTTCAGCATCACCAACACGTTAAAACTCGACGCCAAAGCCGAGCTTGACGCACTGGAACGAGGCCTGCTCGCGCCCGCCGCCAGCATTGCGCCGAAGTTTTTTTATGACGCGCTCGGCTCCACGCTGTACAACGCAATTGTGCTCACGACCGAGTATTACCCGACGCGCACCGAAGCGGCCATCTTCGAAAAATTTCGCGATGAAATCGCGGCTGTTATCGGTACCGGCAAACAATTCATCGACCTCGGTTCCGGTGACTCGGTGAAAGCCGAAAAGTGGTTCGCCTCGCTCAAACCATCGCGATACGTCGCCGTCGATATTTCCGAGTCCGCCGCACGCGAAGCGCTGGCCAGACTCGCGGGTAACGTAGACGCCCCCGAACTCGCGGGCCTCATCACCGACTTCTCCAGCGTGCTAGACGTCACGCCCGTCGTACAAAAACAGCCCACCCTGTTCTTCTATCCCGGCTCCTCAATCGGCAACTTCATGCCCGACGAAGCGCTGTGGTTCTTGAAGCAAATTCGCGCCCATTGCACCGCACCCAGCAGCGGCCTGTTGATAGGCATCGACGCGAAAAAAGATCACGCCCGACTCGACGCCGCGTACGACGACGCTCTAGGAGTCACCAGCGCGTTCAACCTCAACACGCTGCTGAACGTGAACCGTTTGTTAGGCACCCATTTCGACGTACGCGACTGGCAACACCGAGGCTTCTACAACGCCGCGATGGGACGTATAGAAATGCATCTTGAAGCGCGGCAAGCGGTCACCGTAAAAGTACGCGGCACCCATCGATCCTTCGCAAAAGGCGAACGAATCCACACCGAAAATTCGTACAAATACGCCCCAGAACAATTCCGCGCGTTGCTGGCAGAAGCGGGGTTTAACGAGCCAACATTGTGGCAAGACGAAGGGCAAGATTTCAGCGTGTTTTACGCTGCGGCCTAGCACCGAGCGGTACGGTGTGTCAGGGCTAAGCCAACGCAGGTGTGCGGCTCGTAAGCTCCCGCTCATCTATGGGCAGATGCACCAATCCCGCAAAGACTCCCAGCCCGATGGTCAGCATCCACACCGTGTTGTAGTTGCCGGTGGCGTCATAAATTTTGCCGCCTAACCATGCACCCAAAAAGCTACCGATCTGGTGCGAGAAAAACACGATGCCACCGAGCATTCCTAAATATCTCACGCCGTACACCTGCGCGATGATCGCATTGGTGGGCGGCACCGTGGACAGCCACAGAAAGCCAATGGCAGCAGCGAAAGCGTAGACCGACCACTCACTCAACGGCATCAGCAAAAAAACGCCGATCACCGCTGAGCGCATGAAGTAAATGAACGAAAGCACATAGCGCTTTGGCATCTTGCCCGCAAGCACGCCTGCTAGGTACGTGCCAAAACAATTAAACAGGCCGATCAGCGCAAGTGCTGTGACGCCGACACGGGCGGGCACGCCGTGGTCGAGCAGGTAGGGCGTCAAGTGCGCGCCGATGAACACGACCTGAAAGCCGCAGACAAAATAGCCGAGCGTGAGTAATGTGTAACTGCGGTCACCAAATGCGGTGCGCAGTGCTTCGCCAGCCGTGGCTTGACGCACGTTGCTCGCTGGGAGTGGCAGCTTGCCCTCTTCGCCCAGTTTGGCGAAATACCAGCCGAGCGGCGCGATGGTCGCGGTGATGATGGCGAGGCCGACGAGCGAGAATGCCCAGCCGTTATTGGTAATGAAAAACTGGCCGACCGGGATCATGAGGAACTGGCCAAACGAGCCCGCAGCCGCGCTGATACCGAACGCCCACGCGCGACGATCCGGTGACACCATCTTGCCAAGCACGCTGTAGGCGACCGAGTAGGTGGTGCACGAGATGGCCACCCCCATCAGCAGACCGCCCGAGATCGCCAGCGTGAAAGTGTTGCTGAGGAAGGCTGTCCACGTCAGGCCCACGGCATACAGCGCCGCGCCGCTGATCAGCACCCGCTTAGCGCCGTATCGATCCGCGATGTAACCCACGAACGGCTGCGCCGCGCCCCACACCAAGTTTTGCAGCGCAATCGCAAACGAGAAGATTTCGCGGCCCCATTTCATGTCGGCGGAAATCGGTTGTAGGAACAAGCCAGAGAACGCATTGCGCGTGCCCATGGCGATGCCAAGGATGATGGCGACAGCGAAGAGTGCACGAAATGTGCGTTGGTGAGGAGTCATTCAGGAAATGCGCGGTTGAGGCCAGAAGTTAGGATGCTAACCAAGCGGCTGCGGCATTGACGGGGCGCGGCTCAACATTGCCTGTTTGCGTACGCGGGAAGGTCGTCCGGACTTTGCAGCCACGGCGCACCGACATGGACAGCTAGTGTCTCGAATCGTAAATTTCGGTACAAGAAAAGTGCCGAATTTTCGTGTCAGGCTAGGCCTCAGTTGACAAATGAGGCACAGCAATAGCTGGCTATTGCGAGCATTTACAACGACGCATGGCGCGGAAAGGCGGTGCTTTTATGTGTCGAAATTTATG
Source organism: Burkholderiales bacterium (assembly GCA_031409935.1). Classification (GTDB taxonomy): domain Bacteria; phylum Pseudomonadota; class Gammaproteobacteria; order Burkholderiales; family Casimicrobiaceae; genus Casimicrobium. The sequence goes on along the minus strand of JANNYE010000105.1, from coordinate 15,733 downwards.
ATTCGCGACACTAGTTTCACACAAAAACCACTCGACGTAGGGGCATCATAGATATCGACGCAAAGTCGATGTTGCGAACTTATGCGCTGGAAAAAGCGCCGCGCAATTCAACGCTCCGCTTGCGGGCGTCGAAGGCTGCGTTGCAGCTGCGTGATTGCATTGATTGGGCGAACAGTACGCTTCGATAAAGTTGGCGCAAACGGCCTAGCTCTGCGCCTCTCAACCAATCAACGTAGCGTTCGGGCGCATTTACTCGCTGGCGGACACCAGTTCGTGCTGAACCGCGTAACGCAGCAAATCGACTACCGACTGCGCGCCCAGACGCTTTTGCACGGTCACCTTATGGGTGCTGACCGTCTTAACACTTAAGTGCAGATCTTTGGCTATTTCGGTGACCGATTCGCCGCGCACCAGTCGCACGAAAATATCATACTGGCGCAGCGAGAGCTGAGTGTGCGGCGCGCCGTCATTGTTAGTGACCCGCTTCTCCACGGGACGCGACATTACTTGATGAATCGTTGCAAGAATGTCGTTGGGGCGAGTATCTTTGGCCAAATAGGCCGATGCTCCCAGCGCCATGGATCGATCCTTGTGCGATACCGGATCGTAGGCTGAAAACACCAAAATCCGCAGCTCTGGTGCCTCGTCGCGCACCTGTCTAAGCAACGACAAGCCAGCGCGACCTGGCATGGCCAGATCAAGCACCAGCACATCGATTCCGCCTGCCCGAATGAGATCAATGACCTGCTGCCCATCGGCGGCTTCGGCGACGACACGGATGCTTCGGTCGCCAGACAAAATGCCGCACACACCAGCACGGACAATGGGGTGGTCGTCTGCCACGGCGACGCGGACAACGCGAGATTCAGGGGTCGTATTCATAATCGTGCATTGTCTCGCGGCTACCGTCGTTAAACGTTTAAAAAGTGCGTTTTATCAACGTTTCCACTGATTATCAGATTAATCTGTATGGATTCCGAACTAGTAAACCACTGCCAACCATGTCGCGAAACGTCCACCTAAGTTTGCGCTAAGCCAGTTGATCCAACCACACTCGGAGTGCCGCCGTCGTTGCTCGCGCGGTGTCGGCCAACCGCGTCATTCTTTCAGTGCTTGGCTGCTCGGACATTTCACGAGCGATCAATCCGAGTGCGCCGCCGCCCACCGCCGCTGCGGCACCAGCAAGACTGTGCGCCTCTGCTCGCGTCTGCTCAACCGACTGCGCCGCATGGTAGGCTGCAATTTGCGCAATTTGTGAGGGTAGACCGTCAAGAAACTGCTCAACCAAACGCCGCAGAAATGGCGCAGCAGCACGCCCGTCAAGCTCGGCGAGAGACTCTAACGTCGCCATATTCAGCACATCTTTAATGTGTCCGTTCTCCGACATGGCCGCCGACGGCAACGCGCTGGTGTCGTAAACCGCTCCTCGCAGCGCGACATCAAGGCCGAATACAGTGGCCGGTTTGGTCAAAAATCCACGCATGCCAGCCGCGTCGCACAGCGCGCGGTCGGCGTCACTCACGCTGGCCGTCAACGCGATAACTACCGGTGAAGGTGTTCGAGTGCCCTGCGCCTGAAGGATGCGCCGAGTCGCCTCAATCCCGCCCATACGCGGCAAATTCAAATCCATCAAGACAGCGTCAAATTGCTGCGTTTCGCACAGGCTGACGGCAGCTTCACCATCCGCCACTGCAACAACGTTATGGCCGAGCTGACCAAGCATGATGCCCAACAGCTCACGATTAACGTCGTTGTCCTCCACCACCATCACCCGCAGCGGGGGCATCGCCGCGCTTTCACATTCACCGCGTGACCGCGCAGTCTCTGGCGAAATGGCCGCCACGTTCGGCTGCGTTTGCGCGAGGATTGAAAAACTCATGCGCGTTCCTTTTCCTGGTTCGCTCGTCATATCAATTTCCCCGCCCAGCGCACGCACTAATAGCGAGCAAATGACGAGGCCCAAGCCGCTGCCAACGGGCGGCTGACCAGCCGGAGCTTCGCCCTGCTGGAACGGTTGAAAAAGACGCTGCTGCGTGTTCAGATCAATACCAGTACCGGTGTCGGTGACCATGAAGCGAAGTAACAGCGGATTGCCAGCTCGCTCCGCCTCGTCGGCAATCACATGCACGCACACCTCGCCCATAGTGGTGAATTTAAGGGCGTTGCCAATCAGGTTAATCAGCACCTGCCGCAGCATGCCTTGATCGGTATGGATCAGCTTCGGCACGGTCTGGCCGATGTTCACCACTAGCGCAACGTCTGGGCGCGGAAACGCTGCACGCGACACGCGAAGCGCCTCGTCGATGCACAGAGCGAGCGCGAAGGAATTCAGTGTAGGCGTCACCACACCCGCCTCCAAGCGCGAATACGAGAGTACGCCGTCAATCAGCGTCAGCAACGACTTGCTTGCCGCGTCAAGCGTTTCGATTTCGTCAGCCCGTTCGCCTGGTTTACCGCGCGCGGAAAGCAAGTGGCTGGCGCCGACTACAGCCTGCAGCGGCGTGCGCAATTCGTGGCTAAGAATGGCGAGGAATCGGGCTTTGTCTTCGGCCGCTTTTTGCGCGGCAAGTGAGGTGTTACGAAGTTCGCGCTCGAGTCGTTCGCGTCGCAAAATCTCTTCTGTCAATGTCAAATTTTGCTCGCCCAACTGCGTTGTGCGGCGCTCGACGCGCTCTTCAAGCGTAGCGTTCAACAGTGCAAATTGGTCGTTCTGGGTACGAATGGTTTCCAGCGACTGGGTGAGTCGACCCACCATGTCGCCAAACGCGGTCGCAAGCACGCCAGTCTCGGCCAGCGACGTCGTCGGCAGCGCTGTTGGCAAGCGATCCGCAGAAATATCTTTGGTCACCGCGACCAATTGGTCAACGTCGCGGGTTACTCGACGCAGCACGTATAAACCAAGCAACAACGCCGCAGCAAGGGCGGCAAGAATGACAAAGAACATGCTGATGGCGCTCTTCACAATCGGCGCGGTGAAGTCGCTGCGCGGCACGGCCACCACGATATCCCAGTCAATGCCCTGCGCGCCGATAACGTGACGGGACGCCACGTCTACCTGCTCGCCGGTGGTGGTAACCATCCCGATTTTGGGCGACTCCTTAGCGTCTCGCCCAGACACACGCCACCACTGCGCACCCGCGCGCACCAGTTCAGATTGACTCTCACGCGCAGCAACGCGCTTTTGTATGCCGCCCTCGGTGCGAAATGGCAGCTCTGGCGTAGAGCTGGCCACCAGCAAGCCATCACGATCAACGATAAAGGCCACACCGTTGGCGCTGACCGCCACGTTCTTCATAAATTGGCTCAACTCGGAGAGCTCGACATCGGACGCGATCACCCCGAACAGTGAGCCGGTCGCCGATGTCACAGGCTGCGCAGCGGTGGTGACCAACGCACCCGACGCAAACGAGACATAAATCGGCGACCACGTAAGCCGAGTAGCCGCCTTTGCCTGCTTGTACCAGACGCGGTCACGCGCGTCGTAAACACGATTCTCCGTTTCAATCAGTCGGGTACGATCTCCCGGACCGCGCGAAGCGTAGATTTTTCTCGGCGTGCCGCCACCGTCTTGCCGTCGCACTGTGGCCGCGGCGCGTGCACCCGGCCTACCGCGATCCACTCCGACAAAACCACCGTCCTCGCGCCCGAAATAGACATACGCGGTGGTGCGCGCCGCTGCCGTCAATTCAAACAATTTGCGCTCCAGCCTTTCATTGTCGGCGAACAATTCGATCGACGCGTTGTGATTATCCTCAGCGTTAGGAAACGTCGCCAAAAGCGTGACAGCAGCCTCTTCCAACTGATGCACGGCCGCCTGCCCGACGCGCGCTGAAATGTCATCCATCAGCTGCCGTGAAAGCACATCTACTGCCCGCAAACCCGTGTACAGCGATGTACCAGCTATCACCAAGGCTGGGACGACGATAAGAAGGACGAACGGCACCGTGAGCAGCGTGCGCAAACGCATCGCGCGTTTGGCGGGCACGGGAACAGCGGAAGGAGTGGACGGCGTATCGCTCATGCAAAAAACTTGACTAGTCAGTAACGCGGTTTTTACCATTTACCGCCATTCGCAATCGCTACGGGCGCTCATCTATTAGCCTGTCGGACTTGAAACATCGTAGCGAAAATTCGCCCGCCCGAGGGCAGATTTTGACTGTTTTGCAGTGGCGGTATCGAGATATTGCCCAAAAAACGGGCGAAATATGAACCGGCCGGCGGATATGCAGCCGATGCCTTTCAAGTCCGACAGGCTGCTAGTGTCTCGAATCGTAAATTTCGGCACAAGAAAAGTGCCGAATTTTCGTGTCAGGCTAGGCCTCAGTTGACAAATGAGGCACAGCAATAGCTGGCTATTGCATGCACTTGCAACGACGCATGGCGCGGAAAGGCGGTGCTTTTACGTATCGAAATTTATGATTCGAGACACTAGCCCTCGAAAAAGTCCTTCAACTTATCAAAAAAACCCTTTTGCTTGGGGCTTTGTTTGGCCGAATTTTTCTCGCGGATTTCCTCAAATTCACGCAGGATTTCCTTCTGACGCGAATTCAGATTAACCGGAGTTTCAATCTGCACATGGCAGAACAAATCGCCAGTCACGCTGCCGCGCACTGGACGTATTCCCTTGTTTTTTAGCCTGAATACCTGACCGGATTGAGTCTCCGAGGGAATTTTCAGCATAGCCTTGCCATCAAGGGTCGGAATCTCGAGTTCACCGCCGAGTGCGGCCGTTGAAAACGAGATTGGCATTTCGCAATGCAGGTCGGCCGCATCGCGTTGGAAAACTGCATGTGGTTTGAGCTGCACGACAACGTACAAATCACCCGCTGGGCCGCCATTGGTGCCCGCCTCGCCTTCGCCCGCCAGACGAATCCGATCGTCGGTGTCCACGCCCGGCGGAATTTTGACTTCGAGCGTCTTCGATTTTTTGTTGACGCCTGCGCCGTTACACGCCTTACACGGATGTTTGACGATCTTGCCGGTTCCACGGCATTGCGGGCAGGTTTGCTGCACCGAAAAAAAGCCCTGCGACACACGCACCGCGCCCGCGCCTTTGCAAGTTGGGCAGGTTTCCGGATCGTAACCTTTTTCGGCACCCGTACCATGACAAACCTCGCAGGTTTCCGTGGTCGGAATGCGCAACTTGGTGGTGGTGCCGCGAGCGGCTTCCTCTAGCGTAATTTCGAGGTTGTAGCGAAGATCTGAGCCGCGGAACGGCGAATCCGCACGCTGCTGCCGTCCGCGATTACCGCCGAAAATTTCACCAAAGATGTCGCCGAAGGCATCACCAAAATTGCCACCAGCGAAACCGCCCGCACCCGCCGCCTGCGGGTCAATCCCTGCATGACCGTGCTGGTCGTAGGCGGCTCGTTTTTTCGGATCGGACAGGATTTCGTGCGCTGCGTTAGCTTCTTTGAAGCTCTCTTCTGCGGCCTTGTCGCCCGGATTGCGATCCGGGTGGTACTTCATCGCCAGCTTGCGATAAGCCTTTTTGATCTCGTCATCGGACGCGGATTTGTCTACCCCGAGGACACCGTAAAGTTCTTTTTTTGCCATGCTTGTGCTGTGTGGACGGCGCAAATCAAGTTGCGAACGTCCGAAATCTAATTGACCATTGAGTTAGCGGGGGATTTGGGCGCGAAATCGCCCATTTCAAGTCGGCTATTTTGTCACCCAATCTCATGCTCTCGAAGGAGCGGCTTGCCGCAACCCACGTTGCGTTCGTCAGCGGGTCGCGGCAAGGCTTTAGTCCTGAGCCTGACGAAGGGCGCTCCTACAACGCCCGCGACGCGCGTAATTGAAAGTTCACGTCGTCAAATTCAGTGGGCAACAACTCCCAACGCTGCCGCATTGACGCAATTACCGATTCAGCTAGCCCATGCACATTGCCCCTCGCCTCCTGGCATTCAACAAAGCACATCGTACGCCCAGCGAGGCGCGTGGCACCCACCACTGCCGCCATTTCCCAAAGCCGCACATGTGTATTGGCGACCACCACCTGCCGCCCTGCCTGCAGCGCGATCAACGTGTCGCGCGCCACCACCGCATGTGCGTCCGCGACTCGCGCAGGATCGAACCGATAAACGCCGTTCTTCACGAAATGCTGATCCGCTTCGAGATGCAGAAAACCGTGACAAGCAGTCAACTGCGCAGCCAATGTGCTCTTGCCGCTGCCGGGAAGACCGCGCAGCACGACGCAGTCAAACGTGACGAATGTTGCCAACTGATCGGGCATCAACATAGCAATCGGCGCACTTACAGCTTTTTTACACGGCAGGGGTAACAATTGTCGCCGTTTTTACGTAGGCCGCTCTAAGCTTCGATCCATGCAATACCGAGTCACCTACTTTTGACTGCCGACCCACCCGTATCCGTCAACTCGCCCGCCCGATGGACTGAGCACCTAAGCGCTATCTTGATGTGTGCGCTGGTCACTCTCATCGCGTGGCCGCTAACGCGCTGGCTTGATCCCGTCAATATCGTGATGCTGTATTTGCCGGTAGTAGTGATCGCTGCCGTGCGCTATGGTCGTCGTCCCGCGATGGTCGCTGCGTTTTTAAGCGTCGCGCTGTTTGATTTTTTCTTCGTGCCACCGCAATTTTCGTTTGCAGTCAACGATGCGCAGTATTTGGTGACGTTTGCAGTGATGCTGGTGGTAGCGCTCACCATAGGCCAACTCGCCACCGCGCTCAAGGCCCGTGCCGATGACGCGCAAACCCGTGCCGACGAGCTAACCAGTCTGCATAGGTTGGCGCAAGCGCTCGCAGGAACGCTGAGCGTGCATCAAGGGGCCAGCCTGACCAGCCGGTTTGTTGCGAACCAGCTTGGCGCGCGCGTGGCGCTGTTGGCGCCCAATCAAAACGACCATTTCGATGCCGACTCGGCGCTGCAATTAGAGAGCGAACCCGCCATCCTGCTATCCGCCATCGAACGCACGACCGCAAGTGCAGTGTACGAGTCAAGCGCTCCGCTAGACGCCACCGAACTCGGGCATGACGACGGCGAGCGTCTGCTGCTGCCACTCTTAGGCGCAACACGCCGACGCGGCGTAATGATCTTCGCGGCAACACCGAACGCGATTACATCTCTGGCTGTGTTCACCACCGCTCTCGAACGGTTGCATTACGTTGATGTGGCCAACCGTAGTGAGATCAAAATGCACAGTGAACGTTTGCGCAACAGCATTCTCGCCGCGCGGTGCACGATATTCGCACGCCGCTGACCGCGCTATACGGCCTGGCCGACACGTTGTCGTCCGATCCAGCTATCAGCGAGCCGCAAGCGCACGAAACAGCGGGCAATCTGCGCGATCAGGCAATGCAACTCGACACGATGGTGACCAACCTGCTCGACATGGCTCGCATGCAAGCAGGGCAAGTCACGTTGCGGCGCGAATGGCAACCGCTCGATGAAGTGATCGGCGCAAGCATTGATTTCGTGACACCAACGCTCAAAGGTCGTCAGGTCATCGTGAACATCGACACCGATTTGCCGCTGGTTAATATTGACGCGGTTTTGGTGGAGCGGGTGCTGTGCAATTTGATCGAGAATGCAGCCAAATTTTCGCCTGAAGCAAGTAGCTTGCACATCAATGCTGGCAACGGCTTCCCGGCGAATCGATTGGATACCGTGTTCACTCTGTTTGAACGCGGCGACCAAGACGGCCAGAGTGCCAGCATGGGCGTAGGATTGACCATTTGTCGAGCCATTGTTGAAGCGCACGCCGGGCAGATTGCCGCGAGCAATCCTGACCCGGGCGGTGCTTGCGTTACCTTCACATTGTCGCGTGGCTCGCCGCCTGAAATCGTACTCGATGTCGAACCGAACGTCGCGTTCAATGGTGCCGCCACATGAGCGGCACCGGCTCGACTTTATGCTGGTGGAGGACGACGCACAGATCCGCCGCTTTGTTCGACAGGCGCTAGAACGCGAGGGCTACCAAGTACGAGAGGCGGCGAGCTTCGCAGCGGGCCTGATTGACGCGGGCACCGGCAAGCCCGCCATGGTCATTCTTGATCTGGGATTACCCGACGGTGACGGTCAACAGTTTGTGCGCGAGCTGCGCGGCTGGTCGCACATACCAGTGCTCATTTTGTCGGCGCGCACTATCGAGTCTGACAAGATTGATGTGCTCAATGCAGGTGCCGATGATTAGCTGACCAAACCGTTTTCAGTAAGCGAATTGCTCGCTCGGGTGCGGGCATTGCTACGTCGGGGTTCGCGCTCAGACGCAGCCGAATCGGCACTAGTTACCTTCGGCAAAGTCAGTGTCGATATGACGCGCCGATTAGTCACGAGGGCGGGTGTACCGGTTCATATGACGGCCATTGAATATCGCCTGCTGGTGGCGCTGATCGCGAATACTGGCAAGGTCATCACGCATCGCCAGTTGCTGCGTGAAGTGTGGGGGCCGTCGCACGTAGAAAGCAACCACTACCTGCGCATTTACGTAAGTCACTTGCGGCAAAAACTCGAAATTGACCCGACCCAACCGTGCCATCTGCTCACTGAAATTGGCGTGGGCTACCGATTTACGCTGTAGTTCTTTTTACGTTCACAGTTCCGAAGGTAACACCGTGCATCCGTCCGAATCAAAAAAATCCAGTACCGCCGTTCTGACCATGGTCGCGCTCGGTATCGTCTATGGCGACAGAGGCACCAGCCCGCTTTATGCCTTTAAGGAAGCCTTCAACGGGCCACATGCGCTTGCGCTCAACGAGGCGAATGTGCTTGCGACTTTGTCTGCGTTGTTCTGGGCGATCATGCTGATCATTTCAGTCAAATACGTTTGGCTAATTTTAAAACTCGACGACGAAGGTGAAGGCGGCGTGCTCGCCCTCTCGGCATCTTAAAGAAGTGCCTCGCGTGTCGGGCACTGCCGTCTACTTGTCGTCTGATCCGCTGTTGGTGCCAAGTGCCCTATTTCACAATTTGAAGCACTACCACGCACTACACGAACGCATCATCCTGCTGCACGTGCTGACTGAAGAGGTGCCGTATTTCAACGACTCGTACCGTCTGGCGGTGATCGCCAGCGGTCCCGGCCTCTGGTCAATCAGCATGCATTTTGGGTTTCGCGAAATGCCAGATGTGCCTGCTGCGCTCGCATAGGCCAGCGAAGTGGGCCACGAAATTGATCCCATGGACACCACGTACTTCATTGCAAGATCTATGGTCCAGGACGGCCCTGGCGGCATGACGGGATGGCGCTGTTCGCTGTACGCGTGGATGACGCGGCAGGCGGAAGGTGCGGGTACGTACTTTAAATTGCCGCCGAATCGGGTAGTCGAGCTGGGTACGCAGGTATTGTTGTAGCGTCACTATAAATGGGGCTCGTCGGAGCGGTAAAAGCCGCGATAGGCTTTCTGCGACGCCATCGCGGCTTTCGCCGCTCATACACAAAGGAGGTACGATTTCTAGCTAAAAATTCATCACCAACGACACGCGGAACGAGCGCGATTCGATGGGGTGAAAGTGGATGCTCTCGACGCCTTCAGCGGCCTCGCCCGGCAAGCGTGACGTGTAGAAATAATCAATGGCCGACGCTTTGCGGTTAGTCAGATTGAAGCCGTCCAGCTCAAGGCGCATTTTGGGGCTGAAGCGATAGCCGACCCGCGCATTCAGGCTGGTGGTGCTTTTTGATCGCGTGCTGTTGTCTTCAGTCAGCGGACGCGGCCCAAAATATCTCAATTGCGCGGCACCAAACCACGGCCCCAAGTTGTCAACCGCGACGGCCAACGACGCCACGCCTTCTACCGCGCCGGGAATGCGATTGCCGACAGGATCAGCATCGCGAAAGCGGGCGCGGGCAAAGGCAACGTCCGCGTCCACCGTCAACCAGTTCGACAGTTTGTAGTAATTCGCCAGCTCAAATCCGACGCGTCGACTGGGGCGGCTGGCCTCAGTCGTGCCTGCGTCACCGACGAACAGCAACTCGGACGCGAAGTCCAGTTGATACACCGACAGCGATGTTTGCAAGCCGGGCAACCAGTTGCCACGCAAGCCGATTTCCGCGCCTTTTGAGCGAACCAGTGGCGTCACGCGATCTACCGCGTCGCCTGTTTTGGGATCAACGCGAATGGTCGTGCCGCGTGCATCGTTGCTGTGAAATCCGCTGCCTGCGTTGACGTAGAACTCGGTCTTCGCCCACGGCCCGAACACCAGCGACAGCTTGGGATTCACTGCACTATCAGTCGCAGTTCCGGCGTTAAGTTGATTGTCGCCATTCACTTTGAATCGATAGCCATCCACGCGAAGCCCCGCTACCGAGCGCAACCACGGCGTCCACTTGGTTGCGTTCTCGGCGTACAGCCCAGCACTGCTTTCGACAATATGATCCTGCCGCGTGACGCCTATGGTTTGCCGCGCTTTAGTGCTGAGCAAACCGTTGAAGATATTGTCGGTCTGCAACTGCATGCCAAAGGTGTTTTCCGACTCCAGCCCCATCCCATCAAACCGTCGCGTGTGACTCGCGTTCAGTCCCGCAGTGCGTCGACGATCGGGCTGCGCGAACTGGTCGCCGTCAATCGGGTTGTCAAGAAAGTAGGTGAAGTTTGAAAACAGGTCGAGCTTGTTATCGATCAGGTACGCGTTGACTTGCGTGCTCGCACCATCGTCGGTTTTTCGCCATGCGCCGGACAAGCTGTAACGATGTGCGGCACCGCCGTCGGTGGTGTCAATCGCATCGAAACGATTCCGCAGCAAGCCGCTGTCAATCGCCCGCTGCGGGATCTGATAGGTCGCATTCCATTTGGCCTTATAGGCCATGCCTGTGACGTTAAATCCGTTGCCTTCATCACCCTGGCTGTAGCGCAACACGCCGTTGATTTTGCGAAAGCTGTCGGGATTTACAAACGGGCCGTCGTTGTTCATGCCCTCAATTGCGTAGAGCAAGCGACCATTGGCGAACTCGGGTGAGTCTGCGAGCAGTGCGCGACGAAAGCCGTTCTGACCGACACCGACGCTGGCGATGCCTTGCGCGAGTCGATCACTGTACTTGACCGCAACCGATCCAGCCGAGGAAAAATCACCCTCGCTGGCGTAGTACGGCCCTTTGCGATACTCAAGGCGATTAACCAGCTCTGGCACCAGGAAGTTCACGTCCGTCCAGCCCTGCCCATGCGCATGAGAGCGCTGGTTCACGATCATGCCGTCGACCGTGGTGCGCAGGTCGGTGCCGTGATCTAGGTTGAATCCGCGCAGATAAAACTGGTTCGCTTTGCCCTCGCCGCTGTGTTGGCTGACGATGAGGCCGGGCACTGATTCGAGTAACTCGCCGGGGCGATACACCGTGCGCGCCTCTAACTGCTTTTGCGTGATGGTGCCAACGCTGGCGGCGTCCGCTATGCCCAGCGTGGTTTGCGCGCCTGTGATGACTACTTTTTCTACGACTTGCTCGCCACCGGCGAATGCCAGCGGCGACAGCAACGCGGCGAGCGCGGCGAAGAGCGCATGGCGAGAAAACGAACACACGGGGGTTTGAGTCATGACGCGTACTTGGCTGCGGCTTAGTTGTCTATCCACTGATTTACGCGACTGATACGAATTTAGTTTTCTTCATACGCCTCGTCAAGGCTATGTCGCAAACGAATCGCTAGCGCTTGATCAACGTGCCGAAGCAAACGGATCAGAACATCAAAACGGCATCAGCTTCAAGTTCAAACTGCGCTCTAGCAACCAGCCCAGCGAAATCGTCGCGATCACCACCGATCCCGCGCCCAAAACAACGCGCGTGTAGCCCTTCGATGCGCGCGATACGTAGGCGAGCGGCATGAGGATCGCCACCAGTATCAGCTGACCGATTTCCACGCCGATGTTGAAGCCGAACAGCGACAGCACTAACGCCGACGCAGGCAGTTTGAGATCGATCAACACGCTGGCAAAACCGAACCCGTGCAGCAATCCAAAGGTGAACGCCACGAGCCAACGTTTGCGCGGCAAAAACGGTCGCAGATTGTCGAGGGCCGTGATCAGCACTGAGGCAGCAATGGCCGACTCAACAAAGCGCGACGGCAACTGGACAATCTCCAGCACCGCGAGCGACAAGGTGATCGAATGCGCCACCGTGAACGCGGTGACAATCTTCACCACAGTCCAGAACGCGGTGCGCCAATCAGCGACCGGCAACCACTTGCCGCCGCTACGCAGCAGTACCGCAGGCAACAGCAACGCGATCAAGAACAGGATGTGATCGATGCCGATGGCGATGTGTTTGACACCGTCGGCAACGTAGGTCGCAAACTGCGCTAGGCCACCGGGCTCGGCGAGCTTGAGGGTTTGTGTCGCGTTGTCGGCGGGGAAAACCGCGCTCAGCACGAACGGCGCGCCGTCGCTGCCAGCGCCCCCCGCGCTGCGTGACTCCAGTTTGAGCAACCCGCGATGCTGCGCATCGACATCAAACAACAGGCTGTAATTCACCGACAACGCAGCCACGGCGCTCTGGCAAGCGCCCGCTAGTTTCAACACCGCGTAGGCGCCGTCGGTGTGGTTATCAATCAGGTGATCGGTGACGGCGAGTTTGCAGGCGACGGCCTGCTCGCCAGACGATGCGGGCTGCGTGATCAGCAACCGGCTTAGCGCGTAAGCCGCAATCTCCGCATGTCGCGCACGCACTTCGCCCCAATCGATAGCAGCGTCAGCATTGCGATCCAGGTCGAGCACCAGATCAAGATCACGCAGCGCAATGTCCCATTGCCCGGTAATTTTTTCGCCGTCCACTTGCAGCGAGAGGTAGCTGTCACTTGGCTTATGCGCTTGCGCGACCGCTGCAACTAAGGACAGACAAAGCGCCGCGACAAGCGCGATGAGGTTGCGACGCGCCATCATTGCGCCTTCACCTGAGCCGCGAGTTGTGCGAGCTTCTCGCCTTGCAGTTTGGTTGATTCGATCCAGGTTACGACATCAGCGACGGCCTTGGGTTGGCGCGCCGCGATGGCAGCCTCCAGCGCGATGCGTGCATCGAGTGGCTCCTTCTGCACCGTCCAATTGTCGCGTGCCAACGCCAGCGCTTCGGTCGACTCATTTTTGACCGCCAATGCAAAGCGCGCTTCTTCGCGCAGGTGAACGCGGTCACCTCGGGCGCGCGACGCGTTGAAGCGTTGCCTCAATTCCTGCGCCAATTGCGCCGCATCGGGCGTGGCCGCGAGCTTCGCAGCAATGGCACGACGCAACAGCAACACGTCGCCTCGCGTGTTGGCAGGAATCAGCGTCAACACCTCAGCAGCACGACCGGCATCGATGAGGAAATCGGCATAGGCCGCGACGGTGTACGCATCGGTCGGATCAATCGCGAGACTGGCCTGATACAAGCGCTCGGCGTCCGCCGACCGCGCCAACCGTTCCGCCAATTCGGCCTGTAGCGTCAACGCCCAACCGCGCACGCCAATCGAATCACGCCCCGTAGTTGCCGACGCGAGCATCGCGTTATTCAATGCTTCATAAGCCTGCGCAGCACGTCCTTGCGATCCGTCAACACTTGCCGCGCAGGTGATGCCAATCAGCGGCGGCGCAAGGGGCACCACTTTGCGGCAACTATCTGCGGCCCCCGCTAGATCGCCGGTCACTTGTTGCACTGTGGCCATCGTCAACCAAGCCTGCGCGTTGCCCGGTTCGCGCTTTACCGCTTGATCCAGGTCGCGCCGCGCGTTACCGAAGTCATGGACACTTTGTCGAATCGTTGCCCGCAGCAACAGCACCGGTATCGGCGGCTCGGCCTGCGACCACCATGCGCCGAGCGCGGCCTGCGCTTGACCAAGCAGTCGCGGATCCGATTCGCTGCGCGAACGCGACACGTAGAGTTGCGCCATGCGCACGGCGAGGTCCACGTTCTTCGGATCGCGCGCCAACGTGGCGCGTAGGGCGCGTGTCGATTGATTGACTCGGGCCGTCTCACCGGGCGTGGTCGACAAGCGTTCGAGAATCGTCAAGTCACTGGCGGGCACAAACGGCGCGGCTTGCGCGCTGGCGGTTAACAGCGCAAACGTCGCCAACATTGCCAGTAGCAGCGTGAACGGCGCGGTGGAAGCACGTTGAAATCGGTTGCAAAATATTTTCATCGTGCGCTGTAAAAGTAGGGAGTCGCTGACATGTTACGGGCGAATAGTTTCGCTCGCAGTCGCCAGAACATACGTATAAACGGTGGCCTCAGTTTTACCCGTGCTTAACTTGTGCGCAAGCATGCTCAACTGTTACGCAAGCATGCTTAACCCCAAACAGTGCGCTGCATCGTTTCAGACTTTAGGGCGCACGCACCGCGTTGTGTCACCATTGACTCAAACGTTGAAAACAGGATTGACATGAAACCTTCACGCCCACTCGCCCTCGTTGCCGTACTTCTGCCACTGATTTTGTTGTCGCCCATCAGCGCTGCACAATCGGTCGCACCCGCCGCCGTCGCCCGCGACGTGCTAACGCTTGACGCGACTGTTGCGACCGAAGTGATCCCCGATCTCGCCGTGATCACCCTAGCCGCCGAGGCGCAGGGCGTGGAGGCCGCGCCGATTACCCGTGAGGTGCAACTGGCGATCAACACCGCGCTCGCTCAGGCCAAGGCCACGACAGGCGTGGAGGCCCGCACCGGCGCGTTTGCGACCAATCAGCGCTGGAATAAGCAAGGCGTGCGCGATGGCTGGACGGTGCGCGCAGAATTGATTTTGAAGGCCAAAGACTTTGCGGTGCTCGGCACATTGGCAGGCAAGCTTGCGCAGCAAAAATTGATGATCGTCGGTTCCGGTTTTGAGCTGTCGCGCGAGCTGCGTGAACGCGAAGAAGCAGCGCTGATCGAGCGCGGCATCGCGGCTTTTCGCAGCAAAGCGCAGACCGCGAGCCGCGCGTTTGGTTTTAGCAATTTCACGCTACGCGAGGTCAATCTCGGCAGCATCAGCGGCGACACGCGTGCCATCCAGCCCAAAGTATTTGCGATGCGCGCAGCGGCGGCTTCGTCCGCTGACGCCGAGCCCGTGGCGATTGAAGGCGGCAAGGTCTCATTGACGCTAACGGTCAGTGGCGGCGTTCTGATGAGTAAATAGCTTTAGGCTGAAAGCGTTGCTTGATATGGGCATATTGCCATATTTAGCAATTTATCGACTTTAGCTATTTATTAGCATCTAGCCCACGTTAAATGGACGTTATAATTAAAAGCTGTATTCCAAAATGGGCGCGGCGCAACAAAAATATCTATCGTGAATACCTAATTTCGAAACGTGGCGTATCGCAGTAAAGGACTTTGGCACAACTCATATGGATGACTGCGGCACAATGTGAGTGTTCGCTTTTAGCGCGTGCTTAACCACGTCTGCCCACCGTTTTGCCTTCGCCCAACCGCCCCACCACTGTTCCGCTGACCCCCGCAGGAAAGCACCCGATCCTGTTCGAAGATCGCAGCCAGCAAACGGTGCATCACACCACCTGCTACATGTGCGCCTGCCGTTGCGGCATCAATGTCACGACCGAGGAAAAGGACGGCATACCGCACGTCCGCTTCATTCAGGGCAACCGCAATCACCTGGTCAATCAGGGCGTGCTCTGCGCAAAGGGCAGCGCGGGCATCATGAAGCAGTATTCGAAAGCGAAGCTGCAACATCCAATGATCCGCCGTCCCGGCACCGAGCGCGGCGACGGTATCTTCGACCCAATTTCGTGGGATGACGCGCTTGAGCTGCTAACCAAGCGCCTGGCGCACATACGTGCGACTGATCCGAAGAAGCTCGCGTTCTTCACGGGACGCGATCAAATG
>JANNYE010000104.1:0-35504 GCA_031409935.1 Burkholderiales bacterium | reverse complement strand
CTTCGGCTATCCGAGCTTTCGCGGCCCGCAGGCCGACATCATCGAGCACATTGAGTCCGGTAATGACGCCCTCGTGCTCATGCCCACCGGCGGCGGCAAATCGCTCTGTTACCAAATCCCGGCGTTAACGAGGAACGGCGTCGGCATCGTCGTCTCACCGCTTATCGCGCTGATGCAGGATCAGGTGGACGCGCTGCACACGCTGGGCGTAACCGCTGCATTCCTGAATTCATCGCTCACCGGCATTCAAGCCAACGAAACCGAACGCCGTGTACGCAACGGCGAAATCAAACTGCTCTACGTCGCGCCGGAACGCCTGCTGACCGAGCGCTTTCTCGAATTGCTCGACGAGCTGAAAGAAAACAATCAACTAGCCCTGTTCGCCATCGATGAGGCGCACTGCGTGTCGCAATGGGGGCATGATTTCCGCTCGGACTATCTCGCGCTTGCCGTGCTGGCGGAGCGCTTCCCCGGCGTGCCGCGCGTCGCGCTCACGGCCACGGCCGACGCGCTCACCCGCACCGAGATTCGCCTGCGACTGCACATGCAGGACGCGCGCGAATTTGTCTCCAGTTTTGACCGCCCGAACATTCGCTATCTCATTGCCGAGCGCGTCGACGAGCGCGAGCAGTTGCGCGCCTTCCTGCGTGAGCACGCGGGCGAGGCGGGCATCGTCTATTGCCTGTCGCGCAAAAAGGTGGACGCCACCGCCGAATGGCTCAATGCCGAGATGACCAAAGCGCTGCCGTATCACGCAGGCATGGATCAGGACGTGCGCCGCCGCAACCAGTCGCGTTTTTTGCGCGAAGAGGGCATCGTCATGGTCGCCACCATCGCCTTCGGCATGGGCATCGACAAGCCGGACGTGCGCTTCGTCGTGCACCTCGATCTGCCGAAAAGTGTCGAAGGCTATTACCAGGAAACGGGCCGCGCCGGACGCGATGGCGACGACTCCGAAGCCTTGATGATTTACGGCCTGGCCGACGTGGTTCAGCAGCGCCGCTTCATCGAGATGAGTGAAGCCAACGACGACTTCAAACGCGCGGGTCGCGCCAAGCTTGAGGCGCTGTTGGGTTTGTGCGAAACCACCGCCTGCCGTCGCGGGCGGCTGCTGTCGTACTTTGGCGAACTGCAACTGGAGGGCTACGCCTGCGGCAACTGCGACACCTGCCTGAGCCCGCCGAAAATGTGGGATGCAACGGAGCTAGTGCGCATGGCGCTCTCCGCGATTTACCGCACCGGGCAGCGCTTCGGCGCGACCTACGTCATCGAAGTGTTGCAAGGCAAAACCACCACGCAAATCAAGGAGCGCGGGCACGACACCTCACCGGTCCACGGCATCGGCAAAGCGCACGACGAAGCCGCATGGCGCAATGTGTTCCGCCAGATCGTCACCCACGGCTGGGCCGAAATTGATGTCACGGCTTACGGCGCGCTGCACCTCACGCCCGCCGCCCGCCCCGTACTACGCGGCGAAGTCCCTGCCATGCTGCGCCAGCAACTCGCCGTCACCGCAAGCACCAAAGCCGCGAAGGCCAAGCGCGGCGCGAAGGGGAGCAGCGGCGCCGGCTGGACTAGCGGCGTTAGTGGCGTTAGCGGCGCCAACGCGGTGAGCGGAAAAGTAGCAGCAGAACTCACGCCTGCCGACGAAGTGCTCTACGAATCGTTAAAAGCGTGGCGATTGGAAGCCGCACGAGAAGCCAACGTCCCCGCATTCGTCATCCTGCACGACAGCGTGCTACGCGAAATCGCCGCGTCGAAGCCAAAGCACAAGGCCGCGCTGGCCGCGATTAGCGGGATTGGGGAGAGTAAGCTTGCTCGGTTTGGAGAAGTGATCTTGGGGCAGATCACTGCGCACAAGGCTGACGTTTAGAGAGGGTTGATCTAATGATTCACAAACTTACGCTGCGAAATTTCAAGAGCATTAGCGAGCAGTCTTATCAGTTCACAGACTTCGACTTGCTCGTGGGCCGTAACAATAGTGGCAAAAGTACCGTTTTGCAGGCGTTGGCGATTTGGCAGTTTTGCGTGGATGAATTTCACAGGGCCAAGCGCGGCGGCTCCACGGGCATCCAGATCGTACTGCCTAACTTTACGGCTCTGCCGGTGCCGGAGTTCAATCTGCTTTGGAAGGACAGGACGGATCGTTTTTATCCGATGGAGAACGGTAGCAAGAAGCAAAAATTTATCCTGATCGAAATCCTGGTGGAGTGGCGCGATCCTTCCAACGTGACACAAGAGTTTGGTATGGAACTGCGCTATCACTCACCACAGACCATGTATGCCACGCCGATTGGAGGCTGGGCGGCGTTTCGGGCGTGCGACCAAACTGGTCACTTGCCGCGCATCGCTTTCGTGCCTCCCTTCTCGGGGTTGGAGCCCACCGAGAAATGGCTAGACGTAGCGCCGACGCGTCAGCAAGTGGGCAAGGGCCAACCCGGTAGTGTGTTGCGCAATTTGCTACTGCGCGTGTGCCCCCCGCCGACTAAAGACGCCAACGGCAAAGTTAGCAAGGGCTACAAAGTGCCCGAAGACTGGACGGAGCTGGCAAGCGTTGTCCAGAGGTGGTTCTCGGTTGAACTCCTGCCTCCCCAGTACGACTCCGCCAAGGACGTTTATATTGAAGTGGAATATCGGCAAAACGGCAAAACCTACGACTTGATCTCTGGCGGCAGCGGGTTTCATCAAACCATGACTCTGCTGGCGTTTCTTTATGGCTACCAACCCACCACGATTTTGCTAGATGAGCCCGATGCGCACTTGCATGTCAATTTGCAACGCGAAATATTGGACTATTTCAAGAAAAAATCTGCCGAGAAGGGAGTGCAGTTCCTGATCGCAACACATGCTGAGGAGTTTGCTCGCGGCGTTGACGCTCATCAGATTCTGTCGTTGCTCAAGCAAGTGCCTACGCGGATCGAATCCACGCCTGAGGTACTTCGAGCGATGGCGGAAGTCTCGAACGAAGAAATCACTAGGCTAGTGGGCTCGCCCTATATCGTCTACGTTGAAGGCGAAACTGACGAACGCATTCTTCGTGCTTGGGCTCCGCAGTGCGGGGCATTGCCGGTGATGGACAAAATCGAGTTCAAGATCATGGGCGGCGGTAACAAGCAAGCCATGAAGAAACTTGCTGATGAGCACTTCGAGGCGCTCAAGCAGATTGTTCCCAACGTTAAACGCTTGATGCTTTTTGACTTTGATAGCAGTGATGAAGCGTTTCATCCTCCTGAAGCCAACCCTTCGCTGGCGGAGTGGAAGCGAAAGAATATTGAAAATTACTTACTAGTGCCACGTGCATGGAGGCGCGCGGCACTACTTGCGTTGAAGGTATCTGAAGACGACCTGTTCGCGCAACCTGTTGTAGAGATTATCGACCGTTTTTTTGCCGATGAAAACCTTACTTTGCCCGTAGGTCGGACGTGGCGAAATGTGTCGGCAAACATTTTTCAGGCCGTCGATGGCAAGCGAATTCTTTTTAGGGACGACGACTCGCTTTTTCACACATTGCGCAGCGACTCAAAGGTAGAGGTGTTGCGTGAGAGCGTGGCCGCAGGAATGCCCGCAGAAGAGATTCACGAAGACGTGCACCAGTTTTTCAGCAAACTGATCACTATGGTGAGCTAGGGGGCGAGGTTCGAATTTTGGGCAAAGGCAGCGTACATGATCTACGACAACACCGTCAAACCATGTTTCTTCACAACCTGAAGCAAGCGAAGCGCCATGCCGCTGGGGCGCTTGGCACCGGTCTCCCATTTCTGCACGGTTGATTCGCTCGTGTTGAGGTAGCGGGCGAAAATCGTCTGGCTCACGTGATTGCCCTCGCGAATCTTTTTGATCTGTTGCGGTGCGATTTCCTCGGCGGCTGTCAGGCAGGTTTCGTCGAACTCACGAAGCGTGGTTTTGCTGATCGCGCCAACGCGATGTAGCGCGTTGGCCGACGCGTGAATCGCCTCGAACGCGTCGCTTTTGTACTTACGCTTTGTCGTCATTGCAAATCTCCTGTAAATCATCGTTGTCACACAGTTGAGCGAGTTGGTCGGGCGTGAGCACTGCGTATGCAGACGACAGTTTCCGGAAGGCAGCTAGCTCTTTGTCGTCGATGTTGTCACGATCTTGTTTCGCAAACAAATACTCATAAATCCAGTGTCCGCGACTCTTCGAAAGAATGATCGAGCGATAGTCGTTGTTGGCAAGCCGCTTCTTGAAAACGCCACCACCCAAATCGTCGCATTGACCAGCCTGTATTTCGCGAAAGGCCGCGCAGAGCATGACGTCGCTGATGCGAGCCTTCTTCGCGTGTTTCGCGAACCATGCGGTCTTGAAGGCGCGCGGCTGGCTCGCGAAGCGTTGCTCTTTAAGCATTCGCCATTATAGCACTGGGTGCTATGAATTTGGGCATGCGGCTCGCGAAGTTAAAGGCGCCAAGCACGATATATCGGACTGCGTCGAAATCTACTGCCTCACGCCGCCTTCTGCGGCACCAGCTTGACCTGCAACTCGCAACCAACCGCACTTGCATAGCGCTTAAGCGTCGCAAGCGACGGCGCATGTTTACCCGCCGATTCGAGGCGGGAGATTGCGCTTTTGGTGGTACCCATGCGTTCGGCCACCGCGTCTTGCGTGAGTCCGGCGCGCGAGCGCGCTTTGAGCATTTGACCGGCGAGCTGATATTCAAGCGCCAACGCTTCATAGGCTTCGGCAAAGCCTTTGCGCTCACTCGCTTTGGCAAGAAACGTCTTGTGGTCATGCGGGACGGGTTTGTATTTTTGCTCGGGCATAGTGCTATTCCAACTCTTTCAGGCGCTTGCGCGCCAGCTTCAATTCGCGATCAGGTGTTTGCTGGGTCTTTTTGATGAATGCGTGCAATACGGTGATTCGCTTACCGACCATAAAACAATAAAACGCACGGCCAATTCCAGCGCGCCCGCGAGGCCTCAATTCAAAGAGGCCATCGCCGAACGCGCGTGAGTGAGGCAAGCGAAGATTCGGGCCGTATTCGGCGAGCAATTCAATCAGTCGCGCGTAATCAGCGAGAACATCCACGGGCCACGATTCGATCTCTGCAAGCACACGCTCGTGGAAGTACTCGATCTCAAACGTCATAGGCGAATGTTAGCAAATGTGAGAACTTTGCGCAATGATTACTGAAGCATCACACTGGCGTCGCTGGGATAAATACAACCAAATTTCGGCTGAGCTGGGAAGCCTTTGCCCACCACGACTTTGCGACGCAGAAAATCAACCCCATCGCTTCAACGTGTCACGTGCAAGAGAATGGCGTGCTGCTTTTTTTGGCGCGCATTGCTGCGTTGCTGAGATTTACGACGGGCAGGTCGACTCCGCTCCACTTCTTGTACAAATCAGCAATGGCTTGTGCGTCTCGGCGATTGCCGTCCGACGCGGCAGCGCATCCGGTTAGATAGTAAATACCTATCAAGTACTTGTTGCTTGCAAGCGCGTTGGTCGAATACGTTTCCCAATTGAACAGTACGAACTCATTGACCGGCCATGTGGTGAAACTCAAATCGATTGACTTTCTCGCACCCACCCAGAGGTCAAATTGCGGCTTCGACAGGGAGCAAATGAGCGAGCCTGCGAACGATGCAAAACTACCGCTGTTGGTCGTCAGCAGGTTCTGAAAATCAGCGCCATATTGCGCCAAGGTTTCGGTGGCAGGGCACGCCCCTTGGGCGTCAGTTTTGTTGATGAGTTTATTTTGTGAAATTCCACAACCCATCTTGGATCGGTTTCCGGTGTCGCCATCCAACGGATACATGCAGCCCAGATTGGTGCCTTCGTTCATGAAGGCGTTGTTGAATATCAAGCCGTATTTTTTGTTGTCCGTGTCCGCGCAAACCACTTCGTCAGCACGTTTTATGCCTTTGCCGTGGATCAATGTGTCTGCTCGGATGTAAGTCCACGAGGTTGAATCATCCCAAAGGTTTGTTTGCGGGTTTTTGTTTGAGCCGCACCAGGGCAAGAACACCGGGGGCGTCATGTTCATATACGTGCCGCAGGTCTTGGTGGCGTCCACGGTTAGCGCGTTTAGAAGCGTCATATTCAGCTCGGCAGCACCCGTCCCCGGCCCGTGAATGGTGTGAACGATCAAGCCCGCGTCCAAGGGCAAATTTCCGTTTTTGTCCAAGCCATTGGTTGTGTTGAACTGCTTATTCAATGCGCCGATGGACGCGCTACACAGCCTCGATTGTGCAAGCACAACATTTGCGCCCAGAAAGGTCGCAAAAAATAGAGACAAACACACCAGTGCCGCGCGCTTTGCAAGCGCGGGCGATCCTGATTTTGGGAATTTATTGGTCATGTTTGAAGCTCCTTTTGAGATTAAATGGGCAAATAGTATTAATGCCGAATTGAACGCTACATGCAAGTCATTTCACTGCTTTCAAGCCGACCAACCAAGGCGACGAGGCGGCACCAGCCCGCAGAGTCGGGTAGGGTGGGCAGCCGTTGCCCACCTTTGCGTTGTTAGGAAGCGAACGTTGTTTCACGGCCCGGTCTTTTGCAAGGAACGCAAGATGTTCAAGTCGGACGGGACGGTATTTCAGCGCGGAAAATTTGCACCCAGCGCAGCAGGTCTGAGGCATTTTTCTCGAATCAACTTTGTGCTGAAAGCACCGCTAAGTGCGGGCAAAGACGCAATATAGTGCCAAGTCGACTTTGTGACAAATTACTGCTTTAGCCACTATTGAATAAGGCTTTCAGGTGAAAGTTACCACCGCGCACAGCGGTGCCGAGACGGGTGTATTCGTGTGTTCCCGCGATTTACACGCGGCCATTCACAGCGATTGCGCAACTTGGATGCTGCTGCTACAGTGTGAGCGTAGCGCCGGTTCTTCATCCGCCACAACGCATTTGGGAGCATCAACATGGCCATCGAAACGCACACAATCACGCTTGCCAACGCCGAAGATGTACGTCTGGCAACTCGCGCGGCGTCCCCGTTCAGCATCGAAATCATCGTGGGGCGAGATACGGTTCGCTTGCAGCGCGTTCGCTTCGGTGTTGCGGGTCAGGCGTTCAGCGATACCAACTATGCATTCCTGCGGCGCTTCGAGACGATACCGTGGGGCTCAATCCGCGCGGTTCCCCGATTTTCCGGTGGTACCGAAATTACCTATAAAGTACGCTCCGGTCGCGACTTCACCGGCAACCCCGAAGTCTGATTAGTCAGTCGTCGGCAACGGCAGCGACGGCAGCAAAGCGCTGCACGCGTTCTGGCAAATCCTATTGCGAACCATGCAGTGGGACTGGATCCCGGCAATGGCTCTATGCAACTTTTGGATTGAATGGGCCTTGGCATGGTTCGCATGCCGGGTCGGGCCTCCGCATGCGATGGGTCACCGCGAACGGCGAGTGCTGAGCCGGCCGACGAGCATCGCCCGGTGCGATTGATTCTCCCATCCGTGTCTGTGCGCTGATACCATGCATCTCCCCACGCAGGGGTTGTACGGTTGCGTCCGACGGCGCTGCGAATGACGCGAAAAGAAGGAGTGCTTTATGAGTTCATCCGTGGTCTTCATCGTGGTTGGCGTACTGGTCGTCGGTGGGTTGTTTCTCGCGTGGATGTATGGTCGGTGGCCTTTCATCAAAACGGAAGCGCAATGCGCCGCAGCCGACGTGGCAGGTCTGCCCGAGGCTCCCGCTTTTGCACGCACTGATCGAGTGCTGTTCTTTTCACCTCACCCCGACGACGAAAGCCTGGCGATAGGTGGCTCGATTGCGAGAGCGGTGGCGGCGGGTGCTGAGGTGCACATCTGCTGGATGTGCTCGGGCGATGGCTTCCTGCTCGACGCCATTCTGCTGCGCCTTAAAGACCAGATTGGCGGACAACATACCCCCGAGATGTGTGTCGACTTGGGGAGAAAACGCCTGCAAGAAGCGTTGCGCGCGGGTGCCACGTTGGGCGTTCATCCCAGGCACCTCACCCTCATGGGATACGCCGACGACACCCTGCTGCAAATGTTCACCAGCCCGGACGTTGTCGTGACCTCGCCGTTCACGAAGCGGAGCAAAGGGCCGTATTCCAACACCCTTTCGTTTGAAGAAGATTACACCGGTGCGAAGGCGCAGCAGCACGTTCGAGCGCTCATCGATACGGTCAATCCAACCATCGCTTACGCGACGGCACCAATCGACACCGATTCTGATCACCAAGCTACGGGCTTCTTCGTGATGAAGGCGCTCGAATCGCTGGGCAAGTTGCCCATCCTGCGCAGCTACGTGGTTCACGGCGGCGACTACGGGGTGAAGGAGATCACGGAATACCCCATTCCGCGCGGGCTGCATAAAGACATGGCGCTCAGTCCGCCGCCGATCAAGAGCGGCTATAACTGGATCAAAACGTCGTTAGATCAACCCACCGTGGACACCAAGTATGCTGCGGTTCAGTGCCACGCCTCGCAGGTTGAAATTATGCAGGGATATATGCAGTCGTTTGTGCGCACCAACGAGCTCTACGCCCACCTCGATTCAGCTCAGCGATGCCTGCCGAAACAAGTTTCCGAAAGCAACGGGGTCGAGGTCGAAAAGACTAAAGTCACATAAAGTGCCACGCTCGGCTTTGAGCGGTCACGGCAGCATTGATGAACTTACGACAACACCGTCAAACCATGTTTCTTCACGACCTGTAGCAAGCGAAGCGCCATGCCGCTGGGGCGCTTGGCACCGGTCTCCCATTTCTGCACGGTTGACTCGCTGGTGTTGAGGTAGCGGGCGAAAATCGTCTGGCTCACGTGATTGCCTTCACGAATTTTTTTGATCTGCTGCGGCGCGATTTCCTCGGCGGCCGTCAGGCAGGTTTCGTCGAACTCACGAAGCGTGGTTTTGCTGATCGCACCAACGCGATGTAGCGCGTTGGCCGACGCGTGAATCGCCTCGAACGCGTCGCTTGTCTACTTACGCTTTGTCGTCATTGCAAATCTCCTGTAAATCACCGTTGTCGCACCGTTGGGCGAATTGATCGGACGTGAGCACTGCGTACGCTGACGACAGCTTCCGTAAGGCGGCTAGCTCTTTGTCATCGATGTTGTCGCGATCTTTCTTCGCAAACAAAAACTCATAAATCCAGTGCCTGCCGCTCTTCGAAAGAATGATCGAGCAGAACTCGTTATTGGCTATCCGCTTCATGAAAACACTAGCACCCGAATGGTCGCATTGACCAGCCTCTATTTCGCGAAAGGCCACGCAGAGCAGGGTGTCGCCAATGAGGGTTTTGCCGCATGCTTCGCCAACCATGCGGCCTTAAAAGCGCGCGAATGCCTTATTCCATTTCTAAATCAATACGATACGTTGTTGCTCCTCCTTGCCGTGCTAACGCACTGTCTGCTTCGTCGCGCCTAGTCTCCTACTGATTTAGAAACGGAATTAGCGGGCTTTGCGTTGTAGGCATGATTTGTTACAGCACTGGGTGCTATATATGGCTATACGTGTTTACGGGCTGAGTAGAGGCCCAGCATGTGCCAAACAAACCTCAGCGCTGGGTTTCAACCCAGCCTACACGGCTGGGCGAACTGTTCATTCGCTACGGCGAATCGGTGCTGTTGGTCGCAATCGTTGTGCTTTTTAGGCGTAGCTTGTGTGTTTTGCCTTCACGCTCGACAGTAAAGGCACCGCCCCAGACGTCGACATACGGGCCAGACTGCCAAGTAACTTTTTGGTCAACTGCGTTGTAGTTGTAGCGACCTTCTCCGGACAATTTACCGCCGGGCAAATAGGCCTTGTAAGTGCCAGATGCCATGGTGAAGTGTCCAAGGAACAACGGTGGGCTTTTCACGGCACCGTACGACATGATGCGGTAGGTGCCAGCTCGGGGACCTTTGGCGGCGTCTTGTGCAACGGATGGAAATGTGGGCAGCACCAGCATTAAAACAGCAATGCGGAGCAGGTGTCGTCGGTTCATGCGTGGCCTCGCCAAAAGGTTGATCTTACTCCCGTGACTTGCGTTTTTGCACGCTGGCGAGGCGTGATTTTCTTGGCATCCAAGTATTCGCGCCGCAGTCGTCGTCGTCAGCGTGGCAGCAACTAACTTTCGTCAAGCTACGTGCGCTAAACCGACACCGGTATCGATCTCGTAGGTGGTGACGTCGAAGCGCAGCAGGCTGTGTTGACCAAAGCCCATCACAATTGGCACGTCCCCTGCGTCTCGCCCCTGTGCCATCACGATGCGACCGATGCGTGCACGGTTGTGGCGAGCATCACACGTGCACCAGCGATCGCCCAGATACACCTCGAACCAGGCGCTGAAATCCATGGGGCCAGGTGCCACCGGCACACCGATATCTCCGAGGTAGCCGGTAACGTATCGTGCCGGAATATTCATGCAGCGACACAGGGTAACCGCCAAGTGCGTGAAGTCGCGACAGACGCCAACGCGTTCGCGAAAGCCTTCAAGCGCGGTGCGATTGGCGCGTGCGCACTGGTAATCAAAGCGAATGTGTTGATGCACAAAATCGCAAATCGCCTGCACGCGCGGCCAGCCCATTGGCGTGGCACCAAACCGCGCCCAAGCGAAATTCAGCAGCTCGCTGTCCACCTCGCAATAGCGGCTTGGAAGCAAAAACTGCAAGGTGCTGGTGGGCAACTCGCTCGGGTCGTGCTGATGGGCGTCAAAGTGCGCGGCATCCAGCAGGCCACTGTCCTTAACAACGGCACGGCTGCTGAACTTAACGCCGCTTACCCCCGCAGGCACGTTGATGCGCCCACATTCATTGCCGAACGAATCGGTGTACTGATCCGTTGGGAAGTTGGGCGATACATCGATCACTTCCGGTTGCAACAAGTCGCCACGTCGCGAGGGATGAACGCGCAGCAAATAAATCAAGGCCATCTTTGATGCAACGGCCAGTTCGATGTCGTACCCAATTTGGATCAGCATAATTTACCGCAGTGGTGCCGCGCTTGGAAGGCGCAGCGCGAGCAAGAGCAAACGTGCAACGGTGCCATGATTGGATCAAGCGGCTTGCAACAGTCATGCATTTTCAATGCCAGCATACAGTTGCGTGGTAGTCCGATGCTGCGCGCGGCTGTAGGACGGCGCGCTGAATTGCGTTTTTGCGAGTTTTGGCGCCAAAAATTGGAAGGCACGTAACTAAAGTGGCCCCGGAATTTAAGACAACCGTCTAAGTTGCATTAAATCGAAGGGAACGAGTCATCATGAGTGAAACATAGCGTCGTAAAGTACACACGCCGGAATTTAAGGCGAAGCTGGGGCTGGAAGCGTTAAGCGGAGTCAAGGCGATCGACCAGAATCGTGCGGCGGATGCTGCACGTTTTGCAGAGCGAAGCGTTCAAACAAGCCGTCGATCAACTGCCCGGATATCAGGCGGATGACTGCGGGCGCATGGCCGAATTCGCAGACGTGTTTGCGACGATAAAAAGCAAGCCGGTCGTTACTGTTGCGAAAAAATCCAAACCGAATTAGCCCCCAAACGCGCATCGTCTGAACGAAGTCTGGGCTGTTTGACATTTTTTATGTTTGCACTCATTGTATTCAATGCATGCAATGAATACAATTGAAACCATGTAAATACCGAGAGATGAAATCATGGCAAACCTCACTGTTCGTAATATTGACGAACAAGTAAAGTCAAGGCTGCGCGTGAACGCCGCGATCAAGGGCGTCTCCATGGAAGAGGAGGTGCGTCAAGTGCTCACGCGCGCCGTGCTCACGCCAGCGAACGATGCCGACGCCGGTAATCTCTTCTCGCGAATTCGCGCGCGTATGGACGCCAACGGATTCAAGGGCGTTGATCTCGAACTGCCGGTGCGCGAACCGATGCGTGACCCGCCGAATTTTGGCGACGAGAAATGATTGTTCTCGACACCAATGTGATCTCGGAAATGCTTCGCGCGGTGCCCTCGCCGGAAGTCACGCGCTGGGTCATCTTGCAGCCCGCGTCCGCGCTGTACACAACAGCAGTGGCTGAAGCAGAAATTCGCGTCGGCGTAAGCATGATGCCGACAGGCAAACGCAAAGCGCAGTTGCAAGCAACGGTCGATGAGACGTTCAACCAAGTTTTCGCGGGACGAATTCTGCCGTTCGACTCTGCCTCTGCTGTGCTCTACGCCGAAATCTCGGCAAGCCGTCGCGCAATGGGCAGACCCATCTCGCCGTTCGACGCCCAAATCGCAGCGATTGCTCGGGCGAACGGGGCGGCAGCGATTGTTACGCGGAATGCGGAGGACTTTGCGAGTGTTGGTGTCGAGATCGTGAATCCGTGGATCGCTCCGTGACTTTAGAGCAGTTTGGCCCTCACTAAACCGTAGGCCGAGTGTGCCGCAGCCATTCTTGCACTGCTGCCAGATCATCGGTATCGATCATCGCGCCTAGGCTGCCGTCGTCGTTGATCACCTTGATCCGCTGCCCGTCCTGCGTGATAAACAGCACGCTGCCGTACTGCTTCGGCGTGTGCCGTGCCTTGCGCGCTGCGTCTTTGGTGTTGTCCTTGGTTTCAATCAATCGTTGCAGCGGCGCATCCCCCGGTGAATGCTCCATACACACCACAAAATCTGGATAAAAATAATGCTTGTGATCTGCCCGAACAATCGAAACTTTGTGCGGCTTGCGATCCGCATTGCGATGCCACCAGCGAACGAATGGCGCGCGATCCAGCGCCACCGCAATCTCTCGCTCGAAGCCATTTAGTTTGCTGAGACCATCGTAAGGGCTGGTGATAAACGACTCACCGTTCGCCAACGAGTACCTTCGATCATCAAACCACGCGTTGCTATCAATCAGCAGCGACCCCTGCGCATCGTCAACTTTGTCTTTCGCCGGAGGTAACACGCCGTAGATGTTTTTGCTGGAATGATCAAGCGGAAAGTCCACAGGGAACAACATCGCGTCCGGCAGCGGCCCTGAATCAATCAGGCGCGACTGCTTGGCGATTTCGTCATGCAGCAATTCCGCCAACAAGTCTTTTTGCCGCAACACCACCCAATACGCTGCACCTCGCGCGTACTGCTTTACAGTTTTGTCGTCGGGATGATCGTCTTCACTCACATCCTCAAACTTTTCACGAATCGCCGCGATCAGGCGTTGCGCGAGCCTCTCAACAATGATGCGGTGATCTGCCTCTTCCGTTTGCGGCAGATCATGCAGCACGGCCCGCGCGTCGGATGCCAGATGAACACGATCGGTAACGATGGCAATATCGGCCACAGTCTGTGCACCAGTCGTCAGTTCGGTGGATCGTTCGACGCCCTTCGCCCGATTCAGGGCGATGTCCACCGCCATTTTTTTAACCGAGTCTGGCAAATCAAGCCGATTGGCCACGGCCTCCGAAATACTGCTCATGTTGGTGAGTACGGGGCGCTCCTCGCGCACAAGTGCATGCGGCAGGGCGGGCAGGTCACGCCGCAGGTGATACGCGTGCAAGCCGCGTTCGCGTAGCTCCGCAACAATCGCATCCGGCGAGTTGAGTGCAACCGCGGCGCGCGATGCTCCGGCGTTGCGCAACGGCTTCAATTCATCCAGCGCCACGGCGTCATCTTCATCGCCAACGCCCACCGCCGCCAACTCAAACGTTGCTTGCGTTCCCGGCGCAACGATAACAGGCAACGCTACTGCCCGATATGCCCCAGCCTCGACGTTCTGCGTCGAAACAGGCAATACGCCCGTCCCCGTACCCAGCACCGTCGCTGGCAACGGCAAACCATGCAACACCGGGGCTTGCGGAGTCACGCGATTGGTAATGACGTAAGCGCCGCTCACTGTCTCACGCACCACCAGTTTTTCGGTCTGGCCTTCAAGCTCACTCTTGATCTGCGCGTTGGCTTCCACTGACTGCTGGAAACCGGTTTGCGCGTCGGCGTTAGCAAGATAAATGTAGGCCGTGTCCAAGTCTGGCGGCAACGCGCTTGGCTTGGGGAATCGCGCCCGCATCTGCGGCAACACGCGCATCACGCGGCCGATAAATTGCGTTGCAAAATCCGGGTCGTTCACCGGCTTGGTCGATGCCAGCACAAACGCACGCGGCGCATCAAACCCGGTGCCTGCGGACTGCTTGAACACCAGCACTTTCTTGCTCGAATCGCTGGCGATGGACGCCATCAATATCGGATCTGGCTCGGCCGCCGAATGCACGCCAATCGCATCCATCGGCACGTTGCACAACTCCATCAAATCGCGCCGCGCGTCCTCCACCGCCTCATCACCGTTGCCCACCTGCACCAGCAGCAGCGGCTCAACATTCACGCCCGCTGCGACCAGCATCTTGCGCAGCGTCACGTTGCGCTTCCACGCCTGTCGCAGCACTGTGCGCTTGGAATCGGTCAGCGATTGAATGCCCGACGACGACTGATAAATGATGGCCTGGATGTAGCGCTTGTTCAGCCGCGCATCGACCACATCGGCGCGGCTCACGGTGAAACTTTCCACCGCAGACAAACCCGCCTGCGCAACGAATTCGCTCAAGCGTTGATCCTTCGGCGTGGCCGTTGCCGCAATCAGATACGCCGGTTTGAGCCACGCCGCAAAGCGCCCGAACTCGGTGGTCTTGTCGAGTCCGATGTGCGCCTCGTCCACCACCAAGCCAATCTGCAAGCCACGCGCTCGCGCCCGTCCCACGAGCGCCGCAATACTACGCGTGTCATCATCCTTGTCGGCGTCGTAGCCCTTGGTGCGCTCCTGCGCACGGGCCACACCCTGCGCGGTGGACAGCAGCACCACGCCGGCTGACGGCTCTTCGTTGCGCCCGTGCGTGAGCATCACCGGCGTCAATTCGCCCGTGCAGTTCGCGGCCAGTTGATCCTCTGTTTGCTGCACCAGATTCACAAACGGCACAAACCAGAACCAAATCACCTCCCGCTCTGCGCTCACGTTCGCCAGTACGCGGCTCATCACGAACGTTTTGCCTGAACCGGTCGGCGCGCGCAGCAAACACGGCGGCGACGGCTCACGCAGCAGCGCTGCCGTCATCGACTCGATCAACGTTGACTGAAACTTTTCGGGCTCAACGGTCGTGCTTTGTGCCGCGATGATGTCGCTGCGCATCGGGGTAGCGTCGCTCATTTCGCGCTCCCGTCGGCGCCGGTATTGGCAGCAGCGCGACGCGAAGGCTTGCTCCGCGCTTGCCCGCGCATCAGCGCCTCATGCAGGCTGTATGAATTAACTTCAATCCCGCGCTCGGCGAGCAGCTCGCGCACGGTGTCCGGGCGCGGGGAATACACCGCCAGTCTGGCGCTCGGCCATGCGGCAAGCTGGTCGATCATCGCCTCATCCACCATAAACGCCAGCAGCGTGTCCACGCCCGCCGCAGCATCGCGTGCGATCAATTGCACTGGCGCTTCGCTCGGGGGCAGGGCCGTGTGCGTGGCGCGCAGCGCGAGCAACGTCCGCGCGTGCTCGGCGGTGGCTTCAAACGCCACGTCCGGCGGCTCAACTCGATCCAGTTGCAGGTACGCGAACGAGCTACCCAACCCCGGCTTGCCTGCATAGCCCGCCATCACGCGGCGCATGCGCTCGGCGCACACATCACGGCAGATGTTTTTGTCCGGCTCTTTGGCCGTCGCCTCGGTGCTGGAGCACAGGATGAAGCGACGATTGCCGCCGTCTTCGGCATTGAGTTCAAGCACCGCTTGGCCCGTGGTGCCGCTGCCTGCGAAGAAATCGAGGACGATGTCGTTCGGTTGCGTCGCTTGCGACATCAACGCCCTCAGCAGCGTTGACGGCTTGGGATAAGGAAATGCTTTGGAGCCGAGCACGGCTTTGATTTCGTCGGTCGCGACACCGCCGCGTGTGCTTCTCAGCGTTAGTGATTCACGCTCGCCTTCTTCCGCAGAGACAGGCACGTCCTCGTTCATGCCCGCAATCCAGCTGCCAAAGGGTGCGAGACGTTCCTCGGGTGGCTTGTTTGACCAATGCTCCTTGCGCGACGGACGACCGGGTGAAATTGGCTTTCCAACCCAGAAGTCAAGGTCGGGCAAATTGTCAAAAAACAAAGGCATCTTCTTCTTTGGCAATATTGGGCCAGTGCCGTCAGCGATAGCTGCACGCAGTTCCTCCATTGAGTTGAACTGCATCACTTTTTCCGTCGCTTTTAGCGGTGGGAAATAGATGAGTTTCTTTTCAATAAGTTGTTCAATCGTGTCGCCTTGCAATCCCGCCAACTCCGACGCAATCGCCGCCTCGTCGCCATTCAGTCGCGTTCTCATGGCTTTTACGGACGCATATGCCCAAACTCGGTTCGGGTCGCACGGATACCAAAATCCGGTTTCTGGATCCTGAATTGGGTAGTACGTATTTTCTCGATCCAGATATGTGTGCGCCTTCGTAATCGGTTGCGGCGACCAGTCGCCGCGAACGTCGTCGTCGGGATTACGAAATTTGCTGCGATCAGTGGGTTTGCCGTTAAATCGAAAGTCCGAATTTCCGTAGAGCAAAACGTGCTCGTGAACATGGCTCAAGCGGCGGCTCAAGTCGTTGCCTGTGTCTTTCGTCCGCCAAACCAAACTACCAATCCGCCGCCCCGGAAACACCTCATCCATCAGCAGCTCCAGCCGCGAGCGGTTCTCGTCGTTGATGGACACCATGATCACGCCGTCCGGCGTCAGCAGGTCACGCGCGAGGGTGAGGCGACGATACAAAAACTCCAGCCACAGCGAATGCCGCCAGCGGTCGTTTTGCCCGACGTAGCGGTCGTTGTAGACCCAGTCTTTGTTGCCGGTGTTGTACGGAGGATCGATGTAAATCACGCGAATCTTGCCGCTGTGCGTGGCGCGCAACAATCGCAACGAATCGAAATTATCGCCCTCGATAATTAGATTCGGGTACGGTGCCTCGTGAATGTGCGGGGGGGGGGTAAACCCTAAATGACTCGCCGCTGGTGGCTGACAAAGCTCAGGCACCACGCGCGGTAGCACCACGTTCTCATTCAACGCCCGATCCCGATCCAGACTGTCCGACTCCCAGTAAAGCCCGAGCTTCTGCCGAGTCAACTGCTCCACCAGTAAGCGCCGCAACTGCGCAGCGTTCAGGTGTTCGAGATGGGAGAGGTTCGTGGGATTAGGCAGAGGCGCTTCGGACATGCAATGATTATGTACGGGGTTTGATGCTACGCGTCGTCGCATGCCGGACGCCACGCTCTTCCCTCGACTCAGTCGGCAAAGTACACAGCCACACGATCCGTCGTCCACGTCGCCACACCCGTTCCGAAAAAGTCAGCGTCTTCCGTCCACACCGGGCAGCCCATAGCCAGCGCACAGGCGAGAACGGGCCAATCATCGGCATCGCGAACGGCGATGCGCTGGAGCGCCTGATTGCGCATACCGACATACAGCTCATGGTCTATGACCTGTACGATGGATTCCAGCCTAAGCAAAACCTGCATCGCCTCGGCACTGGCGACACCGCGCTTTTCGAGCAATGCGGGCAGATACTTGCGCGCGTCGGCGTAGGCCCTATCCGGCGCAAAGAATTTAGTGTTTGACGCGTTTTCGACAATGAGCTCTCGCACCCGTTTGCCCAATACCGCCCGGATCAGAATGTTTGCGTCGAGTACGAGCGCTTTGCCGCTCATGCGGCTTTGGCTTTGAGCCTCTTATTTGCGGCCGTAGATTTGCGTACGGCTTTGAATTCGGTCACCACTGCTTCGATGTCGACCTCATGCGACGCAAGTATTTGATCAAGCGTTTTGCTGGCTTTTTTCAGCGCGGCAATGTCTACGTCAACCTGACCCTGTGTGGGGATGAAGTAGCCGACGGTCTGTCCGTGACGGGTGACGGCGACCGGCGTGCTGGACGCGATGTACTCGGCCATGTCTGCCCGGAACTCGCGAATGCCTACCTTAGTGGTTTCCATGTTGAACACCCAAAATGTGAATCATTGTGTACACATTTTACGTTGTGATCAATCGATAGGCAACAGAAAAGCCTCTGTACGCCTACGCATCACCAAAGCACCCGCACCCCCATCTGTGCGATCACCGGATCGCAACTCACGAGGGTTGCCCCCTCCAGCTCTGCCTGTGCGGCGAGCATGCGGTCGAACGGGTCGCGGTGCTCGTGGGTGTAGCTGCCTGCGCGTAGCGCGTGCAGGTAGCTCATGGCGAGGTGATTGAATCCGTCTGCGGCGACGAGTTCGTTGAAACGAGTTACGGCGTCGGCGGCTTCCTGTAGTTTGCCGAGGCGGTGTTTGGTGGCGATTTCCCACGCGCTGGCGGCGCTCACCCAGATGTCGTTGGTCTCATTGGCGATTGCGGCACGCGCGGCCTCCGACAGTCGCGCGTCGTTGGTCCACCACCAGAGCAGGGCATGGGTGTCGAGCAGGAGCTTCACAGCGGCCTAGCCCTCCCACGCGCGCAGCTCGGCCTCCGGCAGCGGGTCGAAGAAGGCGTCGTCAACGCGCCCCACCAATCGCCCCGGTTGGCGCTTGCCCGCGTCGGTGGCGAGCGGCACCATTCGCGCGTACGGCTTGCCTGCTTTGGCCAGAATGATCTCCTGCCCGGCGTGCGCTTGCTCCAGCAGTTGCGAAAAGCGCGTTTTAGCATCGTGGACGTTCACTAGGGTTGGCATGGTGGTCAGTACAGCGTTTTAGTTGAGATCCATTATGGACTAAGTCATATGACTAAATCAATTTGCAACAGCTAAAAAATCGTAAAATACTTACAGAATATTCACAAAACATCCATTTCATAAGGGCTAGAAGCGAATTATGCGGATAGTCGACATAAGAGTTTTATGGCTGCTAAGCCCAAATGGAAAGGCACTTTCGGAAGAAAGCTGTACTGGTCAATTTGTTTCAGGCTGGAGGTTAGCTACGCCGCCGCCGCCGCGTAACTGGCCTGATTGATCGCGCGTTTGGCGTCCAGTTCGGATGCCACGTCCGCGCCGCCGAGCAGGGTGACTTTTACGCCCGCGGCCTGCAACGGTGCGACCAGTTCGCGCAGCGGAATTTGCCCAGCGCACATCACGATGTTGTCCACATCTAGCCACGTGCCGTTTTCGCGCTTTTCGCCGTGGGTGATGAAGAGACCCTGATCGCTGATTTGTTCGTAATTCACGCCGCCGATCATTTCTACGCCGCGTGCTTTGAGTTCGGCGCGATGAATCCAGCCGGTGGTTTTGCCGAGGCCTGCGCCCGGTTTGCCTGCTTTGCGTTGCAGCAGTGTGATCTGGCGCGCAGGTTGTGTTGGTTGCGGTTTGGTGATGCCGCCGGGTGTGATGGCCGGATCGACAACGCCCCATTCGGCGAGCCATTCGTCGAGATGCATGGTGGGCGAATGGTCGCCCTTGGCGAGGAATTCCGCGACGTCAAAACCAATGCCGCCCGCGCCGATGATCGCGACCTTTTCGCCGACGGTTGCGCGACGCGCGAGCACGTCCACATACGAGAGCACTTTGGCGTGATCTTGTCCCGGAATTTTTGGGTCGCGCGGCGTGACGCCGGACGCGAGGAACACTTCTTCAAAATTACCCGCAGCAAGCAGCGCCGCGTCAGCGCGCGTGTTCAGATGCACGTTCACGCCAGTCACTTCGAGCTTGCGCTTGAAGTATTTGAGCATCTCGTGAAACTCTTCTTTGCCGGGAATGCTGGCGGCCATGTTGAGCTGTCCGCCCACCTTGTCGGCGGACTCAAACAGATGCACTTCATGGCCGCGCTCGCCCAGTACGGAGGCTGCTGCGATGCCCGCTGCCCCTGCGCCGACGACGGCGAATTTGCGTCGCTTCAGCGTGGGTTTGTAGATCAATTCCGTCTCGTGGCAAGCACGCGGATTAACCAGACAGCTCGACATTTTGCGCGCAAAAATATGATCGAGGCAGGCCTGATTGCAGCCAATGCAAACGTTGATTTCGTCGCGTCGTCCTTGCGCCGCTTTGTTGACGAATTCCGGGTCGGCGAGGAAGGGCCGCGCCATCGACACCATATCTGCGCAGCCGTCGGCGAGCACTTGTTCGGCCACCTCGGGCACGTTGATGCGGTTCGAGGTGATGATTGGGATCGTGAGTTCTGGTTTGAGCTTCTTGGTCAGCCAAGTCCAAGCGGCGCGAGGCACACTGGTGGCGATGGTCGGCACCCGCGCTTCATGCCAGCCGATGCCGGTGTTGATGATGGTCGCGCCTGCTTTTTCAACAGCCTTCGCGAGCTGAACGACCTCATCCCACGAGCTGCCACCAGGGATCAGATCGATCATCGACAAGCGGTAGATGATGATGAAATCTTTGCCCACCGCCTGACGAACACGCGACACGATTTCAACCGGCAATCGCATGCGGTTTTCATAACTACCGCCCCATTCATCAGTGCGTCGATTGGTGTAATTCACTAGGAATTCGTTGATGAAATAACCCTCGGAGCCCATGATCTCCACGCCGTCGTAACCCGCTTCACGCGCAAGCACCGCGCAGCGAACAAAGCAGCGAATCTGGCGCTCGATACCACGGACGGAGAGCTCGCGCGGCGTGTAAGGCGTGATGGGTGATTTGAGCTTTGACGGTGCGACAGACAATGGGCTGTAACCGTAGCGTCCGGCATGCAAAATTTGCAGCGCGATCTTGCTGCCTTCGGTGTGAACGGCGTTGGTGACCTGAACGTGCTTTTTGGCCGCAGCAGAAGAGGCGAGGCGTGAGCCAAACGGTGACAACCAGCCTTCAATATTGGGTGCGTAACCGCCGGTGACCATGAGCGCAACCCCGCCGCGCGCACGCTCGGCAAAGTATTCGGCCAGTCGCGGAAAGTGCTCGGCTTTGTCTTCAAGCCCAGTGTGCATTGAGCCCATGAGCACCCGATTTTTTAGCGTGGTGAAACCGAGATCGAGCGGCGCGAGCAGGTGGGGGTAAGGTGAGGTCATAAGTGGTGTCAGAAAAAAGGGGTGCGATATCAACGCGCTGAGGCTACGCCAATTTCTCGATTTGCGGCTGCGTTTGAAGCCGCCACTCTAGCCGAAATTGTTCGAATCGGATTTGGTGTTTTTGTGGGAGCGGTGCCACCGCGATGGGTGACTGCGGCAACAGCGCTGCGTGGCATCGCTTTCATCGGGCGACGGCTTGCCGTGTCAGGGAGTCGTCCTCGCGCCTGAGCGACCGCGATGGTAACAAGCGCCGCAGTGCGGCCAGTCGTGCGCCGGATCGGACGTGGTCACGCAGCGTTCGGTTCTGATCGGCAGCTTGGGAGGTGAACGATAATGGGGGAGCGTCCGCGCTTTTCTCCCCCTTGAATATCGCCGCCCTGTAGCCGTCAATGACAATGACAATGACCATGCCCCTCCCCCCCAAGCCCGCTACGGTATCTGATCCTGCCCGCGTTCTGGCCGCCGGACAGTCCGAAGTACTGCATCTCATGGGATCGACCCGACTGTCCGATTTTCTGGATTACGCACGACAGAACGAAGTCGTGGACGAGCCCGCCTCTACCGCCATGAACCTAGCTGACGCTTGGCGCGATGCGGCGGCGGTTTACGAAGCGCTCAAGGTCTCCGAGCCTTACCCGCCAGAGCCGCCCGCGGTGTTTCCGCTGCCGCCGACGATTGCCGCGCATTGCGAGAAGCTGCTTGCGCGACCGCATTTGCAGCGGGAGTTCGATCTGGTGCCGGTGGCTGTCGGTATGGTTGCAATCGCGCAACTGGTTTCGCCGCAGCAGCGCATCAATCTGCAAACGGTGCCGCTCGCCAAGGCACCTGAAAGTTTCGGGCAGCGGGTGGCAATTTCCGATCAAGCGCTCGCCGAGCTGTGCTTTCCTCTGGATGCGCCGACGCATCGGGTGGAAGTATTGCAGGAGGACGAAGGCAGCGTGACCTTGATTGCAGACAACCACGACATCCGTTTCTTGCGCGCATCGTTGTCGCGTGGTGACGTTGCGTCCTATGCCGGACGCGGCCACCTTCAGCAATTGTTGTCCTTGCCTGTCGGTTTTTCGGCAAATGTGCTCAACGTGATTCGATTCCAGAATCGACTGGTGCTGAACAACGGTTATCACCGTGTTTACGGTTTACTGCGACGCGGCGTAACCCATGTGCCCGCGATCATCCACGTGTGCCGCCACTGGGACGATGTCGGGCTGGTCGGTTCGCGTGAAGTATCCGACAACGCCGACGTTTACTTCGAGGCTGAGCGTCCGCCGCTGATCCGCGACTTTCTCGATGCCCGCCTGACCAAGTCGTTTGTGGTGCGAAGTTCGCGCAAGTTCGTGCGTTTGCGCTATCAAGTGGAAGTCGGGTATCTACATTGCTGAGCCTCGGATAGGTGGCTCGATATGCACTTCGTTAGCCGGAAAATATCGTGATATGCCGTTGCGGGATATGTTAATGTCATAAACTTGACATGGGATCGTGAAGTGTCCTACATTCCCAACATGCGCTGTGGATTTGTTGCCACAACTCATGACTACTCAACACCCGGTATCGGGTACTAATCGGAGGTCACTATGAGAGTTCTCACTTTGGAAGAAATGGATGCTGTCGCTGGCGGAGGCGGTAAGCGTCGTAAGCGCGGTAGAAAGTCTCGCTGCGGCGGAAGCTCAAGTTCGAGAGGCGGCTCAAGTTCCAGCCGTGGCGGTTGCACAACGCCGCCACCACCACCACCACCGGCCTAGTCTGATCAAATTCTGACTATGAAAAAAAGGCCCTTTCGGGCCTTTTTTCATGGCTCAAGACAGACCTATTTTGTGGCGAGTTGCAGTCGTCCGGCCGCCAGACTCAAGCGTATTCGCGACGCGATGACTGTGATTTCAGCTTGGGCGCTTGACGTGGTGGCCTGCGCCAGCGCCGATTGCGCGCTCAGCATTTCGAGAATCGCGCCGACGCCGGCGCGGTAGCGACCCAGCGCAATGTTGTAGGTCGTCTCGGCAGTGTCTTGCAGTTCGCGCGCGGCTCGAAGATTGTCCGCTTCACCGGTTGCCAGTTGCGCGGCTCGCCACAGTTCAAGTTCGATTTCTCGTTCACCCGCCGCGAGCGACGCTTCCTTGCCCGATATCTGCGCCGACAGCTGTTGTTCGCGCGCCTGTTGTTCTGTGCGGTTAAACAGCGGTATTGACGCGACGAGCGATGCGCCCAGCGCGCGATCAG
This sequence comes from Burkholderiales bacterium, assembly GCA_031409935.1. Lineage (GTDB taxonomy): Bacteria > Pseudomonadota > Gammaproteobacteria > Burkholderiales > Casimicrobiaceae > Casimicrobium. The sequence continues at coordinate 12,486 of JANNYE010000104.1, read as the reverse complement.
TGCCGCCGCCACCGCCAAAATTGCGGGTTACGCCGAGATTGCTGTTGACGGCGAGCACGCCCCGCGATTGCGCCTTCAGCGCGTCAAGTCTGGCGTCAAGGCTTGTTCGTTCTGCTCGCAGCGCGTGCAATCGGGGATGTTGCGCAAGCGCCTCGTGGCGCAGACTGGCAAAGTCAAGCGCGCTGTCTGCCACGCCACGCAAGCCGCGCAGCGGTGCCAGCGCTATCGGCTGCGACACCGGTCGCCCCATCGCCGAGGCGAGGGCACCACGGGCGATATCCCAGGTGCCCGTCGCGCGCACCCGCTCAAGGGCTGCTTGCGATAACGCGGTTTGCGCTTGCAGTTTTTCGAGCAGGCTGCCTACCAGCGCGACATGCCGCGCAGCCGCAATGTCACGGGTTTGCCCCGCGATGCGCTCGGTTTCACGCGTCGCCTCCAGCCGCGCCCACGCACTCGCGGCATCGACATACAGGCGCAGCACGTCGGCTAGCGATTGCAGCAGCGCACTGTCCTGTGACGATAGTGCTGCCGAGAGGCTGGCTCTGGCGGCGTTCAAAGCGCCGTCGCGTTGGCCAAAATCAAACAGTGTCCACGAAAGCCCGACCGAGCCGGTGAGGCTCGCGCCCGGCGTTGCCGCTGCACTGCTGGTCACCACGACGCGATCTGTCGCAAAAGTGGCATTGGCGCTGACACGGGGATAAAACGCGGTTTCACCAACGATGACCGCGCCACGCTGCTCGATCACTGTGGCAAGCGCCTGCCTGAGCAACGGGCTTTGACAGAGCACCAGCTCCACTGCATCGGCAAGGCCCAGACTTTGCCAGGGTGCTTCGGCGATCGGATTGGCGCAGCGAGCCTGGTCGGGTAGCCAGCGTCGCGGTTGCGTCAACACCGACGCCGATCCGTCCGTGCCGTCCGCTCTGATCGTTGGCGGGGCAGGTCGCGGCAGCAAACTATCCAGCGTGGGAGACGCCCGAAGCGCGATCACTGCAACCACCGGCGCTTGCGCCAGAGCAGCAAGTGGCATGGCTGATAGCGCGATTGCCGCAAACAGGAGTGGGTTCGATGCCTTCAAGGCGTTATGCCCGAGCTGGACTGCTGCTGGCGAGCAAGGTATGAGGCAGTCGGGCCGTCGTAGACAACCTTCCCGTCGGCCAGCTCAATGACGCGATCTGTCGAGGCAATGGTTTCGCGACGATGGGCGACGATGATTCGGGTCATCGCCAGCGCGTGAATGGCCCGGTTGACCTGCCCTTCCCGCCGGGTGTCAAGGTGGCTGGTGGCTTCATCAAGAATCAGCACGTTGGGTCGCTTGTACAGCGCTCTGGCCAGCAGAACCCGTTGTTTCTGGCCGCCCGAAAGTGTGGTGCCCATATCGCCCACCAGCGTTTGGTAGGTCATCGGCATCTTGTTGATCTCGTCGTGCACGGCGGCGAGTCGGGCGCATTCTTCGACGAACGCGAAGTCCGGCTTTGGATCAAAAAAGCAGATGTTGTCGGCGATCGAACCCGCAAACAGTGTGTCGTCCTGCATCACCGAGCCGACGCGGCGGCGCCAGTTCTCAACGCCATATTGCGCCAGCGGTTGGCCGCCGATGCGAACTTGACCCGACTGCGGATCGAGTACGCCCAACAGCACATGAACCAGAGTCGTTTTGCCGCCGCCGGAGGCCCCGGTGATGGCCACCGACTCACCCGGATTGATTTGCAGTGAGATGCCCGACAGCACGACCGGCTCATGCAGTGCATAGCTGAAGCTGACGGCGTCGAGGGCAACATCAGGCGTCGCCGACATCTCCTGAACAACGGCGCGGCTCGAAGGTTCGGCTCGGGTCAGCACCAGATCCCCCAGGCGCTCTCCGTACAGCTGCAACATCTTGTAGTTGATTAGCTGATCGATGAGCGCGCTCACCCGCGCGTCGAACTGGCTGCGATAGGCCAAAAACGCCACCAGCATGCCGATGCTCAGCGCACCCGACAAAATCTGCTGGGTGCCGATCCAGAGCAGGGCAATGTAGATCAACCCAGTGAGCGAGCTGTTGACCAGCCGATAGAAGATTTGCAGTTTCTGAATCGAGAGGGATGCATTGGTCTCTGCCACCAGCATCGTTTGCCAGGACGACTTGCGCTCGTTCTGTCGTGCAAAGAGTTTGATCGCGCGCATACCGCGAATGGTCTCCAGCAGATGGGTAGACTGCACCGCTCCGCGCACGATCTGCTCTTCCGTGGCCAGATACAAGGGGCGCAGCCAAAGCAGGCGAATGACGAGATAGAGCAACATCGCCAGCACCGCGACGGTCGCCATCGGCGGGCTGTAGATGAACATCATGGCCAGCGTGAACAGCACCAGCAGACCATCAAAAACACCTTCGACAAAGGCGCTGGTCAACACTCGCTGGATTTCGTCGATGGCTCCGACGCGGGAGACGATGTCACCGAGATGTCGCTTCTGAAAATATTCGAGCGGCAGTCGCAGCATATGGCTCACCACATTGGATCGCCACTGTACGCGCACTGAGGCGTTGACCACCAGCAAAATCCACGAGCGCGCCAGCGAAAACCCCTGTTGCACCAGCAGTAAAAGCGCGAATCCGATGGCAAGCGTGCCGAGCAAATTGCCGTCGCGTGAAACCAGAACGTGATCGAGAATCCATTGCATCAACAGCGGGCTGACCAGCAGCAGAAGCTCCAGCACCAGCGACAACAGCAGCACCTGTGAGAGGGTGGGCCAGAAGCCGGATACCTGCCCCAGCAGTTGCCTTAACGACAGCGACACTTTTTCGTCGCGCGGCGCGAATCCGGTGTTGGGCCACAGCTCCAGCGCGACGCCGGTAAAGTGTCGCGACACCTCATCCAGACTCAGGCTGCGCTCACCGCTGGCGGGATCATGAATGAAGACCCTGCTGCCGGACACCTTGCGCAGCACCACAAAATGATTGAGATCCCAATGCAGAATTGCTGGCAGGCGCAACTTTGCCAGTTCATCAAGTTCCAGCCGCACCGCGCGAGTGCCCAACTGCTCGGCTTCGGCGATGCGGGCGAGTGTGGTGAGCGTAATGCCCTTGAGCGAGATGGCGTGGCGGCTGCGCAGCGTGGCCAGATCGGTCAGCATTCCGTGCCAGCCAAGCACCATCGCCAGACAGGCTAGGCCGCATTCGGCACCTTCCGTCTGATAGACCACCGGGAGTCGACGTCTGATGCCAAACGCGAGCGATTGCACCAAGTTCATCGCTGCCAGCGCCCGGTGATACTGTACAGCGGCTCCAGCAGCCACTCGTAGAGTTTGCGTGTTTCCTGCAGGATGTCAGCATCAACGCGCATGCCCGGTTGCAAGGCGCGGGGTTCGCCGTAGGCGGTCATGGTTTGCGCCGCCAGCTTCACGGTGATCGCGTACACCGGTTCGCCCGCAGCGGTGTCTGGCAAGATGAAACCGACCAGCTCGGTGCTCGGCACTGCGGTGTTGGCAATATTGCTGACCACACCGGCCTGCTGGCCGAATTTTTGGTACGGAAACGCCTGATGGCGCAGCGATACCGCATCATTGTTGCGGACAAAGCCGACGGTGCGGCTCGGCGCATACAGGCGTGCTTCAAGCGGCGAGTTGGCAGGCACGATGCTGACCAGCGGCTTTGACGGATCCGCCAGTTGCCCCGGTTCTGCCGAGACCAGCGTGGCAGTTCCCGACTCCGGGGCGGTGACCACCACCAAACGGCGCGATTCCAGTTCAGTCAGCTCCTGCGACGAGCTGGAGATGCCTCGTTGCAACACGGCTCTCTGGCTGTCAGTGCGACCGCGTAGCGCGTCGATATCGCGCTGGGTGGCAGTGATTTCACGCTGATTGCCGAGCAAATCGCGCTGCGCCGTCGTCAGCCGCGAAACCTGCTCGGAATGCTCCACTTCTTTTTGCACGAATTGCTCGCGGGCGATGTAGTCACGATCAGCCAAGCCTTTGTAGCGCGCGCGCGCATCCTCGGCGATCATCACGCGCTGCCGTTGCTGCTCAATTTGCTGCTCAATGGTCTGGCCTTCGCTGCGCAGCGTTGCCACCCGGCGGCTGAGGTGCGCCAGCTCTTCGCGCTCAGCGCGGGCATTGCGTGAAAGTTCAAACTCAAGCAGTCGCTTGCGCTCGCCAATCTGGGCACCAATATCGGCTTGCAGGTCGCGGGCATTGGTGCCAAAACGATCACTATTGATGACGTACAGCACATCGCCCTTCTTTACCGCGCGCCCCTCGACGACGCGCTTCTCGACCACCACACCGCTTTGCGGCGTGTGCACGCGAAGCACGCCGCCAGAGGGCAATAGCTGCCCAGTCACCGACACCCGCCGGGTGTACGTGCCAAGCATCAGCGCCACAGCGATGGTTGCGGTCACCAAGAGCGCTGCGATGGCCGCCAAAGTGCCGGAAAAACGCGGTGCGAGTACGATGCGCCCCTCCTGCGCGGAATGCAGCTCCTGCACGGCCTCATTGCGAAAGAGCGGCGTATTTTTGGAAGGGGGCGATGTGCCGTTCACGGTCAAATGGGCAGCCGTGTGAGCCACGGTCGATGAGTCTTGTCAGTGCTCTGTTTTATCGTTTTGTCACACACTGTGCAATCCCGCTACGCGATGCCATCGGCATGACCTAGCAGAGCAGGGTCTGGTGCAGACCATTGATCCCAAATTACCCATTTACGCACTAAAAACCGGCACGCAGTTAAAGTCCGAGGAGCGACTAAACGCGGCTGTGAACCCAGCAATCAGCGCAAGGTGCCCGTGCGCGCCAAAAGCAAAACTTCGTGCGGCGGCGGCAGGAGAACCCGGTGCGATGCGATGGCCGTTCAGGTGATGCCCTAGCCGTCGCTCACCTCGGCATCGGCGGCTTCGCCGGCGTCCGTGGGCGTGGCGAAGCCCAGGTCAAATGGCGCGAGCAGGTGGTGACACGACGTTTTAAGTCTGACCGGCTGCAAGCCACTCACCCAATGCGCGGGTGCCGTTGCCGATAGGGCTGCCGGAGTGCCTATTTGGTGCTGGTGGCGGCGTCGCTGACGTGCCCTAGATCCACCGGCAAGCGAGGTGTAATTTGCAACGGGCTGGAGCGACTTAAACCATCAGGCAGCAACAATTTTTCGCCGTCGGTGGGACGTGCGAATTCACGTATTGCGGGCTCGTTAGCGTTGACTGCATCGCTGACAAGTCGTTTGCCCAGGGCGTCGGCTGATGCTTGTGCAGCTACCGGGGCACAGGTCCGCGTGGCGCGATACGTGAGTGCTGCCGCCAGCTGGCCCTCGCTGCTGTCACCGAGGGCGCGGCTCAAGTCGTCGTTGGCTTGGCAGGTGGGCGCAAAGCCGTCGATGAAATCGCCTTCGCCTTTATGGTTGACGCCTGTTAGTTGAATCGTGCTGTAAGTGACGCCGCAATTATCGGTGGATTGAAATGCGTAGGGTTTGCCGCAGGTTTGGCTGCCGATCAGGATGACCTCAACATCGATGCCGCGCAGGCCGCTGATCAGCGATTCGGAGGCGGAGCAGGTGCCCGCTTGAGTCAATATAAACACGCGCTGCAGGTTGAGCGTGGGCAACGCTTGGCCCGAGGTTACGCCCCCGGTGAGGCCCGAACCCGCGTTATAAAACGGATACGCGCTGTCGGTGCCGAACGGCTTTTTGTCATTGGTTTTGAACAGCTCGAAGGTCTTGCCGCTGGTGCGCGCAGGGCCTGCAATCATGTAGCCGGTTTCGGCGGAAATGAATACATAGCCGCCGCCGTTGTAGCGCAGGTCGAGCACGAGATCACTGACGCCGCCGCTGGCGACCAGGCCTGCCACCGCGTCGGCAATGGCTTTCTCGGCAGTGAAGGTGTTGAAGGTGGTGAACGCGATGTAGCCCACACGACCGGTCGCCGTGGTGATGACGCCGCTGATCGGCACCGGCCGAATCGCCACTGACGCAGATGCGATGGTCACCGTTTTTTGCCCGCCGCCGTTGGCCGGGGCAAGCACGAAGGTGTGACTTTCGCCAATGGTTGATGGAAACAGGCCGTTGTTGAGCACTGCTACGTTGGTGGTGTTCTCAAAATTCTCACCATCGACGCTAATTAAGTTGTCGCCGCGTTTGATCCCGGCGATGGCGGCGGGCGAATCAGGTGTCACGGTGGCGACCAAGCGACGTCGTGGCCGCGAGTTAGCGATAGCCGACCAGGTAACGCCGTAGCCAAAACTGACGCCGGTATTGGCGGCCTCTCTCGCGTCGGTGGACTCGGTGAAATGAAAGCGATCCTTCGGCGCACCGGAGAGCGCCAGCGCTGGGCTCTTCAAGACCGGAAACCAGGTTGCCGATGAGGCGTAATTGCGGGCGTCAAGTGTTGGAATTTCGCGATACCAAAGATAGGTCTCGTCGCTCCACGAGCGCAACCAGTTTTGTTCGTCGCCGAGCGTGCCCTGACGGTCGGGATAGCTCGCGCCGGTGTACGGGCTGCTGCCTATGCGTGGAGCGACGCACTTGTTCTTAAACGTACTGGCCGAGACGAAGGTGGGTCGAGCAGTTTCGGGGGTTGCCGAGGCCACACAAAACACCACGCCTTCGCCCGTCCAGCCGCGCGTGATCATCTCGATATAGGCGTTGGCCGAGACGGTGTAGCGATGATTGGGTACATCTACCGGGGACAGGCGGCGAAGCGTGCGAAACACGCCGACGGGCGCGCTGGCGGGGCAGCTGCCAGCCGAGGCGCGGGTCACCGCAAAGTCCAGACCTTCGGTAAAAAAATTCGCTTGATTCAGCGCAGCAATCGCGGCGCAATCGGCGGGCAGACCGTAAAAATGCGATGAAAATGTGGAGCCGGACACGGCGATGCGATACCGGCAAACGCTATCAAGTGTTGCCGGCGCACCCTCCGCAGCCACCGCCACAAAACTCACCCCAGTGCGTTGAAAATCGCTGACCGCATCGAGCGCCGCTTGCTCGGCAGCGCGCCCGGTCAAAAAGTAGGAGGCGATGGCTTTGTTGTAATACTCAACCACGGTGACCGGCGTTTGCGCAATGGCAGTACCCGAGATCAGTGCGGTGCAGACAGTCAGTAGCCGGAGTCGAAGTAAGGTATTAAACATATTGAGCTGGCCACGAAAAAAGTCGATGCTGCATTGTAGGAGCCTGTTGGGGCAGCGCGGACTTAGTTCGATGTGGTGCCAACAACGCGCCAATAAACCGAAATTTTTCAATAGGTTTTTTCTCGTCGCCCCTGCGAAGGCAGGAGCCCAGCGTCTTTCGAGTCCGCCAAAAAAACTTGCACAAAACACCCAAAGTCACTGGGTTCCTGCCTTCGCAGGAACGACGAAGTGAGTGATTATTTCTAATGAGTAATTTCGGACTCCCTAGCGTTTGCTCGCCAGTTGAGCTGCTACCCAATCAACCGCCTATTCAATCCCACTCAGTAGCTCACCTGTTTCACGCGGCGTGATGATTGCGCTGCCCTTGGCAACATTGGCTTTGGTGTGCAGCAAGGTGCCCGGCATGGCACGTTGTTTCGGGGCCCGCATTGCGCCGTCTATCGACGTTACGGGCGTGTGTTTCTCGACGCTGTTCACCGGCGCGCAAACGCCAGTGGCGCGGTAAGCGAGCGCGGCGGCGAGCTGCTTTTCGGTGGGGTCGCCCAGCTGTTTGGTGAGGTCGTCGTTGGCCGCACAGGTGGGAGCGAAGCCGTCAACGTAGTCGCCTTCGCCGAGATGGTTGACGGCGGAAAACTGAATGGTCAGGTAGGTCACGCCGCAGTTGTCCCAAGGATAAAAGCCGTACGGTTTGCCGAGGGTGGTGCTGCCGATCAGGATGACTTGCACCCCGGCACCGCGCAGCCCGTTGATCAGGCCTTCGGAGGCTGATGCGGTGTCGTTACTGGTCAACACATACACGCGCGCCAGATTGAGCGTGGGCAGTGCCTGGCCCGCGGCCAGCGCGAAAAAGCCGGGGGATTTTTCGTAGAACGGGGTGATTAAATCGGCCTCGGTCGTGCCAAACCCCACCGGTAGTTTGTCGTTGAAGCGGAATTTTTCATACGCCTTGCCAGCGGTGCGCGCAGGCCCGGCAACCATGAAGGCAAGCTCGGCCGAAATATCGCCAAAGCCGCCGCCGTTGTAGCGCAGGTCGAGCACCAGATCGGTCACCGCGTTGGCTTTAAGCCCTGCCACCGCATTGGCCAGATCGAGTTCGGCCGCGTCGACACTGAAGGTGGTCAACGCAAGATAGCCGACACGTCCGGTCGGGGTGGCGATGTAGCCCACCTCGTTGACCGGCTTCGCACTCAACACCGCTGAGGTGAGCGTCACCGTGCGCGCCACCGTTGCGCCCGCATCGAGAATGCTGAAGTGGTGCGTCTCGCCGAGGGTCGCCGGAAACAGGCCCGCGTTGAGCACGTTGATGCCTGCTGTCGTGGTGTTGTTAATCAAATTCACGCCGTCGACGGTCAGCACCGATGCGCCGCGGCGAATGCCCGCGATGTAGGCCGGGGAGCCCGCGTCAACCCACTTGACCAGCAACTTTCTCGGCGGCGCGGCGGCGACAAACGCCCATTCGATGCCGTAGCCAGATTCGATTCCCGCCGTCTGGTCGTCGTATTCATTGGTAGGGACGCGGAAGTGAAATTGATCCTTAGGCGCCCCCGACAGCGCCAACGCAGGCGTTGTCAATGCGTCAAAGACGCTGGTTGCGTTCGGGTAGGTGGCGACATTGACGCTGGGCAATTCGCGGTACCAAAGATAGGTTTCGTTACTGAACGAGCGCACCCAGTTGCGCTCATCGTCAAGCGTGCCGGCACGGTCTAGAAACGCCTGACCAGTGGCAGCGCGAATGCCGGTGCGTGGAGTCACGCAGCGATCTTCATACAGCACGGAATTTGCGATACTTGGATGCGCGGTTTTGTCCACCGCGCTCTTCGTGCAGAACACTACGCCTTCGCCCGTCCAGCCCTGCTTGATTTGATCCTGATAGCTTGCCAAACTCACGCTGTAGCGGTGATTGGGCGTGTCGACCGGCGTCAACTTTCGCAGCGCACGGTACACCGGCACGGGGGAGCTTACGGGGCAGACACCGACCGTCGGGCGCTCCACGGCGAAGTCAAAACCTTCGTTGGCAAAATTAGCCAATTGGAAAGACGCGATCAATGCGCAGTCGGCGCTTAGCCCATAAAAATGTGACGAAAAGGTTGAGCCTGTGACGGCAATCCGGTAGCGGCAGGCGCTGTCCAGCGGTGCCGAAGCACCGGTGGCTGACACGGCTGTGAAGCTCGCTCCGGTGCGCTGAAAGTCGGCCACGGTGTCGAGCGTTGCCTGCTCGGCGCTGCGCCCAGTGAGAAAGTAGGCTGCGATGGCCTTGTTGTAGTACTCAACCACGGTCACTGGCGTTTGCGCGACGGCGCTCGTCGCGCCAGAGAAAAGGGTGGCGATAACGGCGAATACGAGCAGCGATTTTGCAGTCATGAGCGAGGCGTTAAGTGGATTTCAGCGACTCATTGTACGAGCGCATCGCACAAAAAAATGCGGGCCTGTTTGGCCCGCATTTTAGGTTTAGGTGCACAGTGCGTGTAGACGTCAACGACGTCTACTGCGGCGAATTTATTTCACCGTAATCCAGTCGTAGGTCAGATAGTTGTCAGCACGATGCACGACGCTTAAATTGCTGCGTGTGGCCCACGGAATCACCTGCCGATGCAGCGGCAAATGGTTCACCTCATCGTTGTGCGCGAGCAGCGCTTGCCTGATGAACGCTTCACGCTTGGCCGCATCGGGTTCTTTGCTGGATGCGGCGGCGGCCTCGTCCAACTTTGCGTTTTTGTAGTTGCCATAGTTGTAGTCGCCGACACCACTGGCGCCGCGGTTGCGCAGCACCGGGGTCAATGTGGTTTCAGCATCGGTGATCGCGCCGCCCCAGCCCAACATGTAAAGCGAGGTGTCGAGCTTGTCCAAGCGCGGGAAATAGATCGCACGGGGTTGCGCGTCAAGCTTGATTTTGATGTTGATCTTGGCCCACATTGCGGCCAGCGCTTGGCAAATCTTTTCGTCATTGACGTACCTGTTGTTCGGGCAGTGCATGGTGACTTCAAAGCCTTGCGGGTAGCCTGCTTCGGCCATCAGCTTGGTTGCCGCAGCGACATCAAACGGACGCCGTTTTTCAATCGCCGGGTCGTTAAACGCACCCAGCGGCGAGGGGGTGATGCCGCCGGTTGGAAACGCTTGATTACGCATCAACTTCGTTTTAATCGTTTCGATGTCAATGGCCTGATACATCGCCTGACGTACCTTCTTGTCCTTGAACGGATTTTTGCCTTTAACGCTTGAATACAAAAGCTCATCGCGCGCTTGATCCATGCCGATGAACACCACGCGCTGCTCAACGCCGTTGACGACCTTGATGCCAGCGGTTTTCTCAAGGCGCTCCATATCTTGCGGCGGCGGATCGAGCACAAAATCAAGCTCGCCCGAGATCAACGCCGCTACGCGAGTGGCATCGTTTTTGATCGATGAATAGGTCACCGAGGTCAGGTTGCCTTCATGCTTGCCCCACCACGTGTCGTTTTTCTTCCAGATGGTTTTGATGTCGGGCTGTCGGCTCACCAAGCGGAAAGGCCCGGTGCCGTTAGCGTTCAGCGAGGTGAACTTTTCTTCTTTGTTTTTATAGTCAAGTGGCGTGGTGCAATTGTTTTTCTCAGACCATGCTTTGTTCATGATGTTGAGCGCGGCGATGTGATCGAGAAAAATCGGGTTCACTTGCGGCAGTTTGAATTCAACGGTGTGGTCGTCAATCTTGCGCGCGACGCCCACCTGATTGCCGTACACGCGGAGCTGCGAATTGGCGTGCTTCACGCGCTCCATGGAGAACACCACGTCATCGGCGGTGAACGCTGCGCCGTCGTGAAATTTCACGCCCTTGCGCAATGTGAACTGCCACGTCAGCGCGTCAATTTGCTTCCACGCAGTGGCCAAACCTGGCATGCGCTGGAGCTTTTTGTCGCGCTGAATTAAAAATTCGTACACCTGCGAATTCACCGAGTTGGTCAAGCCCTCATTCTGCGAATGCGGATCCATCGTTTGCGGATCGCCGGACGCCGCCCAGCGGAGCGGGTTAGCAGTGACGCCAGTCGAAACAAGTGCTATGGCACAGGCCGACAGCGCAAAAAAACTACGGATGCGTTTCATCAGACTACCTTGACGTGAAATTTTGAGGATTTAGTTTATCCATTTTCGTGTCGGAGTATCGGAATAGCGTATTTTTTCTCGACGAAACGTGTGCGTTGAAATGGGCGCGGATATTTTTATGGCGATGCGACCAAAAATTGCCTGAAATTGATTACAGCTTTTTGCTGAAATGACCGTTTAACTTGGTCTTAGATCGATAAAGTGCCGTTTATCGACTTAGCAGCAAATAGCACGCTAAGGCCAAGCGAAATATGGCTTACAGCCCAGAGCTGTAACTTACTACCGTACAATTCGATCCTCGCATGACGTCTGAACATCCCCACGCTTCCATCGACCGCCAAGCAATGCTTTTGGCGGACTTCTGGCGCATCACCCGCCGGGCGAAACAGCTCCAACCTAATCAACTCGCCGCTGAAATTGAGCGCGCGGAGGATCGTTTCCGCGACCGTCTTTCGCGTTCGCCGTCGATCCTGTACGCCGAAGGTTTGCCGGTGTCGGAGCGGGCGGACGAAATCGCATCGCTCATCCGAAATAATCAGGTTGTGGTGCTCACGGGAGAAACCGGTTCCGGAAAAACCACGCAGTTGCCGAAGATTGCACTCGCTGCTGGACGTGGTCGTTACGGCCTGATCGGTCACACGCAACCGCGCCGGATCGCGGCCAGCAGCGTGGCGACGCGTATCGCCAAAGAGCTCGGCGAAGAGGTCGGTCAAAGCGTCGGTTTTAAGGTGCGCTTCACCGAAAAAGGCGCGCAGGACGGATTCATCAAGTTGATGACCGACGGTATTTTGCTCGCCGAAACGCAGGGCGACAAATTCCTCAACGCCTACGACACGATCATCATTGACGAGGCCCATGAGCGCTCATTGAACATCGATTTTTTGCTCGGTTACTTGCGGCAGTTGTTGCCGAAACGACCCGATCTCAAGGTCATCATCACCTCGGCCACCATTGACGCCGAGCGCTTCGCGCTGCACTTTCAGGATCGCCACGGCAAACCTGCACCGCTGATTGCGGTCTCGGGACGAACCTATCCAGTCGACGTGCTTTATCGCGCAGCGCAGAGCGAAGACGACGACGAAGAAAAGCTGGAAGAGGCGATTGCCGACGCGGTGGACGAGCTGTGGCTGCACGGGCCGGGTGACGTACTGGTGTTCCTTCCCGGCGAACGCGAAATCCGCGAAACACAGGATATTTTGCGTCGCCGTCTGAAACCGGGCACCGAAATTCTGCCGCTGTTTTCGCGACTGTCGGTACAGGATCAGCAGCGTATTTTTGCGGGCTCGAACGGTCGTCGTGTGATCCTCGCCACCAACGTCGCCGAGACCT
>JANNYE010000103.1:0-41689 GCA_031409935.1 Burkholderiales bacterium | reverse complement strand
CGTTGCAGCGCGCCTTGATTTGGGATGAAGCGCGAGACGAAAAGCGCAGCAATAGCGGGCTATTGCGAGCATTTTCGACGAAGCGATTCGCCCAAATCAAGGATGCGATGCGCGCGGCGATTTGTTCAGCGTTTCCCTAGGGTCTCGTATGCACAAGTTTTCCGGCGGCATAAGTCGCTGCAATGGCGCGATCGTCGGCAAGCGTCATGAGCGCAAAGAACACGTCCATGGGGTCGTCACGCAGACTCGTTCGCCGCGCGAGTAACGGCGTCGCAGCGGGATCCAGCAACGCGAAATCGGCCTCTTTTCCGGGCGTAATCGAACCCAGTTTGTCATCCAACGCGAGCGCCTTCGCACCACCCAACGTCGCCATATACAACGCGTAAGCGGGTGACAACGAGGTGCCGAGCAACTGCTGAACTTTGTACGCCTCACCGAGCGTGCGCAGCATTGAATAGCTGGTGCCACCGCCCACATCGGTGCCCACGCTCACCATATTGCCCGCTGCCAGCGCCTGCTGCAAATCGTAAAGCCCGCTGCCGATGAACAGATTCGAGGTTGGGCAAAACGCCGGTGTTGCGCCCGCCGCCGTCATGTGCGCTCGATCCGCATCGTCGAGATAAATGCAGTGCGCGTAGATCGATTTATCGCGCAGCAACCCGTAGTGGTCGTACACATCGAGATAACTGCGATGCTCGGGAAACAACGCGGCGACCCACGCGATCTCCGCTTTGTTTTCGGCGACATGCGACTGGATGTAGGTGGTCGGATGCTCTTTTGAGAGCGCACGCATCGTATTCATCTGCGCAAGGCTTGAGGTGGGCGCAAAGCGCGGTGTGATCGCATATGCGGAGCGCCCATGCCCATGCCAGCGCTCGATCAACGCTTTGGTGTCGACGTAGCCCGTCTGTGCGGTGTCGCGCAGGCCATCCGGTGCGTTCTGATCCATCAAACATTTGCCGGCAATCATGCGCAGACCGCGCGCCTCCGATGCGGTAAAAAACGCATCGACTGATTGCGGATGTACCGTGCAAAACACGGCCGCCGTAGTCGTGCCGTTCTCCAGCAGGCGATCCAGAAAAAAACTCGCCATCGCATCCGCATGCGCACGATCAGCAAACTTGGTTTCCGCCGGAAAAGTGTAGCGATTCAACCACTCCAGCAGTTGCGTGCCATAGCTCGCAATCACATCCATCTGCGGATAATGCACATGAGCATCAATGAACCCCGGTAGCAAAATTTTGCCCTGATGATTGTCGATTAGTACGTCTGCTCCAAGCGTTGCAAGCAGCGCATCCGCAGGGCCAACGCGCTCAATCAGCCCGTCACGCACCACGGTGATCGCATCCGAAAAATATTCGAGCGCCGCCGGATCGCCTGCAAGCCCGGGGTCGCGCAAACAGTGCAGCAGAGAGGATCGGATGGCGGTGACGGTCATGCCTTGATGATATTCGCGAAGCGCAGCGGCGGGCATTTCAGCGCAATATGACGGACATTGCGCCGGTGAATATTCTGAGCGCTCTGACGCAATGCAGGGTGCCTTCGTGCGAAAGTTGTGCGGCACAATTCTTGATGCAACTAGACTCACGCTCCGCCAATTTTTTGGTTCTTCGTTGAATTCACTTTGATCAAAGCTCCACTGTCACCGAAGCTACGGCGTTTTCGCGCCCGAATCACTGAACTGATTGCGCGCAAGCTCGGTCTGCAACGCGAGCGCGTCGTTGAGCCGGTGCCCCCTGCTCCGTCGCCTGCGCCTGCCCCACCTGAGCTGCTGGCAGCGCTTGCGGCACCCGAATCGACAGCGATGCCTGCGCCGGGTGCGCCCACGATACCCGTTGACCTCGCAGTGGTGGTCGAGTCCAAACCCCCCATTCGGCGCACCGACGCGCGCACCGTCGAGGGCAGCGCGCGCAGTAGCGACGGCGCAACCTCGCCGTGGTTGCTGCTGCCGCCGGAGCGCGCCTATCGCCTTTACGTGCCGCCGCATGTGATCGGCAGCGAGCCGCTGCCGCTGGTGGTGATGATTCACGGTTGTCGCGAAAGCGCGGAGGACTTTGAGCGCGGCACGCGCATGAATGCGATTGCCGACCGCGGCGGATTCGCGGTGCTCTACCCCGAGCAGGCGACGTTCGCCAACATTCGCCGTTGTTGGAACTGGTTTGAACCGAACACGGCTGCAGGCAACGGCGAGTGCGCCATCATCCTCGAAATGATCAAAGCAGCGCAGCAACACGTTGCGCTCGACCGTACCCGCGTGTATGTTGCTGGCATGTCCTCGGGCGGCGCACTGGCGGCGCTGCTCGCGTATCACCACCCTGACGTATTCGCCGCAGCCGCAGTGCACTCTGGCCTGCCGCCGATGATGCCGCCTTCGGCCGCCGCTGCGATTTCGGCGATGGAAAAAGGCGTGCGTGTTGACCCCGAAGCGCTGGCCGACAGTTATTGGAATACGCATGAAGTGTCGCCACCGCCGCTCATGGTGCTGCACGGCAACGCCGATGAAACGGTGACCGAACGCAACGCGTCGGGCTTGGTGAAAGTGTGGGAAAAGCTGTTTGAGTCGGCACCGCAAGCCACGCAACTGGCGCGCGAAGACCGCGAGTTTGATGCCACCGAATCGGCGCGCGCCTATTCGCAAATTGACCTGCAACGCGACGGGCGAATCGTGGTGCGCAGCCTAAGAATTCACGGCCTCGCACACGCGTGGAGCGGTGGCGATGCAGCGCTGCAATTCAACGATGCCAAAGGGCCCGATGCGTCGGCCGCAATCTGGAAATTTTTTGAGCGGCAAAGGAGGTAACTATTGTGCTGCCTCTCCCGCGTGCGGGAGCGGGTTGGGGTGAGGGTGGCGTGCGTAAGAGAGTTGGCTACAACGTCTTTCGCATCACCACCATCGGAAACGCGTTCCCGGACGGATAAGTCACCTCCGTTCGCAGCACCTCATCAAACCCAAGCCGAGCGTAATACGAGGCAATCACCTCGGCATGGCTCGCATCATTGACGCAATGCAGCCACACCGCTTGGCCGCCCTGTTCACGCACCCAATCACCTACCGCCGCCACGGCGCTCACGCCCACGCCCTGCCCCGCGAACGCACGGTCAATCACCAGCGTGTGCATCCACCATCGCGGTGCCGTTTTGATCACGTCCCCGTAGTAGGCAAGCGTCTCAAACGGCACAAACACGCAGCCTGCGAGCACACCATCAACGTAGATTGCCAATGCTTCGCCCGCCGCGTGACGCTCAGCAAACGTAGCCTCGTCAAGCCGCAACAGCCATTGCCGCACGCCCTTCGCCGTCAACCAGTCGAACGTGCGATCGTAGATGGCGTGGGCAGCGGGAATGTCTTCGTATGCGAGCGGCGAGAGCGTGGTTTGCATGGCTGAAATGTAGGGCTTCGGCGCGACGCGCGTCCGGGAATCGTAGGGTGGGTTTCAACCCACCTCAAATTGATACCAACCAAGCTTGTTCGTCGCAGGCTTGGTTCGTCTGCCCCGATCCCGCTCATGCCGCGGGGCAGTCACTTTCTTAAGCTTGCCCAAAAGCAAGTAACCAAAGAAAAGGCGACGCCGACGATTGTCCTGATCCTGCGATGCTCAGAAAAAAGCGGAACGGCCCGAAACTCGCTACGCTCAAACAGCGGGCCGTTCTGGTCGCTTTTTTCTTCCGCTTCTCGGGGCCAATCAACGGGGACCCGTCGAACCGATATTTGATCGCTTCGCGATGACAGCTTTTGAAACCCGCACGCAGCAGCTGGGAGACGCCGTTAACGTTTGAGCTAATTGGAACCTTCACCAGTGTCGGTGAACGCGGGATTAGGTTTCACTTCAATGCCGACGTGCAAGTAGCGCGCTAGCAGGTCATGCCCGTCCTGCCAGTCCTTGGGCATGGTCTTTACTAGGTCGGCCGCGCGGAGCCGTGCGTCCTCTGCTGGCGTGATTAACACCATGATTGCGTACTTAGCGACGAGCTCTTTAACGGTCTCAACTGTACGCTCCTCCAATTTTTCGAATGCTTTTAACGACACCCCAACAGGGATTGCGTGATCAGATACCAAAGCAGCATCTGGCTCCTTGAGTAGCTGCTGCGTGGCCGCAATGGAGATGTGGCGACAGTTCTTTCGGTTATCGTTTCCTTTTTAATCTTTGTTCGATTTGTTAATTGCCTCGCGCAAAACTGTCCGAATGGCAAACTTGGTTGCGGCATTTACCGGCATGGTCTGCCGCAGATGCACGGCTACCGCGCACAGATTCTCTATTCCAGCCTTATTTTTGACGCGCATTTAGAGACTCCCGTGAGGATCAACGTTGCAGTAAGTAGGATGGGTTGAGCAAAGCGATCCCCATCACAACCGATGGTTGTACATCAACCACTCGCGACCGGCGGGTTACGCGGCACGCATAGATCGCGGTTACTGAACGTTCACTGCGAACGTGCCGCTAACCCACCCTACGAGCGCAACACCGTGCTTGCATATGAGTGCTCGTATTCCTCATCGCGAAGCGATCAAATGTCGGCTCGACGAGTCCCCGTTGATTGGCCCCGAGAAGCGCAGGAAAAAAGCGATCAGAACGAAAAACTGTTTGAGCGATAGCGAGTTTTGTTCGTTCCGCTTTTTTCTGAGCGTCGCAGGATCAGGCCAATCGTAGGGGTCGCCTTCTTTGGGTTACCTTGCTTGACGAAGCAAGAAAAGTGACTGCCCCGCGGCATGAGCGGGATCGTGGCAGACGAGCCAATTCTGCGAAGAACGAACTTGGTTGGTATCAATTTGAGGTGCGGTGGGACCGCACCCTACGCGCTGGATTCCCGCCTTCGCGGGAATGACGGCGGGGCGAAGGGAGAGGGGACTACGCTGCGCTGCGCGCGACTAGCCAGTGTTGCGTAACCCCGCCGCCAACCCGTTAATCGTCAAGTGCAGCGCCCGTTGCGTACGTTCTTCCAGATCGCCTGACCGTACCCGCCGAATCAATTCAATCTGCAAATGATTGAGCGGATCGAGGTACGGGAAGCGATTGCGGATGGAGCGTGCGAGCGTCGGGTTATCGGCCAGTGGCGCTGCACCGACAATCGTCTCGTAGGCATTCTTCGTGCGTTCCCATTCGACATGAATCTTGCCCCACACGCGTTCGCGAATGACTTTGTCCTGCACCAGCGACCCATACGCGGCGGCAATTTGCATGTCTGTTTTTGCCAGCACCATGCCTAAATTTGAGAGGACGGTGGCGAAGAACGGCCAGTCTTTTGCCATCGCGCGCAACTCGTCAATCGCCTCGGGCTGCTCGTCGCACAATGATGCGACAGCACTGCCGAAACCGTACCAGCCTGGCAGCGATACGCGGGCTTGGGCCCAGCTAAACACCCACGGGATCGCGCGCAAATCTTCGATGCGCGCACCGGCTTTTCTTGAGGCGGGACGCGAGCCGATGTTGAGTTCGGCGATCTCTTTGATCGGCGTGCTCTCACGGAAGTAGGTAACGAAGCCGTCGTCGCCGTAGACGAGTGCGCGGTAGGCGGTGAACGCGTGTTCGCTTAGTTTGTCTGCCAGCGCTTCGTAGCGCGCCTGCTGTTTTGCGTCGCTGGTGATGTTGGGCAGCAGTGTGCTTTCCAGTACGGCCGCGAGCAGCGTTTCGAGATTGCGTTGCGCGAGGTCGGGGTCGCCGTATTTGCTAGCGATGATTTCGCCCTGTTCCGTCAGGCGCAAAAATCCGTTGACCGCGCCTGCCGGTTGCGCACGAATCGCTTCGTAACTCGGCCCGCCGCCGCGACCGACACTGCCGCCGCGGCCGTGAAACAGGCCGAGCCGAACGCCGTGTCTGGCGAAGCTCTCGACCAGCGCGGCCTGCGCGCGATACAGCGCCCAGTTCGCGGTGAAATAGCCGCCATCCTTGTTGCTATCGCTGTAGCCGAGCATGATCTCCTGCGCATCACCCTGCGCCTTGATCCAGCGGCGATAAAGCGAATGCGCGAAGGCAGCAGCCATGACCGTGGGCGCGTTCTGCAAGTCCTCAATCGTTTCGAACAGTGGCACGATGGCGACCGCCAGATGCGGCGCATCGCCACCGCGCGCGAGGCCGACCTCTTTACACAGCGTGGCCAGCTCCAGCAAATCGGACACCGATTCGCCCATCGAGATAATCATGCGCGGCACCGCGGTCGCACCGAATCGTGCGTGAACGTCGGCGGCTTTGCGGAAGATGGCAAGCTCGGAGAGCGCGGTTTCCGAGAGCTTCATGTACGGCGAGGCGAGCAGGCGCGCGCTCTCAAGTTCACGCGACAGCAGCGCGACTTTTTCGTCCTCAGACAACGCAGAATAGTTGGCGCACAGGCCGCAACCCGCGAGAAGTTCCGCGACCACCGATTCATGAACAGTGGAGTTTTGCCGCAAATCCACCGGCGCCAAGTGAAAGCCAAAAATTTGCACCGCCCGCTTGAGCGGTAACACGCGCGCATCGGCAATCACCTTTGAGCCGTGTCCGTTGAGGGACTCGGCAATGATTTCGAGATCGTCGGCAAATTCTTCGGGAGTTACGTACGGCGCGGCGTCGATGTTGTGCGGCGAACGCGCCGAGGCTTTGCCCGTGAGGCTGCGATAGGTCGCGGCCATACGACTGTAAATACCGGTCAACGCGCGGCGATACGGCTCATCGACGCGGAAGCGTGAGGCGTCGCCGCCGCGCTCGGCGAGGTCTGCTAGCTCGGGCGTCACTTGAATCAGACGGCTCGACATCGCAAGCTCTGCGCCGAGTGAATGCACCTCGGCGAGGTAATGCGATAACGCCAGTTCGCACTGCGTGTCGATCACGTATTCGAGCGTATCAGCATTGACAAATGGATTGCCGTCGCGGTCACCGCCGATCCACATGCCGACCTTCAGGAATGCGGGCAGCTCGGCAACGGTGCGGTCATGTGCAGCCAAAAGCGCCAACGTGTTCTTGGTCAGCCGCGGCACCTCGGTCAAAAAACTCGCGCGGAAATAGCTGAGCGCATTGTCGATCTCGTCGCGCACACGCAGCTTGGTCAGCCGCAGCATCGCGGTTTGCCAGAGCTGCAAAACGAGTCGATGCAACGTGGCCTCGCGATCATCTTCTTGCAACGTGAGCGACTGCGCAATGAACCGCTCGGTATCGAGCGTGCTCTGCCGCTTGATCTCGGTCGGATGCGCCGTGAGCGTCGGGCTCACGTTGGCGCGCGCGAGGCAATGCGCGATCTCGTTGCCGCTGATGTGGCCAGCCTTCAGCCGCTCAAACGCAGCAGCAAGCGAGCCCGCCTGCGCGGCCGATCCCGCTTTTTTGTGATGCCGACGACGGCGGTTCTGCTGCACGTCTTCGGCGATATTCGCGAGGTGAGAAAAGTAAGTGAAGGCGCGAACGACATCCAGCGTTTCTTCAACACTCAAATCGGCAAGTAATGCATCCAGTGTGCGGTGCGTGGCCCCTTCACGATGAAAGCGCACCGACTCTTGCCGGATTGATTCCACCTTATCGAAGGTGGTGTCACCACGCTGTGCACGAATCACATCGCCCAGCAAGCGCCCGAGCAGCCGGGTATCCGCCTTGAGCGGCGCGTCTTTATCGTCGAGGTCGGGAGCGGGCGTTGAGGTGTCCATCGCCTGATTATGCTGCAATGCACAACTACGGACGACTACGGGGATCGTGCTATTTCAAAGCGATGATCCAGTTCGCATTTGACGATATGACTATTCAACGAAAGCGTTGGCACTAACAAGGAGCAGTCCAATTGATGACCGAGAAATGGCCAAAAATGCATTAGTCACGAGGAGTCACTCCTTACTTACTTTTCTCAAAAATCGCTCCTGACCACCGTATTTTGGACTGCGATATTACTTCGAGCTTCGACGACTTCTTTTTGCCAAAGAATTTTGCTTCGCAATTTTTGCCGCCCACTTTGCATTCTGTGACATTTTCGGCAACCTCGAACACAGCCTCATCCTGCGTAAAGGTATCGAGGTCGTCGATACTCAGCGTGACGTCAGTAAACGTCGTAAGTGATGAAAAATTTTCGCGAAACTCGTCACACCAGCGACCGTCACCGAGTCCGACGAAAGAAGCCCCTTGAAACTGAACTGTTTCCAGTCGTCGGCCCTTGACGACAGCACGTAGTTCGTCAATCTTGTCGATCCACAAGTTGTAGTCACTTTTCAGGCGAACGTTACATCGTCCTTTGCCCGCAGGTTCGAAAGTTTGCTTAATCTCTTTGACGCCGAACCAGCGTCCACTCAGGGGACGGAAGCTGACTTGCAACGCGTCCAACGTAGCCATGTGATCTGCGGAATATTCTTTTGTGTAAGTTCGATTCAGCCCAGCCCATTCTCTACGCATTAGCGACAGCTCCGGCCACAAACCCATGTCTGCTGGGTTTTTGTTGATGGCAGTTGCAGCCATGAGACTAACTAAGTACTTGGCAGGAATTGCCCACCCTATTCCTCTTCCTTGATCCAAGCTTCCAGAGAGTATTCCAGTAACGGTATCTCCATTGAGCAACACCGGCGCGCCACTCAGCCCTCCATAAATTGTCACGTCAAGCGGCAGTACATCCAGATTCTCAGCAAAGATCGCTTTGCCGTTCCCGGAAAAAAGCGCCATCGACGAGATATAGCCAGCACTCGTAACTCGTCCATGTAGTACTTGCTGCGGCACGCTTCGTGGAGTGCCAGCTATCATGATTTTGGCCTGCGCCTCTGGAACGCTGGCGCTTATTCGAAGCCTCGGTAGCGAAGCCGCTTCGTCAACAATCAAGACAGCTATATCGCGTTTCGGATCAATTCTGTCGATTCTCACAGACGTCATCGTCTTGCGGGCTCTGTCACTGACTTCAATCTTTGTCGCGCCCTGCACTACATGGTACGCAGTCGCTATTCGTCCTCCTTCGCCAAAAACGAATCCGGTGCCCTGGCCAGAACCACTTTTTGTTGTCGTGAAGATCGTGACAACAGAGTCTGACGGATCCGCCAATGTGTCAGTCGCGAAGCAGCCGCCGATGGCGATTGATACGAGCATCGGCAAAAGCAATTTACTGTTCATCAGTCAACTTTCTAAGCGAATCGTACGCGTCCTCCGCACTTAAGAATTTATTGCGATATTTCATGTCAATTGAAGTTCGGGCGTCTTGAAAGTTTTCGCGCAAGTACCTAGGAACGGCTGTCGGTGTCGCCCCCGCCGGCAACTTAGCTTTCGAAAGTCGCAAGTTTTCCGGGGTAAGTAGTTGCCGCTCATTTACGTACAACCCCGAATAAACGCCCAGCAGCGTCCCCACTGAAATTGCGAGTAAGGACAACGCAGCCTTGCCTTGCCCCTCTTCGGGAAGCTTCTCTAACAACGCCAGAATCGATCCACCAAAAAGCGCAAAAAGACCAGCAATGACGGCCTGTACAAGGCTTTGCGCACTCATTGCGAGTAGGGTTCCGACGACGCCTCCCAAGAACAAGAACCCCGATGCGAGCAGCAAAAGTGTCGTTCGTTTTTTAATCATCAGCCAAACCCTCAAGGTCAATTGATTTGCCAAGCAATCATCCTATTACGATTGAGTGTTGTGTTCAAGTCAATTCGCATCGTTACGCGAACTTCGCCCGAGCTGTCTGGCGATACACCCGTTATCTCCTTTGTTCCCTATAGCGCCAAAAGTTCGCTCGTTGCCAGAGTCATCGCCGTGCTGCTGTGTGACGAGTTCAGGATGTTTTTTTAAGCGCTCACGTTGGATGGGTTGGTCTGCCTCGCAACGAAATCGTCGCTCTAGCCTCTCAACACAACTCAGAGGTCATCGGAACCGGCACTCAATTTCGCACCCCCATCTCCACCCGCACAATATCCGCAAGCTGTTTGGCGGTGGGCAGTTTGCCTTTCAGTTCGCCGGGTAGTTTCGATTGCAATTCGTAGGCGGCGACGCCTATGGGGTTGGCTTTGGAGCGCAGGGCGTATTCGACTTCTATGTCGTCTTTTTCGGCGCAGAGGATGATGCCGATGGAGGGCTGATCGTCGGGGCCGCGTTCCTTGTCGTTGAGCAGGTTCAGGTAGAAATCCATCTTGCCTGCGTGCTCTGGCTCGAACGGGCCGACCTTGAGATCGAAGGCGACCAAGGTCTTCAAAAAGCGGTGATAGAAAAGCAGATCAATGAAATATTCCTTCTTGCCCAGCGCGATGCGGTGCTGACGACCGACGAAGCAGAAGCCGTAACCGAGTTCTAGCAGGAAAGCTTGCAGGCGCGAGATGAGCCGGTCTTCCAGCTCTCGCTCCTTGACGGCGCGGCGCAGGCCGAGGAAGTCGAGGCTGTAGGAACTCTTGAGCATTTCGTCGGCTTGCTCGGCGAAATGCTCGGGCAGGGCGAGTTCGAAATTGTGCGTCTTCTTTTCGGTCACGGCGCGCTCGTAGGCGCTGGCCTTGATCTGATTCAGCAGCACATTGCGCGACCAGCCAAAACGGGCGGTGGCGCGCAGGTAGTAGCGGCGGGCGGCTGGGTCGGTGAGCTTGTTGAGGATCAGCAGATTTTGGCCCCACGGAATTTCTGCGACAAGCTGTCGCAGAAATTGCTCATCGACGCCGTCTTCGGTTTTGATTGGAGGCGGATTCTTGCTCGCGGCGGATTCTGCGACAACTTGCCGCAGTTTTGGATTTGACTGGCAATGTTCAATTTCTCTCACAGCCTGTGAGTGAATTTCCGGCGCAGAATATGTCGCGTAAAACCGGCGCATGTCCCAGACATTACGTGGAGAAAACCCACTCATTTCCGGAAACGCCCGTCGCAAATCCGCAGCCACCATTTCCACCACGGAGTCGCCCCACCCGTGCGCCTTTTGTTTCTCCACAATCCCGCGTCCGATGTCCCAATAGAGCAGGATGGCATCGTGCGTCACAGCGCGCGCCACCGACGTGCGGGCACCGACGACGCGAGCCTTCAGCTCTTCGACAAATTGCCGGTAGTCGGCATTGATGGTTAGCGTCGCGTCAGAAACTTTTTTCAATGGACGAGCCTTTACAGAAACTGTTGCGTGTATGGGTACTCAAATGCGCGCGCAATTTTTTTGGTTGCTGTTTAGCGTGGCATTTCATAGTGTGACCGCTCGGGCCGCGCCGCCTGTGCTGTCATCACCACCATCGCTTTTGAGCAATTCAATCAACCGATGATTCAGATAAAGCTTCTCTCGTCCCTTGCTAACCTCGGTGAGCACACCAGTTGCAGCGAGTGTTTGCAGATACACAGCCGCCGTTTGCCGTTTGGCGATTTGCGCGTCCACCACATCGGCGATTCGGCAGTACGGCAGGCGAAACACCAGCTCAATCAGCCCTTTTTGATTGCCGAGTTTGGTGGTGCGCTGCACCTCGGCGTGCGTCTCGGCGATGAGGGTCGAAATCGCCAGCACTTTGGCGAGCGTCCACTTTGCCGTCTCCCTCACCGCGTCGAGCATGTAGGCGATCCAGTCCCGCCAGGCCGCGTCGCTGCCCTCACGCGAGACCGCCAGCAGCTTCGCGTAATAGTCGCTGCGATGGTGCAGGATATGGCGCGACAGATACAGGATTGGCGTGGAGAGCAAGCCCTTTTCCACCAGAAAAAGCAGATTCAACACACGCCCCGTGCGCCCGTTGCCATCGAGAAACGGATGGATCGCCTCGAACTGATAATGCAGCGCCGCCATGCGCACCAGCGGATCAAGCTCGCCGCCACGCAGTGCATCATCGGGCAGCGCATGGCAAAACCGCTCCCAATCGGCGAGCAGCTCACGCAAGTTCGATTCGCCCTGCGGCGGCGTGTAAATCGTCTGCTTCGTGCGCGCGTTCACCAGCGCGGTGCCGGGCACTTTGCGCACACGCATATCCACGCCTTTGGTGCGCGTGCAAATCTCCTCCATCAGCGTCGTGGTGATTGGCCGCGCCTTAAGCTCGGCCATGCCGTAGTACAACGACTCACGGTAACGCAGCGTTTCCTTCACCGCACTGTCGGCGGCGTCAACACGGCGCGCATCGCCCTGCGCATACTCAAACAACGCGTCGGTCGTGGTCACTATGTTCTCGATCTCGGAGCTGGCTTGAGACTCCAGCAGCACGAGCGACGACAGCATCACATCCGGGTTCGGAAGCAGCGCCGTCGCCTGATGCAGCGCAGACAGCGCCGAGCGCGCCTCGATGCAGGCTTTCAGGATCGCAGGCGTTTCCCACTGTGCCAGCGGCACACAGTCAGCGCGCAGCAGCGGCACATTGAAGGGTTGAGCGGATTCGAACGGCATAGTCAGAACGTGTCGATGTTTTCGACAATTTTAGTCGTGATTCAGCTTAAATGTCGATAAAATGAAAAAATATCGACACATTTGCGGCGATATGTCGATCAAATCGACACTTTCTTACCGTTGAGCGCGGTGACGTGTTCGGATCAATACCGCAGCAGATTCGCGATGCCTCAGATGGAATTGACGAGTTCTTGTTGTTGGGAGATGACTTTCGTTAGGCAAGCACAGATTAATGTCATCCTGAGCGTAGCGAAGGATCAGATAGTGTGCACAACGTTGATCGTAAGTCGTTGAAATCGTTGCATGCCACCTGATCCTTCGCTGTAGCTCAGGATGACAATTCGACTACATCCGTATTTCCTTAGAGCTTTTGTAGTGTTCTCGCGCGGCGTGCAGTTTTTGCTCTCGCGGCCCCCGTAAATCCTTTGCTCATCGCAAAAATCCTTCCAAGCTCTGCGATCTCTTCGCGGCGGGCCGACGTTTTTCGGAACGCCAGCGCGATGGTGCGCGACGGGCCGCGTGGCGTGAAGCGGCGCGCGTACAGGCTTGAGCCTGAGAGCACGCCGCCCGCGATGGCAAGCTCGGGTAGCAGCGTGTGGCCGAGGCCGCTTTCGACCATGTGGGTGAGCGTGATGAGGCTGGTGGCGGCGAGTGCACGGTTGGTGTGCGCGTTTTTGAGCGAGCAGGCCGTGATGGCGTGTTCGCGCAGGCAGTGCCCGTCCTCTAACAGCAGCAATTGTTCGGGGTCGATTTTTTCTATCGGTAGCGGCGATTGTGCCGCGCCGAGCTTCGGGTCGGCGGTGACGAACAGAAATTCATCGTCAAACAGTGACAGCGTTTCGATGCCAGCGGGCAGGTCGTACGGCAAGGCGATCAGCGCGGCGTCGAGCGAACTGGCGAGCAGGCGGTCGAGGCAGATGCCGGTCAACTCTTCGCGCAGCATGAGCTTTAACTTCGGGTACTGCACGCGCAGCGTGGCGAGCGTTGGCGGCAGCGCGAACGGCGCAACGGTGGGGATCACGCCGAGGCGGAAGGTGCCCGTGAGTGGATGCCGCGATGAGGCGCAGAGTTCAACCAGATCGTTGGCCTGCGCGACAAGCTCGCGGGCACGCACGACCGTGGCGTCACCGATTGCTGTGAATGAAACGTGGCGGCGGTCGCGCTCAACGAGCGTCACATCCAACGTGCTTTCGAGATCACGCAGGCTGGCGGACAACGTGCTTTGCGTGATGAAACTCTTCTCAGCCGCGCGACCAAAGTGGCGCTCTTCTTCGAGGGCGATCAGGTAGCGCAGTTGTTGTAGCGAAGGGAGTGCGGCCAAGGTGTGTTCCGATTAATGCTACACCCGAAGGCGCGGTGCCCGCCGCGTAAAACGGTCATGACTGTCGACGCCTTCGTGGCGTGCTCCGTTCCTACAAATGTCGCAGCAACTTTACGCTGAGAAGCCCATTTTATCAGGCCTAAAGGCACACATCGGCATTTATCGATTTTATCAATAAACTTGATGTTAGCCCATATAAAACGGACATCTCATCGTAAAGTTGTTGTGCGTTTCGCCTCGCTAAACCGCAGCGGCCATCGCATCAATCATTTGCGCATCCGCATCGCTATAGCGTCAAGATTTGTGGCGTTCTAGCGTTTCAACTTTCGCCACCAGTTCATCAATTTGCGTGCGCAGCGCGTTGAGCATGTCGCGCTGGATGTCGAACTCCTGACGGGTGACCACGTCCATACGCGAGAGGCCTGCCGTCAACGTGGCGCGTAGGTTCTTTTGCAAATCGTCGCCAGGATTGCCAGCCAGAACGGCTTTGATCTGCGCGGTGAGTTCATCTAGATTCATACATTTAGTTTAGCAGCCGGTCGGGCTTGAAAGGCATCGGCTGCAAATCCGCCAGCCCGGTTCATATTTCGCCCTTTTTTTGGGCAATATCTCGATATTGCCACTGCAAAACAGTCAAAATCTGCCCTCGGGCGGGCGGATTTTCGCTACGATGTTTCAGGTTCGACAGGCTGCTAGTTGGCTGCAAGCAAACCAAGCCACGCGACCCATTACGTCATCCGCGCAATTGCATCGCAGGGCATCGCGTTATTTTGGTGCAGCCACGGGCGAAGCACTTTATGATGCACTGTTTTTGCGCTTTTCAGAGCAATCTGCCAACGCTGCGGCTGCGAACACAACGCCGCATGCTGGCACGGTGCTTGCAATGAACGGTTAATTAATCCACTTTCATTTTTCGGAGATTTCATAATGAAATTAAAGCAATCCCTCATCGCTGCCACTATTTCTAGCTTGTTGGCCAGCTTTGCAATGGCACAGACGCCTGCGGCGGCACCCGCCGCCCCAGCAGCCCAGCCCGCATCGCCATGGTCGGTCAACGCAGGCGTTGCTAGCTCCTATATTTACCGGGGCCTCAACCAGTCTGGTTTCAAACCCGCACTGCAACTGGGTGCGGATTACGCACCAGAAGCGGGCTTCTATATGGGCGTATGGGCCTCCAGCGTCAGCTGGTTGAAGGACTATGGTGTGTCCAACAGTAACGCCGAAGTCGATCTCTACGCGGGCTTCAAGGGCAGCGCGGGCGACATTGGCTATGACGTCGGTGTGCTGCAGTATTACTACCCAGGTTCGCTGAACGCGGGTGCCACGCGCGGTGACACCACCGAGGTGTATGTCGCGGGCACCTACAAGATGTTCACGCTTAAGTATTCACACACCATTTCGCCCTCGATTTTTGCCATTGCCAACGCACGCAACAGCTTCTATGTTGAGCTGAACGCTGCGTTCCCACTGATGAAAAACCTGAACCTCAACCTGCACGCAGGTCATCAGGGCATCAAAGGCTTGAGCTCAGGCTCGTATACCGATGGCAAAGTCGAGTTGGCTTATGACTTCGGCAATGGTCTCGCGCTGTCAGGTGGCGTGACCACCACAGACGCCGATAAGGCCTTCTACACGCCGCCGAAAGAGAAATTTCAAGGCAAAACCACGCCTTACGCGTTGCTGAAATACACCAAGTCGTTCTAAATCAATTTACCGAGACACGGGGGAGCCCATTTATGAAACTGGTTACTGCCATCATCAAGCCGTTCAAGCTCGACGAGGTGCGTGAAGCCCTCGCTGGCGTGGGCGTTCAGGGCATCACCGTGACCGAGGTCAAGGGCTTCGGTCGGCAAAAAGGCCACACCGAGCTCTACCGTGGCGCGGAGTATGTTGTCGATTTTTTGCCCAAAGTTAAAGTTGAAGTTGCGGTTAAAACCGAGTTGGTTGAACGCGTGATTGAGGCGATCGAAAAGGCCGCCAATACCGGCAAGATCGGTGACGGCAAGATATTCGTTTTTGAACTCGAACAAGTCATTCGCATTCGCACCGGTGAAACCGGTCCCGACGCGCTTTAACGGGGTTATTGAATATGAAATTGAAACTATTCGCGGCGGCGCTGTGCGCAGTCTTTGCTATTGGCGCAAGCCCGATGGCGGCGGCACAGAGCGCAGCACCCGCAACGGCGCCTGCCGAAGTTGGCCCAGCAGGAGGCGCTACAAAAGCCGCTGACGCCAAGCCTGCTGAGACCGCTAAGTCCGTAGAGGCTGCCCCCGCTGCTGCACCGGCCACGGCGGCACCGGCGGCTGCTTCAACAGCGGCGACGGGTGCGCCTGCGGCGGCAGCATCGGCCTCAGGCGCAGGCGCAGCGGCTGTTGCTCCGGCGGCAGCTGCCGCTAAAGCCCCCGAGCCCAACAAAGGCGACACTGCTTGGATGATGGTTTCCACCTTGCTCGTCATCATGATGGCGATACCGGGCCTCGCACTGTTCTACGGCGGTTTGGTTCGCTCGAAGAACGTGCTGTCAGTGCTCATGCAAGTCATGGTCACCTTCTCGCTGGTGGTCGTATTGTGGTTGATCTATGGCTACAGCTTCGCGTTTACTGAGGGCAATGCTTTCTTTGGCGGCACCGGGCGACTGTTCGGCAAAGGCTTGTTTGACAACGTAGCGGGCACCTTCGCCATGGCTGCGACCTTCAGCAAAGGCGTGGTCATTCCTGAGATCGTGTTCATGGCGTTCCAAGCGACGTTTGCGGGCATCACCTGCGCACTCATCGTCGGCGCATTCGCTGAGCGCATGAAGTTCTCGGCGGTGTTGATCTTCACAGTGATCTGGTTCACCTTCGCCTACATTCCGGTCGCACACATGGTCTGGTTCTGGCCGGGACCGGACGCGTACACCGATGCCAAACTGGTCGAAGGCTTGAACGCCACCGCTGGTTACATCTGGCAGTGGGGCGCGCTCGACTTTGCAGGCGGCACCGTGGTGCATATCAACGCTGGTGTGGCGGGTTTAGTCGGTGCTTACTTGGTTGGCAAGCGCGTCGGCTACGGCAAAGAAGCCTTCCCGCCGCACTCGTTGACGTTGACCATGGTGGGCGCATCGCTCCTGTGGGTGGGTTGGTTCGGCTTCAACGCGGGCTCTGCGTTAGAGGCAAACGGCACCGCAGGGCTTGCCTTCCTGAACACGTTCGTTGCGACCTCGGGTGCCGTGTTGTCATGGATCTTTGCTGAGTGGTTCCTCAAGGGCAAGCCCTCCATGCTCGGCGCTGCGTCAGGTGCGGTTGCGGGTCTGGTGGCGATCACGCCAGCCGCCGGCAACGTCGGTCTGATGGGCGCGCTGATCATCGGCCTGCTGGCGGGTGTCATCTGCTTGTGGGGCGTCACGGGTCTGAAGAAAATGCTCAAAGCGGACGACGCGCTGGATGTGTTCGGCATCCACGCGCTGGGCGGCATCTTCGGCGCGCTGGCCACCGGCATTTTCAACAGCCCGAACTTGGGCGGCCCAGGCTACGTATCGGACTGGGTGACCATGGCGGTGACCAAAGCAGCGGACTACTCTGTGATGTCACAGTTCATCGTGCAAGCCAAAGCAGTGGGCTTGACGGTGGTGTGGACGGCAGTGGTCGCCTTCATCGCGTTCAAAGTGGCTGACCTGATCGTAGGCTTGCGCGTCACCGACGACGAGCAACGCGAAGGCCTCGACATCGTGTCGCACGGCGAAAGCGCTTACAACCGGTAAGCGTCACGCTGAAGTCCTGATCTTCGCAGATCGGGGGCGCTGCAAAAAACCCGCGTCGGCGGGTTTTTTGTTTGGTGCTGCGTCGCGGGGAAATAGGCATGCGTCGGAAGGAATGCATCCGCCGCTAGGACGATATCGAAGCGAGCGAGTGATGGACGGCTTACAACCGATGTTGCCGACCAAGTCCCTGTCGTGCCATGATCGCAAGCGCAAAGTCGACAGTGCGAACCAACTTATCCGGCCACGCCTTCGCTTGCTAACGTGCGATCAAGCTGCTTAATGTTTCGGGTCCACGCCGACGCATCAATACGTCTAGCGTGAAGTAAAGCAAGGCATACATAGCGAGGGTGGTTAAAAGCAAAGACGGGTTGAGCAGAAACTGTTCTTTGCCGCGAATCAAAAATGTTCCCAGATTGAGGTCAGTACGATTACCCCCGCTCAGAAGGCCTATCGCGCCATCAAGAGCTATCGCTGACCCGACCAGCTGAAGAAAGACAGGAACCAGAATCTCAGTTGAATTCGGCAATATATGTGTAAAGTAAATGCGCACGCGTGTGGCACCGATTGCCTCCGCCGCTTGAACGTACTCCAGCAATGAAATGCGTGACACTTCACCATGCACGATGCGTAGTACATACGGCAGCGCGACGAGCGTGAATCCGACAACCGGGACAATCTGTCGGGGCTCCGCGATCGCTGCTGCGAAAACCAGCACCCAGATAATGGCAGGCACGGAGTCCACAATATCGCCGATCAGGCTGGCGATAATGTCAACGCCACCCGCCACCCGCCGCCCGGAAACAAGAGACGATACTAGCGCGATGGCGAACAGAACAACGGCGACCAACAGTCCCTTGACTAGCGACAAAACAGTGGCTTGCGCGAGACAGGTTGCCACATTGCGTCCGAATTCGTCGTGCTTCGTCGCCGCAAATAGCAGGATCGCAATCAGTGCGAGGAGGACGAGTGATGCGACTTTCGTCATTCCGAAATCGCAAGACGACGCGTCGCCAATGTCAACAATTTGACCGTCGCAGTCCACGCCGCGAAGAGGAGCACCACACCAAGCACGAGCTTGATGTCTGCGGTGCGTACTGCGCGAATTGCCAGAGTTCCGACTCCGCCCTTATTGAAGATGGTTTCAACGAACAGCAGTGCGGCCAACAGATTGATTGCGATGCTATGCACCGAGGGAAGCAGCGCTAGCGCAGTATTTTTTACGAGGCGCTGACGAACTTTGAACTCGCTGGCTCCCAGGGATCGATGAAAACGAACATGGTCACTTTGCAAGAAGACCGCAAGTAGTCCCAGCACTTGACTGGCGAGCAGTGCCAATGGCGGCACCAGCAGAGCCAGCATGATGGGCAACTGATCAACACCTGAAATGAGACTGAGCAACATCAACAGCGACACGATGACGTACGGAGGTAGAAAGTTCAGCAGCCGCGACGCCCATTCGCAAACGGAATTCGGCTTGCCCCAAAGCACTATCGATATGAATCCGGCTGCGAGCAGTGCTGACACCATAAAAATGTTCGGTGCGCTCGACTGTATCGCCTGGACAAGTTGCTCAGCGACAGGCACGCCGTTTAACCCCATACCGAGATCGCTCCGCACAAGGTCAAGCAGGACACTCGTGTATGACACGCTGCCCGACGCGCGTATCTTGTTTGCTACCTCGACGTTTCCTGCAAACAGCCCTAACGCCGCGTACGCGGCATCGGGCAATATGGTCAAAAGAAAATACGCTAAACCGTGCGCGGCAAATACCTGCGCGAGGATCGCGCCTGCTTTGACAGCGATCGATTTCACCGTAGTTGAACTTCCTCATAGCTCACTTGCCCAGAGGGGGTGAACCGAATGCCGTCAACATTGCTTTTGGCAACGACCCGTCTCTGTTCACGCACGATGCCGATCCAATTGCCTTCCTGTGCGATTCGCCGCAACTGCTCTGCAATTGGCTGGGTGCCTAGACCCGATAGAGGCTTGCCGAAAGCCGAAAATGGCGATGCAGGGTTGAAAAAGGCTGTCCAGAATTCGGTGGAATGTGAAGTTGCCTCAATGACCACGCTAGCGAGATCAAAGTTGCCGGTGACGATGGACTGAATCAGCAGGCCTTTGTCAACCGCCTTGTAGTCCAGCTGTACGGGGCCTATCTGTTTCGGGAACCCTGCCGCAATAGCGTCAGAAAAGGTGTCCCCTTCAGTGATGATGGTCAGTTGTACTTTTGGCAAACCTGTCACATCGGGCATATCGAGCTTGGCCGGCTGCGCGGCGCTGTCGATCACAAATGGCGCGGCGTGCGCGATTGCGATGCCACCCGAACGGCTGGCAATGTCTCCGCGCGGGACACTGGCCGATAGAGCAGTTTTGAATATACGCACTTGTTCAGCCGAAAAGCCTTTCTTTTCAAGCTGCTTTTCACCAACGATTGCCACGCGGAGTTTGTCAGCGCTGACCTGCTGAATTTTGTTCCTTCCATCGCGAACCAACTCGTCCGGCTTGAGCAGCGCGACGAGGGTCGGGGTACTCAGATCAAGAGCACTTAGCTCACCCGATTTGAATTTTGTTGCCGCGAGGGCATCGTCGGTGATCAGATGGAATTCGACGCGACCGACTTGCGCAGCAAGCGCAGCGTTTGATCTTGCCACAAGGGTTACCGATGCGTCCGGTACCACTTCTTGTATTTTGTACGGCCCGAGTCCCGGAACATCAGCGTACTTTGCAGGGACGACGCCTTGATGTGTGACCCAGCCACCCGGTCCGGCTAACGCGTCCATGAGCGTCGAGGAAGCATTGGTTTCCTCGATAGTTATTTCGTCACCGGCGGCACGGATTCCATCGCAGGTTATCGCTTTGCCGTCTGCCGACTTGGTGTGTCGAATGCTGGAGAGGGCCCATGAGTAATTAGCGGTCGGCTGCATGGAGGCGCATAGCGACTTGACCACTTCATCAGGTGTTGCGGCTGCGCCGTCAGAAAAGGTCAGCCCTTTTTTGATGGTGAAGCGCGATGTTTTTCCATCCGATTGCCACCTTTCAGCAACGCCGGGTCGTATTAAATTGTTCTGATCCAGCCGTACCAATCCGACATGGAGCAGAGTCGCTACGCGGCGCGATTCGATGTCTGAAAGAGTCGCCGGATTCAACGCAAGAGCGAAACTTTCAAGCCTGAGTTTGACGACCTTGTTAGCGTCTGGCGCTTGTGTTTTGTTCGACTGATAAGCGAAATATGCGATGGCGGCGAGAGCTACGACCGCAACGAAAGCGAGAACTTTTTTCATGGCAAAACCCGTTGCAAAAATGTCTCGGGTGACTCATTGGCAGCGTTCCAGCGTGGCAACCTATCGTTAGCCTCAGACAGGATTTGCATACCGACCGAGACACGTCCGCTTGGCGACATGCGGACAGTCTTTTCCAGATTGGCAAGACGACGAATGCGGAACGGCACCAGTGGCGTGACCTTCCCGGCCTGCTCCAGTTTGAGCAGTGAAAATTCATCATCGGCCCAATACTCAACACCGGCTAGTACGGCCTCACGACTGAGATAGGCGAGGTCGCCGAGGATGGTGTTGTGGTCATCAATGGTGTCAGCGATTTTTGGGCTCATTACCGGGGTGACGAGCCATTTCTGAACGCCGAGTGCAGCAAGCCACCCTGCCATGCCTTCTAAGTAGTTACGCTTTCTTGGCTGCAACATCGACGCGACGACGATTTTGTCTCTAAGCGCTTCATGCGATAGCGCGGCTCGAATACTCGAAACAGTCTCCTGAAATGCACCAACTTTGCCTCGGGTCAAATCATGACGACTAGCATCGTGCGCATCGAGACTTACCGCGATTGAGTCGAGCGACAACTCCGCCAGTTCTGCGAGATGGTCTTTCAGATAGGTGCCATTTGTGATCACTGCGCGTATCGCTCCAGCAGCTTTCGCTTCTTCGAGAATGGCTTTGGTGTATGGCCATGATTCGGGCAACAATGGCTCATATCCCTGGACACTGACCCGCGTAGTCGGATAGCTCGCGAACGTCATTCGCAAAAAGTCCCGATAGTCTTCAATCGACAGCGAGTTTTCGCTTGCTACCACTTCCCGGCGAGCTTTGATGTAGCACGCTGGGCAGTTGAGATTGCAGTCAGTCGCCGGTACGACGAAAGTAAGGGTAATAGGATCGGGCGAAGCGAATGCTTCGGATTTTGGGATTGCTGCGACTACGCCCATTTTGATTCTCCAATGTATTGAGTGTCATATGAAAGAAACTCGACTAGTGTGAGGGTTTCATATCCTGCGGCAAGTAACGTTTTTGCCGCGGAATTGGTTGATGCTTGGTCGGGTGATTTTGTTTCGACTGCCTGCACAACAGTCTCCACACTTTTAGATAGAGACTCTGTTGCCGCAGCAACTTCGTCGGACAACCATGTCCATTCGATCTTCCCGGATGAAGGTCCGGAATAATCCTCTTGCCAATCGCGCGTGGACGTAAACTGAAATCGAGGATAGGTGGTTTCTAGACTCACCCCCGCAACGACTGTATTGGGGAACGGGCTGACGATGGAACTCTTTCGAGCGTTTGGCCAACCTAGCGGTAGCGTCGTCGGCAAAAGATCAACCGCAGTCCGGCCACGCTGGAGTCGACGTGCAATTTCCACGTACTCCCCATCTGACTGCCGCGCAGTGTCGTCCTTGAGAGACCAATTTGGGCCGTTCTTTACAACAAAGAAGCAACGCTTGCATGCGGCCTGGTATTTGTCGTAACCGTCACTCTTAACGTTCGCGCGGCACATCGCAAGATAGGCAACAAAGCCTGCCCGAAGCAGCATGAAATTTTCGAATCTAGCCCAAGATGCCGGAGTCTGAGTTGGTTGCCCAAATTGTTCGATTTCTACGTCTGCTTCGTCACTTGAGTCGAACGATACTGCGGGGTCGCCATAGTCCAATACCCATACTAGCGTAGCTTCGGTCAGTGTCAACAGGTAGTGCAATGGTCCATCGGAAAAATGCGCAAAAGACATCAGTGCGGTCGCTGGAGTTGCTGCAGATATTGATTCGTATTGGCTGAGATTCAGCCAAGCGCTGCAATTGACGAACTGCTCGACCCAAGCCTTAACTGTGCCGACGCCTTCACTTTCAGCGGTGAACGCGATCTTGCCGGTTCCTTTTGGAAAGAGCTTTGCGAGCGTCTGCTCAAGCCAGTTTTCCGCCGAAGCGAGATCATCAGTAATAGCGCGATATCCATGAGCGGCGGAATCCCACGACCAACTGCCCAGCATCTTGATGGCGATGGTCGTCGCCGTAGCCTTATCGTTCTTTACCACCCCGGTCATTCGATGGGACAAATACTTGATCCCGGTCAACTCGAACAGGCGCGCATAGCTGTTGCGGAGCTGTCGACTGTCGGTATCGGGTGGTGCAGCGTCGTCGGTTGCGGACTCACGTATGCCCCCTGCGAGGGTCCACTTCTCGTAGATGAACCTGACGACCCTAGTAAATTGTCCCGAGTCCAGGAGTTGCTTGACTTCGTGTTTAAGGCTGCCGAAGTCCGACGAGGCGCTATTCATCGACAGATGGAACCAGTAGTTAGAGAAAAAGAGTTTACATCTTATAGAAGGTTCGGCGCAGACCGTAGAAGCAGCCGATGAACGAGTCATTTTTATCGATAAGTTACCTTTTTTAGCGATTAAATATTATTGCGCAGTTAATCGCTGTGAAAAAGCATATTGACTTACTGAAGAGGTGCGGATTATAATTTCTAATCCGAAGCGCGATCACTCCAATTAAGTGGTCGGGAAATAAAAAAAGGCCGCCCGAAGGAAGCCTTTTCCCCGGCTAAAGCCGGGATCGCAACGCGGTGACTAGGTTAACCAGCAAGAAAACCAAAGTCATCACGGTACGGTGCGAGAGAAACCCCGCGCAGTTACTTGTTACTAGTAGAGAAGCCAAACGGCGAGATTCAACAAAGGCCGCGTGGCACAGGCGGCGGTATTAGTACCACCGTCTACTGCCACTCTATGCTTCTCCGGCATAGATGTCAAGTCGCGCGCTATTTCTGTGGATTTCTCGGTGCGGTTTCCCAAAAAAACACTTGTGTTGGAAGGGTAAATCGGAATGCGAATTTTCACAAAAACCGCCTTTGCGGTGCCACTGCTGGCGGTCACGGCGACACTGTCTATCAACGCGTTCGCGCAATGCGCCGTTGACGGCAATCTCAAAGCAGTGCGCGACCAGATCATCTCGCAGCGCTTTCCCGCGCTCGCGAACTCACCACCGCAAATTTTGGTGTGCACCGGCTCGCAGTTTCCACCGGGCGTCGCGGGCGTTTGGGATGGAACGGCCATCAGAGTGCCCGACTGGTCGACGCGCCATGATCAAAACCTGGCAACGAACGTCCCCACGAGCTGGCCCACGCCGGTGCGCGGATCGTCGAGCTCGCGCGTACCTAACAAATTGAAAGCCATCGAACCATGAAACTCACTTCAAAAGCCGTTGCCGCAATGTTGACAGGATCACTCCTCACCGCGTGCGCCGATGACGCAGCAGAAAGCGTCGGAAAGATCGGCTTCGGCGCACCGTGCGCTGATGCCGTGGCGCAACTCGGCACGCCGCAGGCGACAAGCACGTTCGCGGTGCTCGGATTGCCGATCATCAAAGCCCGCTTCGTGTATCTGACTGCAACCAAAAAAGTAACGCTTGATTGCGTTGTCGGACGCGTGTTTGCCAAAACCGTGGAGTCACACTTTTCATCGACGGAAAAGCCGTAATGAACAGCGTTTATCTTCACCAATACGATCCGGTGGTGGTGTCTATCGCGATGCTCGAACATCGCGACACCGCTGTGATCGCGAGCATCGCTGACAAGCTGAAACTGGAGCTTGAGGCGGCGACGTTGCGCTTTGTTGACGTGCTGCGTTTTCTGCGGCTGGCGGCGACAAAGCCGAACTGCAGGCTAGCGCCGCCGCCTCGCGTCCAGACGGGGTGGGATGTCTTCCGTGCAAGCGCGAGTTACAGCGCGTTTTGCTACCAGTACACCAGCCACGAACTCGCATGCACGAAATACACGTACGCCGAACGCGAGGCTGGTCAGGCTGACCGCGATTTGCGCCGTACGATGGCGCTTTTACAAACGCGGCATCAGCGTTTGTCCGCAAACTGGCAAACAACTTACATGGACGCGATTGCGTTTTGTGGTGTTCGCGTGCGTGGCTTCACCGACTACGGCCCGAGCCAATAGCGCTTCGGCGCTCGCTGGGCAGCGCCAGCCGTTGCCCGCGACGCGCCCACTCAACGCAGTCATTTCCCAAGTCTATGTCTACATAACCATCAAGGAATCCATTCATGTCAAACCTCGACAACACAAAACGCAATGCCGCCATTGTGCGGCAATACAAAGGCAGTCGCGCCATCAAGCGCGAAGCCGAATCCATCACCGGCACTGATGACACGGTGGCCGCATCGCATGCGTTGCAGGATGCAGCGGCCAATCGCAAAAACTCGACCACCGCCTTTGACAACTCGGGGCGTCATCGTTTGGCGATTGCGCTCGTGCTGATCAGTATCACCGTCATGGTAGTGCTCATCACATGGGCGGCAGCGAGTCCGGCGGAATTTACCGGCACTCGTCTCTATGGTGCATTGGTAGTTGCTGCGCTGGCGGTGTGGCTCGCCATCTGGTCAGGCAATCGTGCCCGCAAGATACGTGAAGCCGACGCTGCATTTCCGACCGTACTGGAGTCAGGGCACATCACGGAGGCAGATCGCTTCGTGAATGTCTTTGGCGCTCATAGCGGCACTGACGGCAATCTGTTCTTAACGTTGGGCGGCGCGGCGGAGGGTGCGGTTGCGGGTTGGGTCATTGCCAGCGCGCTCGGCACGACCTTGCCTGCTGCTTTGCAAATCTTTGCAGCCATCACGCTTGCCACGCTCACGGTGCTCGGCTTGCAATGGATATTGCGGCGTTATGCCACGCAGGTGAGAGCCTTGCGCGCCAAGCTACGTGTTCGAAGCACAAAGCGTATCGACTTTGCACGTTACCCTGACAAGAAGGCGGAGCTTGACTACCTGTGCGCGATGCTTGAGCCGCTTTGCAACGATGGCTTCAAGGCTCCGACGTGGCGCGATTGGGCAAAACCTGTCGTGTTGATCATGTTGGTGGTGACGATGTTCGTCTTGATCGTGGTGGTGCGAGCCATGGCACCCGACCAGACTGAAGGATCGTTTCAGGTTCTTGTCGGCACCTCAATCTTGTGCTGCTTCCTGACCGTGCTCGGCTTGTTGCTTTCTGGTGCCGGGCACTTGTTGCCGGAGCAGGCGCGCGTGGCCACGGCGATCAATCGTCGCTTCCCGTCCATTCCGATTTTCTCTGATTGGCAGCGTGCGGAGCATCGATCCATTGATCGCTGGGCCAATGGCGTTGCACGTAGCGTCAACGTTGAGCTCAAGAAGAGACAGGAGCGTGGTGATCACCGCTGGGTCGATTTGCGGCTTGAAGTGCCACGCCCTTTCCCGCTTGAGTCGGCCAGTGACGAGCCCGCGTCGAAGGCTAACGCTGATGAGCCACCAGCATCAGCAATGTCACAAAGCAATATGCAACAACCCCAACCTGAAGGTGCATCATGATTCCATTCACGACGAAAGCGATGCTGATGATCCTCCTGTTCGTGGCAAGCCTTGCTTGCCACGCGGCAAGGCCAGCAACACCTTGCCAACCGGCGGCCAAGGATGCGGCCAATCCGCAGATACTGGTGATTCCGGTTGATCGCACAGCCATTCGCGATGACACTCACAACGCGCGCGTGGTGCAGGCGGTGGCGCAAGCTGCACGCGCCGGCATGCGTCTGGTGCTATGGGGGTTCGGCGGCAATGCGCGTCCGTTGCCGACCCTCTTGGCCGATACGCTGTTGCCGACACCACCGGACGCGAAGGTAGATGACCTCAATGGTCTCATTACTTTCGCATTCACGGCACCAGAGCAACAGAAACGTTTGGCGGACTGTGCGCTTAATCACATGCGCGCGGAGCGCGATTCCTTCCTACACATGTTGCGCAAGGAACTTGCTGTTTTTGACGGCGTCGATAGTCGAGGTAGTTCGCCAATTATTCTCACGCTGCAACATGCCATTGCCCCGTTTGCGGCGGCAGCCGCTGCGGGTAGCTTACAGGTACTGTTGGTGTCGGATGGCTTTGAATACAGCGGTGCGGGTGCGCTGAGCTTTTACCCGACACAGGGGAAGTTCCTAAGCACATCGGAGGCCGTGGAAAAGACGCGTGCGCTATATCCCGGAAGTTGGTCGGGAGCGCGCATCACGATAAGCGGTCTCGGTGTGCAAACCTCTGGTGAAGCTCCTGCGGTATCTGCACTAACCGCAATTTGGAGCGCCATCATTAAAGACCGAGGAGGGGTCGTCGTCGAGCTAACGCCGTCCAGTCCTCAGCTTCTGGAAACGCCCAAACGCCAACGTTGACATCGCATGCTTGACAACTGAGTGAGCAGGCTTGCACACCCGCTCACTCAGCCTTCACCTATCCCGTTGGTCTGCATCAACCGCCTCACCCGCTTGACTCAAGGCAATCTCAATCAATCGATCACTCAAAAAGTAACCCTGCTGTCGCAGCGCACGCAGCAGCGGCTTGACCGCATCTACGGCGCCCGCCTGTTTCGCCAACAGTAACAAACCTGTGGTGCCGATAAGCGCCAAGCTTGCGTGCTGCGCGGCGTTTCGACCGCGAAAATCGTCCATCACGAGCAGTGCGGGCTGCCCCTTGGCGTTGCAATGCTGCGCCAGAACCAGCGCGCTGGCTTCACCCATGTCAATCTGATGCACATGCACCCAATCTTTGCATTCATCAAGCCACGCGTCTGGAAAATCAAATGTTTCCAGCCACGGCTCAGTCAGCGCCTGCGCCAAGGCAGCGCTGTCCGGAAAGTCGCCACCGGCAAGCACTTCGGCTACCACCGGGGAGGTCACTGTGACCGTGCCAAACAATCGCGCGAGCAAACCGAGTTGGTTTATTCGGGCGAGGGCGATCAACGGCCCGGCGTCAGCAATGACAACCTTTTTCACGCGCGCGTGGTGAGCCAATCTGCGCCAAGACTCACCTCACTCGCCAACGTTGGGCCGTCGTAGTCAGCGACCGGAACACCCAGCCGGGAAAGGCGAGTCAGCATCACGCCAGTCGATTCCCCGGCGAGCTTGGCCGCCCCCGCCAAAGAAATTAACCGATCCTTGAACAAACTAACCGCCATCGCCTGCCGCACGTGGGCGAAATCAGCCAAGCCATCCAGTTGCTCAAAACCGATCATCACCGCGTCGGGCTTGTCACGGTTCATCACCACCACCATCTCGGTGCGCGCATCACGAAGCGCGGTCGACGGATTGGTCTTTAGTTGGCGAACGTTAATGGTCTGCATGATGTTCTCCCGTTATGTAGGAACATAACGATTGTAGTTGATAGACTTGGGTGATCCAAGTGCTGTGGCCGACTGGGTCACGGTGGCGATGACCAAGCCAGCAGACTACTCGATCATGACGCAGTTCATCATTCAGGCCAAAGCCGTGGGCGTCTGCGTGGTGTGGACAGCGGTGGTCGCCTTCATCGCGTTCAAGATCGCCGACCTCGTCGTGGGCTACCGCACCAAAGTCAAACCACCATCCACCACCAATATCTGCCCTGTCGCGTAACGCGTGCGCAGCAGGCCAAGTGTGGCCTCAACAATGTCGTCAGGGGTTGCAGAGCGCATCAGTGGGGTGATTGTCTTGACGCTGTCGTGTTGTGCTTGCCAGTCCCTAGTCCACGGTGTGGCGACGAGGCCAGGGGCGACGGCGTTGATGCGTACTGGGCCACATGATTTGGCCAGTAGCAGTGTCATGTGATTGAGCGCGGCTTTGGTCATGGCGTACGCAATCGAGCTGCCCATCGGACGCACGCCGGCGATGGAGGTGATGTTGATGACGTTGCCGTCATCGCTCTTTTTCAAGTACGGCATAGCGGCTTTGGTGAGCAGCCACGTGCCTTTAACGTTGACCTCAAACGTGCGCGTAAAGATGTCGTCGGTCAGCGCATCCAGATCGTGATGTGGCACGACGGTTGTCCAGCCCGCGTTGTTGACGAGGATGTCGAGTTTGCCGAAACGGGCGATGGTGGCGGCGAGCAGTCGTTCTCCCGCGGCTTTGTCGCTGATGTCGGCCTGCACATAAATCGCGTTATCGCCCAGCTCTTTCGCTAGCTTCTCGCCCGCTTCAACCGACGACGCCGAGTTGACCACCACCGATGCGCCGAGTGCTGATAAGCGGCGCGCAATGGCCTCGCCGATGCCGCTGGACGAGCCGGTGACGATGGCTACTTTTTCTGAAAATTCACGCACTTTGCTTTCCTTCGATGCCCCAGTCGTACCGGGAAAAAGGCAAGTGTACTTTCCACGAAAACCGCGCTTGCAGCGTCGCCGATCCATCGCGGCTTTCGTCGCTCCTACGCGTAGTCAACTCCTACCCCGGCGGCAACAACCGTCCGCGAAACAGCAGCGCCAGCGTGCGCACTGCGAGATAGCCAATCACAGCCGTTGCCAGCAGCACGGCACCGTACGCCACTTCCATCGGCCAGCCGCCACGACGCACCGCTTCGACCATGACCGAAGCGAACGCAGCAATCGGAAACGAGAACGACCAGAACCCCGCCGAGAACGGCACGTTCGTCCACCAGCGCCAGCGCGCGAGTACGGCGATCAGCGGGCCGCAACTGATGCCGAGGCCGATCAGCAACACGTCAGCGGGCAACTCGGGCCACAGCGTCGCTGCGACCAAAGTGGCGACGGGTGCGGGCGCTATTTCAACGCCCAACGTGGGCCGTAACGGCGGCGGCAATGGCCCCGCAAACAGGCGATTCAACACGCGCAACTCCAGCAACGCCCACGCGCCGATGCCCATGCCGAACAGCAGCACTGCCCAGCCGTGCGAGCCCAACGCGTTGAGCGCCAACGCGCCGATCAGCCCACCGCCAACTGGCGGCAGATACAGCGCGGGCGTGACCATCTCGGCGGGCAAATCGCCCGTGGCCGCGCGCGCCACGACGCGCCACGCGATCACGCCTTGCAACATCAACGCAGCGAACGTGATGCTCGCGGCGATCTCTGAATACTGCGGGTACATCGGCAGCCATAACGCCACCGACAACAACACCGTGAGCGACATCAACGACAGCATCGCACTGTGAACCGGATGCGCAAAATCCTTTTGCACGTCGCCGCGGAAGCGCACAAATTTGATCACCCAAAGCAGCAGTAACAACTCAAGCAATGCAGTGCCTACATGCAACAGCGCCGCCGCCATAATGTTGGCGACGTCGGCATAACCCGTTTCAAGCACCACCAATCGCCGCCACGCGCCCGCCAGCCCGAGCAGGCCAAACACGATGGCGAACATTCCTGGCGGCAGCCGCGCAAGCCACGGACGGCCTGTGCCAATGGGCGTGACGGTGGCAGAGGCGGGCGGCGGGTTGTTGTTGATTGATTTCACGCGCGAAGTTTAGCCCCGCGATTGCGTTGCAACGCGGCTATAGTTCGCGTCATGCTGATGCCCCACGACCCGACTGTCCTGCCGAACGAAGTTCGCTTTGCGCATGTGGCCTCGGGCGCGCGCATTGCGTGGGCGAAGAACGGGCGCGGACCTGCGCTGGTGCGCGTGGCGCACTGGATGACACACGTTGAGCATGACACTTCGTCGCCGATTTGGCGACCGTGGTTGACTGGGCTCGGTCGCCGTTTGCAGGTGATTCGTTATGACGAACGCGGCTGTGGCTTGTCGGGGTCTGACACGGTGCCGCTCGGGCTGGACGCCGCATTTGAAGAGCTGGAGGCCGTGATCGACGCCACCGCAATCCCGCGCGTCGCCCTGCTCGGGCAATCGGGCGCTGCAGCTCCCGCTATCGCCTATGCCGCGAAGTACCCGGATCGCGTGTCACATCTGGTGTTGCTGGGGGGGTATCTGTCGGGCCTGATGCATTCCAATCCTGACCCGGATACGGTCGCTTTTTTTGATGCGAAGGTGCGCTTGGTTGAGCTAGGATGGGGGCGCAATGACCCTGTGGTGCAGCAGTTTTTCACCACCACGATGATCCCGGACGCCACCCCCGAGCAGGCAGCCGCACTCAACGACCAGCAGCGTCGCTCGTGTAACGGCAAGCGTGCCGCGCAGATTATGCAGGCGCGAGCGCGGCTTGACGTGAGCGCGCTGGCACCCCTCGTGCGCTGCCCAACGCTTGTTTTGCACGGTGCGGGCGATCAGGCGGTGCCAATTGAACTGGGGCGTGCGATGGCCGCCGCCATCCCCGGCGCTCGATTTGAAACGCTTGCTACGAGCAATCACATTCCGCTTCCCGGTGACGGTGGTTTTGCCCGCTTTATCGAGGTAGTTTCCGATTTCGTTGGTGGTGAATCGGTTCAACGCATATTGGCTCCACGCGAAAAAGACTTGGCCCACGCGGTGGCCGACGGACTCGACAACTTGCAGCTCGCCGCACGACTGGGTATTGCTGAAAAGACGGCACGTAATGCGCTGTCTGCGTTGTACGCAAAACTCGGTGTCGAGGGGCGACCGCAAGCCATCGTATTGCTTCGGGCGGAAGGTTTTGGCGGGCAAACTCCACCGAGCTCAAACTGAGTATTCACTGACGAGCGGTGGCCGCTCTGTGGGAGCGGTTCCACCGCGAGAGGCCGTCCGCAGCAAAACCATCGCGGTGAAACCACTCCCACAAAGCAAAGCTCGTGCGTAGCGGACAGATCAACGTCGCCAAAACCCGCCGGTAAAACCCTTCGGGACATCTGTCCCGCCCAAACCGCCGCCTTTCGCTCATTCCCGCCCAAACCGGGACACCTGCCACGTAGACCGCGCGGCTCGTCACTGATGCAATAGCAGCCATCAAAACTGCATTCATCCGAGGCTCCCCATGTTTGTAAAACGCCCTGACGCCAGTCTGCTCTCGCTCTCCTTCGGGCAAGGCCCGCAAACGATGCTCGCCATGGGAGGATGGATCGGTGGCGGCGAGTTGTGGCATGACCTGTTCGGTCACTTGCCGCATTGGCGCTGCGTCAGTTTTGACCATCGCGGCACCGGTGCCAGCACGCACAGCGGATCAAAGATCACCATCAACGCGATGGTCGACGACGTGCTCGCCGTGATGGACGCGCAGGGCATTCATCAATGCGTGCTCGCCGCCGAGTCAAGCGGCGCGGGCATCGCCATGGAGGCGGCGCTCAAAGCGCCTGAGCGCATCACCGGCCTCGCGCTGGTGGGCGCATCGTGGCGACGCGTGACGCCCGCGCACTTTGACGACTTTATCGACTGGCTGCGCAAAGATTTTGACAACGCGATGAGCGCATTCGTCACCATTTGCACCCCAGAGCCCGGCGGCACGGACGCGCGGCGATGGGGCCATCAGGTGTTGCGCCGCGCCACACTGCAAAACGCCATCGAACTGCTGCAATGCCGCTGCACGCTCGCGATTGAGGATCGTCTGGCTCTGGTGCGCGTGCCCACGCTGGTGGTTCACGGCGCTTTGGACGCCGTCTTGCCGCCGGACGATTCGCGGCTGCTGGCCAAACGCTTGCCGGACGCCGAGCTGCACATCCTGCCCGGCCTCGGTCATGTGCCGATCCTCACGGCCCCGGCAATGGTTGCGCAGTTGATTGAACAGCGGTTTGGCAGCGTGCCGATGCGGGCGGCGGCATGAGGGCGCGGGTGGTGCGTTCCGACTCCGACGCACGCGGGTTGAGGGCAAGGCAGAGCGCACGGCGAACCCTTTGCGCGTTCGCGTTGTCGT
Organism: Burkholderiales bacterium; assembly: GCA_031409935.1. Lineage (GTDB taxonomy): Bacteria > Pseudomonadota > Gammaproteobacteria > Burkholderiales > Casimicrobiaceae > Casimicrobium. The sequence continues at coordinate 9,591 of JANNYE010000103.1, read as the reverse complement.
TACTCCTGTTGTTGGCCTCTCCGCTATCGCACGCGGCCGCACCCGGTGCATATGTTCAGGTGTCCGCTGGCACCGATCACACCTGTGCACGTCTGGCGACCGGTGGCGTACATTGCTGGGGTAGCAACCAATTTGGACAGCTCGGCAATAGCACTACGACGGACAGCAACGTACCCGTAGACGTGCAAGGCATAAACAACGTCACGCAGGTCAGTGCAGGCAGCCGCTTCAGTTGCGCGCTCCTTTCCAACGCCGAGGTGTGGTGTTGGGGGCTTAATTCGGCGGGGAAACTTGGTAACGGAACCACCGCCAGCAGTCCCGTGCCAGTACCAGTCAGTCTCAGCGTCGGCGCGACTAGCGTCAGCGCCGGGTTCGAGCACGCCTGCGTAAGGACGGTCAGCGCCCGCGCTCAATGCTGGGGAAATGGCTTTCGAGGGCAATTGGGCAATGGTGCCACGACTCCAAGCCTCGTCCCAGTAGCGGTCACGGGGCTGACAAATGTCACCGCAGTCAGTGCGGGCACCAGTCACACTTGCGCCCGACTCGCTGATGGCACTGTGCGCTGCTGGGGCGCTGGCGCAAACGGGCAACTGGGCAACAACGGTGTAGCGGATAGCAACGTGCCGGTAGTGGTTAATCTCATCACCGTAGCGCTGCCCAATGCCACGAGCGTGAGTGCGGCGGGTGGCGGGTCAACGTGCGCACGGATGAGCGACGCAACGCTGCGCTGCTGGGGCTTTAACTCATCAGGACAACTCGGCGACAACACGAGCACGCAGCGGCGTGAACCGGTGTCCGTGCTTGGCGTGTCTGCGACGACGGTTGAGACGGGCAGAGTTCACGCCTGCGCGCGCATGCTTGATGAGACAGTGCAGTGCTGGGGTGCCGGAGAAAACGGGCGGTTGGGATATGGCGGCGCGTTCGGTCGCCTAACCGCCGTTGCGGTTGTTGGCGTCGGCAACGTGACCCAAGTGAGTGCTGGTGCTGAACACACCTGTGCGGTGTTGAGCACCGGGGCAGTTGTCTGCTGGGGATCCAACGGATTCGGGCAGATCGGCAACGGCACGAGTGGCACCGACAGCCTGACGCCCAGCGCGGTGCTGGGTGGGCCATGCACCCTCGACATTGATGGCAACGGCAGCGTGTCGGCCACCACCGATGGCGTGCTGCTTAACCGCATCCTGCTCGGCTTTGGCGGCGCAGCGGTGACGCAAAATGCGCTCAGCCCGAACGCGCCACGCGGCGATTGGACCAAGATTCGCGCCTACCTCAGCACCGTGTGCGGCATGACCGGCTTGGCGCCCGCATGAGCGCGCGCAGGCTGATTGCGACGTTGTTCGGCGTTGCAATCGTCGCGGCGCATGCCGCGCCGGGCGATCTGGATTTGACGTTTGGTGTTGGTGGGTCGGTGATTACCAACATTAACCGCGACGCCGCCGCGACCAGTGTTGCCATTCAAGCCGACGGCAAGATCGTGGTGGCTGGCTTCTGCGCTGACGGTACAGTAGTTTGTGTGGCTCGCTATGATGCCTCTGGCGCACTCGACACCACGTTCAACACCACAGGCACGGTGCAAACACCGGTCAATACCGGCAACGCCCGCGCCTCCGGAATTGCGATTCAGGGTGATGGAAAAATTGTGGTGTCAGGTGCGTGTCAGCGGCCAATAGTCAATGCTCCAGCCTTCACGACTGAATTTTGCGTGGTGCGCTACACCACGACTGGCACGCTCGACACGAGCTTCAACGCCACGGGCATCGTGCAAGTGGCGGTGGGTATCAATGGGCAAGATTTAGGCAATGCGGTTGCGTTGCAATCCGACGGCAAGATTGTCGTGGCTGGCTTATGCGGCAACCTAACTAGCACCCAATCTCATGTCTGCACAGCACGATTCACCAGCGCAGGGGTGTTGGACACTTCATTCAATGCCACGGGAAAAGTCGTCACTCCGGTAGGTGGTGGGCTGGACAGCGGGCAGAGTCTCGCCGTTCAATCCGACGGAAAGATCGTTGTCGGAGGCAGTTGCGACAACGGCGCGATTCATGAATTTTGTGTGCTGCGCTACACCGCGAACGGCTTGCTCGACACCACTTTCAATTCGACGGGGATTCTGCGCATTCCGGTAGGCTCTGGGGATGCTTCGGCAAACAGTTTGGCCTTGCAACCAGACGGCAAGTACCTGCTGGCGGGTCGATGCTCAAACGGCACCAACATTGACTTCTGCATCGCGCGCGTGACGTCGAATGGCGCGCTGGACAGCACGTTCAACAGCACAGGCAAAGTTACCACCGCGATGGGTAGCGGAAACGACATTGCCTACAAAGTCGGGGTTGACGCAGAGGGCAAGATTGTGGTGGCAGGAAATTGTCAGGTCGCTAGCAACTTCGTGCCGTGCTTGGCCCGCTACAGCAGCGCTGGCGCGCTGGACACAAGTTTCAACTCGACCGGAAAACTGATCGCCTCGCAAAACGCTGGTTCAAACATCCAGCGGGGCATGGCGTTGCAGGCGGACGGAAAAATCGTGGTGGTGGGGAATACGGCTTTCAACTTTCTCACGTCGCGATACGAAGGGAGCCCGCCGCCGCCCTGCCGCCTCGACATCGACGGCGATGGCCTCGTGCTTGCAACCACGGATTCGATCCTTCACGCTCGCGTCGCGTTTGGCTTATTCGGAAAGGCGGTGACCACCGATGTCGGGTTTCCGGCTGGAGCCACGCGCAAGACCTGGGCCCAGATTCGCGCCTACCTCGTGACCAGTTGCGGCATGATCCTGCCGCAGTAGCCTTACAGTACGCTCAGACAACGCTGCCACCACATCCACTTCGCGTCCACCACCAATCAAGGGGAGTTCACATGATCACCAGCAACATCAGCACGATTCTTTTAGTCACCGGCCTCGTCACCATGCTGCCGCTGTTGCAGTTTTTGTTTCCGGCGGCGTTCCTGAAGCTGCTCAACAAAATTGAAATCAAGGACGAAGCGGGCCTGTTCTTCGCGCGGCATTGGGGCATGATGGCGTTTGTCGTCGGTGGTTTGCTGGTCTACGCCGCAGGTCATCCCGAAGCTCGCCTGCCCATCCTTGCTGCCGCGTTGATCGAGAAGGCGGCGCTGGTGCTGCTGATCGCGCTCAACTGGAGCAAACCGTTCGGCAAGGGCTTTGCCGTGACGCTGCTGTTTGATGGCGCGTGCTGTGTGATTTACGGGTTGTATCTGGCGGGCGTGGCTTAGGTTCGCCCACCAGACGATTCATCGATGTGTAGGCGCGGACTTGGCCGCGCGCGTAAAGTACCGAGCGACGCCAAGTCGTCGCCTACAGGCCATAGCACGGCGGGGTGCGACGCGTTGTTTGCGTAGAATTCGCGTCCCTCCTGATTTTCCCCCGCTCCGCTGCTGTCGTCGCGCTCAGGTGCTGACGAAGGGCGGAGCGTTTGCGTTTCTGATGCCAAAACCCGCTTCCAACTCACTCGCATCGCTGGCTCTCGGCCTAGATTTCGGCACCACCAACACCGTCGTCGCGATGTCCTCCGTTGATGGCCGCGCGCAGGTGTTGCCGTTCACGTTGGATGGTGACGCGCACGCCACATTTCGCTCGGCGATGTGTTTCTGGGAGGAGGACACTGACGCTGCGCAGGACTTGCGTTTTGAGGCGGGGCCATGGGCGATTGAGCGCTTTATTGATGACCCGTCGGATTGCCGCTTTTTGCAGTCGTTCAAGACGTTTGCCGCTAGCAAGTCCTTCACCGAAACGCATATTCACGGCAAAAAATTCACCTTCGAGAGTTTGCTGACGGCATTCACTGAGCGCATGCGTACACACGCAGGTGCGGCGCTCGCGGAGTTGCCGCCGCAACTGGTCGCGGGCCGTCCAGTGGCGTTTGCTGGCGTGAATCCGAACGAGGCGCTGGCGCTGGAGCGCTACGAAAAAGCTTTTAAAGACGTGGGCTTTGAGCAGATCACGTACGTCTACGAGCCGGTCGCGGCGGCGTTCTTTTTTGCGCAACGATTGACTAAAGCGGCCACGGTATTGGTGGCCGATTTCGGTGGCGGTACGAGCGACTTCTCGATCATTCGCTTTGAGCCAGGTGCGGGCAAGAATGGCGCGCTGAAATCGATTCCGCTCGCGCATTCAGGCGTGGCGGTGGCCGGTGATGTGTTCGATTACCGAATTTTGGAGCACGCGATTTTGCCGCAGCTCGGGCACCGTGCGCATTACAAAAGTATCGACAAAATCCTCGAAGTGCCGACGCATTATCACCATCGTTTCGCGCAGTGGAATCAGCTCGCGTTGATGAAATCGCCCGGCGTACTGCGCGAACTGAAAGAGTACCTGCGTTACGCCATCGAGCGCGACGGCCTCGCGAAATTCATCACGCTGATTGAAAACGATCTCGGCTATCCGCTGTACAAAGCGGTCGCCGACGTGAAGGCTGCGCTGTCGCATGCGGCCTCAGCAAAGCTCGAATTTCGCGCCGAAGGCTTCGGCTACGACCTCGCGCTTGACGCCACGATTGAGCGCGCGGCGTTCGACAATTGGATCGCTGATGATCTGCAAAAAATTGAAGACGCGGTGGACGAGGCGCTCGGCGAAGCGAAGCTCGATGCGAGCGACATTGACCGCGTTTTTCTCACCGGTGGTACGTCGTTCGTCCCCGCTGTTCGCGCGATTTTCGATCAACGCTTCGACCCGAAAAAAATCGAAACCGGCGATCAACTCGAATCTATCGCGTACGGATTAGCGCTGATTGCTCGGTCGGACAATCCGGCGGCATGGGCCTCGAATGCCGGACACGCTTGACGCGGCACCAGCTCCGTAAGAGCGGCGAAAGCCGCGATATTTTCACTTTGCGGCTTTCGCCGCCCCTACAAATCTGGCGGCGATGGAACCGCGTAAGAAGACGATTCGAGATCATTCATTACGAAAATTCAAACTTTCGTCGTTCCTGCGAAGGCAGGAATCCAGTGACTTTGGGTGTTTCGTGGCACGGTTGGCGACCTCGAAAGACACTTGGCCCCTGCCTTCGCAGGGGCGACGAGTAAAAAATCTAATGGAGAATCTCGGATGAACAGTCTTGGATAATTCGACGATGAAAATTTATCAGGTCGGCGGCAGCGTTCGCGACCAGCTTCTCGGTTTGCGCTCAGTGGATCGCGACTACGTGGTGGTCGGCGCAACGGTCGATGAACTGCTGGCGGCAGGCTATCAGCCTGTAGGCAAAGACTTTCCGGTGTTTCTGCATCCAGCGACCAAGGAGGAATATGCCCTCGCCCGCACCGAGCGCAAGAGTGGGCGGGGCTATACGGGCTTTGCGTTTCATGCGGCACCGGAGGTCCCGCTTGAGGATGATTTACGCCGTCGTGACTTAACCATCAATGCGATGGCAATCGACGCCGACGGCAGCCTGATTGACCCGTATGGCGGCGCGCGCGACGTTCAGGCGAAGGTGTTGCGCCACGTGAGCGATGCATTTGCCGAGGACCCACTCCGGGTGTTGCGGCTAGCGCGGTTTGCGGCCCGCTTCACGGAGTTCACCGTGGCACCCGAAACGCTCGCGCTGTGCCGACAACTGGTCACCGACGGCGAAATGCGCGAGCTGGCAGCAGAGCGCGTCTGGCAGGAAATTTCACGCGGGTTGATGGAGGATGCGCCATCGCGCATGCTTGAGGTGCTGCGTGCGTGTGGCGCTTTGGCTGAGCTGGCACCCGAGCTTGACCGCTTGTGGGGCGTGCCGCAGAAAGCGATTTATCACCCAGAGATCGACACCGGCATTCACATCATGCAGGTCATCGACTATGCGGCCCATCGAGGCTGGCCGCTGGCGACGCGGTTCGCTGCCCTCACCCACGATTTGGGTAAAGGTTTGACATCGGCGGACATCCTGCCAGCGCACCACGCGCACGAGGCGCGCAGTGTCAAACTCGTCGCCGCGCTCAACGAGCGGTGGCGCGTGCCGCGTGACGCAGCAGACTTGGCCATCCACGTCGCCGCAGAGCACGGCAATCTGGGCAAGCTTGCCGACATGCGACCCGCCACGGTGCATGACGTGCTGATGCGTTGCGACGCATTGCGGCGGCCCGAGCGGTTTGTGCAAATGCTCGATGCCTGCGAGGCCGACAAGTCATCTCGCCGCGCCGTGGGCTTGCCCGAAAGCGCGGGTGAGCCGTTCACCGCGCGGGCGAACGCCATGGCAGCGCTCAAAGCCATGCAATCGGTGGATGCCGGTGCCGTGGCCGCGATGATGCTCGCGCAGCGCACGCCTGAGCGGATTGCCGAGGCGGTGCGCGGTGCGCGGATTGAGGCGATACGAACGGTGCGCTGAACCGCTGCTTGGTCGCGATTGTGCTTTCTGGTTGATGCCTATCAACAACGAGTCGATGAGGGGCCTCGCGCGTCCAACTGCGCGCCAATTGCGTGACACGACACTAGGCGCAAAGCACAGCAATAGCGGGCTATTGCTAGCGTGTGCAACGACGCATGGCGCGGAAAGGCGGTGCTTTTATTAATCCGAGATTATTCATTGGAAAAATCTAGGTGCTTCGTCGTTCCTGCGTAGGCAGGAACCCAGCGACTTTGGCGGTTTCGTGGCACTTTTGACTAGCTCGAAAGACGCTAGGCCCCTGCCTTCGCAGGGGCGACGAGTAAAAATGCTTAATGGAAAATCTCGGTTAATAGGTCAACAAAATACGTCTTACCGTCGGAGGTTTGACTCCCTCTCCCCCGGGGAGAGGGCGGGGGTGAGGGTGTTTGTAATACGAGCCGGATTGCCATGCAAAGTCCCTCACCCCAACCGCCGGCCTTCGCCGGGGCAGGCTCTACTCCCCCGGGGCGAGGGAGCCTGCCGAACCGGTCATATTTCGTTGACTGCGTAGTTCTAATTCCCAATCCAAATAGCATGAACAATCCAGTCCCACGCTACGATGCTTCTGACCGTATCGTGCTGCGTTTCCATATCTCGCAGTGAATCGACCAGATGATCTTCTAACGCGTCGAGCGTGTCGAAGGTTTTGTTGTGAAAGCACTTCTCGCGCAGCTCATCCCAAATGTGCTCCTGTGGATTAAGCTCTGCGGAGTAGCGAGGCAGAAACAATAGCGCCAGATTGTGGGGCATGGCAAAGTCTTTCTTCTTGTGCCAGCCCGCCCCGTCGACGACCATCACGATATTCTCACTCGGATATCGGCTCGCCACCTCGGTGAGAAACACCTGCATGCAATCGCCGTTGACCTCGGGGAGCACCAGAGAGTCGAGCTTGCCGTCTTGCGGACTCACCGCCGCGTAGGCGTAGACGTATTGATGGCTCAACATCGCTTTGACCATCGGTCGCTGGGGCTTCTTACACCAGCAGTAGCAACAGTCGCTGATTCGCCCAAAGCGCGCCTCGTCTTGAAACATCAAACGCAGCGGCTGTGTGATGGGGAAGCTCGCCAGAGCGTCTTTGATCAAATCAGGGAGTTTTTTCTCCACACTTCACGTGCTAGCGGATCGCCCTTGGGGTGCTGGGTGTCCGGGGCGAGTTTTCGCCAGTGGTGGCGGTGCAGCATCCGGTAGATGCCTGAGAGTGCCATCGTCTTACCCAGCGCCGCTTCGATCTGCGGCTTCAAGCGGGGGATGATGACTACCCCGCCCAGATGCGCATCGTGCAGCACCGCGTCAAGGGCGGCGGCCTCCTGCGCGAGCGTAGCCTTGGCGCGGTTGCGAAGACTGCTCTTTGCCTGCGCGGGTTGTCGCTGGCCGCTGGCCACTGCGCAGAAGGTGGTGCGCATGCGGCAGGTGGCCCCGACTGAGCGGCCAATGGCAACAGCGGTTTGCTCCAGCGTGAGCCCAAGCTCAAGGGGTAATAAAACCGCTTGTGCGGCGCGCAGTTGCGCGGCACTGCGAGCGGCGTTCACTTGCGCGCGGGCTTGTTCAAGTTGCGCCTCGCCGCTTGCCGGTCTGCTCATGCCAATCTCCCGTCAGTTACGAGCGCTTATTATTCACTATTTTATTGGGAATCAAAATAAGGCCCTGCTACGCATCTCGTCCCAAAGAAAACGCCATTTCAGCAAAAAGCTGAATGGCCTTAGACGGTATCTGAGAGCCTGCTATGTCCCGATCTGCTCGTTCGGAAATTAGCGCCCAACTATCGTCGCCACGGCTGCACGTCATAACGCAGTTTTAACGCATGCCCAAGGCCCGTTGGTGTCACAGTCCATTGGCACATCTGTCGGTTGTAGCCTTGGTCAGATGGCGCCTCCAGCCTTTAGTTTTCATCCCGTCGATTGAAACATGGCCATTCCTGATCAGTCAGCCAGCGCGCCGCGCACTGCATCCTCGTCACTCAACGCCGCACCTTCCGCAAGCAGCCGCTCTAGGTCCGCAGCGGGCAGCGCTTGCTGCAGACCAGACAGAACCGCATCGTGCATCCGTTGAGCGACTGGGTCATCGCGCTGCCGGTTCAATTTGACAAACAGCGCATCTGATCGCCCGAGCGCGAGCGCAGAATCACGGATACGCCCGCGTTTGAACGCCAGCAGCGCAATCGCATCGAGCGACATCCACCACATGCCCTGCCGGGTGAGCATCGGAGCCGCTTCGCGCAACACCGACAAGGCTTCGTCAAGCTCGCCAAACTCGGTCAGCGCGGCACCGAAATTGACGAAAAAATGGACTGTAATCGTCTCGAATCGATCACGACGCAGTAGCGTACCCAGCGCCCGCCCACGAGCGACTGCCAGTGCAAAATCGCCGCGAGCGGAGGCCGCGACCATCAGGTTCCCTAGTGCTGTACGCATCAGGTGCTGATCGCCAAGTGTTGTGGCCAGACACAGGATTTCGTCCAGCACCGCTTCAAACTCCTCATAGTGATGATGCTTGTAGTAAGCCAATTCGCTGCGCGCCATAAGCAGCTGCCATCGCGATGCGGGTGGCCAGGCCGGATCGTAGAGCCGCTCTGTCTCGCGCGCCCAGTGCTCACTCGCAGCCATGTCGCCATTTTGTGCAGCAGTTCCCACTGCGAAAGCGGCGGCCACATACAGGCCGCGCAAATCCCCCGTCCTGAGGTAAAGCTCCGCCGCACGCAAAATCGCTTTAAATCTGACCGCGCCGTTGGCGTGCGGATATCGTGACCATCGCATCTGCATCCGGGCTTCCGTGGCCGCTGCCGTGGCAGCATCAATGCGTTTCATCGCCAGTTCGCTACGAAGCTTGCCTTCAACCAACTGCCCGCTATCAGACCACATCCAGCCCGACGCACCTGCCAGCGCGATGTGCAGCGCCGCGTCACCCATTGCATGCGCCCAATCGAGCGCAGCGCGCAGGTTGTCAATATCCGGTAGACATCGTTCGAAGCGCTCATCACGGGTGACCGTCCACATCTGCTCGTAAGCTTCGTCAAAGAACGCAAGCATCGCTTGCGCATGGCGCTCGCGCGTGGCATCAAGTTCACCCGCATCGCGCAGCTTCTCCAATGCATACGCGCGTGTGCTCTCAAGCAGCCGGTAGCGTGGCGGCTCGGTTAAGTCAGCCACGAGCAGTGACTTGTCGACCAGCGCGCCGAGGTGGTCGAGCACGGCCCATTCGTCAAGTTGCGCATCGCTCAGCGCGTGCTGCGCAACGG
>JANNYE010000102.1:0-4553 GCA_031409935.1 Burkholderiales bacterium | reverse complement strand
GGTGATCGAACCGGTTTTGGTCGACGTGATGCGCTCTTGTAGACGGCCCATTTCTTCGGCCAGCGTTGGCTGGTAACCCACCGCTGACGGCATACGGCCGAGCAGCGCGGATACCTCAGTTCCAGCGAGTGTGAAACGATAAATGTTGTCAACGAAGAACAGCACGTCTCGGCCATCGTCACGGAATTTTTCAGCCATCGTAAGGCCAGTCAGCGCCACGCGCAGACGGTTGCCAGGCGGTTCATTCATCTGACCGAACACCATCGCGACTTTTGATTCGCCGATGTTGTCGAGCTTGATGACGCCTGCCTCAGCCATCTCATGGTAGAAGTCGTTGCCCTCACGAGTACGCTCGCCCACGCCTGCAAACACCGACAAACCGCTGTGTTGCGTCGCGATGTTGTTGATGAGTTCCAACATGGTCACGGTCTTGCCCACGCCAGCGCCGCCGAACAGGCCGATCTTGCCGCCCTTGGCGAATGGACACACGAGGTCGATCACCTTGATGCCGGTTTCAAGCAACTCGGTGGTTGGCTTGAGGTCTTCCATGCGCGGCGCTTTTTGATGGATCGAGCGCCGCTCTTCGGTCGGGATCGGACGGGCCTCATCGATCGGGCGACCCAACACATCCATGATGCGGCCCAGTGTGGCCGTACCCACCGGCACCGAAATCGCAGAACCGGTGTTGTTGATCTTCATGCCACGACGCAGGCCGTCGGACGCGCCCATGGCAATGGTGCGTACCACGCCGTCGCCCAGCTGCTGCTGGACTTCGAACGTGAGGCCCGATTCAATACCCGCGTGCTCCGCAGATTTGTCGAGCGTCAGCGCGTCATAAATGTGCGGCATCGCGCTGCGCGGGAACTCGATGTCCACCACGGCGCCGATGCACTGAACGATACTGCCTTGATTCGTGCTCATCGTCTTGTCCTGTTTTTCAATAGCTAAAAATTGTTCGGTTCATCAGACAGCGTTGCGCAGCAACTACACAGCTGCGGCGCCGCCGACGATCTCGGAAAGTTCTTTGGTAATCGCGGCCTGCCGCGCTTTGTTGTACGACAGTTGCAGCTCGCCGATAACGCTCTTGGCGTTGTCGGACGCTGACTTCATCGCCACCATCCGCGCCGATTGCTCGGACGCCATGTTCTCGGCAACCGCCTGATACACCAGCGCCTCAACGTAACGAACGAGCAATTCGTCCACCACGGTTTGCGCATCGGGCTCGTAGATGTAGTCCCAGCCATACGCCTGCTTCTCGGCCGCGGATTGCGTGAACTTGTCAGCGGTCAGTGGCAGCAATTGCTCGACCACGGATTCCTGCTTCATCGTGTTGATGAACTTGGTGTACGCGAGATACACCACATCCACTTCGCCTTTTTCGTAGGCGTCAAGCTGAATCTTCACAGCACCGATGAGTTTTTCAAGATGCGGTGTGTCGCCCAAACCAATCACGTGTGACACGAGCTTGGCACCGAGGCGATTCATGAAGCCGAAGCCCTTATTGCCAATAGCGCTGACCTGAATCTTCACGCCAGCGGCTTCAAGCTCCTTGAACTTGGCAACGGTCAAACGCAGCACGTTGGTGTTCAAACCACCGCACAAGCCTTTGTCGGTCGTCACCACGATCACGCCCGCGTTTTTGAGCGCATCGCGCTTGATCAGAAACGGATGACGGTACTCGGGATTGGCGGACGCCATGTGTGCGGCGACGTTACGAATCTTGTCCGCATAGGGACGGGCGGCGCGCATGCGTTCCTGCGCTTTGCGCATTTTCGATGCGGCGACCATCTCCATCGCCTTGGTGATCTTGCGCGTGTTTTGCACGCTCTTGATCTTGGTTCTAATCTCTTTTGAGCCAGCCATATTTTTCCTTTTCGACCGAGGTTTGTTGTGGACGCGCCACCCTCACCCCAACCCTCTCCCGCCTGCGGGAGAGGGGGCCAATCAGTAGCTCCCGTTCGCTTTGAAGTCTTTCATTGCAGCCGTCAAAGCAGCTTCGTCGTCTTTCGACAAATCCTTGGTGTCCTCAATGCGCTGGGTCAACTCAGCGTATTTGGCCTGCATGAATTTGTGCAGCGCTTTTTCGGCAGCCAGTGCTTTTTTGACATCAACATCATCGAAGAAGCCGTTGTTGACGCCGAACAGCGTGAACGCCATTTCCGACACGGACAACGGTGCGTACTGCGCCTGCTTCATGAGCTCGGTCACCAGACGACCACGCTCCAACTGCTTGCGTGTTGCCTCGTCCAGATCGGACGCGAACTGCGCGAACGCTGCGAGCTCACGGTACTGCGCGAGTGCTAGACGCACGCCGCCGCCGAGCTTTTTGATGATCTTGGTTTGTGCTGCGCCACCGACGCGGGACACCGAAATACCGGCGTTGATCGCGGGACGGATACCGGCGTTGAACAGATCGGTCTCAAGGAAGATTTGGCCGTCGGTAATCGAAATCACGTTGGTCGGAACGAAGGCGGATACGTCACCGGCTTGCGTTTCGATGACAGGCAATGCAGTCAGCGAACCTGTCTTACCTTTGACGGCACCCTTGGTGAATTTCTCGACATAGTCTTCGCTCACACGGGCAGCGCGCTCAAGCAGGCGGCTGTGGAGATAGAACACATCGCCAGGGAACGCTTCGCGACCTGGAGGGCGGCGCAACAGCAGCGAAATTTGACGATAAGCCACAGCCTGCTTCGACAGATCGTCATAAACGATCAGCGCGTCTTCGCCACGATCACGGAAGTATTCGCCCATCGTGCAGCCCGCGTAGGCTGACAGATATTGCATCGCAGGCGAATCAGATGCCGTGGCGGCAACGACGATGGTGTAGGCCATTGCGCCAGCTTCTTCAAGCTTGCGAACGACGTTAACGACGGTCGATGCTTTTTGGCCGATAGCGACGTAAACGCAGATCAGGTCTTTGCCCTTCTGGTTAATGATCGCATCAATCGCGACAGCGGTTTTACCCGTTTGACGGTCACCAATGATCAGCTCGCGCTGACCACGGCCGACTGGCACCATGGCATCAATCGCTTTGAGGCCGGTTTGCACCGGTTGCGACACCGATTTACGGGCGATCACGCCCGGTGCGACCTTTTCGATCACGTCGGTTTCTTTGGCGTTGACCGGGCCCTTGCCGTCGACGGGTTCGCCGAGCGCATTAACCACGCGGCCAATCAGTTCGCGACCGACGGGCACCGACAGAATGCGGCCCGTTGATTTCACGATGTCGCCTTCGGAGATGTGCTCGTAGTTGCCCAAAATAACGGCACCGACTGAGTCACGCTCTAAGTTCAGCGCGAGGCCGAACGTGTTGCCGGGGAACTCAAGCATTTCGCCTTGCATTACGTCGGCAAGACCATGCACGCGGCAGATACCGTCGGTCACCGAGACCACCGTGCCCTGGGTCCGCACTTCGCTGCCAACATCAAGATTCGCGATCTTGGCTTTAATCAGTTCGCTGATTTCAGAGGGATTTAGATTCATTACTTTTCTCCAGAGCCGGAGTGTGTTGTTTGGTTTTTGTCGTGTGATTGCGAGATCAAAGCTTAGGCTTTGATCTGGCGTGACATCTTGTTCAATTGGCCGACCACGGTGCGATCAATCACTTGATCGCCGACGATGATCTTGGCGCCGCCAAGGAGCGTTGCATCGACTTCTTCAATCGCTTCGATCTGACGACCGTAGCGCTTGGCCAGCGCGCCCTTCAGCTCATCACGTTGCTGCTCAGTCAGTGGAAACGCGGACACGATGGTGGCGCGAGCCACGTTGTCGTTGTCGCGCTTCAATGCCTGAAAATGCTCGTTGATTTGCGGCAGTAATTTGACGCGATCCGCATCAAGCAGCACGTTGATAAAGCTCGTGGTGCCCGCATCGAGCTTGTCGCCAAGCAACGTGGTGAACATCGCCTGCTTTTGTTCAACGGACAGCTTCGGGTTGTCGACAGCGGCAGACACTTTCGCATCGACTGACACCGAAGCGAGTGTAGCCATCGTGTCGGCCCATTTCGGCAACGCGCCGCCTTCGCGTGCAAGAGCAAATGCGGCCTCTGCGTACGGACGGGCGATGGTGGCGAGTTCAGCCATGGTTACAGCTCGGCCTTCAATTGGTTGAGCAATTCAGCATGCACTTGCGGATTGATTTCGCGCGACAGGATGCGTTGTGCTCCTGCAATGGCGAGATCAGCCACACGGTCGCGCAACTCTTCTTTTGCTTTCACCGACAATTGCGCGATTTCGTCCGCTGCCATCTGCTTTTCACGTTCACCGGCTACCTTCGCTTCACCTTTGGAGGCTTCGATGGTGGCAGTGCGCTGCTTTTCAGCCAGAGCGACGATCTCGGTGGCTTTGGCTTTCGCCTCGTTCACCAATTTGTCGACTTCTTTTTGCGCGGTGGCGAGCGAGGCTTTGCCTTTTTCGGCTTCGGCGAGACCGTCGGCGATCTGGCGGCGACGGGTTTCAATGGCTGTGGCCAGCGGCGGCAGCACAAACTTCACCGTAAACAGGATGAAGATGCCGAAACCGATCGCTTGCAGCAGCAAAGTCATTAGGTTG
>JANNYE010000101.1:0-50938 GCA_031409935.1 Burkholderiales bacterium | reverse complement strand
CTCAAGCTGTATCCTCTTCTCTGGGGTGAAGAAAGCCATAAACACCGTCCTTTCGTCTTCAAGAAACTAAAGGGTAGCGCTTCGCTTCTCTTCATCCCTCCTAAAACCTAAGTGCGACTGTTCGTGGTTTAACTCAGCTTTTGCCGTAAGTCGATTATCAAGCAAAAACTGCTCCATGCCCAATTAAAAAAAGGTTTTCCGCAAAAAGCTATATGCACGCTTTGCACGCTTTGCATGCTTGCTGCCTTTTCGTCACGACGCCGCTGAAATTATTCACCTGTCATGGGCTTTCGCGCAACACCGCGCAGTCCATTGGCAATTCGCCCTACATGCTGGCATTTCTACGGGCACTTCGTCGTGCCCGGGCGTATCATGTTTCTCTGCGCTCCGCAACAGACATATGACCAGATTGAATCGTTTGGCAAGTAATAAAAAACTGGGTGTGATAGTCCTAAACCCGACGGGCGGAATTGTTGCAGTCCGGCGCTACGAAATTGCATCCGACTTCGGTCTCAGCTGATGGATTTTCCCACGCTTCATCAATCACAAGAACGTCGCCGCGCCACACGGCACGCGACGCGATTTAGCGCCTATTTTTTGGTGGGCGCCGATTCGTTTGCCGTGAACATTCAGGACTATTCCGTGAATGGCCTCTTGGTTACCTTCGAACGTGACAGCCCTGCTCCGGAGCGATTGGCGGGTTGGGTCGGCATGGCCGCCTGTATCGACGCTTCTCAAACGGCGCTCACAGACGTAGTGAGCGGCCTCGACGAAAGCGAAGCCGTCGCGGCTCTGGAGCCTGTGGAAGTGCGTGTTATTCACTTCGTGCCGTTAGGCTTGGGTGTGCATGTGGAGCACATGCCCAAGAGTTGGCTCACCGTGCTCGAACACGCAGCCCTTCGCCCAGCCAAAGACGCTCGTGACGGCAATCGGGAATACGAGCAGCTAATCCAGCGCTGCGTCAGCGTGTACGCCAGTTTTTCGCGAAAAATTGCGAGCGAAGTGCTAGCGCGAACCGCCGACAAATTGGGCGCGCTTGAAGGCAGCGACCCGTTCGCTGCATCGCGTTATCAGTACGAAGGCGCGCGCACTGCAATTGCTGAAAGCAGCGCCCGCGTGATTGAGCGTTTTGTTGCTGACGGCAACAAGCGCGTCACTGCTGAGCCGAACGATGACGATATTTTTGATTCGCCGACGGTGGCCGCTGACTTGCGATTGATGCAAGTCGACGAGTTGGAGGATTACCTCGCAGTGTCCGCTGCGATCAAGCGAATTAACGAGCAAGTTGCGGCAGCGCTTGACCAATTCGCGATGCGCTATGTGCGACTGATTGGCGTTTCTGTCACGCCGAAGAAAAATCCATTCGGTCCTGAAAAAACACTGCGCAGCTTTCGCGAAGCCTCAGCTGAGGTGAAACTGTCGCCGCAGAGCGCGCGCGTGCTCTGCGCCGAGTTGGAAGCTGTAGCGCTGGCCAAATTCCCGCCACTGCTTCAGGATTTAAACCAGATGCTATCTGCGGTAGCGCCTAGCGTGCGGGCGCGACCTACAGCGTCAAAAACGCGACTGCGCAGCGTCGGCGCGACCCCGGAGCACATGCTGCCCGACGCCGCCATGCCCGCCGCATCAACACGAGAATTGCTTTCTGCGCTGCGCGGCAAATATGGCGGCGCAGGCCAGCACACGCCACGCCGCGCGCTGAGCATCATTGAGACGATGGCCGCCGCTGCCAAGCAGGATGCCGCGTCGAAAGAAAAATTCGTCCCTGCGCTGCTGCCGGTACACGGCGGTGCATCGGACGACGCAGCGACGTTGTCGGAATTGCTCTCCGCCATCAGCCGGCTACCGATGTCCGCCGGTGGCGCATTCGAGCAGGCTACAGCGCGCGACGTCATGGTGCAGCTGATGCGCCCCGGCGAGGACATTGAGCAAGCGCGGTGTCGGCTCGGACCGACCTTTGAGGGTGTCATCGATACCAGCGCCCGCTTGTTCCAGCGGGCCAGTCGCGACTTAGTGCCAAACGGCGACGTCGAGTTGCTGATCAAGCGACTAGAGCGCACGCTGCTCAAGCTCGCGCTACGCGACGGCGAATTCCCCGCGTCCCCGAGCCATCCAGCACGCCGCGTCGTCAACCTGATTGAGCAATACAACTTCGCGGCCAACGACGAAGGGCGTTTAACCGACGCCAAACTACGCGCCAATTTAGACGGACTGGTGACGCGTATTTGCGATCAGGCCGACACGGATGCCAGCGTGTTCGACGTCGTTCAGCACAGTTTGGAGCAGGATTTAGAGGGTCTGCGCCGGGAGCGACGCGTGCGCATTGACCGCATCAATGAGGCGCTGGAAAGCCGAGACCGTGTGCGTGTGGCGCGCCGCCAGGTTGACGTTGCGCTCGGTCGGCGTGTTTCTGAGCGACGCATGCCGCGGGTTGTGATCCGCTTACTCGACGAAGTCTGGCGACAACACTCAGTGTTGGTCGGCCTGCGTCACGGCAGCGAGTCGACTGCGTGGCGAGAAAATCTATTGCTAATCGAGCGAACGCTCGCTGTGTCGGCATCCGGAATTGACGACCCCACAACGCTGCCGTTGCGCAGGGAGCTGTTTCGGGAATTGTCGTCGGTGATGATGCAAGTGGTGAGCGATCAATCGCTGCGCGGACGCCTGCTCTCGGAACTTGAGGCGATGTTGGTGAACGCCGACGCAGATTTGATGGCCGACGTGATGAATGCGCCCCGATTTGACGAACTGGATGACGCGGCCGTTGCGAAAGCACGCAAAGCGGCGAAAAACGCAAAAAAAGGCGAACCGCATATCGCCATGCAGTCGCGTGTTGGCGACTGGTGGGACATGAAGATTGATCGCCAGTGGATCCCTGTGCAACTGGTCTGGATGAGCCAATCGACGGGACATTGTGGCTTTGTCAATCGTTCGGCCACTAACCGCATGGAAGTGACCGAGTCAGACTTTCAAAACCAACTCACCAACGGAACGGTGCGAAGCCGCGACAGTCTCGATGTTCCGCTGCTGGATCGCACCGAATCGGGTTTGTTGAACGAAGTTTATGCGGAGACGATGCAGCGTGCGGATCGCGATCCAGTAACCGGATTGCTGACGCGTAAGGGCTTCCAAAAACGGTTGACCGACCTTGACGCCCGCGCTGACGGTGGTCATCACCACGTCGTTGCCCTGATCGAATGCGACCAGTTTCGCACCATATCGTCGTCGTGCGGGATCGAGGCGTTGGAGTCGCTCACCAAAACGCTTGGCGACCGATTGCTTAAGAGCCTACCGAAAGATTGCGCTGCCGCGATGTTCCGCGAAGATACGTTTGCCATAGTCATGCCGAACTACCTACGTCCGGCTGGTTTGCGGACAGTATCGGAGCTTCTCACAAGCGTTGCGGACTTCCGCTTCAAATTTGAGCAACACAGCTACAGTATCGGGGTATCAGCGGGGATGGCTGCATTTGGTACCGGCGAGTGCAGCGCCAGTGAAGTGTTACGACGGGCCGACGCGGCCTGCCTCGCCGCCAAGGCGTTGGGACGCAATCGCGTGCAAGAGTATGAGCCAGATAACGCCGAGTTGCGCGGCGAGGAGGCGCTAACGGCTTGGGCTGGTCGTGCGGACGCGCTGTTGATGAGCGAGGATTTGTTTCTGCGCGCGCAAATGGTGCTGCCGATTGGGCCTGACGCCGAAGAGCTGCCGTCTTACGAAATATTGCTCGGTATCGAGCCGCGCAGCGGTCAAACTTCGGGGCCTTACGATTTTGTTGTGGCGATGGAGCGGATGGGTCGATCTCACGAACTGGATTTGTGGGTGCTCCGCCATTCATTCCTGTGGATCACCACAAATTGGGCGGTGATGCAATCCATCGGGGGCGTGTCGATCAATCTGTCAGCGCCGTCGCTGCGTAGCCCGGACGTGTTGCGTTTTTTGAGGCAGGAGCTCACGCGGGGCAACTTCCCGGCGCACAAAATTACATTCGAAATCACTGAAAGCGCCGCGATCCAGAGCTTCGATGCAGCGGAGCTTTTCATCCGTGATATCCATCGTTACGGCTGCCGCTTCTCGCTGGACGATTTCGGCAGCGGCTTCACCTCGTATGCGCACCTGAAACGACTGTCGACCGACACGTTGAAGATCGACGGCAGTTACGTGAAAGATTTACTCGGCAATCCAAGCGATTTGGCCATCGTCAAGTCAATGACCGACATCGCACATACCCTCGGCATGAAAGTAGTCGCCGAGTGGGTCGAGACGCCACAGATTCTTGAGAAATTGATCGAGTTGGGCGTCGACTATGCGCAGGGCTATGCGGTGCATAAGCCAGTGCGGTTGGTAGAGCTGGTTGCGGCGCGTTCGGTAGCCACGGCGGCTGTCGCGAACGGCTAATTCCATTTCTAAATCAATACGATACGTCGTTGCTCCTCCTTGCCGTGCTAACGCACTGTCTGCGTCGTCGCGCCTAGTCTCCTATTGATTTAGAAACGGAATAAGCTGTCGGTAGTTTTGTAGAAGCGGCGAAAGGCTCTCCCGAGCACAGTCGAAGGGTCGCGAAAGGTGGTGAAACGCTTTCGCGGCTTTCGTCGCTTCTACAGCAGAAAAAGCGACGCGCTACCGCATCAAACTTCCAGCCATTCCTTACGAATATCAGCATCTGCCTTGAGTTCCGCTGGCGTGCCTTCAAACACAATCCGGCGGTCTCCCATCACGTAAACGCGATCAGAAATTTGCAGTGCGATGGCAAGCTTCTGCTCCACCAGCACCACGCTGATGCCACGGCGTTTCAGCTCGATCAGATACTCTGCCACCAGATGCACAATGGCGGGGGCCAAGCCTTCAGTCGGCTCGTCAATCATGACCAAATCAGGATCACCCATGAGCGTGCGGCACAGCGTCAGCATCTGTTGCTCGCCACCGGACAATACGCCGGCTTCAACATGTTGGCGTTCACGCAAACGCGGGAACATTTTGTACATGTCATCAAACGACCAGCGACCCTGCGTTTTCGCTGACTTTTGCCCAAGCATCAGGTTTTGATGCACGGTGAGCTTCGGAAAAATATCACGACTCTCGGGCACATAACCGATGCCCAGGTGCGCGACTTCGTAAGCCTTCATACCGAGAATATTTTTGCCGCGCCAGAGCACTTCGCCACGGTTGTCAACCATGCCCATGATGGCTTTGACGGTGGTAGAACGGCCTGCTCCGTTGCGCCCCAGCAGCGCCACGATTTCGCCCTCGTTCACATGCAGGTTAACGCCTTGCAAAATGTGGCTTTTACCGTAGAACGCGTGTAACTCTTTGACTTCCAACGCTACTTTACCGATGCTCATGCTGCCGCTCCTGCTACCGTTGCGTGATCCGTTTCAGCATCGAGCACCGCGCCGAGATACGCCTCTTTGACCTTCGGATCGGCGCGCACTTTTTCTGGTGTGTCGAAGGCAATCACCTCGCCATAAACCAGCACCGCAATGCGGTCGGCAAGCCCAAACACCACGCCCATGTCGTGCTCAACCGTCAGCAAGGTTTTACCCACCGTCACGCTGCGAATCAGGTGCACAAAACGATCCGTTTCGGAATGACTCATGCCAGCAGTGGGCTCGTCAAGCAGGATCACGTCACCGCCCCCAGCGATAGTTAAACCCACCTCCAATGCACGCTGCTCCGAGTAGGTCAAAAGCGAGGCGGGCACGTCCCGACGGCGCTTCAGTTCAAGCGACGCCATCAAGGCTTCGGTTCGATCATTCAGCTCGTCGAGCTTCGACAATGGCTTCCAGAAGCTGTATTTTTGACCGCTTGAAAAAAGCGCCGCGCAACGCAGATTCTCAAAAACGGAGAGACGCGAGAAGATGTTGGTGATCTGAAAGCTGCGTGCCAGACCACGTCGACTGATCTCGTACGGACGCTTGCCGGTGATCTCTTCACCATGCAGTTTGATCTTGCCACCGCTAGGCTCAAAACGTCCGCTGATCAGGTTGAACAGCGTGCTTTTGCCTGCACCATTCGGCCCGATAACGGCGACCCGTTCACCTTTTTTTACCGCCAGATTAACGCCGCGAATAATCGCAGTTTTGCCAAAATTTTTGGTGAGGTTTTGTAGTTCAAGTGCGTACATGATTCACCTCCTAAACGATAGCCGTTTCGGCTTTTTTTATCGCTTCGGCGATACGCTCTTCGCCGTCATTCCACACCTTTTGAAACTTGCGCCGCCATATTTCAAAGGTGATGCCACCAACGATTGACACGGCGACCGCGATTAGCCACGACGAGGTGCTTGCGGCATCTAGCGGGATGCGCGCGACTGTGAGGGCGGTTCCGGATCCCGCAGCCACCTGAATTTGGTAGGCCATTTCCACCACCGCAGCGAAGCCCCAAAGCGCTATCAACCCGGTGATAAACATGCCTAGGTAAGGCCAGCGCATCTTTCGCCACTCGCCATATTTCACGCGCCGCAAATTGAGCATGATGAGCGCCGAAAAACCACCCGGCGCAAACACCACCATGATCAAGAAAATGATGCCCACGTAGAGCTGCCACGCCTTGGTGAATTCGGACAACACCACCAGCGCAAACACCAGTAAGATCGAGCCGATGATCGGGCCGAAGAAGAAGCCCACCCCGCCTAGGAAGGTGAACAATAAATAGCCACCGGAGCGCACGCCGTGCAGCAAATCAGCGGTTGCCGCCTCGACATTGATCGCCGTTAATCCACCGGCAATGCCGGCAAAGAAGCTCGATACCATCACGATCATGTAACGCACCCAGCGCGTGTCATAGCCAACAAATTCGGCGCGCTCAGCGTTATCGCGAACCGCATTGGCGATGCGCCCCAGCGGGGTTTGCGTAAAGGCGTACATCGCGGCAGTGCAGATAAAGAGATAGATCGCGATCAGGTAATACACCTGAATCTGCGGGCCGAAGGTGAGACCCCAGTCTTTAAGCCAACCTGCGCCACCGGTGCGGTTGGAGTTGATGCCCGCTTCGCCGCCAAAAAATTCGGGAAACATCAGCGCTGCTGCAAAAACCAACTCACCGACGCCGAGCGTAATCATTGAGAAAGGCGTACCCGCCTTGCGTGTTGTTACGAAGCCCAGCAACGCACCGAACGCCAGCCCGGCAACGCCGCCCACCATCGGAATAAGCCACATCGGCAACCACCAGCCGCCACCGATTTTGTTCATTGCGTGAATAGCGACGAAGGTGCCGAGGCCGGTATACACCGCATGCCCAAAGGAGAGCATGCCCGCCTGACCGAGCAACATGTTGTAGCTCATGCAGGCAATCGCCGCGATACCAGTCAGGCACACCAGAGTAATGGCGAAACTCGACTGTGCTGCCAGCGGCAGCACCAACAGAATGAGTGCGAACACGCTCCAGACAACAATGCGAACGCCATTGAGCGGCTTGAAGTGAAGTGGTTTCAAGACATTACTCATCGCGGGTTCCCAGAATGCCCTTGGGTCGCACCACCAGCATAACTACGAGTAACAAATACGGCAGGATCGGTGCCACTTGCGAGAGCTTTAATTTCCACACCGGATAACCAAAGGATTCCGGCGTCACCGCCACCCCTATCCATTGCAGAGCGCCGATGAACGACCAGTCCAGTCCCACCGCAAAAGTCTGCACGACGCCGATAAAAAGTGAGGCAATCAAAGCGCCTGCGAGGGAGCCCATGCCTCCCACGACCACCACCACAAAAATAATTGCTCCGACGGCCTGCGCCATGCCAGGATCGGTGATGAAGGCATTGCCACCAATCACTCCGGCGAGACCCGCAAGCGCACAGCCCCCGGCAAACACCATCGCAAACACTCGCGGCACGTTATGTCCGAGCGCCTCGGTGGTCTCGGGGTGCGTAAGCGCAGCTTGGATGACTAATCCGATGCGGGTTTTTTTGAGCACGAGGTAGAGGCTCCCCAACATGCCAATAGCAACGACCATCATGAAGCCGCGATAGGCCGGAAAGCTTGAGCTGTAAAGCTTGAACAACGATCCGTCAAGCACCGCAGGCACTTTGTAATCTACAGGCGTGCGCCCCCAGACTAGTTGCACTAGCTCAAGGATTACGAACGACAAGCCAAACGTCACCAGCAATTCGGCGACATGGCCAAATTTGTGCGTCTTTCGCAGAACGGTGCGTTCAAACAAGCCGCCGAGAAGCGCCACCAACATCGGCGCTATTAAAAACGCGACCCAAAAATTAGTCCACTCGGACACTTGATACGCAAGGTAGGCACCCAGCATGTAGAAGCTGGCATGCGCAAAGTTAAGCACGCCCATCATTGAAAAAATGAGCGTAAGGCCTGCGGACAGCATGAACAACAGCAGACCGTAGCTGACGCCGTTGAGCAGGGATATGGTGAAAAATTCCATCAGGCCTCAGATGTCTCGACAAATCGAATAAAGAGCGCCGCGCCCGTACTGCCACTGCCGCGCGAACGATGTGCAAATGCGGCAAAGCGGGCTTAGCCCGCTTTGCAATTTAACCGACTATAAAGCCACTGAACGACCTAAGGACGCTTCATCACGCAGGTAGTAGGCATCGACGCCAGTTTTGGCTCGAGGTAGCGCACAGTTTTGAAGCCGTGCCCCGTGCCCTCCTGCGCATATTTCACGCCTGGCACACCCGCCCGTGTCCACTGGCCGATGTAGAGTGCTTGTTGCAACGCACCATCCGCTGCGCGCATTTCGATGTCTTCGCCCGAGCCGCCCTTGCCTTTCATACCAGCCAACGCGCGTGCGACCAGCAGCCCTTCAGTGCTCTTTGACTTCTCTACCGCCGCCACGAGGAACTTGATGGCATTGACCGAGGCAATGGTGTAGAACTCCTCTTTGAAGCGATATTTGAAGCCAGTGTAAGTGGATTCCAGCGCGTTTTTCTCAATGTTGGGGTGCCAGTATCCTACGAAGAACACGCGATCCGTGCCCGCCTCGCCGATAGCCGCCGGAGCCCCTATTACACCCGCGTAGAACGTATAGAAATTGCCCTTGTATCCTGCATCTTTCGCTGCCTTGATTAGCAGCGCCAGATCCGGCCCCCAATTGCCTGTGACCACTGTGTCGGCCCCAGCAGCCACCATTTTTGCAATGTAAGGCGCGAAGTCTTTGACCTGCCCGAGGGGGTGCAATTCGTTACCGACAATTTTGATGTCGGGACGTTTTTCCGCAAGCATCGACGCCGTGTACTTGGATACCTGCTGACCAAATGAATAGTTTTGACCAAGCACGTACACGTTCTTGATCGCCTTGTTGTCTTTCATGTAACTGGTCAAGGCTTCGAGCTTCATGTCCACGCCCGCATCAAATCGAAAATGCCAAGGCGAACATTTGCTATTGGTCAGGTCAGGATCAATAGCTGCGTAATTCAAAAACACAACCTCTTTTCCGGGATTGCGCTCGTTGTGCTTGTTGACCGCATCGATCAACACACCCGCGACGCTCGAACCGTTGCCCTGCGAGATGAAGCGAATGCCGTCATCGGTGGCTTTTTTGAATAGCGCCAGCGCCTCCTGAGGGCTGCCCTTCGAGTCCATCGGCACGATTTGCACCGTGACGCTTGAGTTCGCCGTCTTGCCGCTGAACTGTTCAGCCGCATACTGGAAATGGTTTAACTGGTTTTGACCTACACCACCGAAAGGGCCAGAAAGGCCTTCGATAAATGCAACTTTCACATTTTGCGCGTGGACGAATCCACTCGCAAGCCCGAGAGCTGACGCAACCGCAACGGCCGAAGCCTTAATCACTACTTTCACAAAAATCTCCTTTTTTGACACACGATGTGCCTGCTTTTGAAATCAAAAAAATGTTGTAACGCGTGTCAGATATTCTAAGAACAATCAATAAGACGAAGCTGCGGGTTAGCTCAAATTGGATATTAGCGACAGCTCAGGCTCACTCTGAATACGCTGCGCCTCCCCAGAAAGCCGCTCAAACGTTGACTCCAACTCGGTTGCATCCAGCAAATACGGGTTGAAGTTACCCCCCGTCCATGCCGGCATGTCGACGCGGTGCGACGACAGCATGCGAGAAAAGCCCATGCCCCACTGCGAAAACCACCGCACTGAGGTCGGCGCGCTCAAAATCAGCTCAATCGAATGGTGGCGCGTGTCCGAGAGAATCCGCGCAAAGCACTCGGTCACCGGCGCGCGATCACCTTCGATGCATTGCAGAAAAAATTCGCCGGACCAGCACAACATGCCGCTGATACCCTGCTGCGGATTGCGCAGCGACGCCACCTTGAGCAGCGATTGAATCGCTGCGAAATCAACGTTGTTGGCACAGGTGCTCACATAGACCAAACGAATCATGAAGCGATATTAACCTGACTCAATTTACGATGCATAATTTCCGTACTGTACGTCAAATAGTCATCCCACCGGGTCGGGTTGTTCCTATGCGGCAGTGTCGCCCGTTAAAATAACTATCTGAAACCCACTTCCATTTTCCGGTGCCATCCGGGCCTGCCACTCGCTCCCATGACCAACTCCTCGACCACCCTCCTCGCTGCCGTTGAAATGGCGCCTCGTGACCCGATTCTCGGCATCAACGAAGCTTTCAATGCAGACCCGAATCCGAACAAAGTCAACCTCGGCGTCGGCGTATACACCGATGCAAACGGCAAAGTGCCACTGCTGCAATGCGTCAAGCGCGCCGAGCTGGCGATGGCCGCAGCGGCCGCGCCGCGCGGTTACTTACCGATTGACGGCATCGCTGCATACGACAAAGCGACTCAGGCACTGGTATTCGGTGCCGACTCTGACATCGTCAAAAACAATCGAGCGGTAACCGTGCAGGCCTTGGGCGGCACCGGTGCGCTGAAAATTGGCGCGGATTTTCTCAAGCGCATAGCGCCGACCAGCGCGGTGTACATCTCCAACCCGAGCTGGGAAAACCACCGCGCCTTGTTTGAAAGCGCCGGGTTTGATGTGCTCGATTACGCATACTACGATGCCGAATCACGAGACCTTGATTTCGACGGATTCCTCGCTGCCGTGAAAGCCATGCCCGCTGGCAGCATCGTTGTATTGCATGCCTGTTGCCACAACCCGACGGGCGTTGACCCAACGATGGCGCAGTGGCAACAAATTGCGGCTGCGGTGCGCGTAGGTGGGCTGGTGCCGTTTCTCGATCTCGCGTATCAGGGCTTTGGCGACGGCGTGCTTGAAGACGGCGCGGTGGTCAAACTGTTTGCCGAAACACCGGGGCCCGTCTTTGTGTCAAGCTCCTTCTCCAAGTCCTTCTCGCTGTACGGCGAGCGCATCGGTGCACTGTCCGTTGTCACGACGGACAGAGATGAAGCGGCTCGCGTACTGTCGCAATTAAAACGCGTAATACGCACCAACTATTCCAACCCGCCAACGCACGGTGCCGCGCTAGTTGCTGCCGCACTCACCGACCCCGAGGCACGTGCACTATGGGAGTGCGAGCTGAGCGAGATGAGAAATCGCATCAAAGCGATGCGTGTTGCATTACATGCTGCGTTGAAGCGCTTGGCACCCCACGCTAATTTTGAAAATATTCTCACTCAACGAGGCATGTTTTCGTATTCTGGGTTGAACAAGGATCAGGTATTGAGGTTGCGTGCCGAGTTTGGAATTTATGCCGTCGATACCGGCAGAATCTGCGTCGCCGCTTTGAACGAAAAGAACGTAGATTTGGTCGCGGAATCTATCGCCAAAGTGCTGTAATTATTCAGCTCGACTTGCGCGAATTTACAGTTCAGCTATACTCACGTTTGTCGCGGCAGTAGCTCAGTTGGTAGAGCGCAACCTTGCCAAGGTTGAGGTCGAGAGTTCGAGACTCTTCTGCCGCTCCAAGTTTCAAAAGCAAACAAAGAGTACGACACGGAACCAACAACGGTTCCGTTTTTATTTGTGGTGCGGCACGAACGCCATCGCAAACACGGCGGGTTAGCAAAGAGGTTATGCAGCGGATTGCAAATCCGTCTAGAGCGGTTCGATTCCGCTACCCGCCTCCAATAAAATCAATGACTTAGCGCTTACCTCTGATTTCCTGAAGTCGTTCGGGTAACTCTGGGGTTACACCACGAATGAGTCATCGCTCGGCAGTAGAGCCGGTTCGTATTCCGCTTTGCGAATACTTCATTTATGCAGCAAGAGCAGCAATCGGCACGATGCGCGCTCTTTTGGCCTTCTTAGCGTGCCACAGGTCATACTGCACCTGTAGGTTCAACCAAAACTCTGCCGACGTGCCCAGAAACTCGGAGAGCTTCACCGCCATATCAGCCGATACAGCCGTGCGGCCATTGAGCACACGCGACAGAATAACGCGCGAGCAATGCAGCGCTTCAGCCGCCGCCGTGATCGTTAACGACTCAGGCAGGTATTCCCGAAGAATTGCGCCGGGGTGCGCGGGGTTGTGCATATTCATGGTGCGCCTCAGTGGTAATCCAGATAATCAACAAGTTCTACGCCCTGTGGCGTGAATCGAAAGACAACACGCCAATTCGCGCGAACGGTCATAGCCCAGAATCCGGCTCGATTGCCGCCAAGCGGATGCAGTCGCCATGCAGATGCCGATAAATCAGTGGGAGCGGTCGCAGCGTTCAGCGCGGCAAGTTGTAGACGCAATTTTTCGGCATGGGTTGGAATAATCCCCGCCTTGCTGCCCGTGGTGAAAAACGCCTCTAGGCCTGCATGTCGAAAGGAAACGATCATGGGTCATTGTAAACCATCGGTTTACGGATGAATAGTGCTAGGTTTGTGCCGTCGATACCGTATTTGGTACGGTATTCTTTTTCCGCTACGGGGGCGGAAATATCAGGACGCCAGCTTCGCGATGCGTTCTTGCAATTCAGCAAAAGTCTCGCCAGCGTTTAGCGCCTCTGTCAGCTCGTGAATCCATCGGTCGCGCGTCTCTATCTCGAAACGCACCGCCGCAGCGTGTGCGGCTTGATTGAGCTGTTTGCGGTGTATCGGTGCAAGTGTTTTCATGATGCCAACGTGCGGTGCGACGATGTAGGGTTCAAGCGAAATCATTGTGGTTTTCCTTGCGCGCGAGGGTGTGTACGGGCGCGATGAGTTCTTCGGCGTTTTGTGGCTTAGCAATAAAACGAGGCTTAACGGTCGGTTTCCTCTTGTGGAGTTGGCGACTTTTTAGGGGCGGTAGGGGGTGCCCGCCACGTCCCTTCGCACTGAAATGAAAAAAGGAACTGCGGGCTGTCGTGGTTCTTGTTAGGCTGGCACTCGGCGACTAACCCAGCAATGCATCGTTATGCGCGAACGCCTTTGATAATCGCAAAGGCTTTCGGGTAAGTCACCACTATGTCCGCGCGGACGTGGCACAGAAAGGCCAATTCGCCCGTCGTTGCAAATGCCTCGCGAAGCAGTTGAATCGACAGGCTTTCACGCATGAGGAAGTACAACCGTGTGAAGTCGCCAACGAATATCAACGAGCAATCCGACGAGCTTCCGACGGTCAACGCGTTGGGCACCTGCGAGCTTGCGATCATCTTCAGGGGTTGCAACATCGGGGGCACCATGAGCGGTTGATTCGTCGTATCGATCAGTCCACCCAATTTCACCAGTGAGCGCGGCGACACAATCGCAGCCGTCGGCATCGGTGCATCCCCATCTAACAACCCTTGCGTAGCTTCGAAGAACTTGCTGTAGTTCGTCAAGGCCGTTCCGTTCGCGCCGGATGTAATCGAAATGACGCCTGCGGTGTTAAGCAGTCCCGTTGGCTCGGGTGCGATCCCCGAACCCATCAGCCCGGTGTAGTCCAATTTCTTGGCGAACGCAGCGGCAATGGCGGTTTCCAAGCCTTGATTGATTCCCGATCCGTCTGCCAATAGTTCGCGTGATACCTTGAAGTAGAAAGCGAGGCTGCGCGGTTGCGCAACAATCCCGCGAAAGACTGGGTCCGACTCCGCAATGTTGCCGCTTTCATTGCGCCATGCCGCGGTGGGCAATGTTTCAATCGCCGCCGTGGTTTGCGTCTTTGCACCGTCCTCCATCAGCGCTATTCCCGCGCCCGCCTGCAACAACGAACTGACTGGCGTAAGTGCGCTCAAGATTTGTGGCATCGTTTGCGCCGGGACGCTGTAGCCGCCCGCCGTTGACGTTCCAACACTTAACGCGGCTTGCACGGCTGCGGTTGTTTTCATGCCTGCGACGCCACGCAAAAAGTCCGCAAGTTCGACCGGCTCAGTTGAGTTGGTACGACTTGCGTAGTGTTTTGTGAATTGCGCTTTCGTGCGCAGCACACCAGCTTGCGAAGGTGTGTCACTAGGCCGATAAGTGTTGCCAATGCCTGCGCCCATTTCCATGCCAGAGAGCTTGATAGTTGCCTCATCTACGCCGTTCTGCAATGCATCGAGGCGTTCGTTGTACTTCGCTTTGAAGTCGGTAAAGCCGTTGTTCAATCCCTCGATGACGTTCCGAACTGGATCTGTTTCTGTCTGAGCGAGGATGCTGGATTGAATCCCACGGCGAACGCCTGTGGGGTGATTTTGAATTGTGTTCATTGATTAAAAGCCTTCAGAATTGATTGATAAATAACAGGGGGGACGCCACACATTTGGCTAGCGCGCGGCGTAGCGTTTTTTTTGCGTGGTACGACAGCGCACGGCGTGCCGTCTTTGAGCTTGTCGGTCGGTGCAGCGCGCGGCGTGCATCGTTCGTCAGCTCGGGCCATTGGCCCATGTTCATTGAGTAGTCATGCTCGGCGCGTGTGTGCCGAATTCGACGTTCATTAAATTGATGGTGACTGCGTTGGGAGTGGTGAGCGATACCGCAATTTCTACCAAGCCCTGCGCGCTGAAACTTGTGGTCACGGTGAATAACGCGCCAGCGTTCGCCACGCCTACAAGCGTTGAATATTCGCCAGGCAATTCACGTTGATATTGCAAGAGCCCAGCGGTGATAAGTGCTTTGGTTGCGTGCAGATGATTTGTCACTTCTGCCGATGCGTTGTCGGTTGCGTTCATGGGGTTTCTTTCGAGGATGAGTTAGAGGGTGATTCGGTAACGGCGTTAAATGCGCCGGTTGTCCGCCAATGAATAAAGCGCTCGCATTGGTGAGCGGGCAAGCAATCAGCGCGTGCAGGCTCGCCCGGTGGTGAGCGATCAGGATGCGAGCAGCGTTCACCAGTCACGCCCACGCGGGCGAAGAACTCGCACTCAATGCACCGGCGTGTTGCAGGTGATGGTGTGAGCGCCGCTTTTGCAATGGCGCTCTCGGCAATGGCAAGCGCTGATTTATCGCCATCGGACAATGTGCGCACAGTCTCGTTTTCAAGCGGTGAATGTGCGGGCGCTACTGCGGGTAATGTGCGCTCGATTGTGCGCGGTGCACATTGCTGCAAAGCCGCCTCAGCCATAGCTTTCAGGCCCATA
This sequence comes from Burkholderiales bacterium, assembly GCA_031409935.1. Lineage (GTDB taxonomy): Bacteria > Pseudomonadota > Gammaproteobacteria > Burkholderiales > Casimicrobiaceae > Casimicrobium. Next base: position 35,577 of record JANNYE010000101.1, on the reverse strand, counting down.
CGTTCCCCCTAATGTGCGGGTGAATGTGCGGGCGGGCATTGGTAATGTGCGAATGTGCGCGCCTAGGTAACCGCACATTCGCACAATAGACCAATACTGCGTTTTGCAATGTGCGGGCTGTCGTTGAAAAGTGCTGTAAATGTGCGCCACCTGCACAATGCTGTAATGCCCGCCAGTGTTGGCTTACAGCCCGATTCGCACTCCTAATGTGCGAATGTGCGGATATAGGGGTGCGCACATTCGCACATTCAAGAAATCGACACTTAGAAGGCTTCATCGTCGCCCCCTTTTCGGAAAGGCACCACGTTCGATTTCTTGCCTTGCTTGCCGCGTGAATCTGGCAGTGCGAACGGTCTGCCTTGCTGTTTGGCACGATCCTGAAGGCGAACGAGCTGGAATCGACTGAGCCCAGTTTCCTTCTGTATCTCGCTGCGACTTGCGCCCGCTGCGATCAGCGTGTGAATCTGTGACAACACGTCAGACTTTACCGCGCTCGATGTGAATACCGCTTTGCCGCCTTTGGTGCTGAAGTCAACCGCAAGCGTTTCGATTTCTGCACCGTCTAAGTTGCGTGCTTTCTCAAAAACAAACTCGCAGCGCATGCCGTCCGCAGGGTCGTAATCGTCGGGCTTCTTCAAACAAATAACGGTGTCGAGAATGTCCTCGCGTCGCGATGTACCGCGCTGTTGTCCGCCCTTGCCTGCATGGTGAATCAACACCACGGCGCGGCCTTTCGAGCGCTGTTGTAGTAGCCATGATGCGCAGTCTCGCCAGCTCTCTTCGTCGTTTTCGCCCTTTCCGCTGCGTAGCCATGCTGACAAGTTGTCAACGATGATGACGTCGGGCTGTTCCGCTTCGATCAGCGCGCCCAATGCATCACGGCCATCAGGTCGTCCAAGGTCCGGCCACTCCACGGTGTCTGACACCATGTCACGGGTCAGGATGCGTAGAAAGCCTTTCTCTGCTTCCGCGTCAGTGCCCGCGATGATGAGAGACAAACGTTTTTTCAGGCGCGCGGCCCGCATTTCGCCGTCCAACACCAGTACGCGGCGCGGTCGTGTGCATGTCCACGTCAGGAACATGCCGCCGGATGCAATCGCGTAGGCGAGTCCGAGACTGAACCAAGTTTTACCAACTCCGCGCCATCCGTAAATCATCATCAAGTCCGCTTCAAAAATCAGCGGTGAAATGATGGGTTCCGGGTCTTTCAAGTCTGCGGCGATCAGGTCGAAAACATCCGTTGCCGTCAACTGCGGAACCGCCTTCGGTTTCGTCGTCACGTTGCCGATAACTTTGGCGACTTCATCAATCACAAGGTCGCTCATGCTGCGGCCCTCGCGAAGTCATTCCAGTCCGCGCCCGGTGTAGGAGGTATGGCGATCAGGCCATTGACTGCTGTTGCCGCTTTCGTGGCGTAGCGTTGTCCGACTTCGTTGGCGTCGTTATCGGCGTAGAGCGTAATTTCTGCATCGGGGTAGTGCTCACGTAATGCCGTCGCGACATTCACCAGATTGCCCGCGCTGAATGCTGAAAACATCGCCACAGAATCGCCTAGGACGTGCGCGAGCGTTGCGCCCGTGGCAAACCCTTCAGCGATACCGATGCGCGTCTCTACGGCCCGTTTGAACGATTCCCTTGTGTGTCGTAGTGGAAAGCATCCGAACGACAACCGGCCGCCGGGTAGGAATCGCTTTTCACCGTCGCAATCAATGAATTGGAGCGATGACAGTCTGCCGTTGCGCGCGTCGTAGACAGGCACTATTAAAACGCCGTCACGGTTCTGATTTACGCCAAATGGTTGAACGCCCTTGCGCACGATATAGGCGTGTTTTGAGGCGTCGCCAGTCGCAGCATGCAGAATCTTTCCAGCACGATCAGCCGCTACGCTGTAGCCCCTTTTCTGCTCGATTGCGCGTGCATTGCGTTGCGCTTCTACCTGCGCTCGATCAACCGGATTTAATTCACTATTTGGTAGTGAATTCTTTTCACGCCATTTGCCCGATGTGCCGCGCTTGCTGCAACCGAATGCGCCCGCCGGGTGTGTGCCAGGGTGCAGCACATACCATGCGTTTTTACTGCCAGCGCGGTCGCCTTCAACGTGAACGCGATGAATGACGCCGTCCGCGATGATGGTCGCATCGGTCTCGATACCGGCGGCGCGCATTGCAGCGCGAAAACTTGATTCGAGATTCACCGGGCACCCCGTTCTGCATGCGCCTGAAGCTCTGGGAGCGAGTCGAACTTGGTTATTTGCTGCCAAGGCGTGACGACAAAAAAAATTCCGTCCGTCGCGATGTGTAGCGTTTGCCCACCGGCGATGCAAAGTTTTGCGCGGATGGTAGCGATGGTCTTTTCTACGCTATGATCCGCCTTGTGCGTCTGCCCAGTTGCACTGCCAGCGGCCCGCTCTAACGGGCCGTTTGCTTTTGTGGTCGGGCCGCTCATTGACCAGCCTCCTGCGTGTCGTGCAAGTTGGCTTCGATGAATGCGTCAAGGTCGGATTTTCTGTAGCGGATGTTCCCGCCGATTTTCACGAATGGGACTTTGACCCGTTTCGTGCAACGCCATGCGACTAGCGTTTTTGCGGGCGTCTTGAGATAAGTCCCCGCCTCGATGGTTGTGAATAACTCTTGGTTCACTTCTATCCTTTCAAGTTGCGCAACCTTGGAATAGATTGCGATGTTGAAAGCATAAAAACGCGAGAGTTATCTCGCGAACTTCACAAAATTCGCGAGAGAATCACCCGCCCCACCTTAGGCGCGCAAGGCTCGCGCTGCCGCTCAGAATCGCCTTATCGCGAGCCTCCGAACGACTGCGAGGAGTTCCCTTCGCGCCATAACCTATGAGTTTGGCAGCTTCGTAGTAATAAGTCTGCACCGTCGTACTCTTCATTCCGAGAGCTTTGCCGACTTCCGAAAATAGCTTGCGACCAATCGGGCGTTTTGGATTTTCTTGTACCGCTTTGACTACAGCACTATGAACTTGAAACCGATGTACGCGCGCATGGCGGAGTTTTGAAAGATGCGCGCCCTTCGGGTATGGTTTGCCAAATGCCGCTGGGTCATCCCACGAGTCGGCGCGACAATTCAGCACGCTGTCGTATCGTCGGATGAAGGCGTGAGCTAGCCAAAGCGGCATGGTCAAGTCGTGATTTGCGCAATTTCGTACGCACGCCAAAACGGCAAAGCCGCTGCTCTCCGCTTCGGCGCGCATTGCTGTAATTTCGTGGGCAGCTGACCATTGATAAATCGGTCGCGCTGGCCCTTCTAGCGGTGCAAATTGTCCATGCGCCGCTTGCGCCTCTTCAAAGGTCGCGCTCCACGGGTCAAAGGGCTGCGAATTGTTTTGGCTCATTTCGCCACCGCCCTAATCTCAAAAACTTTTGCATCGGTACTTGTGAGCGCCGCCTCAAGTAGTTGGAGCGCTTCCAGCTTTTCGGGCATGTACTCGTACGCGTCGTAGTGCTTTGCCTGCACGCCCGCTACCCCGTGCGACTGAATGCGCCCTCGAATGTCCTTGCTCACTTTGCGCGACGCTAGCAGCGTTTCTACGCCACTGCGCACCCGTTTAAGCTCGAATGCCTCAATGCCGTGCGGTTGCTTTGCTGCGTGACGTGTGAGCATGATTGCGGGCGTCGGTTTGCTGCCGTCGGCACTGATGACATATTCGCCGTTCAAACTGAAAGCCTGCAATTCGGTTGCGGCCCGATCAGTCAACGGAACGATGTGTTCGCGCGGCCCTTGCCCGTTTGGCCTACCCTTCGAGTCCAGCAGCGTGATTGCCTCGCTCGTCACGTTGCGCGCTTTGAGATTTACCAGTTGTTCAATGCGTTGCCCACCCGTCAGCAGGTGAAGCCGCAGCGCGGCCCCCATTGGCCCCGCCATGCTCTCGATTGATTGCCAGTAGGCGCACATTTCAGCGAGTGATAGCGGGTTCTTGTCCGCCTTATCGGCGCTTTTATCGGCTTGTGTTGCTGCAATCGGGTTGTGCTTGACGCCGAACGCCTTAAAGGCAACAGGGATTTCATGCGACGAATGCGCAGCTATTGCAGTCGAGTACGCGGCTTGAAGGTATGCGCGCAATTTGTTGGCCGTGCGCGCTTTGCCCGATTCTTTCACCGCACGCAATACGTCGGTCACCTCCTCGGCTTGAACCTCAGCAGCGGGCTTGCTGGATAGCTTCGGTTCACGTTCGATCAGGTGATTCTTGAAAATGCTCGCTGCATCGGCGTAGGAACTACGGCCCCGCGATTTCTGAAATTCGACGTACGCCATCACAAGCGATTCGAGTGTGTGCATCTTGCGTTCGCGCGACGCGTCGGCTTTGGCTTTTACCGATGGTCGTTTCACAGGCGCAATCCCAAGCGCGAGCCCAGAAATAATTTTTTTTGCCTCGATACGCGCGACGGTCGGCGTTATCGCGGTTGCGTTACCTATCGTGATCCGCACAGGCTCGCCACCCTTCACGCGGCGAAAAACGCTCCATGACTTTGCGCCCGTGTTGGTGATGCGAATGCTTAGACCGTCAACAACCGTATCGCGAATTTCCTCGCGACCGGCCTTCGGAATGTGCAGGCCCCTAATTGCTGTAAGCGTTAGATTTGCAGTAGCTGGATTTAGGCGTTTCATTGCAGCGGATTAGCCTCATGGGGTTACATTGGGTTTACGCCATTATGCAACCTAACGCAATTTCCTGCAATCTATATAAACACTCAATTCGGTCACAAGGCCCGCCAATGTTGGCTTACGAGACTTTACGCGACTTTCCTAAACTATGTGCAAATCGCATAACTCGGATTGCAAATCCGTCTAGAGCGGTTCGATTCCGCTACCCGCCTCCACATACTCAATCCAAGCCGTCCGATGGCTTCCCACCGATCAAGCTGAAAGCCCCATCCCACGGGGCTTTGTCGTTCATTGGTGTCCCGCAACATGCCACTAGAGCGCATGAATTTATGGGTATTTGAGCGGGTGTCCGCGCCGCTCTGATGTGATAGTTGTGGGCAACAGCAATGCAGTTTTCGGTGCATTCGAGCTGCCCCATCAGGTCACGCAAGGTTGCGTCCGACTTCAACTGCGGATAGTTTTCTGAGACGACTAACAGCCTTGACAGCGCTCCCGACAACCTGAACCTGTACGATTTCCGTTGAGTACTTAGAGGACGGTAAATTGAGATGGAATCCGCGCGCCTTCACATCGAGAGCGATCTGGTGGGCGAGTTTCTTTTGCCGGTGATCTGCCGTGTGCTCTCGGTGACGCAGGCGGGCCACCACGCTTGGTTGAAGCGTCCCGCCTCAGCCACCGCCGTTCGACGCGACGCACTCGCCGATTTAATCGAGCGCGTATTCACCGCCTTCAAAAGTAAATACGGCGCGCCACGCATCTACCGAGAGCTCGCTCGGCGGCATGGCTACACGGGTAGCTACGAGCGGGTGCGCGTGCTCATGCGAGCGCTGGGGCTCAAAGCCAAAGTTGGGCGCAAATACAAGGTGACGACCGACTCAAAGCACGCGCTGCAGGTTGCGCCTAACTCGCTGGGGCAGGACTTCACGCACACCCACGCCAGCGCACCCAATCAGGTGTGGCTCTCGGAAATCACCCTGGCCTTCGCTGGGGCAGGCTCTACCTGTGGACGAGAGAGGGCTGGGTGTTTGTGGGCTGCATGCTGGATCTGTTCACCCTTGAAATCGTGGGCTGGGCGATTGACTCGCACATGCGAAAGAGCTTGGTACACGACGCGGTCAAGATAGCGGAATTCCGAAACGGATTCACCCAAAAGAGCGGCGTCAACGGTCTGATCTTTCATTCGGACAAAGGCAGCCAATACGCCGCCCACGAGACCCGCAAACACTTGCAAACGATGGGCTACCGGCAATCGATGAGCGGGGTGGGCAACTGCTTTGATAACGCGCCGATGGAGAGCTTCTGGCACAGCCTGAAGGTGGAAGAGACACATGGGCGTGGCTTTGAGACGCGGGAGGAAGCCCGCCGCTGCGTATTTGGCTACATCGAGGGCTTCTACAACACCACACGGATGCACTCATCGATCAACTGGCAATCACCGCGCGGGTATCGACTGGCCTTTGAGCGTGGCGCACACCCTAGCACCGGAGTCAAAGAGGCGAAACGATGAGAGCAAAGCGAGACTTATCCGCCGCGTTGTGCATGGGGCGCATCCGCGTTGCTAGCCCCAGAAGCCAAGCGCGGTTGCGCCCGGTGTGCAACGCTTCGGGGAAGTCGGGGCTGAGCGCACGAGCGTGTGTTGAACACAACGAAACAACAGTGTTGCCACGCCGCTGAAATTGCGTGGCTTAATCACTCAACGAAATGTTGACAGGATCAGTATCTGGCAACACGGCTCATCATGGATCTGACGAACAACCGTTGATGGTGCGGCCCACTCTGCGGTTGAAATCTGCAATAGTGAATTCAGCTTTCGCTAAGGATTGTTTATTAACGCGGGCTCCTGTCAAAAAATGGTGTAAGTCGACTTTTATAATTAATCGAATCCACACCCTATAGAACAAAGCAATGCGGAGAAAGCTGAACCGAAAGTGGAGACCAAATTTGCGGTCACAACTGGGTGCTCTACGTTCCTTACAATCTCGTGTCATGATCCAGAATTATTTCTTAGGTTCTGCTCGTCGCCCCTGCGACGGTTGGGGCCGAGCGTCGTGTCACGCCTGAAATGACGCATCTCGCTTGCCCTCGCTGTGCATGGCGTCGTTGCAAAACTGGCACATGCCCCGGCATGGGCTGCGTTTTGCGCCTAGCCCTGCTCACCGATGGCGGCGCGATATACCGTCATTTCAAACGTGACACGACACTAGCGACTTTCGAGCACGCCAAAACGGTCACGAAATCCCCAAAGTCGCTGCGTTCCTGCCGTCGCAGGAATGACGATGTGTGTAATTTTTTTCAATGACCAATCTCGGATGATTGCACCCGCTTCCAACGTCTTGCCTGCCCACCGCGCCATCGCTTTTTCAAGCTTGGGCTTGGTGGCGATGGATATGGATTCCACTGCAATCACCATTGAGTGCATCGACGAGATTGCCGACTTCGCCGGCGTTAAAACGGAGGTTTCTGCGATCACCGAAGCGGCCATGCGCGGTGATCTTGATTTTCAGCAAAGTCTGCGGCAGCGCGTCGCCTGCCTCGAAGGGCTGTCGACCGCGGTGCTCGCTGAGGTGTACCAAACCCGATTGCGCCCTTCGCCCGGCCTAGCTGAATTGATGACAGCCCTACACAAAAACGACGTCAAGACGCTGCTGATTTCTGGAGGGTTCACCTATTTCACTGAGCGCATGCGGCAGCGGTTTGGCTACACCTACACCCGTGCTAACACGCTGGGCGAACATGACGGCCGCCTCACCGGCAAAGTCTGTGGCGCCATTGTGGACGCGGCAGAAAAAGCGCGTTGGTTGCACCTGCTCGCTGCCACCCTGCCTGCCGGGCGCAGCGCAACCATCGCGGTGGGCGACGGTGCCAACGACCTGCCCATGCTTAAGACGGCAACTTTGGGGGTGGCCTATTACGCCAAGCCCACGGTGCGCGAGCAGGTGCCGGTGGCGATCAACGTGGGCGGATTAGACACGCTTCTATCGCTACTGCTTTGATTCATCGGCGAATTTATCCGTAAGCGCTCGATTTGTACGCTTGGTTTGCTAGACTTAAATATAGAGCTACAACTTCTAATCATCGGGGCACAACATGAAGCGCAAACCAAATAAAGCTGTGACAGCATCTAACGCCGCGCTGGCGATTATGTTCACCGGTGCCGCATTCGTTGCACCTGCGCTCGCGCAGGACGCCAGCAAACCGACCCCAGGGGCCGCGTTGCAATACGTGGGTGCGGACACCCGGGTGGGGATTGGCTATGACACTGAGACGAAGCTTCGTGGCGAGGTTTTTTCAGTGTTGCGCAGCGATGACAAGTCGGCCACGCTTGCAGAAATTTGGGCCAGTCGGCACGTCGGTGGTGCCAAGCTTTCGCAGCACTGGACATCCGGAACCACCACCGTCAACAAAGTGTTCATTGCTGCCGATCAGAGCAGCTCCGACATGCGCAAAGCAACCGTGGGTGTAGGTCAAGAATATGAGCGTTGGTTCTGGAACGGCTACGTAAGCAAGGGCCTGAGCGGCGCGCACCAGACGTCGTCGGCATCCGTCAGTAATGTGCTGACCCAGTCTGGCACCGAGACCGGTCGCCCCTACGTTGAAGATGTCACCACCACCGTGACCGCTCGCGGCTACGAGCGCGCCTTTGATTGGGGCGTCGGCGCGCGGGCCGGCCATTTTTATGAGTCGTCACTGTTGCGCGTCACCGCTGGTCTGGATTACGAATGGGGCAAGTTCTCGTCCCAACAGTGGACGGGCACCCTGCTCGCCGAGAAATTTTTCAGCGGCTCACCCGTATCCATCGCGATCTCGGGTGAGCTCAATCGCCGCACGGGTGACTTCAGCGGCAATCGCAATGACCAGCGCGCGTTTTTCATGTTGCGCTACGAGTTGGGCGCCCCGAAGACCAGTTTCCGCCCGAGCAAAATCACGCGCACCGTCACCACGACCGAGCGCGTGCCTGATCCCAACTGGAAAGCGCCGATCATTGTGGCGCCGCCCGCAGTAGCCGCTTCGATCGTGATCCCGCCCACCGCCGCTGTTGAGCCAACTACACGCATCGAAAAGCGCACCATCCGGATGCAAAGCGATGACGCTCAAGAGTCGTATTTCGATCTCGGCTCGGCGCAGTTGAAACCCGCTGCGCAGCGCGAACTTGATGCGCTGGTCACACGCATCAAAGCGCAGCAGCCCTATGTCGAGCTTCGCGTCAATGTCGTCGGCCACACCTGCCCCACCGGCTCAGACCGCAACAACTTGCCGTTGTCTGCTAAACGAGCCGACGCGGTGAAGGCATACTTGGTATCGAAGGGGATTGCCGCAGAGTCGATCTCGGCGAGAGGCAACGCGGGCAAGTCACCTAAATACCCCGAAGTCAAGGGTCAGAGCTTCCGCAATCGTCGCGCCGATACGGACGTGATCGTGCTCAAAGAGAAAATTGACGAAGTGAAGGTAACCGTTCCTGGCACGCCAGCCCGTGCTGCCGCAGTCGTAGCGCCGCCGGTCGCAGCCGCACCCGCAGCACCTTTGGCCGTCGCCCCGCTGATTGACCGGAAAGTCACCCGCGACATCGTCGAAGACGTCCCGAATAACTGGATCTCGCGTGCGCTGCACAATCCGGCCACACACAAAACCGTTGTTGACGGCTACCGCTGGGTTGAAACCAGCAGCGCCCAGACGATCGGCACACGCCGCTACATCAACCGCGCACCGATTGCCGCAAACGACAGCTACACCGTTGACTGTGCCGCCCCGATTGCATTCAACGTGTTGGTCAATGACACCGATCCTGACAGCGACCCACTCACCATCACGTCGGTAACGACGCCGGGCAAAGGCACTGCGGTCATATCGAATGGTCGCATCGTGTACACCCCAAGCAGCACCACCTGTGGCGGCACCACTGACACCTTTAGCTACACCGTAAGCGACGGCAAAGGCGGCACGGCGACGGCCACGGTTGCCGTGACGATCAACAACACCTCGCCACCGCCACCTCCGCCACCAGCCCCCACACCGCCACCGGCCCCTACACCACCGGCGCCCCCCGCTCCAACGCCGCCTGCGCCTCCAGCGCCAACACCACCGGCCCCTCCTGCGCCAACACCACCGGCCCCTCCTGCGCCGACGCCACCAGCGCCGCCCGCACCAACGCCGCCTCCCCCGCCACCTGCGGCCAACAACGCTCCGGTTGCCGTGAATGATCGCTTTATCGTTTATTGTTCACGCGGCTCGACACTGGACGTGCTCGCCAATGACTCGGACAAAGACGGCGACGCGCTCACCATTACGTCGATTACGCAACCCAATAAGTCAATCGTCACGATCGCGCCCGGCGGCAAATCGCTGATTTACGCGCCAGGTGCCACCTGCTTTGCCAGTGACACCTTCACGTACACCATCAGCGATGGCAAGGGCGGCACGGCCGTCGCGTCGGTCACGCTGATTGACCCTTAATGGCGTGATGGCAAGCAGCACAACAGCCACGCTGCTGGGGTGTGGCTGGGGGCTACCACCCGCTCAACGAGCGGGTGGTGTCTGGCGAGTTTGCCACCGCCGTTCAACTAGCCGACCCAAGCGCTGCCTTAGGCGCTGATACCCTAGCAGTAGAGACGGGTACCGGGTTTTAACGTGCAAAAAATTCTCGTGGTTCACCACTCCGCCAGCGGTGGCACGCGCGCGTTGGTGGACGCATTCCAGCTCGGCGCGGCCAGCACCGGAGCGGTGATGTTGACAACACGCAGCGCGTCCGTCGCCGCCGCAACAGATGTCATGAACTGTGACGCGCTGATCATCGCCACGCCGGAGAATTTTGGTTATATGGCAGGCAGCATCAAAGAATTTTTCGACCGCGTCTTTTATAGCTGCATGGCCGACACCTCGTCGCTAGGTGGCGGTACGCAAAGCCTGCTCGCCGGACGCCCCTATTCGGTGCTCGTATGTGCTGGCAATGACGGCACGGGTGCGATGCAAAGCGTAGATCGCATCGTGACCGGCTGGCGCATGCGCAAAGTGCATCCCGGTGTAATCGCGCGACGGATAGGCGGCGAGGCTGGTTCCGCGCGGGGCGAGTTGCGTAACGACGACATGCTTGCGTGCCACGAACTAGGGCAGCTGTTCGCGGAGGGTTTGGCTATCGGGGTGCTGTGAGCATCGATTCACGCAACTGCAAAAAAACGCGACAACATTCCTGAAGCCGAGCCGCGCGTTGATTCAGCGCGCTTTACGCGCCAACGATGCGGACGGCCGAGGAAGACGCTGTATTCAATCCGGTGACGATCGAAGCAATGGATTGAGCGAGAAGGGACAAACCATATCCACTTTATCGCCGTGCATCATTGTCATTCTCACACCGCCTCTATTCACCGTGCTCCGCAACAACCAAACCAGCTCGCACGATATAGTCGATCCGTCCTCCGGCTTTCGCCGCCGTTGCAAACGACATCAACGCTTTGATCCGAGCGCCTCAGTCCGCGAGCAAACACGCAAACGCGCCGCGTCCGAATGCTCCGCATAGGACTGTAGCCGATTGCCTATGCCCGTGCAGGCGAAAAATGAAAATTTTGGGGGTGGCAAACAGTGTTGGCATAAACAACCTTGCTGAACTTGAGGCTACTTCCACGCAGTCTTGTTAACGGCCTGCATCAAGCCCGCACCAAAGCTCATGCCAATGCGCTTGGCGAGCTTGTCGAGACTGGTTTCCTCTACTGTGTAATCAACCAAATCTTCGGCCTTTACGATATCACGCGCAACGCTATTCACCGTGCCCAGGCCATCGACCAGCCCATTGTCAATCGCCTTGGTGCCGCTCCAGATGAGGCCGCTGAACAGGCCCGGAGTGTTCTCTTTTAACCGCGCACCGCGACCGTCTTTCACCGCCTTGATGAACTGCTGATGCACGTCGGCGAGCATGGCTTCAAGATGTGCCTTGTGCTCAGGCTTCATCGGGGAAAACGGATCCATGAAAGCTTTGTTTTCGCCTGCCGTGACGGTGCGATTTTCGAGGCCGAGCTTCTCCATCGCCTTGTCGGCACCGAAGCCCTGATAGACCACGCCAATCGAGCCGACTAGGCTTGAGCCATCAACAAAAATCTTGTCAGCAGCAGCCGCCACGTAGTAGCCACCCGACGCGCAAAGCTCGTCCACCACCGCGTAAATCGGCTTATCCTGATAGTCCTTGCGCAGCCGCTTGATCTCGTTGTAGATACGCGCCGATTGCACTGGCGATCCGCCCGGGCTGTTAATGTTCAGCACAACGGCCACGCTGTCCGGGTCTTTAAACGCCGCGGCCAATGCAGCGTTAATGTTCTCCGCACTCGCGTTGCCTTTGTCGGAAATTTCGCCCTCCAGTTTGACCAGTGCGGTGTGTCGCCCCACGCTATCGGAGGTAGATACGCCATGACCAATCCAGCCCATAAACGCCGCAAAAACTGCGACCGCCAATGCCAACCAGATCAGCTTGAAAAAGATCGACCAACGCCGTTTGGCGCGCGCTTCGTTTAGGTTGGCTTGAGCCAGTTTGGTGACAAGTTCACGCTCCCAGCCGGTCTGCGTTGGTAGTTGATCCATGGGGTCCATCATTTGAAAAATTTATGCGCTGGTTTCGAGAAAGGACCGAAGCGCTGACACCGAATCTACCAGTGTTAGCGGTTGATGAGCCTCAAGCAGCGCCCGCTCATGTGCGCCGTAGGTTACGCCGATAGCGGCGGTGCCGGCGTTTTCAGCCAGTTGCAGGTCGTGCGTGGTATCGCCAATCATCACCGCGTCCGACGCACTCATGCCGGTTAAGTCGAACAGCGCATGGAGCATGCCGGGATGCGGTTTCGAGAAGCCTTCGTCAGCGCAACGCGATGCGACAAAGTATTCGCGCAACCCGAGCGTATCGAACGCACGATCCAGGCCTTTTCGCGATTTGCCCGTTGCCACCGCGAGCGAATGTCCGCGAGCCTTGAGCGCGGCGAGCATTTCAGGCACGCCGTCAAACAGGACGATTTCGTTCTCGCCGACGATGAAGTGGTGGCGAAAGCGATCTGTCAGACGCGTCAAATCTGCTTCTCGTAGCGTTGGGATTGCGTGCTCCAGCGCGGGGCGGAGGCCCATGCCGATGATGAAAGAAGCCTGTGCGTCAGTCGGGATTGGATAACCCAGGTCGTCGGCCGAGCGTTGTAGCGCGCGCTTAATCACGGCGGTGGAATCGGCAAGCGTGCCATCCCAATCGAAGATTACGAACGGATAACGCAAGTCACTCACGGCTTCGCTCCATACCAAAAATCAGCCAATTCCGACGGCAACGGCGCTTCGACTGTCGTCTCAACATGGGTCACTGGATGCTCAAACGTAAACGATTTGGCATGCAGGAACATGCGCTTGAATCCGCTTGCTTTGAGCACTTTGTTCCACGCCGCGTCGCCATACTTGTCGTCCCCGGCAATAGGAAAGCCCGAGTGCTGACAATGCACGCGAATCTGGTGGGTGCGCCCCGTTTTAAGCTCCGCTTCAAGCAGGCTCATGTTGGCACCGCGCTCAAGCAAATTAAAGATGGTGTGCGCAAACTGGCCCTCGTCGGCATTCACCTCCACACGACGTTCGCCGTCCGGTCGGGTGTACTTCGCGAGCGGCAGCTTTACATGCTGGCGATCATTGACCCATTCGCCCTTGACTGCGACCAGATAGCGCTTGTCGCCTGATTTATCGCGTAGGGTTTCGTGCATGCCCACCAGCGCCACCCGAGTTTTAGCGATCAACAGAACGCCCGAGGTGTCACGATCCAGCCGATGCACCAGCTCCAGAAACGGCGCATTTGGTCGCGCCATACGCAATTGCTCGATAACCCCAAAGCTGATGCCGGAACCGCCGTGAACGGCGACACCTGCGAGCTTGTTGATCGCGATCAGGTGATCGTCTTCCCAAATGATCTCGTGCGGAAACTCGCCGGTGAGCTGTTTGTGCACGGGAGCGGCGGCCACCCGAACTGGCGGCAGACGCACGTCGTCGCCCGCAACAAGCTTGGTTTCAGCCTTCACGCGGCCGCCATTCACGCGCACCTCGCCGGAGCGAACGATGCGATAGACATGGGTCTTCGGGACGCCTTTGAGCTCACGAATCAGGAAATTGTCGATGCGCTGCCCGGTATATTCGGCTGACACAGTGAGATGGCGAACCTGCGCGGCATCAGGCCGCACAGCGCCCAGCGTCAGGGTAGCTGGAGCGTCAGCCTGAGAGTTTCGGGGAGGAACGTGGGCTAAGTCCTTCATTTACCTTATAATTCGCGAAGTTGCAGTGTTTCGAAGGAGACGTTGCAGTTTGAGTCAAGTGGTCGGAGCAAAGCTTCCGGCAATCACGTTTGAACCCCCCTCATAAACGCTTATCTACGGTTCACCGTTGTGAGCGCTGGCAGTGATGGTTCTCACGGATTATGCCTATCAGCGCTTCTTCACTTGGATTCAACGGTCAAGCCGCCACCGGGAAAAGCGGCGAAAAAGTAAAAAGTTCAGCCACCGCGCACTGTTTTAATCTGCTCGCTGGCCTGTGAAAAGTTTGATCGGGTTCGTCACAATTTGACGGGCTCTACACGAAAAATAATTGTTATGAATCCGCGCGCCAGCGCTCTTGTATTGCACCCAACGGTGCGCACAATGCAAAACACTCTCCACCCGGCGGTACATGCTGGCGTTGCGGAGCTGTCGCTGGGCAAGCTGCCGATTCGCACCTCGACATTTTTCGCCTCAAGCGTCCGCACACGATTCCGCTAACGTCTTGACGTTACCGGCGCATCGTCATGCGTCACAGGTTCGCCACAGCAAGTTAAAGCCAAGCCCTCACGCTGAACGTGAAAGGTACGCATGAAACGCATGCTGTTTAACGCAACCCAATCGGAAGAACTCCGGGTTGCCATCGTCGACGGTCAAAAACTAGTTGATCTCGACATCGAATCTGCTTCCAAAGAGCAGCGCAAAAGTAACATTTACAAAGCCACGGTCACCCGTGTTGAGCCGTCGCTCGAAGCCTGCTTCGTTGACTACGGCACCGAACGCAACGGCTTTTTGCCGTTCAAGGAAATCTCGCGCTCGGTGATCAACGTTGACGGTGAAATGAACCGCAACAAGATCGCCGACAACCTGCGCGTCGGTCAGGAAATCATCGTTCAGGTCGAAAAAGACGAACGCGGCAACAAGGGCGCAGCGCTCACGAGCTTTATCTCGCTGGCTGGTCGTTATCTGGTGCTGATGCCGAACAATCCTCGTGGCGGTGGCGTATCACGCCGCATCGAAGGCGAGGATCGCAACGAGCTTCGTGACGTGATGGCGCAGCTTGAAGTGCCTAACGGCATGAGCACGATTGCCCGCACGGCCGGCATCGGTCGCACGGCCGAAGAGCTGCAATGGGATTTGAACTACCTGCTGCAACTGTGGACGGCCATCGACGGTGCGGCCAAAGGCAACAAAGCCCCACTGTTGATTTATCAGGAATCGAGCCTAGTGATTCGCGCGATCCGCGACTACTACACGCAAGACATCACCGAAATCCTGATCGACACCGAAGAAATTTACGAGCAGGCCAAAGGCTTCATGGAACACGTGATGCCGAACACGGTTGGCCGTGTAAAGCTTTATCACGACGACGTGCCCCTCTTCTCGCGCTTTCAGATCGAACATCAGATCGAAAGTGCGTTTGGCAGAACCGTGAACCTGCCGTCGGGTGGTGCCATCGTTATCGACCACACGGAGGCGTTGGTTTCAGTCGACGTCAACTCGGCGCGCGCCACCAAAGGCGGCGACATCGAGACGACGGCGTTCAATACCAACATGGAAGCCGCCGAGGAAGTCGCCCGTCAGTTGCGCCTGCGCGACTTGGGTGGCTTGATCGTGGTCGACTTCATCGACATGGAATCGCAGAAGCATCAGCGCGAGGTAGAAGACAAACTCCGCGACTCGATGAAGCTCGACCGTGCCCGCGTTCAGCTCGGCAAAATCTCGCGCTTCGGCCTGATGGAATTGTCACGGCAACGCCTGAAACCTAGCCTCGGCGAAAGCGCGCATCTGCCGTGCCCGCGCTGTCATGGCACCGGCCACATCCGCTCCACTGAATCGACCGCGCTGCACATCCTGCGCATCATTCAGGAAGAAGCGATGAAGGACAACAGCGCGCAAGTCGTCGCTCAAGTTCCGGTTGATGTTGCAACCTATCTGCTCAATGAAAAACGCTTCGATATCCAGTCATTGGAATCGCGCCTTAAAGTGAGCGTGGTGCTCATCCCGAATCTGTATATCGAGACGCCGAACTACACCGTTCAGCGCCTCAAGCACGACGAGTTGAACCACAACGAGCCGTTGCCTATGAGCTACAAGATGGTGGATCGTCCTGAGCAGATCGATGCGGCCGCGGAGATCAAGCGAGAAGCCAACGAAGTGCGTGTTGAAGCCGCAGTGAAGGGCATTACGCCATCGCAGCCCGCGCCAAACGTTGCGCCGAAAGCCGAAGCGGTTGCACCCGTTGCAGCCGCGCCGGCAGTGCAGCCTGCGCTGGCTCAGCCAAAATCGGGCTTGTGGTCGAGCATCAAATCGATGTTTGGCATTGAGGCTGCGCCGCCTGCAGTAGTCGCACCGATCGTGAAAACTGAAGAGAAAAAACGCGAAAGCAGCCGCGAAGGCGGACGTGATCGCGGTGACCGCAATGATCGCGGCAGTCGCTCCGGTCGCGGAGACCGCGGCGACCGTGGTGGTCGAAATGATCGTGGCGACCGCAAGGATCGCAACGGTCAAACAGACCCAGCCAAACGCGAGGGTCGCAATGACCGTGGCGAGGGCGTGAAAGCCGGTCAGGGTGATCGTCAGCAGCGTGACGCCAGAGCGCCGCAAGGTGCCGTTATCGAGACGAATGCAGCGGTCAATGGCGCGGCGCACGCTGCGACAGCCGCAAGACCGCCACGCGAGCCGAGAGAGGCCCGAGAGTCACGTGAGCCAAGAGAAGCGCGTGCGGATCGTGGTGAGCGCTCTGAGCGCGGCCCACGTCGCGAACGCGGTGATCGCCCAGAGCGCGCACCACGCGATGCGAACGCAGTCAATCCAGCGCCAGTAGCTGAGTTGCCGGCGAACGAAGGCGTGGTTGTAGCTGCGTCGGCAGACGCAACGGATTCGAATTTGGCAACAGCGCCAGCAACAGCGCAACCGCAAGACCGCACTGATCGTCCGCCCCGTGGCGAACGCGGCGCGCGTCGTCGTGACCGCGACAACCGCAGCGAAAATCGCGGCGACCGCAGCGAAGGTCGTCGTGAACCGGCATCCAGTGAAGGCAATAGCGCAGCAGCCGAAGCAGCGCCAGCAGCCCAAACCGCCATGACCTTAGACGCGCCAGCCGCAGCACGAGCGCCAGCGTATATGCCGAAGCCCGCACCTGTATCGGCGCCAGCGGCTCCCGCCGTAGCAGCGACACCAAGCCCCGCGACAGCGCCCGCCCCAGAGGTGAAGCGCGAAGCGGCGAAGCCCTTCACTTACACATTGCCAGGTGACGTCGGTTTACAGATGATGGAAACCAAGTCCAGCGGCGCGCCGACGGTCTACGTAACTGACGAGCCAGTGAAACGTGGTCGCTCACGTCCGCCACGCTCGCAAGTGGCAGCAGAGCCGATGCAGATGGTTGAGACGGGCAAGGACTCAGCTCCGCCGTCGCAGTAAGCAACGACGCGGCCTGAAAACTGCGTCAAGAAAAAGCCCCGTTCGCGGGGCTTTTTTCTGCTCTGGAGATTGAGAATTCAGACCGGTTGGTTGCATCGGTTTCGACTGCGGGACGATGTTGACTAACCGTGCCAAAACTCCGCCGTCAGCGGTAGGCTGTTGAGTTCGTCTCGTGCCTCTTTCCAGGATGGATAATGCCGCTCCAACAACGCCAAAAACCGCTCGTTATGCGTCGGCTCAACTAGATGTGCCATTTCATGCACAACGACGTACTCCAGCAAATCCTTCGGCTTCTTAACCAACTCCGTGTTCAAACGGATGTTTCCCGCCCGGTGGTTACAGCTCCCCCATTTCGTTTTCATGCGCTGAAGGAAATAGCCTGTGACTTTTACGCCGAGCTTTGGCTCCCACTTGCTGATAAGCGCTGGCACGACCTGATGCAGCAGCGACCGCTGCCATTCACTGACCACTTCTGCACGCTTTGCCAAGGTAGCGCCTGGGCGCACAGCAAGCCTAATCCGTCGATGATCAACAGTCATAGAAGGCTTAGCGTCTTTCTCAACGACTGAAAGCAGATACCGTCGACCCCATACGTAATGACTTTCGCGTGTAATGAATTGGCGTGGCGTCTCGCGGGGCTGCGCAAGCAATTTGGCTTGTTGGTTGCGAATCCAACCGAGCTTTGAAATCGCGTACGCGCGGGCAACATCCAAGCGCGTTCCAGTCGGCGCAACCAGCGTCACGTTGCCAAGCGGAGGATGCACCGACAGGTGAACATGCTTCACCGCTTTGCGCGTGACATGAACCACCATCTCTCCCAGCACAATGCTGTCGGTCGCCACCTGCGTCATGGATATGCCGATTGCTTTTTGATCAGATCGAACAGCGCGATCGTCGCTGCACGATCATAGTTGACCAATCGATTCAGCGTGTTCTGCACTTCTGCCTCTCGTGCCTGATCGCCGCGCCAGCCTGCGGGCGCATGGTCGAGCATGGCTTGATCGATACGAATCGCGAGTTGCGCCATCGCGGTCGCTTCGGACGCACCACCCTCACGCACCGCAAACCCCGCGACCCCTGCTTGCGCCAAGATGTTCGGCAGATTACGGAAGATCACCGTCGCTTCCTCATTACCATGCAGCACAGCCGGTACGCCTTCGGCGTAGCCCCGCTCAGCGATTCGCCTTACCAATGCCTCCGCTTCGCGTAGAAATTTTTCGTACGCGGCGGTGTCGATGCGGCTTTGCTTGATCAAATCATCCAGCAGCAGCGACATCTCCGCGTAAAACCGTGGATCGGTGAGCTGGTCGCGAATAATCGTCTTGCGGACGTTATTGATAATACTTTCAGCCACCGCGTTTTTCGAGAGCTTGCCCTTGGCATTTAGCTGCTTCGCGATGGCGTCATGTATGCCAGTCTTTACGATCAACTCTGTGAGCGACATCGCGCCCAGCGCACCGAGATCTGTCGCGGGGTCAGCCTGAATGTAGGTGTTGATCAGGTGACGCATATCGGCCTCAAAAGGCTTGATGTCCAACTCTTCGTTTGACGCTCGCTTGATCGCGGCACGAATTTCGGCGTAAAACGCCACTTCGTTCTGCAGCGCCACCGCCTCAGCGTCCGTGTAGCCCGCCTCAGTCAGCGCTTGCGCAATCGCTGCATAAGCACGGGCAAAAATCGCCACCGCTTTGTAAAACGAAACGCGCAGCGCCTCAGTCTGGCTGAGCGCATCAGCCTCGGCCGCGTTGCCACAGAAATAGCGCAAATACTGCTCATGCTCACGCGGCGGCAGCACCGGTTCGCACAAATACCGGAGCGCTTCGCGAGCGGTATCGAGCTGTTTTTTGCCTTCAACTAACCAGTTCTTGAGGCGAACGTTGTTATCACCACCATTGCCTTCGTCAATGTCCAGCTCGTCAGAGCTGTAGACCGCGATAGCTTGTTGCACGTCGCCAAACAGTTCTTTGTAGTCAACGATGTAGCCGAAATCTTTATCGTCTCCATCGAGGCGGTTGGTGCGGCAAATAGCCTGAAACAAATTGTGATCGTGAAGCTCGTTATCAAGGTAGATGTACGTGCAGCTCGGCGCATCAAAACCGGTGAGCAATTTGCTCACCACGATCAATAATTTCAGGTTTGCTGGCTCCTTGATGAAGCGCTCTTTCACTTCATCTTCATACTTCTTAGTCGTCCGCCCGTGCTTCAACACATGCTGGGTATAGGTATCGAATTTGTAGCGTTCATCGCTGTTGGGTGGCTCAAGCGAAATGGCGCTTGCGTTCGGCTCATACGACGTGATGATCCCGCAGTAGGCTCCAAAATTGGTGTTTTGCAGCAGTCGGAAATAGTGGCAGGCATCATAGATCGTTGAGGCCACCAAAATCGCCGTGCCGCGATTGTTATCAAGGCGTGGCTTGAGGCTAAAGTCATGAATGATGTTGGCGATGATGCGCTGCTTGCGCTCGCCCGAGCTCATCAGCTTTTCCATCGTCGCCCAGCGCTTGCGCACAACGGCCTTCTGAAAATTGTTGAGCGCTTTCGTTTTGTGCTCAAACCAATTGTCAATCGCAGGGCGTGACGTCATGCGCTGCGGCACATCCCTCGCCTCGTATTTCAGATCCAGCACCACCTTGTCCGCCACCGCTTGGTGAAACTTATAGGTGTGGATGTACGTGCCAAACACATCCCGCGTCATTTCCTTATCTTTGCGCAGCAATGGCGTCCCGGTAAAGCCGATGAATATCGCGCCTTCGAGCCAGCGCTTCATCTGCTTATTCATGCCACCGCCCTGCGTGCGATGGCATTCGTCAACGAATACGTAGAAGCGCCCCTGAATGCGCGGCGCAGGGCCTGTCAGTTCGGGTTCAAACATGTGCAGCAAAGCACAAAGCAAGCGCGGCCTGGTGGCACTTAACTTTTCGACAAACTCCGCGCGTGAAGTAATGCGTGGCGAAGGCGCATTCTCGCCTATCACGCCCGCATTTCGCATCACGCCGACGATCTGCTTGTCCAGCTCGATACGATCCGTGATCACCAGAACGCGCGCTTCTGGGTCATGCTCCAACAACCACTTGGCGATCAGCACCATCAAAATGCTCTTGCCGCTGCCCTGCGTATGCCAGATCACGCCGCCTTCGCGCTTCGCTATGCGCTCCTGCGCGGCCTTCACGCCAGCGTATTGATGTGAGCGCGGAACCTTCTTCTGCCCCGCGTCAAAGATCATGAAATTACGGATCAGATCCAGCAACCGCGTCTTGTTGCAAAGCTGTGCCAGCGGTCGATCCAGCAGCGCTCCGGCAACGGGAATCGCGTCAGCTTCCGGTGGAGCTTCATCTTTCCACTCAACGAAAAACTGCTCCCACGTGCCCGCCGTGCCATAACGCAACCCCTGCGAATCGTTACCCGCCAGCACTAACTGCACCGCGCTGAAAAATCCGAGGTTAAAAATGGCTTCCTGATTGGTAATGAGCTGACGCACGCCATCAGCCACCTCCGCCGAACCACGCTTCAACTCAAGCACCGCAATGGCGATGCCGTTCAGATACAGCACGATGTCGGGCCGTCGTTGATAGCCGCCTTTAAGCGTCACCTCCTCGGCCAGCGCAAAATCGTTATTCTCGGGATGCTCCCAATCAATCAGATGCACCGTCTCATGCGCTTGCCCAGCGGCAATTTGCACTGGCACACCGTAGCGCAGCAATTGATAGGTGCGCAGGTTGGCCTGATAAAGCATGATGCCAGTTGCGTCCGCAGCCGCCTCCAGCTTTTGCAACGCGGCGGAAATGTGCGCCGCCGTGTAGCCGCGCGCCGCAAGGTTGTCGCGCAGAGTCGCGGTCTCGATGGGGCGATTACTCTCGCGCTTGCTCCAGTCGCCAAGGTAGCGATAGCCCAGCCAGTCGGGCCGCGCCGGGTCGGTGAACAGTGCGATGACGCGGTTCTGCGTCTTGCGTTCGGAGCGGGTCAATTCAGACATCGGCAGCTCGACGGACTTTCATTTCAGAACCTCCCAGTGGCCGCCCTTTTTGGGGCCTACAAAGCGCAGCTTCCCATCCTTGACCAATTTTGCGGTCGCCCGCTCAACGGCACTCAATGACTTGCCGATGGAATGCGCCAGCTCCGCCAGCGTCCAGTCAGGCTTTGCACGCAACGCTGCAAGAATCAGCTCCGGCGTTTCTACCGGCGTTTTTACCGGCGTTTCTACCCGCGTTTCTACCCGCGTGTCGTCAGCCGCAACTTGTGCGACCGTGACCGCAAACACAAACGTCACCCACACGCCGTTAGCTTCCGCTTCCAGCAGCGGCGCAGGCTGGCCCGCATCGCGGCAGACCTGCACCATACGCTCGATCCCACGCCCCCACGACTCAATCTGGCCGCTGCGGAAGAACGTGTTCGCCACGTCCGGGTTGAACGGCGCAGAAGGATGCTTGGCCAGTAGCCGCGCCACCGTCCAATCGGGTGGCAAACTACCCGAATTCCAGATCATCAACTTGTCGGGATAAACGCTGATCTGAATCGGCGCTCCGCTCGTGTAGTCCTTGTGAACTACCGCATTGAGCACCGCCTCGCGCAGCGCCTGCATGGGAACGGACCAGGTTTCCACGCGCTGCAAACCGTCGTAGCTGATGATTGCCTTCAAGTATTTGGCTTGCAACACCTCGATAGTCTTGTTCACCTGAACCAGCAAAGGGCCATCGACCTCGTCCTGATGCCGCAACTCGGCATCGTTCTCGAAGAACCCGATCTTTACGTACGATCCGGTGAACCAGCGGCTGGGACGTGCATGAAACAGCAGCGCCGTCGCGCGTTTGCACACGCCGTCAGCAAGCAAGTGCAGCCGCTCCAGGAGCAAAACATCGGGATCGCTCAGCGACGCTTCTGGTAGCCGCTGGCTGCGCAACGCCTGTTGCCGAAACAGGCTTAATGTGCCCGCATCTAACTCGCTCGCTTTCAGGCCCGGAACCGGCATCGCATCCCAATGAAGCCCCTGCTTCTTGAGCAAAAAGTGCGACAACGCTGCACCTTTGAGCTCCTGCTTGGTGCTGCCGCTGCGATAGTGATATTCGCCTTTGTAGCTGATGGGGCTGGGGTACGGGGCTACGCGAATTTCCACCATGTCCTTGTCGCCCTCGCGCAGCAGATTCACATCCACCATGATGCCCAGCACGTCGCGCACCTTGTTCGGAATGTCCTCCAGCAGGCGCGCCGCATCTGCCACACCGACGGCTTCGCCCTGATCATTGCGACCAATCACCAACACGCCACCCTCTGCATTGGCAAAGCCGCAAATCCAGCGCAGATATTCGTCCCGCCACGACAACTTCCACTCCAGATTTTGGTGCTCTTTCATAGCGTTTGATCGGACTTCAGCGTCTTCCACACTGGCGCGTTGAACCACTCGGGCATCTGGCCAGTCACCAGAGCTCTCGTGTTTCACCCACCGTCACGGCGCTGGGTCGGGCGGTGGTTTTGATGAGCTTGCGGGTGCCGTCGGGAAACACCTCAAAGATCGAGCCGTTCTCGCTCTGCAACACGCTGCTGCCTGACGCGAGTGCCTGCCAATAAGCCTGCGTGACGGCAGACTGCGCGAGTTCAGGAATATGTTCTTCCAGAAACCGCATGGTTTTTTCAGAAGTCGGCATGGAAGGCTCCTTGCTGGCGGGATTGAAGTCGTTCATATTAGGCGAATTCTGCCGGTCAACAACGCCTGCATCATCGCAGCTTTAAGCGCGCGGGTCTTGTCGCGGCGGACTTCGAGCGCTGACAGTTCGGCGTCCATGTCGGAGAGGATGGTGGCGATGGCGGTTTGTTCGGGGACGGATGGCAAGGAGAGCACGAACGTCTTCATGTCCGATCCGTAAAGGTGGAAGACGGTACTTCCGGTAACAAGCTGAAGAACTTGCTCTTCTTCGTAGCGAATTAGATAGCTTAAGAATGAGCCGAAAATGAGTTTCTTATCTGAGCGAATTACCAAAATATCTCCGCCTAGGATTACGCCATCGGCTTTGATACAACTCGCTTTGGCTAGACCTCTTGGCGTCACGTCTGAGGTGGGCATCAGAACGTCGTTTGCTACCGAACGAAACGTGCCATTTGATGCGTCAGTGCGGCTAATGATTTCCAAGATCGTTTCGGGGTAGCGAGTGAAAAGTTCGCCGTAGTGAATACAAGGCTTAACTCCAAATGCGGCAAGAGCACTTTTCGGTAGTCCTTTGCCTTTGTAGAAAGTTGCTACGTCCCCCAAGCGCTTCACCTCCCACTCGCAACTGAAACCGGGCAGGCGGGTGAGGCCGGTGAGGAGTTGCTGCATGGCGGCCTGTTTGAGGTCGCGCTTCTTGGCGATAAGCCGCTCTAGCCCATCCAGCAGCGCATCCACATCACTCAACGCCGCTGCGATGGCGCGTTGTTCAGCGATAGGAGGCAGTGCGACTTCGATCTTTTGAACGGTCAGCAAACTCATGCCAGCTTTTGCGCCCGTATCGGTTGATGCGCGAAAAAGCCTTTGTGGTTTCTCCGATGCCAAGAAGTAGCTCACAAACTTGCCGCAGGTCTCCGACTGCTCAAAACGGACAAGTGCGATGTGCTGGTTGATGTAGGCTGGTTCCGGCACGCAGTGATCTACGTAGCTAACGATGCCAATATCTGCCGTAATCGAAATCAAAACATCATGTTCGCGTAACTGTGTGCGAATGCCTTCACTGGAATCGACCGGAAGATTCACGAACTTAGAACTGCTCAAAT
Organism: Burkholderiales bacterium; assembly: GCA_031409935.1. Taxonomy (GTDB): domain Bacteria; phylum Pseudomonadota; class Gammaproteobacteria; order Burkholderiales; family Casimicrobiaceae; genus Casimicrobium. The sequence goes on along the minus strand of JANNYE010000101.1, from coordinate 11,546 downwards.
CGAGATAAATGGAATCCCGGGCCATGTTCGTGATGCGCACGAAGAGCGATCCTCGATCTGCGTAAAAGCTAGCCCAACCGCGAGAACCGCTAGTGACGTATGGCTTCAATTCCGCGAGCGTGGTTACCCGCCAATTTTGAGGCAGCCACCCCAGTTCCGATTGGACATATCCTGCCCTCACCTCCACGACGCGCCCATCAGCTTGAGGTGTTCCTCCACGCGCGCGGAAAGCATCGCCACCTCATCTGTGAGCTGCGGCAACGGCGTGGCGTAGCGTTCGGCCAGCTCGCGAATGCGACCGGTGAGCGTTTGCGAGACGCGATCCAGTTCGCCCTGCACAGCTGCTGACAGGTGAGTCATCCATTTGTCGTCAATCACCAGTGTTTTGATGTCGGCATCGGTGAGCTTGGGGTATTTTTCGTACGCGAGTGTGTCGAGCGCGGCCTCCTGCTCTTTCACGGCGCGCTTGAGGACGGCTTCGCGCTCGTTGATGTCCAGCCAGCGCTTGAGCACGGCGATTTCTTCTTTCGCCGTTTTGTCGCCTTTTATTTCTTTGAGGCGGGCGTTGATTTCTGCCTTGGCGATTTTGTCTAGCGCGCCGAGATAGCCTTCGTCGCCACTGTGCTCTTCTTCGAGTTCTGCAAGGCTGGCCGTGGCGGCTTCAAGCTCGGCAAGGGTGGCGTCAATCGCCGCCTGCTCTTTTGCGAAGTAACGCGCGACGATGAGCGACTTCGGGACGAGGTCGCAGGCCCAGCCTTTGTCTTTGGTTTTGCCCTTCTTATCGGTTTCCAGAATGCGCGCGGGCTTGGCCACCCAGCCATCGGCGGTAATGAGGTAGCAGTCGTCCTGCATGGTGGCGGCCCAGTAGTCCATGAGGTGTTGGTAGATGTCGTAGGCATCGAGCAGCGGCGCGGCGTGAAAGACCTTGAGCAGTGTCTCAGACACGGTTTCGATCAACGCTTTGGGGTGGTCGTTCTTGTCAAATCCGGTGAGGCGCGGCGAGATAGCCAGCTTCCATTTGTTGAAGAGCGTTGTCGCGCGAAGGTTAAACGCGATGAATTCTGGATGGTTGAGGATCGCGGGCTTGACCTCCGCAATGGGTAGCCGAAGATAGGCGTAACCGGGGCGCTCCCTCACCCCCAGCCCCTCTCCCGCTTGCGGGAGAGGGGAGAAAAGCACGGCGCGCACGCTGGGCAGCACCTGCCAGTCGGCTTTGAGCCCATCAATGTCGCGCTCGGGAATGCCACCGCGCAGGTGGCCTTCAATGTCCTGCAAATCCTCCGGCTCGCTGCTGTCGATGTAGCGTGGGAGGTTGAGGTTGAAGTCGTTCTTAGCGTCGGCAATTTCGTCGAACGGCACCATGCGGGCATAGCGCGGCGTGTCGATCTGGCGGGTGAAGATGTCGACGATTTTGTGAACGTCCTGCTCGCGCAGGCGATTTTTGTTGCCGTCCTTGATGAAGGCCTTGGCGGCGTCGATCATGAACACGCCCTTGCGGGCGTTGGCGTTCTCTTTGTCGAGCACCAAAATGCAGGCGGGGATGCCGGTGCCGTAAAACAAATTGGCGGGCAAACCGATGATGCCTTTGAGAAAGCCGGAGCGCACGAGCCGTTGACGAATCACGGCCTCGGCATTGCCACGAAACAATACGCCGTGCGGCAGGATGCAGGCACCTTTGCCGGTGCTTTTCATGCTACGGATGATGTGCAGGAGGTAGGCGTAGTCGCCCTGCTTGGCCGGTGGTTCGCCCCAGGTGAAACGCTGGTAATCGTCGTTCGCAGGGTTGAGGCCAGTGCTCCAGCTTTTGTCGGAAAACGGCGGATTGGCGGCGACGTAGTCGTAGGTGCGCAACTTCTCGCCATCCTTGAACTTGGGCGATGCGAGCGTGTTGCCGGACATGATGCTGGCGGTCGGAAAGTCGTGCAGGATCATGTTCATGCGGGCGAGTCCCGCCGTGGTGACGTCTTTCTCCTGCCCTTCGAGCGTGATGTGTTTGCCTGCTTCGGCGGCGACCTTCAAAAGCAGCGAGCCTGATCCGCAGGTTGGATCGTATGCGGTGGTGGACGCCTTGGTGTTGGCGGGCGTTATGCCGATGACCTTGGCGATGACGCGACTGACTTCGGACGGTGTGTAGAACTGGCCTTTGCTTTTGCCGCTCTCGCTGGCGAAGTGGCGCATCAGGTATTCGTACGCGTCGCCCAAGATGTCGTCATGCTCGGCGCGGTTTTGCGAAAAATCAAGCTCGGGCTTTTGAAAGATGCCGACCAGGTTGGAGAGCTTCTCCACCATGTCCTTGCCTTCGCCGAGCTTGTTCGGGTCGTTGAAGTCGGGAAAGTCGCTGCGGGCGAGCCGCGCGTTGGCGTCAATCAGCGGCTGAATGATCTGGGTGTTGATCTTGTCACCAATGTCCACCTTGCCCTTGAGCGCGATCATGTCGCGGAATGAGGCACCCTTGGGAATGATGACGGGCGGCGCAAAGTCCTCGGAGTCGCCGTATTTGTCGGAAATGTATTTGATGAACAGCATGAACAGGACGTAGTCCTTGTACTGGCTGGCATCCATGCCACCACGCAGTTCATCGCACGAAGCCCACAGGGACGAGTAGAGATCAGACTTCTTGATGGCCATGCGCTTTTTATCTGTGTGTATCTTTTTAGTTTGAAGCGCAGTTTAAGCTGAGTTTTGATTGCCGCAACATAGCGCGATCAATTCGCGAAAACAAAAAAGGGTTACCGCCGCTAAAGCTGTAACCCTTTGATTAATATAGAAAATTTGGTCGGTGTGATAGGATTCGAACCTACGACCCCTTGCACCCCATGCAAGTGCGCTACCAGGCTGCGCCACACACCGAAGCTTTGAATTCTAGCAGTCGCTCAATGGGCGACGGCATGTCGGAACTACTTTGGATCGAGCAGCGCTGCAATCGCCAAGAGCTCGTCACGCAGCTCCGCCGCTTGCGCTTTAACCACCGCGTCAGCCGCCGCCGTTGCAGCGGCAGACAACGCCGCTGGAGATCCACGACGGCGTGTCAATGGTTGCGCGCCGTTAGCCTCTTCGTCGAGGCGACCGCGTGCGCCGATGATGGTGAAGCCTTCACCATAGAGCAGTTCACGTATTCGCCGCACCAGCAGCACTTCATGGTGCTGGTAATAGCGGCGGTTGCCACGCCGCTTGACGGGGCGAAGTTGACCAAACTCCTGCTCCCAATAGCGCAGGACATGCGGCTTCACCATGCAAAGTTCGCTGACCTCACCGATGGTGAAGTAGCGCTTGGCAGGGATCGGCGGTAGTTCAGATAAGGGTAGGCTCTCGCTCGGCATGGGCGGAATCCACCTGGCCTTTGAGTTTGTTGCTGGCGTGGAAGGTGACCACGCGGCGGGCGGTGATCGGAATCTCTTCGCCGGTCTTCGGGTTGCGACCGGGGCGTTGTGACTTTTCGCGCAAGTTGAATATGCCAAAGCCGGACAGTTTCACGTCTTCGCCGCGCTCTAATGCCTCGCGCACTTCTTCAAAGAAGTAGTCGACCATGTCTTTAGCCTCACGCTTGTTCAAACCCAATCGCTCGAACAAAACGTCTGCAAGCTCCGCCTTGGTTACCGAATCAGCCATCGTAAAAATTGTTACGTGCGCAGCGTTGCGCCGTGTTGTTGTTTAGCCGCGTTGATCATTTGTTGGCAAGCTCCCTCGATCTCTGCATCTGCCAACGTACGTTCAGTATCTTGCATAAGTACCCGAATTGCAACGCTTTTTGCACCTTCAGGAAGTCCCGCACCGCGATAAACATCAAATACTTCCACACTTCGCACATAGGGGGGTGCCTGCTCACGCAAGCTACGCGTCAGCGCGTCAGAATTTACTGAATTGGCAACTACAAGCGCCATATCGCGGCGAACCAGCGGCTGTTTGGAGACGGCGACGTGACTGATCACCGGCAATTGCTGTAACGGCGCGACGTCTAACTCGAACACAATTGGCGCCGATGACAACTCGAATCGCGCGAGATGTTTCGGGTGCAGCTCACCCAACCAGCCGAGCGTTGCGCCGTTGTGTACGATGCGCGCGGAGCGGCCGGGATGCAAGAGCGCGTGCTCGGCTGTTTCAAAACGCACGTTGTCGGGAAGCACCGCTGCCAAATCTGCCTTCACATCAAAAAAATCGGCCACACGTTTCGGGCTCGCCCATTGTTCAGGCGACGCGCCGCCAAACGCCGCACCTGCCAACCGCAGCGGCTGGCTAATGCCCGCCACGCTGAGTTCACCGTCGGCAACCGTTGCATCACGCGCGAACACCTTGCCCAATTCAAAGACGCGAACGCGGTCCGCTTTGTGACTGGCGTTGTACTGAATGTTGGCGAGCATGCCGGGGATCAAGGACGAGCGCATCACGGCCATCTGGCTGGCGATGGGGTTCAACAGCTTGATCGGGTCGGCATTGCCAATGAGTTCACGCTCCCATGATTCATCGACGAAGCTGTAGTTGATGACCTCAAAATAGTCCTGTGACGCCATGCGAGCACGCAAGGCGTGCAGGCTGCGCACGGCTTCCGGTTGCGAACGCATCGCGGCGCGAGCGAGCGGTGGCATGGCTGGGATATTGTCAAAGCCGAAAATGCGCGCTATTTCTTCGATCAAGTCCTCTTCGATTTCGATGTCGAAGCGGTAGCTTGGCGGTGTGACCGTGAACGTATCAAGGGTGCGGACGTGCGTGAGGCCTAGCCGCGTGAAGATGCTGGCCATTTCTTCGGCACTTACTGCGACACCGATGACTTTTTGCGCGCGGGCGATGCGCATCGTGACGGGTGGACGCGCAGGGACGTTGATGATCTGGTCGTCAATCGGGCCGGCTTCGCCGCCGCAGATTTCGAGGATCAGCGCGGTGATGCGATCCAGATGCGCCGGGATGGTCGCCCAGTCGACGCCACGCTCGAAGCGGTGTCCGGCGTCGGTCGAGAAATTGAATCGGCGCGCACGTCCTTGAATCGCCAGCGGATGCCAGAACGCGGCTTCGACGTAGACGTTGGTCGTGTCGAGGGAGACTGCCGTGCTGTCGCCGCCCATGATGCCGGCGAGCGATTCGACGTTGTCTGCGTCAGCGATCACGCCGACTTTCTCATCGAGTTCGACAGTGTTGCCGTTGAGCAGTTTGAGCGATTCGCCTTTTTTGGCCCAGCGCACTTCTAGGCCGCCCTGGCCCCCGCTGGGGCTCATGCTCAGCTTGTCGAGGTCGAAAACGTGTGTCGGACGGCCCACTTCAAGCATCACGTAATTGGAAATATCGACCAGCGCGGTGATCGAACGTTGGCCCGATTTTTCGAGCCGTTCGCGCATCCAAGCGGGCGTTGAGGCCTTGGCGTTCACGCCACGAATCACGCGACCCGCCAAACGACCGCAGAGATCGGGCGCGAGGACTTTGACGGGCAACACCTCGGTCAGCGTTGCGTTCACCGTGCCCACAGGCTCGGCAGCCAGCGGCGCGCCGGTGATGGCATGCACTTCTCGCGCGACGCCGTAAACGCTCAGGCAATCGGCTTTGTTCGGCGTCAGTTTGATCAGGAATTTGCTGTCGTTGAGCGACAGATATTCGCGGATGTCAGTGCCGACGGGCGCATCAGCGGCCAGCTCCATCAAACCGGCGTGATCGGTGGAAAGACCGAGTTCACGCGCGCTGCACAGCATGCCGTTTGACTCAACGCTGCGTACTTTCGCCTGCGTGATCAGAAACGGCTTGCCAGCCGGAGCGGACAAATCTGCACCCACCAACGCGCAAGGCACTTTGATGCCGACGCGGGCATTGGGTGCGCCGCATACGATTTGCAGCGGCGCAGGCGACAGCGCGCCGACGCTGACCGTGCAAAGCGCCAACTTGTCCGCGTTGGGATGCTTTTCGCGGGTCAGGATTTCACCGACGACGACATGCGTGAACGGCGGCGCGGCAGGTGTCACCTCCTCCACCTCCAGCCCCGCCATCGTGAGCGCGTGGGCCAGTTCGTCGGTGGTCATCGACGGATTACAAAAACTGCGGAGCCAGGATTCGGAGAATTGCATGGTGTGCTCGGTATGTGCTCAGGTGTACGGTATCAACTTTTCCGTGAAAGCCTTATTTAATTGGGGCTGGACGGGCATTTATGAGTAAGTCGATTTATGATTAATTTAAGGTCCATGCCCATATTGGATATGGGCCGCGTCGAAAAGCTGTATCTGCCCTCGTTCTCACTCCGCCGTCATTCTCGCGAAGCGGGAATCCAGTTCCTAGTCCGCGCGAAGCGCCAATGCTCGATGCTGCGCATTCCGCACGGTTCTGGATTCCCGCTTCGCGAGAATGACGCCATAGGGGGCAACGGTCATCTGACAAATCACGCAAACTGCTTCAAGAACCGCAGATCGCCTTCAAAGAACAAGCGCAAATCGCCGATGCCATAACGCAACATGGCGAGGCGTTCGAGCCCGGAGCCAAACGCGAAGCCGATGTACTTCTCGGGATCGAGGCCGAAGTTTTTGACCACCGACGGATGCACTTGCCCGGAGCCGGAAATCTCCAGCCATTTGCCTTTGAGCGGGCCGCTTTCGAACTTCATGTCGATCTCGGCGGATGGCTCGGTGAACGGGAAATAGCTGGGCCGGAAGCGCACTTGCAGCGCGTCGGTTTCAAAGAAGCGACGCAGAAAATCGGTGTACACGCCTTTGAGGTCAGCAAACGAAATGTCCTCGGCGATCCACAGGCCTTCAACCTGATGAAACATCGGCGAATGCGTCGCGTCAGAGTCCACGCGATACGTGCGGCCCGGCGCGATGACCTTGATCGGTTTGCCCTTGGTCATTGTTTCTGCAGCGTGCATTTTTGCGTAACGAACCTGCATGGGCGAGGTATGCGTGCGCAGCAGGAGCGGCAAGCCATCGGTGCCGTTCATGTCAACGTAGAACGTATCCTGCATCGAGCGCGCAGGATGGTTGAGGGGATTGTTGAGCGCCGTGAAATTGAACCAGTCAGCCTCAATTTCCGGGCCGTCGGCGACGTCGAAACCGATGGACGCGAAGATTTCCTCAACCCGCTGCCAGGTTTTCATCACCGGGTGAATGCCACCCGTGCCGCGACCTCGACCGGGGAGGGTGACGTCTATGGATTCAGCGGCGAGTTGAGCATTGAGTGCTTCGTTCGCTAGCGCATCGCGCCGCGCCTTGAGCGCCTCCTCCGTTGCTGCCTTTGAGCGATTTACATCGGCTCCGCGCGACTTTTTTTCATCTGGCGAAAGCGTCGCTAGATTTTTCAGTTGCAGAGTAAGGGCACCTGCTTTACCAAGATAACGCGCTTTCGCATCTTCTAGCGCAACCAAACTGCTGGCGGACGCAAATTCCGCAGAGGCCTCTCGGAGCAATATTTTTAGATCCAGTGCGTTGATTTGCGCTAACTCCATGAACCTAGCGAGATTTCGCTCACTGGGCATGTTCATGTATTCAGCAGCTATGGAAGCGGATGAAGTTTTTTCTGCTAAACGCTCCGCATAGGACGCCGCCATGGAAGCAAACGAATTTTTCTCCATCGCCGCTTTAGCAAGATGAGAATACTCGTCTGATAACTGCTTAGCTAAATTGTGGTCACTCATGTCGTTTCCATTACGCGATGGGATTAAGCATTGTTCGCAAGAAATAAAAAAGGGAGGCTTTCGCCTCCCTTTTTGGGTTGCTCTAGAGCGTCTGAAGTGGGAGGCAGTTAAGCCGGCTTCACGCGCTCTACGAGCGCCTTAAACGCTGGCATGTCGAAAACTGCCATGTCTGAGAGCACCTTGCGGTCGATTTCACAGAGCGCTTTTTTCATCGCGCCCATGAAGGTCGAATACTTCATGCCGCACTCACGGCTTGCGGCGTTGATGCGCGCAATCCACAGGGCACGGAAATCGCGTTTCTTGTTGCGGCGATCGCGGTAGGCGTATTGCCCAGCGCGCATGACCGCTTGCTTAGCAACGCGATAGACATTGTTACGACGACCGCGGTAGCCTTTGGCTAACGCGATTATTTTCTTGTGACGGGCACGGGCTGTGACGCCACGTTTTACGCGAGGCATTTTTCAATCCTCCTTTATGCGTAAGGCATCATCTGACGAGCGGATTTCTCATCAGACGGATGGATAGTCAACGTGCCGCGCAGTTGACGTTTGTTCTTCGTCGTCCGCTTAGTCAGGATGTGTCGCTTGGTAGCGTGAGCGCGCTTGATGCTGCCACTCCCGCGGACTTTGAGCCGCTTTGACGCGCTCTTTTTGGTCTTCATCTTAGGCATGGGCCTAGTTTCCTTCTAAATCTACTCGTCAGGCGCTGCAGCAACTACGCTGCAATCTTGGGTGCCTGAGCGGGCAGGGTGACCGCATTGACCACCGGAGCGGGCTTTGCGGTCGCAGCGACTGCCGGGGCGGGCGCTGGTTTTGGGGGTGCCGCGCTTTTCTCGCCCGCCACCTGTTTCTTTTTACCGGCCAGCATCATCACCATGAGCCGACCTTCTAAACGCGGAAACTGCTCAACCACACAGGTTTCAGCGGTTTCCGCCCGAATACGTTCCAACTGCCGAATGCCGAACTCTTGATGCGCCATTTCACGGCCACGGAAGCGAAGGGTGACCTTCACTTTGTCGCCTTCGGCAATAAACTCATTGAGCTTACGCATCTTGATCTGATAGTCGTTTTCGTCGGTTTGCGGTCGCAATTTGATCTCTTTGATCTCAATTTGCTTCTGCTTACCTTTTGACTCTTGCAGGCGCTTGGCTTCCTGGAACTTGAATTTGCCGTAGTCCATGATGCGACATACAGGCGGCTGCGCAGTGGGCGCAATTTCTACCAAGTCCAGTTCAGCGTCTTCGGCCATCTGCATTGCTTCGCGCAATGACTTGATGCCCGCCTGCTCACCGTCTTTATCTATCAGGCGAACCTCGAAACCGGTGATTTCTCGATTGATTCGCGTTTCTTTATCGGCTATGTGAACACTCCAGTTTAATTTTCAATGTGGGCTCCGGGTCGGTTTTGTCCGACCGCTAGGGCGATGAATTCTTGAACGGGCATCACGCCCAAATCCACATTGCCCCTGCCGCGCACGGCGACATTGCCCGATTCAGCTTCTTTTGCGCCGACTACAGCGATGTAGGGGAGTTTCTGAATGCTTAACTCCCGGATTTTATAGGATATTTTGTCTGGCCTCAAGTCCGGCTCGGCACGGAGCCCTGCGGCCTTGCACTGATTTACAACGTTTTGCGCGTAATCCGCCTGATCCGAGGTGATGCAGGCCACCGCCAACTGACGCGGCGCAAGCCACAACGGCAGCGCTCCGGCGTAGTTTTCGATGAGGACGCCAATAAAGCGCTCCAGCGAGCCCAAAATCGCGCGGTGCAGCATGATCGGGGCGTGGCGGGCGTTGTCCACGCCGACAAACTCGGCCCCCAGACGCTCCGGCATGCTCGGATCAACCTGCATGGTGCCGCATTGCCACACGCGACCCAACGCATCTTTCAGCGAATATTCAATCTTCGGGCCGTAGAACGCACCCTCGCCTTTCAGCTCTTCCCAAGGCGCACCCACGTCATCAAGCGCTGCCATCAGCGCGTGCTCTGCCTTGTCCCACGCGGCTTCGGAGCCGATGCGCTTTTCTGGGCGGGTGGAAATTTTGTAGATGATGTCGGTGAAACCAAAGTCGGCGTACACCTTTTTGAGCAAGCGCGTGAACGCGGCGCACTCTTCCTGAATCTGGTCTTCGGTGCAAAAAATGTGGCCGTCGTCCTGCACGAAGCCGCGCACCCGCATGATGCCGTGCAGCGAGCCGGACGACTCATTCCTGTGGCAAGAGCCAAACTCGCCGTAGCGCAGTGGCAGCTCCTTGTAGGAATGCAGCCCAGCGTTGTAAATCTGAATGTGGCCGGGGCAGTTCATCGGTTTGACGCCGAAAGTGCGCTTCTCCGACTCGGTGGTGAACATGTTGTCCTTGTAGTTCTCCCAGTGGCCCGATTTTTCCCACAAACTGCGATCCAAAATTTGCGGCCCGCGCACCTCCTGGTAGCCGTTGTCCTCGTACACCTTCCGCATGTACTGCTCAACGATCTGCCACACCCTCCAACCAAACGGGTGCCAAAACACCATGCCCGGTGCGTCGTCCTGGACGTGAAATAAATCGAGCAGACGGCCAATCTTGCGGTGATCGCGCTTCTCGGCTTCTTCCAGCCGGAACAGGTATTGATCGAGCTCTTCTTTTTTCGCCCACGCCGTGCCGTAAACGCGCGTCAGCATTTCATTGCGATGATCGCCACGCCAGTAGGCACCAGCCACTTTCATCAATTTGAAGTGCTTGAGCTTGCCGGTCGACGGAACATGCGGGCCACGACACAAATCAGTGAACGCGCCTTCGGAATACAGCGACACGTCCTCGCCAGCAGGAATGCTGGAAATAATCTCCGCCTTGTACGCCTCGCCGATGCCCTTGAAATATTCAACGGCTTCGTCGCGCGGCAACACCTTGCGGCCGACCTTTTCGTCCTTTTTCGCCAGCTCCGTCATCTTGGCTTCGATCTTGACCAGATCGTCCGGCGTGAACGGGCGTTTGTATGAGAAATCGTAGAAGAAGCCGTCCTCAATCACCGGGCCAATCGTGACCTGTGCGTCGGGGAACAGCTCCTTCACCGCATAAGCCAGCAAGTGCGCCGTCGAATGCCGAATCACCTCGACGCCGTCGGCGTCTTTGTCGGTGATGATCGCGAGATCAGAGTCCTTGTCGATCACGAAAGAGGTGTCGACCAGTTTACCGTCGACTTTGCCTGCGAGCGCCGCTTTGGCGAGGCCGGAGCCGATGCTCGCCGCGACTTCCATCACGCTGACCGGTTTGTTGAAAGGGCGTTTTGAGCCGTCGGGGAGTTGTACTTGAATCATGAGGAAAACCTATCCTTCGTCGCCCCTGCGGAGGCAGGGGTCTAGTGACTTTTGTTCGCCGTCGAAAGACGCTGGGTTCCAGCCTCCGCTGGAACGACGAGAAAAATAAAAAAGGCGTAAAAAAAAGCAGCCGAAGCTGCTTTTCTTTTGTCATTTTCGACACGTCAAGATGACGCAGAAAGCCCTAGCCCCGGCGGAGAATAAATCCTGTCGTGGTGCGAGTTCGCGGCATTCTTCGGCATCCCTTAAGTGTTTGTGTGTCGGTGAATTCTGGTAGAGACAACTGGATTCGAACCAGCGACCCCCACCATGTCAAGGTGGTGCTCTAACCAACTGAGCTATGTCTCTGCAACTTCCGATTATAGCGCAGGCGTCGAACGCAGCATAAGCCCGCTCCTGACTAGCAAGGTGCCTCAGCAGAGCCATTCAAAGTGACGTCATACTCGCCGAAGGCGGGTATCCAGAAGGCGGATCAGCAGGACGGCATTCATGGCCACCAGAGGTCGCAAACGTTCTGATAGGGGTAGAGAAGGGCTCTCGCCCTCCCCTCCCTCCGAACCGTACGTGCAGTTTTCCCGCATACGGCTCTCCAGTCGGTGGTTTCCATCATCGGGAGTGTCTCGCTTGAGTCCAGGCCGTGTGCATGGCGAACA
>JANNYE010000100.1:0-9942 GCA_031409935.1 Burkholderiales bacterium | reverse complement strand
TAGCGACCAACAGAAAACCACAGAGGTACCTTAAATGAAACGACGAGAATTGCTAGCGGGCGGCTTGGCCGCAATGGGTGGAGCAGCTTTGTTCAAGGATTTGTTTGCGCAGCGCCCCGGCCCAGCTGCGCCTGACGCTGCGTCGGTAAAAACGGCAATCGAGCAGTCTAAGGGACCCGCGCCAAAGGTGGATAAGCTCACACTCAAGCCTGAAGAGTGGAGAACGCGCCTCACCCCGGCGCAGTTCGACGTACTCCGCAAAGAAGGCACCGAACGCCCGTGGACGAGCCCGTTCAACAACGAAAAGCGCAAGGGCATGTTTCATTGCGCCGGCTGTGATCACGTGCTGTTTAGCTCCGAGATGAAGTACGAGAGCGGCTCGGGATGGCCGAGTTTTTTCACCACCATGCCCGGCGCATTCGAAAAATCGACGGACTTCAAAATGATCTACCCGCGCACCGAATATCACTGCGCAAAGTGTGGGGGCCATCACGGCCATGTGTTCAACGACGGTCCTTCTCCGACCGGTCAGCGCTGGTGCAACAACGGCGTCGCGCTGGTGTTTAAGTAAGCGCTGAACAAGTGAGCGAGACGGATACAGTGCGAGGCGTGTGGCGCGCAGGAACCGGAATGTACGCTTTTGTACATGAGGATTCCGAGCACCACACAACGAAGCAATGCGCCGTCGCAGCCGCTGGATCGGCGTTTCCTTAAGCCAACGGCGTAAACGTGAAATATCATCGTTGGCGGGCACAAGCCGCGCTGAAGTTATCAACAAAGTGGGTCGAAACCCACTTTTCGATGTCATCGATCTTGCTGATCAAAAGTGGATTCTGAATCTGACGAATGTGGCTCGGGCGATAGAGCCAGCTCTCACCGCGCGCACCTTCGCGACAACAGGCTCGATGGACTGCGCTCGCCCATCGCTTACATAGAACGTCGCGTGGTTACTGGGTGCTGGCGTTCGACCGTTATGTTCAAGGCTGACGCCTTTCAAAATTCGAGCCTCGCCCCTCTCAGAAATCACCAGCAGCGGTCTCACCCAGTTCTACAGCAACGTCAACGAAGACGGCCCCAACCGACTAGGCGCAGCCTACGGCGCGGTCAACTTCGGCACGCTCGACATCGACTGGTGCGAAGCTATCGTCCACGCCTCCATCCGCAACATGAACGGCTAAGCAGTGCGCCGCAAGTCGCTGCCTTTTGAGCATTTGGCGGGATCCGCGAAGTAGCAAAATTTGAGAGCAATTATGCGCATATAATGCGCATAATGCTTCTTCATGGGATTCCAAATGCATGCAACAGCTAGCGAGCCGACAACGGCGCAAAAAAAACGCGCGGTCAACCTAACGCTCAACGTTGACCTCGTTACACAGGCAAAAACATTCACCGGCAATCTATCGGCCACGATGGAGGCCCTGCTGGCTGACTTCGTGGCGCAGCAGCAACAAGCGCGCCTGTCCCGTCAGCAGGCAGCGGATGCCTGTGTCGCGTATTGGAACGAAGTGCATGCCGCGGAAGGTTCGTTCGCCGACGAACACTCCACGCTGTAGGCGCGCCCATGGCGCAATTCGACGTACACCGCAACAAGGGCGCTCTGCAAGCATCGATTCCATTCGTCGTCATCGTCCAATCCACACTTTTTGACAACTACCGACGACGTATGGTGGTGCCGCTGCGGCGACGCGCTGCACCGCCTTTACAGCGCCCAATGGCCAGCTCTCGTATGAACCCCATTTTTCGCATCGAAAAAATCGACGTCATGCTGCATCCGCTCGACATGGCGTCCGTCGCCGTCGAGCACCTCGGCGAGCGCGTTGGCTCACTGTCCGAACATGGGCAAGCGATAGCTGCTGCGCTGGATGAATTGCTCACTCGGTCGTGGGGCTGAACTCGTTGAGCGTGGAGCCGGGCGACAGTGGATCAAACCACACTATTTGAAAGAAAAATAATCGTGTCTTACCCCAGTATTTCTGCCGCCTCATTTTCCACTTGACGCCGCACGCAGAGATATACATTTGATATAATATTCGTGTGAACACATAAAAGTCCCTTGAGCTTTTCACATGACCACAGCAACACGCCCGGATCAACTGTTGTTTCGCCTCCGCCCCACCGACTCTGACGCGGGCATTAGTCGCGAGACGCTCTCACTGCTTGCGGCAACGCTGGGCATCAAGGAGACGCAGGTGCTGCACTACGCAGTGCGCCAGCTCGCGCGTGATGTGTTGCCCGCGTACGAGGCGGACGATGGCCTGCTGAGCGCAACGCAGCTTCGCGCCATTCGCAAAGCCGCGCCGCAGGGGCGCAGCAAATCGGTTAAGTCCAGCTTGTTCTAGGACGTGAACCAACGCTCGTGGCCGGCGCCTGAGGCCGGTGACATAGTCTGGTGCCATTTTCCTGAGGATCGCAGCATCGAGCCGGGCCCGAAGCCGCGCCCGGCGCTGGTGGTCAAAGTGTTCGACGATGACGCGCCGCGATACGCGGTTCTCATCGCGTACGGCACCAGTCAGAAGACTGATCGTCTGCTCGCGGGCGAATTTCTAATCGCCCCGGTTGATCGCGCCGCCAACAAGCTGGCGGGCCTGAGCTATCCCACTAAATTTAGCTTTAAGCAAACCGTTGAGCTGCCCTACAACGAGGAGTGGTTCAAGGTGCCGCCCGCCGCACCGCATGGGCAAACACCGAAGCTAGGTGTACTGCACCCGAGTTTGATGCGACGGGCCAGTGCGGCATGGGCAGTTTTTCAAACGTAAGCGGTGCAGAGAACGTCGACGCTGACCCCCTTAATTCACTTCCTATAGTTCCTTCGCGGCTAATTTCCCGATGGTTGGACCAGACGAGGCGCTAAGCTACTGGTGATTCAGGACGAGTGAACACATGCACGAAATCATCTGCCCGCATTGCCACAAAGCATTTAAGATCGACGAAGCGGGGTACGCGGACATCCTCAAGCAGGTGCGGGACGCCGACTTCGATCAGCAACTGCATGATCGCTTAGAGCTAGCCGAGAAAGATAAGCTCACTGCCGTCGAGTTGGCGAAGGCCCGGCTTGCCAGCGAACTGCAAGGAGCCGCAGCTGCCAAAGACACCGAGATCCAGTCCCTCAAAGCTCAGGTTGATGCTGGTGTCACTGCCCGCAAGCTGGCGGTCGCCGAAGCCCTCGGTTCCGTCGAAAAAGAGCGCGACGTCCTCGCCAATCAGCTCGCCCAGGCGCAGCGGGACAAAGAAGCCGCCGCCCGCCTCGCCGAAGCGAACCTGCTCGCGGAGTTGCAGAAGAGCGCCGCTAGCAAGGACGCGGAAATCCAGGCGCTCAAGGCGCAGCTTGACACCACCGCGCTCAACCAGCGGCTCGCACTGGCGGACGCAGTCGGCACGGTCGAGAAGGAACGCGACGAACTCAAGAACAGCCTGGCGCGCACTGCGCTCGAAAAGCAGCTCGCCGAGCAGTCGCTGAAGGACAGATACGAGACCCAGATTAAGGACCGCGACGAAGCCATCGAACGCCTGCGCGACATGAAGGCTCGTCTCTCCACCAAGATGGTCGGCGAAACGCTGGAGCAGCACTGCGAGACCGAATTCAACCGCATCCGCGCCACCGCCTTCGCCCGCGCTTACTTCGAGAAAGACAACGACGCCCGCAGCGGCAGCAAGGGCGACTTCATCTTCCGCGACAAGGACGAAGCCGACACCGAGATCGTCTCCATCATGTTCGAGATGAAGAACGAGAGCGACCTCACCACCACGAAGCAGCGCAACGAAGACTTCCTCAAGGAGCTCGACAGGGACCGCAACGAAAAGGGCTGCGAATACGCAGTGCTCGTCTCACTGCTCGAACCCGACAGCGAGCTCTACAACACCGGCATCGTCGACGTCTTCCACCGCTACCCGAAGATGTACGTCATCCGCCCGCAGTTCTTCATCCCCATCATCACCCTGCTGCGCAATGCCGCGATGAATTCGCTAAAGTACAAATCCGAGCTCGCCATGGTGCGCGCGCAGAATGTCGATATCACCAACTTCGAGAACGAGCTGGAAAGCTTCAAGAGCGGCTTTGCGAGGAACTTCGACCTCGCCTCACGCAAATTCCAGACCGCGATTGAAGAGATCGACAAGTCCATCGACCACCTGCAGAAAACCAAGGAAGCCCTGCTCGGGACTGACCGCAATCTGCGGCTGGCGAATGACAAGGCGCAGGACGTGACGATCAAGCGATTGACGCGCGGGAATCCGACGATGGCGGGGAAGTTTGGGGAGGTGAAGAAGGGGGAGGGCGCGTGAAGAAGAGATGCTGGATTGCAAGACCAGGCCCTACAAGATGTGCGAAATGCGAGCCTGCCCCCTTCAATTCAATGGCCAAAATCAGCTCCGTATTTCGTTAGTCGAGCATCCATTGAATGGGATTATTCGCATCGCCGTGGGGCATTCTTTCTCGCGTATGATTGGGTCGATGTTGTGGGCGCTAAACGCGAAACCAATCTGACACTTTTTCATTAAATCAATCGTCGAAATGCGAGCGAAGAAATGACATATCGCAAGGCAATCGCAAAACGTCGCACCGCGATTTACGAAGAATTTCGCCAACTATCCCCTGCCCCGCTTTTTGTGCCACACGAGAGCGATACGCCAGTTGCAGGCGCGACGGATTCGTCAGTCTGTCTAACTGCCGAGGACAAGCAGCTGCTCGCGAGTGGCGATAAAGCTGCTATGAGAGCGAGACTTACACAGCTCGATGAATACGTCCTGAAACTGGATCAGCTGAAGCAAGCAAAGCTGGAAGTCGCTAGAGATTATGGGCGGCGGGCGAAGGAAGAGCACGACAAGATAAAAGCATGCTTCGACGATATCGTTCGTGGCGAATTTAGGACTAGAAATAAATTCGGCGAGCTGCTCTGTGGGGTATATCTATCGGAAGTTTTAGGGTATGAGAGCGGCACGTTACTTAAGGATTGCTACTCACTTCAGACCCCATTTGGATTGCGTCGGTTCGATGCGTTCTTCGTCGAAAAGAGAATAGGACTTGAATCTAAAATTGGCTATCAAGTTCTTGATGATCGATTGAAGTTGCAGATCAAGAAAGATGAATATTTGCTTTCATCTGGCGCAGTTTCAGAAGTGCATTGGCTGATTCATACGAGGGCGTCCAAGGCTCTTATCGCAAGGCTAAGTTCAACTAAGATATCGGTGGCAAACAGTTGGCTAACGGTGGAAATAAAGCAAATGATTTTGCGCGAACGGCAAATGCTTTGGCTGCCAGAAGAAGCTCTGAGTGTTTTAGTTCAGTCGAACACCTAGTGAGTCTCGTCAGTGGACGAATATGACGTTAACGCGCGCAACAATGCGATCCGAAAAGTTCCGTTGTCTGGCGCGCGATGCACTATGGCATACGCTTCAGCGACGTTGGCCGCTCGGGAAGAGTCACAACCACGTACGCTTTGGCTTCTAGGCCATGTCGAAACACAATCCCGCGCTACGTCAATCGCACACCACCGGACTGGGATTGTTCTCGCTGTCGTACGGTGTGTTTTCCTCTTGGGCGATTCGGCTCAAACAGGGTCGTCGGGCGCGCAAACACAATCCTGATTAGGTTAGACGAACCGCTTTGTTTTTCAAGCGATTCTGTTAGAAGGGGAAAACACTCCGAATCGCTCTCATGCGTGCCTGAAAAGAACGAAGGAACACAAGACGCAATGCTCACCATCACATCATCTGCTCAAGACGTGTTGAGAAAGGAGCTGCAATCCATTTTTGCCGATGGCCTAGTGACAGTCATCGGTTCTGGATTGTCTTGCGCCGAGGGGTTGCCCGGAATGGGGGCTCTTGCGGCAGAGTTGATTTCAAAAGTGCCATCAGCAATTCCTGATGCGGACAAAGCAACATGGACAGCCATTGAAGCGTGCTTAAACTCGGATGGTCTGGAAGGTGCCTTGCTCAAACATCCCCCAACGGATGCAATTGAATCAGCCATTATTCGCTTTACGTCAGCCTTCGTATTGTCCAAGGAGCAGGAAGCAATAGCGGCCTGCGTGACCGGCGCTCGCAAACTGAAAATTGCCTCGTTGCTCCCTCATATTTCAGCCGCAACGCCGAAAATCGCCAACATCATCACTACCAACTATGACAGGTTGATCGAATTCGCAACCGAAGCTGAGGGCTGGGGAGTTGACTCAATGATGGTTGGTCGATACTGGGGAAAACATGACCCTGAGTTAAGCAGCAAGCTCATGATCAGAGATGTTTCGCGTGGAAATAAAGGGGCTGTCAGACTAATCTACAGAAACCACATCAAACTGTTCAAACCTCATGGAAGCCTAGACTGGTTCATGGCGGGCGATACCCCGATGACAAGCAGCATGGCATTTTCGGGTGACCCGCTCATCATTACACCAGGTGTGGGTAAGTACAAAAAGGGCTACGGCCAGCCGTTTGATGTGCATCGGGAACGCGGGAATGCGGCAATTGACAACGCGTCCTCAATTCTGTGCATTGGCTACGGCTTCAATGACGACCACCTACAAACTCATCTGTCTCCAAAGCTGAAAGGCGGTGCCAGAGCGCTCCTGCTCACCCACAGTTTGTCGCCAAATGCACAATCGGTTGTCGCCCAATCACCAAACTGCATCGCCCTCGTGAACAGCGCGGATGCAAATAGTCCTGGAACCGTTGTGATTCGCGGCGCGACAGAAACGCTAGTTCCAAGTGTTGAATGGTGGGATGTTGAAAATTTTGTAAAGGGAGTTTTAACGATATGACAAACGCAGCACTGCAATTTCAAGATGGCGACCGACTTGGGCGAGTTGCGGCGGTCGATACCAGTCGAGTTCTGATTTCAGTCGAAAACCATCAACACATGACAACCATCGCAGTCGGGAATCTGATTGCGATACAAGGTCGTACCGCAGCCGAGTTTCTAATTGGAATTGTCGAACGGGCCACTCGATCTGTTAGCGAGAAGCTGCTTCTTGATGAAACCGCAGATGACGGGTCGATTCCGCTGGGGGAGAGTCAAGAGGATTTCATAAAGGCAGTTCTCATTGGAACCTATCGCACAGTAGACGGTAGTTCATCAAACGCCTTCAAGCGCGGGGCAGATTGCTTTCCGCAAGTTGATCGTGACTGCTTTCATGTGAACAGCAAGAACCTTCAGCAGTTCATGAGCCTGCTCTCTATGAAAGTGAAGGAGGGAGAGCGCCTGACGCTGGGTCATTTCATGGCCGATCAAACGGCTATAGCAGTAGCGAACGGGGACAAATTCTTTCAGCGTCATGCTGCAATTTTGGGAAGTACCGGGTCTGGAAAGAGTTGGGCAGTTGCGCTCATGCTCGAACGTGCTGCCGCTTTGAAGTCTGCAAACCTAATAGTGCTAGACATGCACGGAGAATATTCGACATTGTGCGAAGGCCCGAACGCTATTGCGCAGCAATACCGTATTGCGGGACCGGGTGATCTGGACAAGCCGGATGACGGGTGCTTATTTTTGCCATACTGGCTTCTTAACCGTGAAGAAATGCTCGCGCTGATTCTTGACCGGAGTGACGACAATGCCCCAAATCAAGCAGCCTGATTTACCGAACACGTTCGGGCATTGAAGGAAAAGGTACTGGCCGATTCAAAAAAAGTAGATGTCCTCGCAACATTCACTGTTGACTCACCGATTCCTTACCCACTTGAGAATCTATTGTCATTGCTTGAGAAAGATGATACTGGCATGAAGCCGGGAAAAAACGGTGACATCAAAGGCGATTGGAATGGCAAGCTGAGTCGATTCATTATTCGCATGAAAGCGAAAACAGATGATCGAAGATGCGGCTTCATGTTCCAGCCTCCTGCAATGTGCAGCGAATACGGTTGGCTTGAAAAGATGCTAAGTAGCCTCTTCTCGGTTTCCGAAACTCAGCGTGGCATAAAGATCATTGATTTTTCTGAAGTTCCCTCGGATGTTCTACCGATAGTTACAGGCGTTCTAGCGCGATTGCTATACAGCATTCAATTCTGGATGGACAAGGACTCGCGGCACCCGCTCACCATTGTTTGCGATGAAGCTCATCTGTATCTTCCTGTTCGTGATTCTGCTGAGGCGGCGGAAAAGCGTGCACTTGAATCGTTTGAACGGATCGCAAAAGAAGGCCGTAAATATGGGGTTTCGTTGCTTGTTGTTAGCCAGCGTCCCTCCGATGTGAGTCGCACCATCCTCAGTCAATGCAACAACTTTCTTGTCCTGCGCTTAACAAACGATCAAGACCAGAGTGTTGTAAAGCGACTGATGCCTGAGTCAATGGGGGGCATCACCGACATACTGCCGCTGCTTGATCTTGGCGAGGCATTGTTGCTAGGCGACTCCATCTTGCTCCCCACGCGCATCAAGCTCGACAAGCCAAAAATTGAGCCTGCTAGCGCTACTCGTCAGTTTTGGTCGGATTGGGCGACGTTGACACCAAATCCAACTGCGGTCGCGAGGGCTGTGGAATCGCTTCGACGTCAGGTTCGGTAGTGCAGGTCCCATCAATTGGGGCATCTTGAAGCATCAAACGGAGAGTGACGAATGAATGAGGTGCAATCCCCACCTGAGCAATATCGGATTGACTATGTGAGCGTGGTTCGCGCTTACCAACAAGCCGATCAGCCTACGCAGGTGGGGGCGCTAGACGCGCTGTCGGATCATTGGATGAAAACCTACAAATTGCTGGTGGGACGTGACACTTCGATCTACGAAATTCAGCATGACGGATTTCGGTACATGTTCGACTGCGAAGGATCCGACCATTGTGATGGTCTTGGCCCGCAGCCTCCGCTGACGATGCCACGGGTTGTCGCGGCCTATGGCGTGTCGAAACCACCGTCCCGAGTTCGTGGGCATGACGATAGGCGCATGCGTGGTTGGGTCGGGCCGACTCAACTCGTGTTGGGAAAAGGCAGGGACAAGGGCCACTTTGTTGCTCACTCGATGGGCGGGGCCGTAGATACCGTAGAAGTCAACGTGTTTTCCCAAAATCGAGCCTTGAACCGCGGTTGGTCGGCGGCCGGTAAGGTCTACCGGAAAATGGAGAAATGGTGCGCCGAGCACCCCGGCACAGTGTTTTTTCACCGTGCTCTCTACGTCCAAGAATCTGATGTGCCGGATTGGCTGGAATTCGGCATCATCCTTGACGATTTTTCGGTTTGGTACGAGCTATTCGATAACCGCACGCCAGCGGCTCCCGCTCCGTAATCGCGCGAGCTTCAGCGTCGTAACCGCGCAGGGTGTGTTCGCCAAGCAACCCGCCATCGTCGTGGCACCCGGGGTCTGTCGTTTGTCGCTGGATTCGTAACCCACTCGACGGCATTCGACCATTCGTGTGATCAATCTTCGCGCGTAGCAGCTTCAGGGTAAAGCTCAGGCAACAGGAACTGCAGGGCATCGAGCGGGAAGGCAAAGCGCACCGGGGCGACGTGGCCGGTGCTGGTGACGAGGCCGGTTTCGATGAGCTGGGACAACAGCGTGCGGGCCGTGCGTTCACCCAGCCCGGTCATCTGCTGGAACTCGCCGCGCGCGGTGGGGCCGGCGAGAAAGAGGTAGTAAAGCGGCAGCGCGGCGTCAAGGCGGATGCGTTTGTCGTGCGCGGCGCGGAAGCTGATCAGCGCCTGGATGCGGGTCTTCATGCCGTCGAGATGAAACATGCGGGTCATGAAGCTGACCTGGTCTTCGCAGATGCCGATGAACCACTCGCACCAGCGGCGCAGCTCGTTCTC
The DNA here is from genome assembly GCA_031409935.1 of Burkholderiales bacterium. Lineage (GTDB taxonomy): Bacteria > Pseudomonadota > Gammaproteobacteria > Burkholderiales > Casimicrobiaceae > Casimicrobium. The sequence goes on along the minus strand of JANNYE010000100.1, from coordinate 213 downwards.
GCTCAGGTTGCCGCGCCCGTCGAGGTCGCCCTGGCGTGGGGCGTCGGCAGCGTCGAGGCGTTCGTAGTATTCGTCGCGACGGCGGGCGAGGCCGCGGCTGACCGACCACAGGCCGCCACTCAACGGCCACAGGGCGCAGTGGGTCTGCAGGCGGCAGGCGCGGCCGTTGCCGTCGATGAAGGGGTGAATCCAGGCCATGCGCTGGTGGGCGGC
>JANNYE010000099.1:0-6766 GCA_031409935.1 Burkholderiales bacterium | reverse complement strand
CGTAGGGCAATGGAATGGACTCCTCCCCCCTCAACGGCATCTAAGTGCCACACTGGAGGTTTCGCAGAAACTAACCAGCCAGACGAGAGAAGGAGTCCGAGATGAAGATTAGCCGAATTGGGATGGATATTGCAAAGAACGTGTTTCAGCTGCACGGCGTTGATAGTTTTGAGCAGCCCGTTCTCAAGAAGAAATTGAAGCGTGCCGACGTGCTGGCCTACTTTCGCACGCTGGCCGTCTGCCAGATAGCAATGGAGGCCTGTGGTGGCGCGCACCACTGGGCGCGCGCCCTGATCGCGATGGGCCACAGCGTGCAATTGATAGCCCCGCAGTTTGTCAAACCCTACGTCAAGACCAACAAGAATGACGCGGCTGATGCTGAGGCGATCTGTGAGGCGATGAGCCGACCGGGGATGCGCTTCGTGCCGGTCAAGAGTGTGGTTCAGCAAGACATACAAGCGCTGCACCGGGTTCGAAGTGAGCTGGTGAAACAGAGAACGGCCAAGGGCAACCAAATACGTGGCCTGTTGGCTGAATACGGCTTGGTGGTGCAGAAGCGGATCGAATGCTTGCGCGTCGCGTTGCCCGAGCTACTGGAGGATGCCGACAACGGTCTGACCGGTGAGTTTCGCGCCCTGCTCGGCGGGCTGCGCCGTGATCTGGTCAAGTTGGACGAGCGGGTCGAAGAAATGGATCACCAGATCAGGCAAATGTGCCGGGGCAGCGTTGCGGCCAGGCGGCTGCAGCAGATACCGGGAATCGGGCCGGTCACCGCCAGCGCGCTGATTGCCGCGGTGGGGGACGGCAGCGGGTTCAAACGCGGGCGCGACATGGCAGCGTTTCTCGGCTTGGTACCGCGCCAGCACTCCAGTGGCGGCAAAGAGAAATTGCTCGGCATCAGCAAACGTGGTGACAGCTACCTGCGCACGCTGTTGATTCACGGCGCCCGCTCGGTGCAACGGGTCTCGGCTAACAAGACCGACCCGAGAAGTCGCTGGTTGAACAGCATCAGCGCCCGACGGCACAAGAACGTAGCGGCCGTGGCGCTGGCCAACAAGAACGCGCGGATTGCGTGGGCGGTGTTGTCCAAGGGCTGTGTGTACCGGGCTCCCGATGAACGAGATGAGTACGCAGGCCCCGTGTTATCCACCGCAGCGCATGGGTCCCTGGCGCGAGAGGTGCCGCCCAAGTGCCGCCGTGGATAACACTGCCTCGTCTCCGCTGACGCCTCACGCGGCGAGCCGACGCTGAACCCGAAACACACGAAACAATAGCGTTACCCCATTTTTTTCCACCACGATTGCGAAGCAATTGACGTTCATGGCAAACCGGTCGAACCGGCGTCTTCAAAACCTTCCAGTTCCGCAGAGCCTCAAGAGCTCGCTAGGGCGATCAGGAGAAGACGCGCGAACAGCCCATGATGGCCCGAGTGATTCAATCCACTCATCAAAACAGGCCGGATATACGTGTGCACTCGTACCCAACGCCAAAAACGACAGTGGCTTGCAAACCGGGAGGAGTCCATATACGGAACGCTTGCGGTTCCGCCGAACGAGGTGGCTTGCCAATACGAGCGGTTGAATTGCCTACGGCGGCGCAGGAGGTGGAACTGCGAGAGTTCCCGCTACATCGGTTGCTGCAATCGCTCCAGCCGCTGCCCACCGCCATAACTCGTCTGCTCGGCAACGCTACCGCCAAGCGACGCTTTGATCGCGCAGTACTTGAATTCAGGAATTTTCGCGAACGGATCCAGCGCGGCGTTGGTGAGCTTGTTGATGGCGGCTTCGTAGTAGCAGAACGGCACGAAAATTGAGCCGCGCGGCGAGCTGTCGTCGGCACGGGCGTAGAGGGCCACCTCACCTCGGCGCGACGCGATGGTGATCACGTCGCCCGGTTTGCCGCCCATCGCAGCGAGATCGAGCGGATGAACGAGCGCAATCGGATCAGGCTCGATGGCGTCGAGCACCGTCGCGCGGCGCGTCATGCTGCCTGTGTGCCAATGCTCAAGCTGGCGGCCCGTGATGAGCACCATCGGGTAGTCGGTATCGGGCCGTTCGTTCGCGGGAATGATGTCCGCTGGCACGAACTTGGCGCGACCACTTTCACGCGGAAAATCGTCAACGAACACCACCGATTGACCGGGGTCGCCTTCGACCTTGCACGGATAGGTCACGGCATGTTCGCGCTCCAGCCGCTCCCAGGTAATTCCGCCGATGCTCGGCATGGTGTGGCGCATTTCGTCGAACACGTCGGACACATGGTCGTAGTGCCAGTCAAGGCCGAGCTTGGCCGCGAGCTGTTGGATGATCCACAGGTCCTGCCGCGCGTCGCCCGGTGGGTCAATCGCTTGGCGACCCATTTGCACGAGTCGGTCGGTGTTGGTGAAGCTGCCGGTCTTTTCCGGGAAAGCGCTGGCGGGCAGGATCACGTCGGCGAGATACGCGGTTTCGGTCAGGAAGATGTCTTGCACCACGAGATGTTCGAGCGCGGCCAACGCTTCGCGTGCGTGGTTGGCGTCCGGGTCGGACATGGCCGGGTTTTCGCCCATCACGTACATGCCGCGGATGCTGCCTTTTTTAATGGCGTGCATGACTTCAACCACGGTCAAACCGGGCGTGGCGTCGAGCGAACCGGCGGGCACTGACCACGCCTTTTCGAATGTCGCACGCACCTTGGCATCAGTCACGTGCTGATAGTCCGGGTACATCATCGGGATCAAGCCCGCGTCGGACGCGCCCTGCACATTGTTTTGTCCGCGCAGTGGATGCAGGCCTGTGCCGGGACGACCGATCTGGCCGGTCATCAACGAGAGCGCGATCAGGCAGCGCGCGTTGTCGGTGCCGTGAACGTGTTGCGACACACCCATACCCCACAAAATCATCGAAGCTTTTGACGTGGCGTACAGTCGCGCCACGTACTTGATGGTGTCCGCATCAATGCCGCAGATCGGGGCCATCTTCTCTGGGCTGTAGCCTTCTACATTGGCCTTGAGTTCCGCGTAGCCAATCGTACGGCTGGCGATGAATTTTTCATCGACCAAGCCTTCGTTGACGATGACATGCATCATGGCGTTCAGCAGCGCTACATCGGTGTCTGGCTTGAACTGCAAGAAGCGGTGAGCGATGCGAGCGAGGTCGGATTTTCGCGGGTCGAGCACGACCAGTTGCGTGCCGTTTTTTACGGCGTTTTTTATCCAGCTCGCTGCTACGGGATGATTCACCGTCGGGTTCGCGCCAATGATGATGACGACCGCCGCCTTGGTCACATCCATCACCGGATTCGACACTGCGCCCGAGCCGATGCCTTCGAGCAACGCGACGACGGAAGAGGCGTGGCACAAGCGCGTGCAGTGATCGACGTTGTTGCTGCCGAAGCCGGTGCGCACGAGCTTCTGGAACAGGTAGGCCTCTTCGTTGCTGCCCTTCGCCGAGCCGAAACCGGCCAGCGACTTCTTGCCGTACTGGTCGCGAATATCCTTAAGTTTGCCACCGGCAAAGGCCAGCGCTTCTTCCCAACTGGCTTCACGGAACACGTCCATCACATGATCCGGATCCATCGTGAATTCGCCATTTTTTGGCGCATCGGCACGACGGATCAGCGGCTTGGTCAGGCGATGCGGATGATGCGCATAGTCAAAGCCATAGCGGCCTTTGACGCAGAGCCGCCCGTGATTGGCGGGGCCGTCGCGGCCTTCCACAAAAATAATCTTGTTGTCCTTGACGTTGTACGTGAGCTGGCAGCCGACGCCACAATACGGACACACCGATTCCACTTGTTTGTCGGGCAACACCAGCGCGGCCTCGCGCGCGGGCATCAGCGCACCGGTCGGGCAGGCTTGCACGCATTCACCGCAGGCGACGCAGGTGGACGCGCCCATCGGGTCGTCCATGTCGAACACGATCTTCGCTTCATCACCACGAAAGGCGAGGCCGATCACGTCGTTGACCTGTTCATCGCGACAGGCGCGCAGGCAGCGCGTGCATTGAATGCAGGCGTCGAGATTCACCGCAATCGCCGGGTGCGACAAGTCTTGCCGAACCTGTTTCCTCGCTTCGAAACGAGGCTTGCCGACGCCGATCTTGCCAGCCCATTCGTCTACTTCGTTGTGGCGCGTGTAATCGGTCTCGGGCATGTCGGACAACAGCAGTTCGAGCACCAGTTTTTGTGATGCGACAGCGCGTTCGCTGTTGGTGATGACCTTCATTCCAGCGGTGGGTGCGCGGCAGCACGACGGTGCCAAAACGCGTTCGCCATTGATCTCGACCATGCAGGCGCGGCAGTTGCCGACAGCCTCCAGACCTTCCATGTAACAAAGGTGCGGAATCTCGATGCCTTCGCGTTTTGCGACTTGCAACAACGTTTCCGTACTGCGGCCCGTGACTTCGCGTCCATTGAGGCTGAAGCTCACGAACGGCACGTCCAATGCAGCGGCCTCGTTTCGGGTAATTGCGTTCATCGTTATCCTTGAGTGACACGAAATACGTTCTGGCTGAGCTTGTCGAAGCCCCGGAGCTGCGCCACCAACCCTTCGACGGGCTCACGGCGAACGGTTACGAGTTGAGCCGGGTTCCATGCAGTCATGCGATGTTCAGTTAAGTTCATGCGCAAAATACTTAACCACGCAGTCCACCGGATTCGGCGCAGCTTGCCCCAAGCCGCAGATCGACGCATCGCGCATCACCTGCGACAAGTCTGCCAACAACGGCAGATCCCATTGGTCCTTTTCGATGATCGCGGATGCCTTCGCTGTGCCGACGCGACACGGCGTGCATTGACCGCAGGATTCATGATGGAAAAAACGCATCATGTTGCGAGCGGCATCAGTCGCAGTGTCCTTGTCGGACAGCACGATCACAGCGGCCGATCCGATGAAACATCCGTACGGTTGCAAGGTGTCGAAATCGAGCGGAATGTTGTTCATCGTGGCAGGCAAAATGCCTCCCGATGCGCCGCCCGGCAGGTACGCATAGAACGTCTGATGATCCAGCATGCCGTCACAATATTCGTCGATCAATTCCTGAATCGTGATGCCTGCTGGTGCGAGCTTGACGCCTGGACTTTTGACGCGACCGGACACAGAGAACGAACGCAAACCTTTGCGTCCATTGCGACCGTGTGCCGCAAACCAATCGCCACCTTTTTCAACAATCTCGCGCACCCAGAACAGGGTTTCAAAATTGTGTTCCAGCGTCGGGCGACCGAACAGCCCGACCTGTGCGACATACGGTGGACGCAGACGCGGCATGCCGCGCTTGCCTTCGATAGATTCAATCATCGCCGACTCTTCGCCGCAGATGTAAGCCCCAGCGCCTCGTCGCAGCTCAATGTCCGGCATGTTCACCACCGGGGGCGAGCGCTTGAGTTTGACAATTTCTGCTTCAAGCATCGTGCGGCAACCGTGGTATTCGTCACGCAGATACACGTAAACCTTCTCGATGCCAACTGCCCAAGCGGCGATCAGCATGCCTTCCAGAAAGCGATGCGGATCACGTTCAAGATAGACGCGATCCTTAAATGTGCCTGGCTCGCCTTCGTCGATGTTCACCGCCATCAAGCGCGGGCCCTTTTCGGCACGCACGATGCGCCATTTGCGGCCGGTCGGAAAGCCTGCACCACCGAGCCCACGCAGGCTGGAGTCTTCCATAGTCTTGATGACCGATTCGACTTCGCGAGCGCCAGAAACGCAGGCTTTGAGCAATGCGTAACCGCCATTGGCTTCGTAGCTGGCGTAGTCGATAAACCTCTCGGGAACATGCTTATTGGCACCGGCCGCGACCAAAGCAGTCACCGCCTCAACGCTCGCATTCGGGACCGGGTTTTGCCCCACGACCACCGCTGGTGCCTGCTCGCAACGACCGATGCAGGGGGCAGCAATCACGCGCACTTCGCGACCGAGCAGAGCAGGGAGCTTCGTCAGCAGTTCCTGCGCTCCTGCCATCTCGCACGACAGGCCATCACAAACGCGTACCGTCAATGCAGCGGGCGCTGCGTCGCCCTCCTTAACCACATCAAAGTGGTGATAGAAGCTGGCAACCTCATAGACCTCGGTCTGCGACAACCGCATTTCCTGCGCCAACGCGGCAAGATGGGCTGCGGATAGGCAACCAAAGCGATCCTGAATCTTGTGCAGGTGCTCAATGAGCAAGTCGGCCTGACGCGACGCTGAGCCCAACAACTGCTGCACTGCGATCAATGCGGCTGGATCAACGCGACGACCCTTCGGTGTCTCTCGCTTTCGCTGTTTTGTTGCCGCCTGCACGGCAATAGGAATGACGGGATAGTTCATGTCGGTCGCTTAAGTTTTCGGTACAACTAAATTAGTTCTCAAGTGACCCACCAACCTATCCCATCATGGATATCTGCCGGTTTAGATCACCCGTTCTTCACGCAATTGCGCAATCGTGTCGGCGCTGAAGCCTAGTTGCGTCAACACTTCATCGGTGTGCTCACCCAACAATGGCGACCGCGTGACTTCAGTGGAACTATCGGACATCTTGATCGGGTTGCCAACGGTCAAATATTTGCCGCGGGTCGGATGATCAACCTCGACAATGGTGCCGGTTTCTCGCAATGCAGGTTCTTCCGAAATTTCTTTCATCGAGAGAATCGGCCCGCACGGAATGTCGTATTTGTTGAGGATGTCCATCGCCTCAAACTTGGTCTTGGTCATCGTCCATTGTTCGATGCGCGCAAAGATCGGCTTGAGATGCAACAAGCGCGCACCCGGTGTGGCGTAGGCCTCATCGGTGATCCATTCTTCCTCGCC
>JANNYE010000098.1:0-2756 GCA_031409935.1 Burkholderiales bacterium | reverse complement strand
TGCGCCTGACCTTGTAGGAGGGGTTCCACCCCGACCAACGTCAACGCCGAGCAACGAGGGTCGGGGTGGAACCCCTCCTACAGATGTGGATGGCCTCGTCTGGCGCTATTCCTCCGACCTGCATTGCGCCGCCTGTGACATTACCTACTCCGACCCGCACGCATCAAGTTTTTCGTTCAACAATCCGCTCGGTGCCTGCGAGACTTGTCGTGGCTTCGGGCGGGTGATTGGCGTTGACCTCGGTCTGGTGATCCCGGATGAAGGCAAGACGCTCGCCGAAGGTGCCGTGAAGCCGTGGCAAACACCGAGCTTCAAGGAATGTCAGGACGATCTCAAGAAGTACATGACGGCGCGCAACATCCCGATGGATGTGCCGCCTTACTATCACGTGCTGAGTGACAGCGAAATTGCCGCCGTTGCGACCACCATTCGCGGCAGTTGGGGCAACATCGCGTCTGCGGTGACCGAGCTCGATATGATCAGGTACCGCAACGCGCTGCGCAGCCCGTAGTTGGCTCGCCCGCGACTAGTAGTTCGTTTTGGTGAAACGAACTACTAGGCGACGGCACTCGCGATGATGGCACCGGTCGACGGCTCCGGTGGCCCGAGCAGAAGCGTTCCGAACGCTTCGCGGACGAGCGGGATGACCTTGGCGTTGGCTTCGCGTGCTGCGGCTTCGCTGGCGTAAACAGTGATCGCGGTGACCATGTCGTCTTCGGCGTAAATCATGTGAAATGAGACGAACTCAGGTAACGAACGCAGCGTTGGCAACACCACGGCAGGCACGCGGCGGGCCAGCTCGTCAGACGAGCCCGGCTTCACCCGTGCGCGACGGATCGAGGCGTAGCGACCACCGGTCTGTGCGTGTGCGATGTCGGCGCTGCCGAGCGCCGCTCCCGCCGCCGCACCTGCTACGAGCTGCATAAAACTGCGTTTGTCAATGGTGAAACTGGACATGGCCGTACTCCCCAATGGGCTGACGGTCGAACCTGTTGCTTCCGGCCTTCGCGACGCCGACCTGTTTCGCGAATACAGTGAAAGGGGATACGCATTGGCGAGCGCATCGGTTTTTATCGGCGGGGTGGAGTGCTCACGGTGCGGATTGCGCCGGCGCCGCGAACGCATTGACCTGCCACGCATACTCCGGCGCGAACGATTCCGGGTCGTTGACTGCGTAGCTGGCGTAACCGTACACCGTTGAATAGGCGGCGTAATCAGCGGCCTCAAGCGCGCGTCCGGCCAACGCGTTAGCCACCGCGTAGGTCGCGGATACGGCCGAATGTTGGGTGCCGTCAATCGAGGTTGAGCCACGATGATGATTGGCGAGCACTGCCGCTTCCGCCGCCGCTGCGGCGAGCGCGGTTTTATCAATGCGGCCTTCGACGTAGCCCTTCAAAATGTCGAGCAACTGGATCGCGCGATCATCCTCCAGCATTTGCCGCACGCGCTCCGCGCAGGCGAGCCCGAACGCATAGCGCATAGCGCATGGCGCGATGCGCGTCGTCGGAGAGATGGATTTTTGCGACCAGGTTTTGCAGTTCGGAGTTCATTTTTCGCTTAACCCATCCTACAAAATCATATCAACTTAAACGTGAATGCCTTATTTGGCGTGGGCCAAACGCCGATTTATGCACAAAGTCGATATTACGCATAAATTAGTGTTTTTCCCATACTCAATCTGCCTTTCAGCATAGAGCTGCTGCCTAAATCGTCACCGCTGCGCCGCTCTCAACCACGCTCGATTCCTGCCCGGCGCGAAGGCGTTTTACCGCAAACGGTTCGTCTAGCGTGATCTCACCACCGCGCACGCGTAACCAGTCGCCTTCTGGCAGGCCGAGCACCGGCACCATTGGATTGAACGCGACGAATTCCGCCAACCGCTGATCACGCGTCTCGCCCATCCAGCCTTCGGGGCGCGTTCAACTGAAAATCGATGACGCCCAGTGCATCCAGCCCGGACGGATCAATGATCGGCATGTCGTTGGTGGTGCGAATGGTCGGCGCACAGATCGCTGAGCCCGCGCTCCAGCCGACATACGGTTTACCCGCGAGGATTTGTGTGCGCAACGGCACGATGCATTCCTTACGGCGCAGGTGATGCAGCAGGTTGAACGTATTGACGCCGTTGACCATGATGGCGTCGGCCTCGACCAGCACTTTCGCCGGATCCTTGAAGTAATGGATTGCGGTGATCTCAAGACCGAGTGATTCGAGCGCATTGCGCACATTCTTGGCCGTGGAATCCCAGGCGATGGTCACGCTGGCATAGGGAATGAGTACGATTTTTTTAGCATTGCCAATCGTTTCCCGAATCGCTTCAAGCGCATGTTCGAGGTAGGCCGTGGTCGGCATGCGGGAATTGGAGAGCAGCAGCAGATTTTTCATCCCCGAATGTAGGGTGTGCTCTGCGCACCAAGACGCCCTGTTCGCCTTCACACTGCGACGCTTTACACCCATCGAGAGGTGCGCAGAGCGCACCCTATAAACTACTGGATACATACGCAGCTACCGTGCGGCGTATGACATATTTTCAAGTTGTATCGACCATGGCAGCAAGCAGTAAACGTTCCTCCGCGAAATCAAAAGCGTCCATCGCGCCGCCCGCACCGCGAGCGGCCGCCAACACTGACATTCGCATTCGCGGCGCACGGCAGAACAATCTCAAAAACATTGACCTCGACATTCGTACCGGTGAACTGACGGTTGTCACTGGCGTGTCTGGCTCGGGCAAATCGTCGTTGGTGTTTGACACGCTG
>JANNYE010000097.1:0-3568 GCA_031409935.1 Burkholderiales bacterium | reverse complement strand
CAGCGTGTCAAACACCAACGACGATTTGCCCGAGCCAGACACGCCAGTGACAACCGTCAGTTCACCGGTACGAATGTCGAGGTCAATGTTTTTGAGATTGTTCTGCCGTGCGCCGCGAATGCGAATGTCAGTGTTGGCGGCTGGCGCGGGCTTTGGCAGGTGGGCGGTGGGGTTCAGGGCGGGGGATGTGCGCGGTGCGCGAACGGCTGCTGGCCATGTTGAAAACTGCTCTGGCTATGAGTGAATCTGGCGCAGTATTGACGCTGCGTGCCCGTTAATTAGTGTATATGCTTCCAGTAATGTGCGGCGTGCAATGACGGTATCGCCAAACCTGTTGCATTTAGGTCAAAGCGGGAACCGGAGCTGGCGTTTCAAGATGCTTTTCGGGATACTTGACACCACAGTGAAAGCTTAAAAAACTAGCATAAGCGTACAAAAGCGCCTCGCAAAGGCGCTCCACAACTTTTTCACAGAGAGATTTTTATGAAAAACATCGCAATTCAAGCGGCCAAGCTCGCCGCAGTTTCCGTGGCCGTGACCGCGTCACTGGCCCACGCACAAACCGCCAACGTCACGCTGTTTGGCGTGGTCGACACCAACGTGCAGCGATTCAGCGCCACCGGTGCTCCTTCGGTCAGCCGTGTCGGCAGCGACGGCCTGACATCATCTCGCTACGGCCTGCGTGGCAGCGAAGATTTGGGTGGTGGCCTGCGTGCTAGTTTCTGGCTTGAAGGCGCGTTCGCCTCGGATACCGGTGCCCTTGCCAACACTAACTCCAACAATCAGTCGACCGGCTCAACGGCATCCATCTTCGGCCGCCGCTCGACGCTGAGTTTGGCCGGTGGCTTCGGCGAATTGCGCCTCGGGCGTGATCTCACCCCCGTGTTCCTTAATTTGTCCGAGTTCAACATCGCTGGCACCAACGGCACGGGCAATGCGGGCGCTTTGTTTTACCCACAGTTCACCAGTTACACGCACGTGCGCACGTCCAATGGCGTGAGCTATCTCACACCGGCGATGGGCGGCTTCTATGTTCAGGCCACCTATGCCATGGGTGAAAACGCCGCCAATAGCGACGGTCGTTATGCGGGCGCTCGCGTCGGCTACCGCAATGGTCCGCTGAGCGTAGGTTTCGGCACCTCACGCACCAACTATTTGTCGGGTAACCAGACCCAAACCACGGCAGGTGCCAGCTATGACCTGAAAGTGGTCAAGCTCACCGCGCTCTACGCGAGCAATAAAAGGGGCGCCGTGGACAACTCGGCCATTCATGTGGGTGCTACCGTGCCGTTTGGCGCAACTTCGCTGCGGTTGGGCTACAGCGACGCCCGATTGAAGGGCGGCGACGGTGCCAATCAGATTCAAATCGGCGTGATTCACGATTTGTCCAAGCGCACGGCTGTCTACTTTGACGCCTCACAAGTCGACAATAAAGGCAAAGGCAAAAACTATGGCCTGAGCGATGGCATCAAGCCTGTCACAGCGGGCGGCAAATCCACTGGCTTTGAAGCCGGTATTCGTCACACGTTCTAGCCTACCACTGAAGCAACTAAGAGAGCCGCAGGGTATATTGACCTGCGGCTTTTTTCATTGTGGAGACTCAAACTGGTGCGTAATCTGCTGCTGCTTTCCAACTCCCGCATGCCCACCACGGCATATCTCGAACATGCGATTGATGCCATTTACGAGACGATTGGTAACGCGAAAAAGATTGTGCTGATTCCGTACGCGAGCGTGACCATCGCGTGGGATTCCACCGCGAAGAACGTGCGCAACGCGCTCGAACCGCTCGGCATAGATATCACCGCGATTCATCATTTCAAAGACCCGGTAAAAGCGCTGGCCGAGGCAGACGCCATCATGGTCAACGGCGGCAACACGTTTAACTTGCTGCATCACCTGCGTAGCAAAGAAATCATCGTGCCGCTGCGCTCGCAAATTCTCGCCGGCAAGCCTTACGTGGGCTGGAGTGCAGGATCGGCGATTTGCGCACCGACGATTCGCACCACCAACGACATGCCGATCATCGATCCGTCCGGGCTGGATGCGCTCGGGGTGATCGATTTTCAGCTGAATGCGCATTACACCAACTCCGTGCCCGAAGGCTGGATGGGTGAAACGCGCGATCAGCGATTGGCCGAATTCGTCGCGCTGAATCCGACCGTTCCGGTGTTCGGCTTGCCGGAGGGCGACTGGTTGCGAGTGCGTGGCGCGGACATCACTTTGCACGGTCCGTTTCCGGGTAAATGGTTTCGTTCTGGACAGGAGCCGGTTGAGCTGGCCAGCGGTTCAGCGGTCGCGGTTTAGGCGACAGCTTTTTTGTGAATGCGCCATTCTATTGGGGCTCGTGCTGATTTATTGCAGTAGTCGACTATTCAAATAAAGTGCCTTAAGCCCCATTGAAATAAGCTTTTTCACCATAAGCTGTATCGCACAACATAACCAATGAGATCGGCGCGAATGCTCAGTTTCGTTGGCTGCTGTTGACTTAAGCGTTGGGAGACGCCATGAATTTCGAACTCCAAAAGCTCGCCGCTGCGTATTCGCTTGACGATGAAAGCCACCGCGCATTGCGACTTGCGTTCGGGCTGGCCTGCGCGAACCGTGTGCGTCATTTGCTCGAGGAACCGCGCGCCGTTGAACTGCTCGACGTATTGCAGGCCTTTGTCGATGGCCGCGCTGATGACGCCGCGCTGCAAGCCGCGAGCACCGAGGCCGCGCACACCGCCAATCATCACCGCGGGTCGAGATCGATTGACGGTACCGGACATTCGGCCGTGTCCGCCACCTACGCCGTCGCCGCCGCGCTCGCGGGCAAGGCGCTGGATGCGGCTGAATACGCCGCCTATTCGACGGTGTACGGGTATGGCGGTTACGCGGTGAATGATCCCGATTCCTTCACGCCGGAATATTCATGGCAAGTGAATGCGCTCGAAGCCCTGCTGCTTCCGGACGCGGTAACGTCGGCACACCAGCGTGCCTGAGCTACTTCGACGGCACTGCGTTGCCAGCGGGCCAGTCGGTATCGCCTATTCGTGTCAGCGTCATCTCGAAGAAACGCACCGGATCCTTACCGGGCACAATGCGGTCGCCTACCTCTTTGAGCGTTCCGTCCTTGATTACGGCGACGTAGCGAATCGTCATCGGGCCAGCTGGAACTTCCCACGCGTAGCCGTCATTAGTGGGCACGATGGCGAAGTCGCCGTAGCGGCCCTGCGCATATGAGCGAATACGGTAGCTTTTGGACTCAGGGCTGTATGAAATGGCGGCAAACGCGTTGAAGCCAACACGACCATCCTGCTCGTAACCGCGCCCTTCGATCACCTTGATCGAACCATCCAGCATTGGCCCGATGCGTTCGGTCTGTGTGATGTGGTGCTTCTCGCCCGACGGCAGAATCGTCCACGCCGGGCCGCGCCATACGCCATCCATGCGCGAGAATTTTTCCAGCGCGGCTTTCTGCGCTGCGATCAGCGAAACAGGATCGGGCTGGCCTTGGGCTGAAGCGGGCGGTGATGCGACAGTCGTCGCGAGTGCAGCCGTAAAAATGAACGCTGCGAACGGGTTG
>JANNYE010000096.1:0-5814 GCA_031409935.1 Burkholderiales bacterium | reverse complement strand
AGGCGTTAATGCGAGACCGCCGTCCGGCTTGGAACGCAGGCTTTCTTTTTCAATGCCACGGCGCATGCCGGTGAGTTGTTCTCTGGAGAGTGCGCCGAGGCGTTGCTGCAAGCTGCTCATATCGAATTCTTTGTGGCAGGGTTTTTTATTACGCGGGGCTGGACGTTAGCACGCTGAATGGTCGATATGGCGACGGTCGCAGCAAAGTCAACCGGGCAAAATAAGGCTTGACTTTTGCTAGCCAGCCAGACTTAACGCGGGCTCCTGCATCGCGGAAATTTGCTCGCGCAATTCAAGCACTCGATCCTGCCAATAGCGCTGCGTGTTGAACCACGGGAACGCCGCCGGAAACGCCGGGTCATGCCAACGCCGCGCGATCCAGCCGGAATAATGCAGTAGGCGCAAGGTGCGCAACGCTTCAATCAAACCCAGCTCGTTGTCGTCAAATTCGCAAAAATCTTCGTAGCCCGAAATGATGCTGCGCATCTGCTGCCCCATCGCCTCGCGGTCCCCCGACAGCATCATCCACAAGTCCTGCACCGCAGGCCCCATGCGGCAATCGTCGAAGTCAACAAAGTGCGGGCCACCATTGTTCCAGAGCACGTTACTGGCGTGGCAATCGCCGTGGAGTCGAATGTTTTTGAACACGCCCACCCGATTAAATATCGCGCGAATGCCGTCCAGCGCCATCGCGCTCACGCTCGACCATGCGGGTAACAAATCAGCGGGCACGAAATCGTTGGCCAACAAAAATTCACGGGGTTCAATACCGAACGTCTGGATGTTCAACGTGGGCCGTTCAACGAACGGACACAGCTCGCCAATGGCATGGATGCGCCCGATAAATCGCCCCATCCAAGTCAGGACGTCGGCGTTGTCCAGCTCCGGCGAACGGCCCGACAAACGCGGCGCCACCGAGAAGCGAAAGCCCTCGAACTCATGCAGCGTTCGTCCGTTCAACGTCAGCGGCGGCACCGCTGGAATCTCGCGCTCAACCAGCTCGGCGACGAAAGCATGTTCTTCCAGAATTGCCGCCGTCGACCAACGCTCGGGCCGATAGAACTTCGCCACTACACTCGCGCCAAACCCAGCAGGGACGGGCTCCTCCAGCCACACCTGATACACGCGATTTTCGTAGCTGTTCAGCGCAATCAACCGCCCATCGCCCCTCAGGCCGCAGCTTTCCAGCGCATTAAGAACGGTGTCGGGCGTGAGGTTGGCGTACGGCTGACTGACGAGCGGAGGAGATTCTGGGGCGTTTGACATGGGCGATTATCGCAATCGGCCGTAATGCGCCGTTTCGCGTTTATTTACTGCCAGCGTCGTTACAGCTTTTTACTGTAAGCACCATTTAATATGGGCTAAAGTCCTTTTTCGCCCTATTGTCGATTATGCGGCTAAATAGCTGGTAGCCCCTTTTTACTGGGCCTTTCCACATAAAGTTGCTGGCGCATTTCGCTTTCTGACCGCCCCCGTGCGGCGAAGCGGAACATGTTTGTCCGCGCCCTTTGATGTCTGATGGACAATGCCGAACTGCTCCTTGCGCCTAACGCAGCGGAGTGAACAGGAATTACCGATGGATCAAGCAACCTCCGACCTACTGACGCAAACCGGCGCGGGCACCCCGATGGGTAAACTGATGCGCCGCTATTGGGTGCCCATTTTGGGCTCAAGCGAAATTGCCGAACCGGACGGTGCGCAAGTGCGGGTGCAGATCATGGGCGAGACGCTGCTGGCGTTTCGCGACACCGAAGGCGTGCCCGGATTGATCGACGAGTTCTGCTCGCATCGCGGTGTGTCGCTGTTCTTCGGGCGCAACGAAGAGAGCGGCATTCGCTGCGCGTATCACGGCCTCAAGTTTGATCGCACTGGCGCTTGCGTTGATGTACCGTCCGCGCCGCAGGTGGCGGATCGTATGCGCATCAAGGCGTATCCGTGCATCGAACGCGGCGGCATGGTGTGGGCGTACATGGGCCCGCCCGACAAGCAACCCGCACCGCCTGAGGTGGAGTGGTGCACACTGCCCGACAGCCACGTATTCGTATCGAAGCGTTTGCAGCAAAGCAATTATTTGCAGGCGATGGAGGGCGGCATCGACACGGCGCATGTTTCCTACGTGCATAAATTTGAAGTGGACATTGACCCGATGCATCAGGGCGTGAAGGCGCTCGATTACATCAAGGCCGATGGCAATGTGGTGTTTGACATCGAGAAAAATCCGTTCGGACTGACGCTCTATGGTCGCCGCAACGGCGATGTGGACAGCGATTACTGGCGGATCACACAATGGATTTTTCCGTGGTTCACGCTGATTCCACCGTTTGGCGATCATGCGTTGGGCGGCCATGTGTGGGTGCCGATTGATGATGAAAACTGCTGGGCGTGGAGCATCAATTACCACCCGACCAAACCGCTCAACGAGCATGAGCTTGACGTGATGCAAGACGGCAAAGGCATTCATGTGAAGTACGAAGAAGGCGTGTATCCGATGAGTTTTCGCCCGCGAGCAAACCGAGACAACGATTACCTGATTGATCGCGTCGCGCAGAAGGAGCGTCGCGCGTACAGCGGCGTGTTCGGCTTCTCGGAACAGGATGCGTCGTTGCAAGAAAGCATGGGGCCGATTCAGGATCGCACCCGCGAGCTGCTGCTGCCCACTGACAAGGCCATCGTGATGGCGCGCAAAATGCTCCAGGACGCCGCCGTTGGCCTGAGTGAGGGGGTAGAGCCACCCGCGCTCGATGCGAGCACACAGCAGGTGCGCGCGGCAGGTGTGCTGCTGCCGAAAGGGCAAGATCCGAAGCCGTGGGCAAAGGACAAGATTCAGCATGTGGCCGGTAAGCCGGTTTATTCTTTGTGAATCTTCAAGCGGCGACCGCCTGTCTCTCGTCGCCCCTGCGCAGGCAGGGGCCTAGCGACTTTCGGGCAAACAACGCTGAGCTTGCCGCGAACAAAAGTCACTGGGTTCCTGCCTTCGCAGGAACGACGAAATCAAACCAAAACAAAGCAGAGTTGAGGAAATAAGCGATGACACAGAGATTTAAATTTGCGGCGGTGGTGACGATGTTCGGTGCGCTTGCGACGAGTAGCGTCCACGCGCAAGAATGGTCGCCCACCAAGCCTGTGCGCATCATCGTGCCGATTATCGGCAGCACCAATGACGTGGTCGCGCGCCTCGTTGCGCCCAAACTTTCCGAGGCGATTGGGCAGACGGTGGTGGTGGAAAACAAACCGGGAGCGGGTGGCAATATCGGCGCGGACTTTGTCGCGAAATCGCCGCCGGATGGACACACGCTATTGATCGGCTACAACGGCCCGATTGCGGTGAATGTGACGTTGTTCGACAAGCTGCCCTATGACCCGCTGAAAGACCTAGCGCCCATCACGCTCGCCGTGACCTCGCCGCAGTATCTGGTGGTCAACCCGAGCGTGCCGGTCAATAACGTATCCGAGCTAATCGCGTTGGTGAAGGCGCAGCCGGGAAAAATTTCCTACGCCTCCATCGCCGTGGGCAGCGCATCCCACCTCACCATGGAAATGTTGAAACTTGCTGCAGGCGTCAACATCACGCACATCCCGTACAAAGGCACCGCGCCCGCCGTGACTGACTTGTTGGGCGGCAGCGTGCAGGTGGCGTTCATGGTGCCTGGCAACGTGTTGCAGTTTGCCAAAGAAGGGCGACTTAAACTGATCGGTTCATCCGGCGCAAAACGCTTTCCGGGCACCCCGAATGTGCCGACGATGATTGAGTCTGGCTATCCCGATCTGGTGGCGTTGGCGTGGATTGGTTTTCTCGCGCCCGGTGCCACGCCTAGGCCGATCATTGATCGCTACCACAAAGAGATCGTGAAAATTCTCAACACGCCTGAGATCAAGGACAAACTGATTGCCATGGAATTTGATTTGGTAGCGGGAACGCCAGAGCAATTCGGTGCGTGGATTCGCGCCGAGATTCCGCGCTGGGGCAAAGTCATCAAGGCCACTGGCGCGAAGGCGGATTGATGAGCCCGCTTAGATCTTCCACCCGCTCTTTGTCCTGAGCCAGCGAAGGATCAGATCGCATGCAAAGTCTGTCCGGTAGTTGCACACTTCGTTGCATGCCGCGTGATCCTTCGCCGTTGGCTCAGGATGACAGTGCATAGCAATGAATCGACTAGCAGGTAAATCAGCGCTGATCACCGGCGGCGCAGCCGGGATTGGCGCGGCGATGGCGGAATTGTTTTGTGCTGAAGGTGCGGCGGTGACGTTGATCGATAGGGATGAGGCTATGCTCGTGCAAACCAGCGCGATCATCAAGCAAAAAGTGCCCGGCGCGCGAGTCGCATACTTCACAGCGAACGTGGCTGATGCCGATGCTGCGCGTGCCGCCGTCGCCCACGCAATCGCTACGCACCGTCAGCTCGACATCCTCATCAACAACGCCGCGATGCGCAATAACGCCGCACTCGCCGACGCCACGCCGGACGAATGGCAGGCCGTGCTCGGTGTCAACCTCATGGGCGCGGCGAACTACTGCCGCGCCGCGCTGCCTGCGTTGCGCGAGCGGGGCAAGGCGAGCATCGTCAACGTTTCGTCCTGCTATGCCGTCACCGGGCGCAAAGGCATGGGCTTGTATGACGCGACCAAGGCTGGCCTGCTCGCGCTCACCCGCACGCTCGCACACGAAGAAGCAGCGCACGGCATTCGCGTCAACGCGATCTGCCCTGGCTCCACGCTGACCGATTTTCACCTCAACAAGGCTCGCGCTGCAGGCAAGGCCGTGGAACAGTTGAAGACCGAGCGACAGAGCACGTCACTACTCGGGCGCTGGGCTGCGCCGATGGAAATTGCGCTGCCCGTGCTCTGGCTCGCCAGCGACGAAGCATCCTTCATCACCGGCACTACGCTGATGGTGGACGGCGGTTTGCACGTGATGTGACGGCGCGGTTTTCAATACAACTCTATCCTGAAACCCATGTTTAAAGGGGGCTGTGGTCGGATTTATGCCTAAACCCGACTTCTGCTCATAATGGCATTCTGCCCCTATAAAACAGGGCAGAGAGCCAGAAGTTGCTTTGTTTTCAATAAGTAGTCTATTTCACCCGAACAAACCGCTGCGCACGTTTTCCGGTGTCGACCTCGGAGGTGTAGACGCTGCCTTGCGAGTCCACGGCGATGTTGTGTACCCAGTGAAAATCGCCCGCCTGGCGACCCGGGCGACCGAAGCTGCCGATGACCTCCCCCGTTTCACGCACGGTAATGCGCACCTCGTTATTGGTGCCGTCGGCGACCAGCAGATATTTTTGCGCGGGGTCTTCGGAGGGAATCAGGTCCCACACCGATCCGGAGCCGCGGGTGGCGCTTTCCACTACGAACTGGCGCACGAATTCACCGTTCTTTTTAAACACCTGAATGCGGTTGTTGGCGCGGTCACACACGTACACCAAATTATCTTTGGTGAGGCGCACACAATGCACCGGGCTTGCGAACTGGGGTGACTCGGGGTTGTACGCGGGAATCGTCGCGTCATCAGGCCGTTTGCCGTACGCGCCCCAGTGCCGTTTGTAGGCACCGGTCGACGCGTCGAACACGATCACGCGCCTGTTGCCGTAGCCGTCAGCGACGTAGAGTTCGTTTGCTGCGGCGTCCATTTCCATGTGTGCCGGCCGCCCGAGCTGCACCTCGGAATTGCTGCCTAGTGCATCGTTTCATTAAAACGCATACTATCTTGCGACCATTTCAGCATCCGTATTTTTCCACTGAAACCTGACGGGTTGAGCGTTCATCTCGTCGATCCCGGCGAGAATTCTCTGCTTGAGTTCATCAAGGGAGGCC
>JANNYE010000095.1:0-16472 GCA_031409935.1 Burkholderiales bacterium | reverse complement strand
GCCACCCACAAAATCGCCTCAATCAGCGGCTCCGGCTTGCTGTGAACGAATTGGCGAACAATGCCGCGCAACTCGCCCAAAAAACGCAACGTGCCGTAGGTGAGATCAGTCAGCGCAGCACGCGTCGCGCCATCAAAACCTGTCGTATCAACGCGAGCCAGCGCGGTGTCTGCGTTGTTGCCCGAAAGCACCGCCAGCACGGCCTCCCCGGCACGGCGTTGAACCA
The DNA here is from genome assembly GCA_031409935.1 of Burkholderiales bacterium. Lineage (GTDB taxonomy): Bacteria > Pseudomonadota > Gammaproteobacteria > Burkholderiales > Casimicrobiaceae > Casimicrobium. The sequence goes on along the minus strand of JANNYE010000095.1, from coordinate 16,246 downwards.
GTGCCAGCGCGACGGAAGGAGGTTTAGCCAGCCCCCGCGGGTCACCAGCGCTGGAAGCGGGTTGAGCGGCGGGTACCGCAGAGGCGGACGGAGAGTTCATCACGCGAAGGTTTAGCGCAAAAAGCGCAAGGCAAGGAATGCGAAGCAGTGTACCTGACGACTACAGCTTTTGTGTAAAGTCCTTATTTATATTGGGCATAGTCACACTAATTGCCAAAAGTCGACTTATGCCTGTTTAAGCACCTAGCCCCAAATCAATAAGCCTTTCACTAAAAAGATGAACTTGCTTCGCGCTACGTTTCACGACGTTTTCGCATTTCTCGCGTTGACCGTTCAACGACTGGATTTGGTGGCCGTGACCGCGTTCGCGCTTTTATCTGGTCAATCTCACGCGACGAGCTTCAAGTTTGTCGCGTCGGTACTGTATCCCGACGGTAGCGTGGTGCCTGATGACTGGGCCGCCTGGCAGCAAGCCATGGAGCGCTTCGGGCCGCAAGTCGATACCATCGTGCTGCACGCGCCAACAGCAGGTAGCAGCGGCGAGAAATAACCGCTACCCCGCGTGCCGGGGATCCTTGCCCTGCACAATATGAATCACGTACTCGCCGATGTTCTTGGCGTGATCGGCAACCCGCTCAATGGCCTTGGCCAGAAACGCCACGTCCAGCCCCGCGCTAATCGTGCGGGGATCTTCCATCATGTAGGTGACCAGCAGGCGCATGATGCGTTCGAACTCGCCGTCGACCGCTTCGTCGCGACCGATGACTTCCGACGCTGAAATCACGTCCAGTCTTGCGAAAGAATTCAGCGATTCTTTGAGCATTTCCTGCGCGACGCTGCCGATGCGTTTTACTTCGTTCAGACGCAGCGTCTGGAAACGCTCGGAAGCCTGAAATTGCCGTGCGCGTTGCGCGATTTTTTTGATCTCGTCGCCGATGCGTTCCAGGTCGTTGACCGCCTGCATGGTGCAAATGATCTGCCGCAAATCGACAGCTGCCGGTTGCCGCTTGGCGATGATTTCCATGCTTTTGCGGTCAAGTTCGATTTGCTTGTCATTGACACGCTTTTCTTCGCGCAGCACGACTTCCACCAGCTCTTCATCGCCTGAAGCAATCGCCTCCAGCGCGCGCTCGAACTGCGCCTCGACCATGCCGCCCATCGCAAGCAGCCCGCTGCGCAGGTCTTCCAGCTCGATCTCGAATTGTTTTGAGGTGTGTTCCATTAGCCGAACCTTCCAGTGATGTAGTCCTCAGTCCGCTTGTCTTTCGGCTTAACGAAAATTTGCGCGGTGGGGGTGAATTCGATAAGTTCGCCGAGATACATGTACGCCGTGTGTTGCGATACGCGCGCGGCCTGCTGCATGTTGTGGGTCACGATCACGATGGTGTAATCGGTGCGCAGTTCGCTGACCAATTCTTCGATGCGCGCGGTTGAAATCGGGTCAAGCGCGGAGGTTGGCTCATCAAGCAGCAGCACTTCCGGCTTCACGGCGATGCCGCGTGCAATGCACAGGCGTTGCTGCTGACCGCCGGATAACGACAAACCGCTTTGATTGAGTTTGTCCTTTGCCTCAGTCCACAGCGCTGCTTTTTTCAGCGCCCATTCCACGCGTTCGTCCATGTCGCTTTTGTTCAGGCTCTCGTAGAGCTTCACGCCGAACGCGATGTTGTCGTAGATCGACATCGGAAACGGCGTCGGTTTTTGAAACACCATGCCGACCTGTCCGCGCAACGCGTTCAGATCGTGCTTTGGGTCAAGCACGTTGACGCCGTTCAAGTTGATTTCACCCTCAGCGCGCTGGCCGGGATAAAGTGAGTACATGCGGTTCAACGTGCGCAGCAACGTGGATTTGCCACAGCCGGAAGGCCCGATGAAGGCGGTCACCTGACGCTCAGGAATGTCGAGCGTGATATTTCTCAGGCCCTGAAAGGTGCCGTAAAAAAAGTTGAGATTCTTGATCCCGATTTTGGTGGCCGCGACTTCTGCGACGGTGGTGTCTCCGAGGGCGACTTGAAATGCCATGCTTATCTTCTTGGTTTTGTTGGAGCGGCCTTGGCCGCGATTTGTGTGCGTTTATCGCGGCCAAGGCCGCTCCTACAGGTCATTGGCTTTTTTGCCGGAACAGCGTCCGCGCAATGATGTTGAGCACCAGCACCGTCAGCGTGATGAGCAGCGCGCCGGCCCACGCCAACCGCTGCCACTCCTCATACGGGCTCATCGCAAACTGAAAAATCACCACCGGCAAATTCGCCATCGGCGCATTCATGTCGCTGCTCCAGAACTGATTGTTGAGCGAGGTGAACAACAACGGTGCCGTCTCGCCCGAGATGCGCGCCAGCGCAAGCAACACGCCGGTCACCACGCCACCCTGAACCGACTTCAGCGTCACCATCAGCACCACGCGCCACTGCGGCGCACCGAGCGCAACCGCAGCCTCGCGCATGCTGTTTGGGACCAACAGGAGCATCGTCTCAGTGGTGCGCACCACTACCGGCACCGCGATGATCGCCAGCGCCACCGCACCCGCCCAGCCGGAATAGTGGCTCACATTGGCGACGATCAACGTATACACGAATAGCCCGATCACGATCGACGGCGCCGACAGCAGAATGTCGTTGATGAAGCGCGTGATCTTTGCGAGCCAGTTGTCGCGGCCTACCTCGGCCAGATAAATGCCCGCCATGATGCCAATCGGTGTGGCGATAAAAATCGCTGAACCGACGATCATCATGCTGCCAAAAATCGCGTTCGCCAAGCCGCCGTCTGAACCGGGCGGTGGGGTCATTTGCGTAAATAGCGCAGGCCCGAACGCCGCGAGCCCTTTGCTAAACAACGTGAACAGAATCCACAGCAAAAACACCATACCGAAGGCCATGGTGGCCAGCGACATCAGCATGTTGATTCGATTGACCCAAACGCGCTTTTTGTAGATCGGGTTATCGGCTCGGTGGCTCCCTCCCCCAGCGGGGGAGGGCGGGGGTGGGGGAAGTGTGTGTGAAGCGGAGATTTGTGGTTTCATGCGACCTGCCCCCACCCTAACCCTCCCCCGCTGGGGGAGGGGGTTGAAATCGTACTCATGTGCGCTTGCCTTCACGTTTAGTCAGCGACGAGAGCATCCAGCGCGACGCTGCGAGGACGCAGAACGACAGTGCGAACAAGGTCAGGCCCAGCGTGATTAGCGCCGACAAATGCGCAGGGTCGGATGCTTCGTTAAATTCATTGGCGAGGGACGACGCAATCGAGTTACCGGGGTCAAACAATTTTGGCGAAATGTTGTATGCGTTGCCGATGACAAAGGTCACTGCCATCGTCTCGCCTAACGCACGACCGAGCCCCAACATGATGCCGCCGATCACGCCAGCCTTGGTGTACGGCAGCACGACGTTCCACACCACTTCCCATGTTGTCGCACCAAGTCCGTAAGCGGACTCTTTAAGAATCGGCGGCGTGGTGTCGAATACGTCGCGCATCACTGACGCGATAAACGGAATCACCATCACCGACAAAATCACGCCCGCCGTGAACACGCCAAATCCGTTCGGCGTCCCCTGAAAAACAACGCCAATCACCGGAAGTTTGCCGAGTGTATTGATCATCAGTGGTTGCAACGTTTCAGCAAATAACGGCGCGAAAACGAACAAACCCCACATGCCATAAATGATCGAAGGGATTGCTGCCAGCAGCTCCACGGCGGTGCCAAGCGGGCGCTTCAACGCGGGCGGACACATCTCGGTCAGAAAAATTGCGATGCCGAAACTCACCGGCACACCGATCACCAGCGCAATGGTCGCGGTGATGATGGTGCCCCACAGCGGGGCCATGCCGCCGAACAAACTGCGCACCGGATCCCACACGTCGATCACAAAAAACTTCGGCCCAGTTTGGGTCAAGGTTTGCCATGAGCCCATGAATAACGAAACGATGATGCCAATCAGCGTCACCAGCACCAGCACAGCGAAAAACTGCGTGCTGTAGGCGAAAATTTTGTCTTGCAACGCAAAGCTGTTTGCTTTGCTGCTGCTACCAACGTCCGTTGACATTGCGTCCCCCAAGTTGTCTTTTCGTTGATCTTTTCAGTGCGCACTTTCAGCTTGGAAATGCGGTCTGAAAAAATTCGTCACCCCGGCGAAGGCCGGGGCCCATGGTTCCCGGCCTTCACCGGGATGACGAGATCGCGGGTTGCTCCGGATCAGAACACGGCCTTGCCGGACGCGTCGGTGATCTTTTTCCACTCAGCTTGAATCAACGAAACCGTCGCAGGGGGCAGCGGAACGTATTCCAGCTCGGATGCGGACTTTTGGCCATTCTTGAGCGCCCAGTCGAAGAACTTCAGTGCTTCGCGTGATGAATCGGGTTTGGCCGGTTTGGCGTGCATCAGAATGAACGACGCGCCAGACATCGGCCATGTTTTTGCGCCCGCTTGCTCGGTCAACACAACTGCCATGCCAGGCGTGCCCTTCCAGTCAGCGCCCACGGCAGCAGCGGCGAACGACGCTTCTTCCGGCTGCACGAACTGACCGTCTTTATTCTTCATCGCGATGTGGTCCAGCTTGTTTTTCTTGGCGTACGCGTATTCCACGTAACCAATCGAACCCTTGATGCGCTGCACGTACTGAGCTACGCCTTCGTTGCCTTTTCCGCCCACACCTTCCGGCCACGACACCGCCGTGCCAACGCCCACTTTGGACTTCCACTCAGGTGAAACCTTGGCGAGGTAATCTACAAACACGAACGTCGTGCCCGAACCATCCGAGCGGCGAACCACGGTGATGGGGCCGTCAAGTTTCAAACCGGGATTCAAGTCGGTGATCGCCTTGTCATTCCACGTCTTGATCTTGCCGAGGTAGATGTCGGCCAGCACTGGGCCGGTCAACTTCATTTCGCCCGGCTTTACCGAGTCCATGTTGGTCACGGGCACCACACCACCGATGACGGCAGGGAACTGCACGAGGCCATCTTTGGCCAGATCAGCCGCAGACAACGGCATATCGGACGCACCGAAATCCACTGTTTTCGACTGAATCTGCTTGATGCCACCGCCAGAGCCGATGGACTGATAGTTCACCGCAGTGCCGGTGGATTTTTTGTACTCATCCGCCCACTTGGCGTAGATGGGGAACGGGAACGTCGCGCCCGCGCCGGTGATGGTGGTCTGGGCGAACGCGACGGAGGCCGACGCGCTGACTGCCATAGCAGCAGCGAGGCCGAGAATCTTGTGCGAAAAACGCATGATGTGTCCTTTACTTAATTGCGGAAGCTGCGGTCGTTGCCGCCTTTGATCGTTTCCTGGAGGAGGAGGGAATGCCTTCCCTTTTCTAGTCCGAGGAGTTTGACCAAGTTTTGTGACAGCAATATTGCAGGGGCGATCAGCGCTTCCGCTCGGTCGCTGTGCGTAGCGGTGCAAAGTGATTCAGCGTTTGACTGGAGCGCTTGCTACACAGGGGCTGAGTGGCATAAACGGCGAAAGTCGATAAACCACCGAACGATGCGCTTAGCCCAATAAGAATGGGGCTTTCAACCAAAAGCTGATTACGGCGGCGCGATTGCACCCTTAATCCCCAGCTTCCGCGTTTTGTCCCACAACGTCTTGCGGCTGATACCCAGCGCTTCTGCCGTCTGCGCCATTTGCCCGCCGTGATGATCAAGCACCTGCACGATGTAGCGGCGCTCCTGCTCGCGGTTGTAGTCCGCAAGCGATACGATGTGTCCGCTACGGGAGCTAAGGTTGTCGCTGACGACGCGCGCCGTGATTGCTGCGCCGAGCCATGACGGGGTCGACGCCATTTCGTCTTGCGATTCAAAGTCATCCGGTCGTAACAACGGGTGTGCCGTGAGTACGCATGCTCGCTCGAGCGCGTGCTTAAGCTCTCGCACGTTGCCGCGCCACGCGAGCCCGCACAGGAACGCGAGCGTGGGCTCCGACAGCATGCGCGGCGACGATGGGTGCGCTTGATTCCAGCGCTCGATGAACAGGCGCGCAAGCCACGCCACGTCTTCCGTGCGCTCGCGTAGCGGTGGCACGCGCAGTTGAATAATGTTGATGCGGTAGTACAAGTCTTCGCGGAAACGCCCCGTCTTGACGTCGTCACGAATGTCGCGGTGCGTGGCCGTGATCAAACGAAAGTCAAGCTTGATGACTTTTTCACCGCCCAGTCGTGTCAACGAACGCTCCTGCAATACACGCAGCAAACGCACTTGCGCAGCGGGCGTCAGTTCGCCGATTTCATCAAGAAAAATAGTCCCGCCATCGGCCTGTTCGAAATAGCCTCGATGCGTCTTGGCCGCGCCCGTAAACGCGCCGCGCTCGTAGCCGAACAATTCCGCCTCCATCATGCTCTCCGGCAGCGCGCCACAGTTCACGGTGACGAACGGTTTGGTGCCGCCGTTTGCGTGTCGGTGCAACACATGCGCAAGCTCTTCCTTGCCTACGCCTGATTCGCCGGTGATCAACACCGATGACCACTGCGCGCCCATCTTCACCGCCATTTCTTCAAGGCGACGAATCTCGCGAGACACACCCAGCGTCGGCGGACTGCTCACCGACACCGCACCGACTCGGCCCGCAGTCAACAGCCGAAGCTTGCCAATCAGATGTTCAAGATCAAGCGGCTTGACCAGATAGTCTGCCGCGCCGTTGGCGAGAAGTCGTTCGGCCTGCGGTTGCGTGCCATAGCCGGTAATGAACACCGCCGGATAGTCGAGTGCAGCGTGTTCCTTCGCGCGCTCGAACAGCACTTCGCCACTTAAATCAGGCAAGCGAATATCGCTGATCAGGCAATCAAAACGCCTTTGCTTCATGCGGCTCAACGCGGCGGTGGCCGACTGCACCCATTCATGATCAATCGACTCCAAGACAAAACGGTCACAAATGGATTCACCCATGATCGGGTCATCCTCAACCAGCAAAACACTAGGCATTCGTCACCTCACCTTGTAGCGGAATATTCAACGTGGCGACCGTGCCATCAGCATCACCCAGGTCGCTAGCGGCCTTAATCGTGAGCGTGCCGTTCAGTTGCTGCGCCAACCTGAAGCACACCCAAAGCCCTAGCCCCAAACGACCGGACGCGTCGGGTTCTGGCGCAAGGCCAGCGGCAACAGGAACAGTGAACGCCACCCCATCGTTACGTACGACCACGCGCAAGTTGCGTTCGACAATCTCAACCTGGACGGCGGCCTGACTGTGCGCAGCGGCAATCGCATTGAGCACCAGATTCAGGACGATTTGACGGACTGGCACCGAGCGGACATTAAGGTCTTTCTCAAGCAACGACACCTGCCAATCCATGCGAATGGTTCTCTGACTGGCCAACGGTGCGGCTAACAATTGAAGGTCATCAAAATCTTGCGCAGTTAGCAAGGTGTGCTCGCGTCGCGCCTGCGCCATCAACGCGGCGACCGACTCTTCAATCTGTCGCAGTCCACGTTCCAGCAAGCTCGATGTCTTTTCAATGAAGGGATCGCTGATGCCGCGCAGTCGCAAGTTGCTGATGGCGTTGAGCATGCCGCCGAGCGGGTTGTTCACTTCGTGCGCTACGCTAGCCGTAAGTTTGCCGACCAGCGCCATACGCTCGGCTGCCTGCATCTGCGATTCCAGTGCCTGATTGCGCGTGATTTCGGCGCGCATGACGGCAAACTGTTGCGCCAATTGCGCGATTTCATCGGTGCCGCGTTGCGACTCGGGGCGATCCACCTGCGGCGATTTCGCCTCTATGTCGGTCATCGCCAATCGCAAGCGGTTCAAAGGATCGACCAGTAATCTGCCCAGCCACCATCCAAGCGGCACAATCAAGGCGAGCGCTAGCGCGCCGAGGCTCGTCAGACGTGCGAGCAATTCGCGCAGCTTCGGTAACGTCGCATCCTGTGCGGCGTATGCGATGACTGCGCCGAGTCTTTCTCCGTCCTCGGAAAGCACCTGAGACGCGCTGATAAATGCCTTGTCAGCGTTGCCGCTGCTTAACGAAAACAATCCGCTGGTTCGGCCCACCGCGTTGGCATCGACGGCTTGCTTTGCAATAGCGGCGAGCGCGCTGGGCAAGGTGCTGGCGGCAGTCGCAAGCGGATACTTGATGGGGTCGGATGCCACCAAAATCGTCTTGTCCCGTGCCACCACGATAATTTGCGTCGCAGAATCACGATCAACCAACGCGGCGATTTGCTGATACACGTCCCAAATTTCGTCGCGCGCAATCGCACCACGCGCAGACGTTGCAAGCGCCCCCGATAGCTGCTCAACCCTCGCCAGCAACTCCGCGTTGATATGAGCGGCGATCAGGTAGTAGGTCACTGCAAACACGCCCAACGCCGACAAAATGCTGACCATGCACAACGCTAGCGGCACCTTGACCAGATAACTCAAGCGATCCAGCCGAAGCAGTGAAGGCGCGCGCATTATTCGCATCAGCTAAACGCCGACCCGCCGCATCATCGCAGCGATGCTGTCGAACAGGGCGGGCTCGCCGGGAACGAATCGATCAAGACGCAACTCCTGCAACAGTTGTCGCCCAGCGGCGGAATCCTTCATGCCAACTAACGCGGCACGAAGCCGCAGCTGCACCTGCGGATTCAAATTTTTGAGAGAAACAAACGGCGGAAAACCGAACTCGTCGGACTTAATCACGATGCGCGTCTTTTGCGTGCTTGCCGGCGAAAGCGCAGCGAGACTGTCCCACACGTAACCATCCACCGAGCCCGCGTCCGCCAAGCCCTGCGACACGGCGGCAATCACGTTTTGATGCCCGAACGCAAAAAATGATTTGCGAAAAAAAGTCGCGTCCTTTTGCCCGAGTGCGGCGAGTTGAGATTGCGCGAACAGATAGCCCGAATTTGAAAGTGGGTCGGAGTACGCGAAGGTGCGTCCGCGCAAATCGGCGAAGCGTTGCGGCTCGGTGACGCCCGCTCCGGCGATGATGTACGAACGATAGGTCGGTGAACCCTGATAAACGGGCACCGCGACCAATTGCATCTGTGCGGAGTAGCGCACGAACGGGTAGCCGCATAGCCACGCCATGCTCAGGTTTCCGTTCAGCAATTGCTCGATCACGTCGGCGTAACTGCGTCGTTGTACGAACATCACCGGCTGTTGCAACGCGCTTTCGAAGTAAGCGCGAAAGCGTCCTAAAAAGCCGGAACGCTCGTCAAGAAACACCGGCGTTAGGCCAATGCGTAACGGCGTCTCCGTCGCGAAAGGCGTTGCCGCAGTCGCCAACGCCGCAACCGACGCGCCTAGCGTGCCCGCAATAAAAGTCCGTCTTTGCACTCGCATGGCGTTACCAAATCGAAACGAATTGGGGAACATTTCGTTAGAGCCGCGAATGTATTACAAAAACGTAACGTCGACGAACATGTGACGAATGCAACGTCAACCCAACTTGCCTGCGTTTCGCCCGCCGTTACGCGTGCGAAACGTCCACGTTACGAATCGGTAACGTCACCTGATTTGGTGCAACGCACCAAGTGTGCAAATTCAAGCGCTTACGATTTTGGTGCGCGTGGCATGCGGCGTGCAATGAAGGTGGCGAAACCCACAACACAAGGAGGCCACCCGTGGAGCATCAATCCAGTCGTCGATCATTTCTGAAAGCCGCAGGCGCAAGCACCGCCGTCGCCGGTGCGGCCATCGTGCCCGGCACCGCAAGCGCGCAAACTCGCGCCAACGTCGGCGCGACCGTGCTGCCGTATCCGAATACCTCCGTCGGCAAAGCGCGCGGTATGAAGGTAGATAGCCCCGTCAGCTTCACCTACCCCGACACCTCGTCGCCTTGTGTGGCGATCAAAATGGGCAAGCCGACACCCGGCGGCGTTGGGCCGGACGGTGACATCGTGGCGCACAGCATTTTGTGTACGCACATGGGCTGCCCGGTGTCGTATGACGCGACAGCGAGAACCTTCAAATGCCCTTGCCACTACTCCGTGTTTGACCCGGATAACCACGGGCAAATGGTGTGCGGTCAAGCCACAGAAAACTTGCCGCAGATTCAGTTGACCTACGACGCTGCGTCCGATTCAGTCCGCGCCGTCGGCGTCACCGGCCTGATCTACGGTCGTCAATCCAACATTCTGTAAGCCGGAGCACACACCATGAGTCAAAGTAAAGATCGCATCGCGCTGCCACCGGTCAACGCCGAAAAAACCAACATGACCTGTCACTTCTGCATCGTGGGCTGCGGCTATCACGTGTACAAGTGGGACGCCAACAAGGAAGGCGGACGACCCGCCAATCAAAACGCGCTGGGGCTGGATTTCACCAAGCAGTTGCCGCCGTTGGCCGTCACCCTCACGCCCGCCATGACCAACGTCATCACCGGTAAAGACGGCAAGCGGCACAACATCATGATCGTGCCCGACAAAAAGTGCGTGGTGAACAGCGGCTTGAGTTCAACGCGCGGCGGCAAGATGGCTTCTTACATGTATGCAGCCGATGGCATCACGGCAGATCGCTTACTGTATCCGCGCTTTTATGCAGGCGATCAATGGCTCGACACGTCATGGGATCACGCGATGGCGATCTATGCGGGTCTTACCAAAAAAATTATCGACGCGGGCGGCGTGCGCGACATCATGTTCTCGGCGTTCGATCACGGTGGCGCTGGCGGCGGCTTCGAGAACACTTGGGGCTCCGGCAAGCTCATGTTCTCCGCTATCCAAACGCCTGCGGTGCGCATCCACAATCGCCCTGCGTACAACTCAGAATGTCATGCCACACGAGACATGGGCGTGGGCGAACTGAACAATAGTTACGAGGACGCACAACTGGCCGACGTGATCTGGTCGATTGGCAACAATCCTTACGAAACGCAGAGCAATTACTTCCTGAATCACTGGCTGCCCAACTTGAACGGCGGCACGGTCGACAAGAAAAAAGCGCGCTTTCCCGGCGAGCCGGTCGGCCCCGGAAAAATGATCTTCGTTGATCCGCGTCGCACGACATCGATTGCGATTGCCGAGCTGAATTCCAAGCCGAACGTGCTGCATCTCGACATCAATCCCGGCACCGACATCGCGTTGTTCAACGGCCTGCTCACCCATGTGGTGGAACAGGGCTGGATAGACAAAGATTTCATCGCGAAACACACCAACGGCTTTGATGCGGCGGTCGCTGCAAACAAATTGAGCCTCGCGGAATGCAGCCGCATCACGGGCGTGGCGGAGGCCAAACTGCGTCAAGCGGCTGAGTGGTCGTACAAACCAAAAGCACCGGGCAAGATGCCACGCACCATGCATGCGTACGAGAAGGGCATCATCTGGGGCAATGACAATTATTTGATCCAGTCTGCGCTGGTGGATTTGGTGCTCGCCACGCATAACGTGGGCCGGCGTGGCACCGGCGTCGTGCGAATGGGTGGCCATCAGGAGGGCTACACACGGCCACCGCATCCCACGGGCGAAAAAATTTACGTCGATCAGGAATTGATCAACAACAAAGGTCGCATGATGACCTGGTGGGCGTGCAATAACTTTCAGACCAGCAATAACGCGCAGGCGTTGCGCGAGGCCGTGCTTCGTCGCAGTCAGATTGTTAAAGACGCGATGACGAAAGCGCGTGGCGCATCCGCTGCCGAGATGGTGGACATCATTTACGACGCCACCAGCAAGGGCGGATTGTTCGTCACCAGCATCAATCTGTATCCCACCAAGTTGGCCGAAGCCGCGCACATGATGCTGCCGTCTACCCATCCGGGCGAGATGAACTTGACCTCGATGAATGGCGAGCGTCGTTTGCGTTTGTCAGAGAAATTCATGGACGCACCCGGCGAGGCACAACCCGATTGCCTGATTGCCGCCAAGATCGCCAACACGATGAAGTCGATGTATCAAAAGGACGGCAAGGCCGATATGGTGAAGCGCTTCTCGGGGTTCGACTGGACGAAGGAGGAAGACGCCTTCAACGACGGCTTCCGCATGGCGGGCCGACCCGGTGCTGGCCCGATTGACAGTCAGGGTGGCGACACCGGTTATCTAGCCACTTACGCGTTGCTCAAAACGGCGGGTACAAACGGCGTTCAGCTCCCGATCAAGCGTGTAGAAAACGGCAAGCTCATTGGCACCGAGATGATTTACGAAGACAACAAATTCGACACCAAAGACGGCAAGGCAGAGTTCAAAGCCTCACCGTGGCCGGGTTTGCCGAAGACCGTTGAAGCGCAAAAACTGAAACACAAGTTCTGGGTTAACAACGGTCGCGCCAACGAGGTGTGGCAAACCGCGTATCACGATCAGTACAACGAATTTGTCAAGGGCCGCTATCCACTCGCGTACATCGAAATGAATCCCGGCGACGCGCAGGCACTCGGTGTGGCCGCAGGCGAAGTGGTCGAAGTGTTCAACGATTTTGGCTCAACGTACGCGATGGCTTATCCGGTGAAAGACATGAAGGCGACGCACACTTTCATGCTGTTCGGCTACGTCAACGGCGTGCAGGGTGACGTCACCACCGACTGGGTGGATCGCAACGTGGTGCCCTACTACAAAGGCTCATGGGGCAGCATCCGCCGCGTCGGCTCCATTGATCAGTACAAGAAAACGGTGTCGACGAAACGACGCGCTTTCGACAACGTCTAGCGCTGTTCCTCCTAAACGATAGACATTGACAGGCGGGGCAACCCGCCTTCTTTTTTATGGCCAACGAATCTACCTCCATGTCCCCTGTCACCACCGGCATTGATGCGCTGCTCGGTCGCTATTCGCTCGGTGTCAAACATCTAAGCGAGCCCGGCCCGAACGACGCACAGCTCGCGCAGATTGCGGCCTTGGCGCTGCGCGCGCCCGACCACGGCGAACTGATGCCATTCCGCCTGTCCGCCATTCGCGGCGAGGGTCGCGAAAAGCTCGCTGATTTGTTTGAGTCATATGCCCGTGCGAAAGGCAAACCTGAGGAGAGTTGCGCCATCGAGCGCGAGCGCGCGTTGCGAGCGCCTGCATCCATCGCGGTCATCGCAAGAATCGACCTGCATCATCCCATGGTGCCCGCGCACGAGCAGTGGGCGTGCATCGGTGGTGCCGTCACCAACATCCTGAACGCGGCGCACCTGCTCGGATTTGCGGGCAAGATGTTGAGCGGTGAAAAAGTGCGCGATCCTGCGATCAGCGCAGCGTTTTGCAAGCAGGGCGAAACGCTCGTCGGCTGGGTGTCGCTCGGTACGCCAAACAAAGCGTTGAGCACGAATCGTGAGAAACCCGTTGCTGCGGTACTGTCTTACTTTTAGTTGTTGCGCGAAAGTTTTGTCGTAAATACGCAGCATCGTATTTGCCGATGGCAGTAGCCTAAATTGCGTCCAATGTGGCACCAGCTTTTTGATCAAATACCCGTTCATATTGGGCTTGGATCGCGAATATAGTCAAAGTTGACTGTTGCAATAAATATGGCCTTAGCCCGATAAAAACGGGTATTTCAGTCAAAAGCTGGTTGTAAAAATACCGTGTAAATTGCGGAGCATCGCAGAATTGCATCACATCTATATTTCTATTATCATAGAAATATGCAAACAAATACTGCCGCGCTCAAATTGGCAGCGCTCGCCCAGCCGACTCGACTTGATGTGTTCCGCGCCCTTGTGGTTGCTGGACATGCTGGCTTGCCTGCGGGTGTGCTCGCCGAGCAATTGCAGGTTGCGCCTGCCGTGTTGTCGTTTCATTTGAAAGAGCTTCGCTTTGCCGAGCTGGTGGATCACGAGTCGCAAGGGCGCTTTGTGATTTACCGGGCGCGCTACGACACGATGAACGCACTGCTGGCGTTTTTGACTGAAAACTGTTGCGCCAAAAGTAACGCGGGTGACGCAGGCAGCAACGCCTGCTGCGATTCCGCAAAACCCTGAATCAAGCCTGATTCAAGCCCTAAACCAAAGGAGACACACTATGAAACGCTTTCACGTCCATGTTGCTGTTGAAGATTTGTCCACGAGCACGCGCTTTTACAGCGCACTTTTCGGTGCACAGCCCACGGTCGAAAAGCCGGATTACGCCAAATGGATGCTCGATGATCCGCGCGTTAATTTTGCGATTTCGCATCGCGGCTCAACGCGCGGCGTCAACCACTTGGGATTTCAGGTGGACAGCGACGACGAGCTCGACACGCTACAAAAACGGCACGACGCGGCCGAGCTGTCCGTGTTCAATGAAGGCAACACGCAATGCTGCTACGCGCAAAGCAAAAAACACTGGGTGACCGACCCGCAGGGCATCGCGTGGGAAATGTACCGAACGATGGGCGAGGCCAAAACCTACAACGGCGAGGATGAGTCAAGCGTCGAAAAAGTAGCCGACAAAGCCAATGCGTCCGCGTGCTGCTCGCCCCCCGACCAAGCTGCGCCGGCAGCTAAAGCAACCGCGTCTAAGGTAATAGAAAAGTCCGCCGCTCAGTGCTCGACGGCCTGTTGCCCGGCACCGGCGCTGGGGTAAACATTACAACGCCTCGGCGAGCGAGATCGCTGCTGAGGCTTGCAAGTGGGTTACGCGGCTCGCGTCCGACCCATCCAATTCGCCGCAACCATCCCCACCACCCCGCCAACGCATTGCGCCAACACAAACGCCAGCGCGCTACCCGGCGCAATTCCCGCGAAGCTGTCAGAGAGCATGCGCCCCATCACCGCTGCCGGGTTGGCGAACGATGTGCTGGCGGTGAACCAATACGCCGCGCCGATGGTGCAGGCGACCATGCTGCTTGCCTTGCCTGCGGGTGCGCGCAAAATCACAAAAATCAGGCCGCCCGTGGCCACCGCCTCGGCGATCCACTGGCCCCAGCCTGCGCGGATTTTGCTGCTGGTTTGTAGGATCGGCAGGTCGAACATCGCGTGCGCGAGCCACGCGCCAGCGACCGCGCCGAGCAATTGAACGACGATGAACAGTGCGGCAGTCGCTGCCGGATTGCCGCCGACCAGCCCGCCACGCGCGGCTACCATCAACGTCACCACCGGATTGAAGTGAGCGCCACTGACAGGCCCGAGCGCTTCGATCAACACGTACAGTGCGAACACCGTCGCCAACGTGTTGGCCAGCAGCGCGATGGCCACGTTGCCGCCGCTTAATTTTTCGGCCATGATGCCGGAGCCGATGACCGCGCAGAGCAGCATCGCCGTCCCGGCAAACTCGGCGAACAGTTTTTGCGCGAGGCTCGGTTCGGTGTGACTTTGGCCTGCCGCAGCACTCATGCTTTGGACAAATTGCGCGCTTCGGTTTGCAGTATCAGCGTGTTCACGCCAGCGAGCGGCAGGCTCACGAGCAGTTGCAACCGCTTTTGAATCATGAGCATGGTTTGGCGGAAGGCCGCGAGTTTTTCGTCATCGGTGCCTTGAGTTTCGGACGGGTCGGCGTAGCCCCAATGCGCAGTTGCTGGTTGCCCCGGCCAGAACGGGCAGACCTCGCCCGCAGCGTTGTCGCAGACGGTGATGACCAAATCCATTTTCGGCGCGTCGGTCGTCGCAAAGACATCCCAGCTCTTGCTGCTTAATCCGTCGATACTGATGCCAACGCTTTGCAGCGCCTGCAACGCCAAAGGATTCGGCTGCTGGTTTTCGCGCGGGCTGCTGCCAGCAGAAAACGCCTTAAATTTATCGCCGCCCATGTCGTTGAGCAGCGCCTCGGCAAGGATGCTGCGCGCGGAATTGTGGGTGCAGAGGAAGAGGATGTTGAGGGGGGTGTTGGCCATGTCGGGTCTCGCGTTTTAGTGTTGAACGATTGCAAATAGTGTGTGGGAGCGGTTCCACCGCGACGGGTGGGTGTCGAGGCCTGCTTTCGCGGTGGAACCGCTCCCACAGCAGCACATCAACACGCAACACAACTTTCCGCCACCACCGCACACGCCTCACCCTGACAACAATGCTGCGTCAGGTACGCCAGCAGCCCGTTCATCTGCGCAAAATTAGCGCGATAAATCAGGTTGCGACCGCGCGCCTCGCTGCTGGCCAGGCCGGAATACGTCAGCTCTTTCAAGTGAAACGACAGAGAACTCGGGGCCAGACTCAACTGTTCCGCAAGCGCGCCCGGCGTGAGCCCGCTTTCGCCCGCCACCACCAAAGCACGAAACACGCGCAAACGGTGCGGCTGCGCAATCGCAGCCAGCGAGCGCACGGCGAGGTCTTCGGTCAGGTCTGTCGGGATATTTGGTTCCATGTTTCGATTATGATTGAATCATCAAAATATTGCAATGAGATGACAGCCCGATGACTGACGCCACGATTTCGTCGCTAAACGCGTTGCTCGATCTTCCCAATGTGACACGCGAGCTGTTCGTAGTTCCCACCCAAGCGGC
>JANNYE010000094.1:0-8707 GCA_031409935.1 Burkholderiales bacterium | reverse complement strand
GCCCGAGATGCGCCGCGGCGATCAATGCGGTGCCGTCGTAGCGGCTGGTGGTGAGCTTGGCGCTGGCACCGAGCGCGAGCAGCGTGCGCAGCGACTCCTCGTCGTCGGCGACCGATGCGATGGTGACGGCGTCGTAGATGTCTCGCTCAAGCAGACCGAGATTCGCGCCTGCTTTTGCCAGAGCACGAATAGCGTCGCGCTGTCTGGCGAATGTGGCCACATGCAGTGGCGTGCGACCGTAGCTGTCACGCGCATTGACGTCGGATTTGCTGGCGACGAGTTTTTCAATCGCGGCCACATCGCCCCGATTCGCGGCAGCGTGCAGGCCCGTGTAGCGTGCGATTTCGGCCGCGTCGGGCGCAACCTGCGCCTGCGTTGGCGCGGCGTAAATTGCGAGGCCAACGATCGTGGCGAGCACGAGCGAATTCAAGCGCAGGTTCATGATGATGTGCTCCGCTTTACTTGAGTTGGTCTTTGACTTTTTCGAGCGCGACCATCGCGCATTGCTCGTCAAGATTACCGCCCGGTGCGCCGCCAACGCCGACTGCGCCGATCACCTCGTTACCCACCTTGATCGGCACGCCGCCGCCGAGCAGCAAGAAACCGGGAATGTAGACGAGGTTTGCAGCAGCGGGATTTTTTTGCGATCCGTCCTGCATGGCGAGCGTTGTGTTTTTCGCGGACGCTGAGGTGAAGGCTTTTTGCTGGCTCGCTGCGAGCGTGTGCGGGCCTGCGTTGTCCGCGCGCTGTACGGCGCGCACGCCGCCCGCGCGATCCACGACCGTTGCTGTGACAGCGTAGCCATTGGCGCTACAGGCTGCGACGGTTGCGCCTGCAATTTCGTTAGCCAAGGCGAGCGAAATGTTGCGCTCAGTGCGAACGGCTGGCGTAGGGGCTCGTGCGTTTGCGACGCTGGCGACAAGCGCCGCAGCCACGCTCAGTGCGATGGAAATTTTTGTGAATCGTTGCATGAAAGTTCTCCCTGGTTTGCAGCGCAATCAAAGCGTTGCGCGATGGGTAGAACGTTAGATTTTTACAACGCTCGCGACTATTCGGTCGGCTACTCGGCGCGCTCCGTAGAACTACGGAGACGACGCTTTAGTGCGTTTAGCGGCCAACTTCAAAAAGCGTTCGCGATGGTCGGTCGTCGCAAGGGGCTATGCCAATACCTGCAAGACCCGAGTTAGGTCTACCCCCGTGTACGTCGGCTCAGGCCCGATGGCCTCCACCGGCAATCCCTGCCGATTCACCCACAGCGTGGTGAATCCAAACCAGGTCGCGCCTAGGGCATCCCAGGCGTTGCTGGAGACGAACAAGATTTCGTTGGTTGGCACGGGCAAGTATTTGTTAACTAGGGCGTAGCTGGCCGGGCTGGTTTTGAATTGATGTACTTCGTCAACTGAAATGACGTGATTCAACAGGTCTTTCATGCCTGCGCTCGCCACTGCTGAGTCGAGCATTTCGCGGCTGCCGTTTGACAAGATAGCGGTGGCCATGCCCATCGTTTTCAGCGCTTGCAAGACGCCGAGGTTTTCGGGGAACGGCGAGAGTTTCGCGTACTGCTGCATCAGTGCCTCTTCGTTGGCTGATGTGGCTTCGAGCTTCAGGCGTGACAGGGTGTAGGAGAGCGACAAGCGGGTGATATCCCAGAACGATTGGTAGTAGCGGCTACCCGTGTCGATGCTCGGGTCAGACAGGCTGATCAGTCGCGTGTATTCGATTTGTTTGTCGCGCCACAGCGTTGAGATGGCGGCACCTTGCGTGGGGTACAGGCGTTCGGCGAGCGCACTGATCGAGTACACGTCGAACAGGGTGCCGTAGGCGTCGAAGACGATTGCTTTGATCATGAAACTTTCCTCTCCTTAAAGGCGCATCGTACGAACGGTGACGAAGTCGCTCACGCGCCTAGCTTCTCCGCATACCCCGGCCACGCAAACAAACTGCCATGCACACGCGGTGTGTAAAAGCGCAAATCAGTGATTCCGCGCTGAGTTAATCGCCGTGTATTCTCCGCGTCGTTGATCGCGCGTGGGTTGGTGTGCATTGATGCGCACGCCATGCCCCACTCCGCGCCGTACGTCGGCATGAACGCTTTGTAGGCATGCACTTCCATGAACACGGTGCGCAAATCACGCAGCGTCGTTGCGAAGCGCTCAGGATGAAAAAACGCGCTGCCAATGTGCAAGCTCAGCACGCCATCGGGCGAGAGTCGGTCACGAATCAGTTGATACGTTTTAGTTGAATAAAGCGGCGTCGACTCGGCATCATCAGGATCGGTGAGATCCATCACGATGACGTCGTAGCACGTCGACGAATTGCGCAACAAAACCAGCGCGTCACCGATTTCAACGTGCACCCTCGGGTTATCAAAGGCGTGACCATTCACTTCGGAGAAATGCTCGCGACACGTCGCCACTACCATCGGATCAAGCTCCGCGACTACGATCTCATCTATGCCGGGGTGCTTCAACAATTCTCTCGCTGCGCAGCCGTCGCCCCCACCCATCACCAGCGCGCGTTTTGGGTCAGCATGCGCAAGGGCTGGCACATGCACCATGCACTCGTGATAAATAAACTCATCGCGCTCAGACAGCATGAATGCACCATCCAACGAGAGCATGCGGCCCATTGCGTTCGTATCGTGCCATTCGATGTGTTGGTGGGTGCTTGGTATCGATTCGGGCGGGCGACGCGTCGTGAAACCATGCGCGATGTCTGGCGTCAACCATTCCAGCGTCAGCGGGCCGGGACGAGCCGCGGACGCGCCGCGCAACAATGAATTGCGATTGACATTATTTGCTGCGAACAGTGTGATCAGCGCGCCGGTCAACGCCTCTGCTTTGCTGCTGTTATCGTCGCGAAAATTGCAGACGTACACGTCGAGCGTGACGGCGTTCAACTCGGGCCACGTGTGTATCGCCAGATGCGACTCGGCGAGCAGCACTAAGCCGGTCACGCCACCGGCGTCAGCGAACGTGTGAAAGTGTTCGCCGACAACGGTCAGGCCTGCGATCGTCGCGAACTTGACGCATGCATCTTTCAACGCGGTGCTGTCGCGCAGGAAAGACGCGGGGCACGCGCACTCGTAAAGATCAACGGTGAGGTGTAGGCCTTGCACTAGTCAGCACTCGTCGGTTTGGTTTGGCCCCTTCCCCCCTTGCGGGAGCAGGTTGGGATGAGGGGTGGGGGGCGGTCAGTTCCAATGAATGTATACGCGCTGCACGAGCCCCCTCACCCTAACCCTCTCCTGCGGGGGAGAGGGGACAAAAACCACAGCCGCTACGGCTTGATGTAGGCAAAATTCTCGCGGCCTTGCAACTGCGCGATGCGCACCACGCCGGACGGCGTGAAGTCGGCTTCCTGAATAAATTGCTCCTTTTTCAAGCTGCGATTCTTGAGCGTGATTTCGCAAATTTCAAAGCGCACGCCACGTGCCTTGAGTGCCGATACCAGCGGTGCGTATTCGGTTTTGCTTTTCTCGTCTTTCCCGCCTTCCATCAACATGTCCACGCCTTCTGCATGCGTCACTACGATGATCTTGGTCTCGGGCGCGGTGTCGAGGTGATTGCGAATGTTGCGCAGGCCTTTGATGCCTTGCGTAGCAGCTTGGTCGACGTGATACACCACTTTGTCTTGCGCGAAAGCAGTCATCGCGCCTGCAGCCAGCACGATAGCGAGGAGAGCTTGTTTTAGGATTTTCATGGCGAAGCCTTTGCGATAACTTACATCGGGACAATGGAGTTTATCGTGGCAACAGATTCCCCTCTTAGGAGCGGCGAAAGCCGCGATGCGTTGCAACTATCGTGGCTTTTGCCGCTCCTGCAGCCAGCAAGCCATCAGCGTTGCCCCCGCTCGCCCGCTCTAGTCCACTGCGAATCGCTTAGCGATTTCGTTCACCGCTTCTTCTATCGCGTCTCGCAATGCCTTGTCCACGCTTTCTTTGCGCGCGTTGATGTATTCGTCGCGCGGTGCCAGCATGTCGGCCAGCGCGCCGCCGCGACCGCGGGTGAGAATATTGGCCAGTGCGGTGGTCACACCGCCCACTTTGGTTTCCTCGCCCTTAATTTCTTTGCGCACATCAATAGCGTCCACCACAATGCCGCTCTCCACATCGGTCACTCGTACATCAATGGCGATGGTGTCCGACGACCAAGCCTTACCGGCCGCCGCTCCGGCAATGCCCAAACCGAACGAAGTTTTGTTGCCATCCACCGTGGCCTCGCTGACTGTTGCCTCGAACATGTAGGTCGCACCAGCATACTGGCTTTGCCCGCTCTGGCCGGTAGTCATGCCCTGCTGGTTCAACGCCTTCTCAGCAGCGATGCCCTCGGCCATACGCGCGCGTTCCAGCACGCGAAATTTGCGCGTTTTCACCAATGCCGTCATGAACATATCGGTTGCGCCGCGTGGCGTCACCTCGGGCACGCTAGAGCGGAATTCGCGGATGGTTACGGCGGGGCGATCTGCGAAGCGCTTGGTCGCTGCCGACGTTGGCGCGTTTTGCAGATTACCGGTGTGAGGCAGCGGCGTTTGCCCGCCCTGAGGTTGACCGGGCTGCGGAATCTGCTGTTGCAGTGGTGGAAACTGTTGCTGTTGCTGCTGTTGTTGTTGCTGAAGTTGCTGCTGCTGCAACATCCACTGCTGTTGCTGTTCTGGCGTTAGTCCTGGCGGCGGCATTTGCGCCATAACGGTACTGGCTACGCAAAAGGCCACCGTTGCAAATGTTGATCGAAAGCTCATAGCAAACTCCAATTGTGTGTAATGGGTCAAGCGAGTGAAGTGCCAGCAGGATGGCCTGCGGCGACGAAAAATTGAGCGGCTAAAGCGCTGCCCCTATTCACTCAAACGCGGTTTGTCGCTGCATGCGGCCAAGTGGCCTTGACGACTATTTGCCCGCGATCAGCACATCAAAAATCGTGCTGTCGCATTGATGGTTGCCGCCGTTCGGGCTCACCACGAAGTAGAGCGCCGTCCCCGGCTGTACCGCTGCGCTGAAGCTCACAACATCGCCGTTTGGCCCATTGGCCAGCGTGCCCGACGCAACTGTCGAGCCGTCGCGCAGCACCGCCCAGTTGACGCCATTGCCGCAACCGGCATTAGCGTCGGAGACCCGGCCCAACACTTGCACCTGGCCGTTGATGGGACTCGTCCAGCGAATCACGCTCGATTTGCCCGGCCCCGGATGCAACATCGGCATGCCGCGCGGCACCACCGGACTCGCCCCCATCGGGAGCGGAGCAGTGGTCACCATCACAATCAATGAATGCGAACTGGGGAAAGCCCACGCATCCTGTGACGAATTGTTGTAACTCGGCAGAAAGGTAGGCATGGGTTGAAAGTTCGTGGGGTTCAACGTTTCCCCCACCGCGTCATACATCGCCGTCCACACCTGACCCTCGCCGAATGGGTTGGCGTTGAAGCCGGTCATCATCGAGCGGGATAGGTTCCATGAGTGGGCGGGGGCGGCGGAGGCGAGGGTGCTGGCGATCATTACTGCAGTGATTGCGGACACGACAAAAAGTTTACGCATCATGTTCTCCAGAATACTCATCAATAATTTGGGTGATCGCGGATTCGGTATGCGTTAATTGGCGACACTCGCAAATCGTGTTGCATGGTGGTCAAGCGACGAGACACACTCGCGTCATCTCCGACCCACACTCAAACCCCGTCGAGAGTAAAAAGTGGCCATCAAAAATTTCTTGATGGCCGTTTGTCTCCACGTCGCGTAGGGCGTTGTCGTTACTCGATGAATCGAAGACTTGACGGCGTGCCGCCAGCTCCGGACATTACTCGGGCAGCAGTCATTGCATCGTCAATCCAACCAGTAAAAAAGCGATCAAAGCAGTTGTCTGTTTTCGCACACGCCACCGCTTGTCCATTAGCTCCGATGGGCGTCACAATCACTTTGACGAACCACCAATTGGGCGAAGGCGTGACGTTCCACACAAACGTTGCGGGCACGGGAGTGCCCATCAGGTACAGCACTGATGTTGATGTGCTCGCGGTGTAAGTGTTTGGCACGACTGATGTCGTTGGTTTGACTGTGGAGTTGGTGTTGTACAGTTTGTATTCGAGTTTGAAACCGGTCACCCCCGCGCACCCGTCGACCTTCAACCAGTCCGCCCAAGCCTTTAGTGAGGCCTCTAGCTCGTTGCTAAAAGTGCCGGTGGTGTTAAACGTCATCGTGTAGGGTTGGCCTAATGTGTGATCGCTCTCTTTGAAAAATGAACGAATCTTCCCGGGGGTCATTACCTTGGTGAACTCCGGGCAACACAGATTTTTTACGGGATCAGGCCCATGGCAGAAATTCTGCGACGAGTTGTCGAACGAATGACGATAGGTTTGCTTGCCACCCGTACCGAGGTGCGTTGTCATGGTGCATGTTCCTGTGTCGCAGAGCTGCGCCTCTTTAGACCAGCCGGGAATGTTCGTAGCCGCAATAGAGTTGCACTCGTTGTGACACGCATTGTCGTCCTGCCCGCCGGGCACTTGCCAACGGGGCGTACCTTGGACGTTTTTGTTCATGACCCCGCCCTTACTTGAAGTGCAAGTCAGATCGCAGAAACACGTTGCTTTTGCAAGTAGTTTTGCGTTGGCTTGAGCGTCCGCCGTTTGCGGAGGCGTAGTAGTGGCCCTCGTATTAACTTGAGCAAGCGTGGTCTGTGCGAGACCTGACAGCACGAATGCGAAGCAGACGCCTAGCAGTTGAATTGCGCGACGGCTCCACGCTGTGCGCTTAGGCCGTGTGTGCGGTACGTCCGGTGAAATCCGTAAGTGTGGAATTGGCGAGGGTAAGGCGAGTTTGATTGTCATGATGTAGCTTCCATAGATGAGCCCGCTGTATGCGCCTCGGACCGGTAGGCGTCGCCCGCAGCAAAAGTAGTGCTGCGAATCGATTCATCCTCTCAAACGTATGTTTTTCAAAAAACCGGCCACACATTTATCCGAGAGCATTCAACCGAGATTGTTCATTGGGGTTTTTTCCTCGTCGCCCTTGCGAAGCATGTCCTGAGCCCGACGAAGGGGCAGGGGCGCAGCGTCTTTCGAGCGCGCCAAAACTGCCACGAAACATGCAAAGTCAATGGGTTCCTGGCTTCGCAGGAACGACGACCCGTGCGGTGTTTTGTAATGATTGATATCGCTTTATGGGCCGAGCGCGTAGGCTGGGTTGGCAACCCAGCTCGTCTGTCACTCACGCAAACGCTGGGTTTGCAACTCAGCCTACGCGCTACGGTGGTGTCGTAAAACAGTTGCTTTACGACAGGCTATTGCCGAACAACACCAATAACTAAGTGCAAATATGTATTACAATATTGCAACAACATTTTTAGTGCATATTTCGTTTATGAGGCAATGACCATGCATGCCACCACACTTTCATTTCGAGTTGGCGACGACTTCGCGCAACAAACGCGCGCGTTGGCCAACATCGTTGGACTAAAAAGTTCGGACTACATACGCCAAGCAGTTCTCGAGAAAAACGAGCTTGTGATGGCGCAGCACATTGCAGCGCTTTCCAGAGAGCTCTCCGCCGAACACCTCGCCATCAATGAATCGGTTGAGGGCTCGCTAGCAGATGGCCTCGATTAAAGTCTTGCGCGGCCAAATCTGGGAGGTTGATCTCGATCCGCAAACACACAAAGAAGAGCCTGGAAAACGCAATCGACCGGCCCTGGTGATTCAGACCGACCTGTTGAACAACGCTGGCCACCAAACCACCATCGTGGTCGTGGGTACCACTCAGGTGAGGCGTGACCAAGACTACTTTCCGCTTCGCATCGCCTTAGTCAATCAACCGGGGCTGCCTCAGGAAACTGACTTGCTCATTGATCAAATCCGCGCCATATCCAACAAGCGATTCATGGGTGCGCAGCCGCTTGCGACGCTGAGCACAAACCACCTAAAACGCGTTGAAGAAGCGCTAAAACTGCTCGTCGGCCGCTGAGACGGAATTTTCGGCGATTGCCGCTTGGAACCCCATGATTGATGGTTAAGAATTGGTTGAAGCCGTGAGCCCGAGAAATTTCGCGGGTTTGGGCTTCGAACCCCGCACATCTTCTCAAAGCCATCAAGGAGACCATTCGTGGCCAAAGCTGATTTCATCACTGGCGAAGCGCTCGGAAAAAAACTACTCGCCGCAGCGAAAGAAATTGCGGCTGATCGCGGACGTGTGGTGTACTCGCCGGTCATCGCCGCCCGTACTGCCTCACAGCTCTCGCAATCAGAATTCGCTGCGCTGTTGGGCGTTTCGTTGCGCACCCTGCAAGAGTGGGAACAAGGCAGGCGAGAGCCATCGGGCGCAGCCAAAACGCTACTACGCATCGTGCAGAACCACCCGGCGATTCTGCGCGAACTGGTGTCGTGATTGGCCGCCGTGCAGGCGTTGGTGACGCTTCGGATGCAGTGAGACACACGCCTAACATCAACGCGATGGATTCGTAGCGCGTAGGCTGGGTTTGCAACCCAGCCTACGCGCTACGCACTGATTACCTGACTACTGCGACCTAATGCCCGCAGCCGCGCTCTCAAAGCACCGAGCGACGCCAAGTTGTCGCCTACAGGCCCTAGTGCATCGTTTCATTAAAACGCATACTATCTTGCGACCATTTCAGCATCCGTATTTTTCCACTGAAACCTGACGGGTTGAGCGTTCATCTCGTCGATCCCGGCGAGAATTCTCTGCTTGAGTTCATCAAGGGAGGCC
>JANNYE010000093.1:0-9729 GCA_031409935.1 Burkholderiales bacterium | reverse complement strand
CGAAATCTCCCGCATCACACCACCAAACCGCTTCGACATATGGTTCAAAGCACGGTCGGTGTAGACCACAGAAAATTCAAGCAACCCATCAGGGTCAACAGTAGGAAGCAGTCCAGGCATGGTGTTCTCCTTGTGTCCGCGAATCCGGGGTCAAAAGCAACCGGTGAGCGGGTTGGTGCGTTTCGGGGGATAGACGATAGCACGGGTGGGCTGTCAGCCCAATCGTGCAGCCGTGGCCGCGACGTGGCCCGCCAAACCCGTAACAAACGTCTTGAGTCCAGTCATCGCGGACATCTCCGCAAATTCGCCGGTCTCGGCGGCGCTGCGTGGTGACGTAATGAGTGCGGCGGTTGTGTAGAGTTGCTCTTGCACCAATTTTTGACAAAGTAGGTCGTACCGCTTGAGGTACGACGCGCCTTTGAATGCTTCAAGCACCGGAAAATGCGGCGAGGAATCCTTGACCGTGGCTCTGGATTTCGGCGCATCCTCGACCAGCATCAGCCATCCGACAAATGGGCGCGGCTGTTTGCCGAATGCCTCTTCGCGGTATGCCGTCCACAAATCGTGAGCCGTGCCAATCGCCTCTTCGGTGCGGTTGTTAAAGTTATTTCCAAACGAACCCACCTGACTCTTCAGTTCAATGGCAGCGACCAGCTCGCTCCTGTTAATCACCAAAATATCCCAAAGTTTCGTGGGGCGAAAATAGCCGGGCAGCGTCAACATTGCCCGCTTCTGGTGAATTTCGGCGTGAGCCAATCCGTTGGCGCGAACTACGTCCAGCACCAAGGCCAGGAAGCCATTCATGTTCTTGCCAGCGGTCACGCCTGCACGTTCGCCCTGATCCGATTTGCCCGACTCCATCTGCTTTTGCCGCGCGGCTTGCCTGTTTCCCCAAAACGCTTTCACGGCGTCATGGGCTTTGTGCTCGTAGTCAACAAGATCAAGCGCCATTTATTCCCTATTCCCCGTTGCCGCCAACGACGGAACGTTCGTCTTGACTCAGACCGTACAACTTGAACGCTGCACGATTGCACGCCTGCAAGTCGCGCTTGATTGCCGCATCTGCCAACTCAGTTCGCAGCGCTTCAGACACATCCGCCCAGCGCGGCAGCCGAATACGACGCAGGTACTGCGCCTGAAACCGCAAAAAGCCGCCGCGCATTTTTGTTGAGTAGGTCGCGACGAAAAGCCGCGTCAGCGACGAGAGCATCACCGCCTGCAACGCGCGCAAATCCCAGTTATCGGAGACAACGTAGTAAAGGTTGTGGTGTGGATAAAGCGAAAGTGCGCCGCTCTCAAACACAACGTGGGCCTCACCCTTGATGTCCGGGATCAAAAGCTTCGGCTTTGCGGCGAGCGATGGCGTAATCCGATCAATCGTGCGATACCAGTTCGCCGGTATCTTCTGTGCGCAGTGACGGCCCATGACGACCTCTCGATGCGCCTGCAAATGGCGCTGCAAACGCGGATAGTCGCGCAGATCAACAAGGCTCCCATCATCGGCAAAGGGATTGACCACGCCCTGCCCACGCCACTGTACTTCGCCCGACGCGATGTCTTTCGTCGTCACCAACGGCAGCTTCCGATCTGGCTCGACGTCAAGCGCTTCAAAGTCGCCGATGTATGCCTTGTCCGCGCCCGTCGCGACGCCGATACCCACCTTGCACCCAACTTCTTCCAGCGTCGGGAATGCATTTTCAAGGCGTCGAATCAACGCCATCTGATCCGATGATTCGAGCAACCAGGGTTCAGACCCGTTCGTTACCCGAGCCAACTCGCGTATCTCTCCGGTACCTTGAGGAAGATTCGGTTGGCGCAGCACATTGGCGAGCGTCACCAACGTCGCGCGATCAATGGCGGGACGATGCGCAATGCGTGTCGCACCCGGTGCTTCCCGGCTGATGATTGTGATCGCCGGGTACGCAATCACGTCCGAATGAAACGCGCGCGTGTCCACCATATCGACGTAAATTTTCAGATGGAACTGCTCGGCCACCAGGCTGCGAAGCGGCCCGCCATATCGGTTCTTCATCCAGCGATCCGCACAGATAAAACCCAGATTGCCGCCCTTCGACAAAACTGAAAGTGAGCGCTCGATAAACGGAATGTAGATATCAGCGCGGTCATACATCGTTGCATATCGAGCGCGATATTCAGCAAGCAGCGGTGCAGGAATCAACTCCTGCCGGACATACGGTGGATTGCCGACAACGAAGTCGAACTGACCGACTAGCGGGGCAAGAAGAAAGTCCCCCTGAGAGAGCCAGCGATCTGCAAGCGTGGTTGCAATGGCAGCGGTAAGCCCCTCGCACTTTAGCAACGAAACGACCGCAGCGTGGGTGGACTGAAACGTCTCACGGTGCAACTCCACCGCTCGCAGTGCATCACTCAAGTCATCAAGCGCCATCCCGTCCCGTTTCGCTGCGCGCCACGCCGTCAGCAGCCTGTTCACAACCGGCAACAGAAAGTCGCCACCACCAAATGAAGGCTCCAGCAGCCGCTTTTCATGCAGCGGCTCATCTTCGGTGTATCCGGCCAAATCCAGAATGAAATCAACCACCTCAGGCCGAGTGAAAACCGCACCGCGAGATTCGGTACCCGTCGAAGCAGACAACTTTTCAATCGCAGCAGCCACCACCGGCGAATGGAGAACATTCAGTTCCCCATACAAATCAAAATCGAGCTGCGTGAATGCGAGGTTCATGAAGTTTTTTTAGTACTCGGTGCGTTCTTCGGCAAATTGCCGCAGAACGTTTTGAGATTGTATTACCTGATTATCCATCCAGCCTGCACGGACGTCTCGTACCAGCAAATCACAGCGTAATCGTTGTTTTCGCGTTGAACGGGAGTTCAAACGATGGCCTACGCGGACGCATTTGTGCAACACGATATCTGTCAAACAAAATCTCTGCTACTCGTCAATTGTCTCCGTGACCGGAACTTCGCTTTCACTACCAGTGGGAGCTGGCTCCTCGTCATACACGCCTTCGAGATATTTCGCGTGACGCTCTTGAAGATACTTTAATGACTCTCCTTTATCAGCTTGGAACTCGAGGCGTTCTTGGAAGAATTGGAGTCGAGCTCGATTTTCATCTATCACCTGCGCCCAAGTCTTTACGTAAATGGAGATATTTCCTTTTCTGTGGATCAGGCCGCTTTCGTCTTGTATTCGCTGCTTCGCAAACTCACCGTAGTTATCGCTAATCACCCAGAAAATCCACTCAACGCCGACGCCTTTAAACCTTTCATCGGCGGCCACAGAAAACGCATATTTCTCGATCTGGCTGATTTCGTCTGAATCGACTAGGACTTTTGGCCTTTTCAGTTCAACGATCAAATGCGTTACGTCATTCGCTCTGTGTCCGCGCGTCGCTTTTGACAGCATCAGATCAACAATTCCCTTGGATTGCGAAACATGCTTGACCGGGGAGTCAATAACGATTTCTTTCCCAAGAAACCGTTGGTGTGCACGCAATACCTCAGTGAGAGACCGATCATCCACTGACAGCGAGAATTCCTCCCCAAACAACCAGCAATTATCCGCAATGATGCGGTGCAACTGAGAGCGTTCCTTCAGGCGCTTTTTCGGCCCATCGTCAAACAAGATGGTGGTCAGACCTGTCAAGAACTTCAGTCGATCAGCAACTATCTTTGCTGAACTGATGATGGAGGAAAGGGAAACATCTTGAAGAAGACTTGCCAATTCGTCGCGTTTGCGTTTTGGCAGATTTAACACCTCTGTAAGGATGAGCTGTAAGTCTTCGGGACTCTTTTCAATCGCTTGGCGGAGCATACGCAACTGAAACTGCTTGTTCTTCGTGGGAGCGTCATCAAACTCCGGAAGGTGGCGCGCAACGTTGAGAGCCACGATGTCGAAGACTTGGCGCTCGACCTTTTCTATCTGCGTGATCGGATCACCAGAGTATGGGTATATCTGCGCAGACTTCCACTCTTGGACAACGGTCGTGGCTTCTTTCGCTGCGCGATTTCGGAAGTACTCTTTAATAGTTCTTTGCGCATGATCCAGAGCATTGACGATAGGCGTCTGCATTTCTGCGAGATCGACAGTACCTTCTTGCTGGGCAACACTGAGGTATGCAGACTGCAAATATGCGGAAAACTGATACTCGCCAACATGAAATCGGCGAGCGACTTGCGCTAGTGGGAAACGCTTTTCGTTGCAAAGAAACAGCGCACGCTGCGAAATACCTTTCCATTCAACTAATTCAAGTCGAGCGGAGTAGACCTTGCCGTCGACATCGATGTCCGGCAAGTTGAATGAGGTTCGACTCTCAATAGTCTTTGTTGGGTCAACACGGCGACCGCCAACGCTTACGCGAACGTTCTCATAGTCCGAAAGGTAGAGCGCGAAAATTTCTGTTAGCTCGTGCAGTCCGGCATCACTATCTAGCGCCCGAAAGTCCTTGAGCGGGTTTGCGATGACCAGCGTAACGCCGCGCTCGGTGTCTGCGGTCGCCTCGACTTCATCCGAAATAGCGACATTGCGAATATCTGCGGACGACATGCTGATGGTGTAGAGCCACAGTTTGCCGTCCCGTCCGTAGACGACGGTCCAATCAGCGTGGGTACCAATTGCAAATGCTTTAAACCGACCACGGCCTTCTTGACCGTGAATGTTTCGCCCGCCATTCGTCATGGCTCGCGCCTTTTTCCACGAGCCGCCCAACCTCCTGAAGCATTCAGGCGCGTCAGCACGAGGCAGGCCCAAACCGTTGTCACGCACGGTAACCCTATCAAGTGAGCCAATCGCGTTGTGCTCGAACGAGATACTCACGCGGTCAGCATCAGCGTCCAATCCATTCCAAATTAGCTCAGCAAGTGCTTGAACCGGCTTGGCTCGTGTAATTTTTTCTAGATGGTCGGACTGAACTTCGACGGGATATTGCTGAACTGCCATACAGGATGCTCCTTACGTTGTTCATTATGACGGTATGGCGGCGTAATTGGCGCGAGTGGGCTACCCAGCCTCCACCAACCCCGCAAACCGCCGAATCAAAACCGCGAGCGATTCCACTTCCAGCTTCGCAAACAAATTCGCGCGATGCGTTTCTACGGTGCGTGGTGACAGCGTGAGTGCGCGACCGATTTCCTTGTTTGTCAGGCCCGCTACGATGAGGCCGAGCACTTCGCGTTCTCGTTCTGATAGCAAGGCGTAGCGGTCGCGGGATTCGCGGTTGGCGTTGTTGCGTTCGCGGGAGCTTACATGTTGGCGCACGGCGTTTTGCAGAGCCTCCAGCAGCACTTCGTCATCGACCGGTTTTTCAAGGAATTCAGCGGCCCCGGATTTGAAGGCGCGGCGGCACATTTCTACTGTGCCGTGGCCGGTGAGCATGATGATGGGCTGGTCGACGCCTTCGCGCACCAGCGTGTCGAGCACGGTCAGGCCGCTGATACCGGGCATGCGCACGTCGAGCACGATGGCACCGATGCAGGTGCTGTCGAACTCGCGCATGAAGGCAACGGGGTCGGCCCAGGTTTGCACGCGCAGGCCGACGGTGCTGATGAGCAGCGCGAGGCCGTCGCGCACGGCTGCGTCGTCGTCGATGAGGTGGATGAGGGGTGAGAGTGATTGTGCGGTGTTCATGGTTCGACAGGCTCACCACGAACGGTTGGTGTAGCGAGCGGCAGCGTGACGGTAAATTCTGCGCCGCGTGGCGCGCGGTTCTGCGCGCTGATGTGGCCGTCCATATTGGTGACCAGCGATTCGCACACGCTCAAGCCGAGGCCCAACCCCGATCCACCGGCGTCGTTGCGTGTTGAGAAAAACGGCTCGAACAGTCGCGGCAGTGCGTCCGGCGCGATGCCCGGCCCGTTGTCGGCGATGCGCAGTTCGCCGTGCGTTTCCGTTTGCGAAATGGTGATTGTGAGGCGTCGCTCACTCGCATCAATGTGATCGAGCGCATGCAGCGCGTTGGTCGCGAGATTGTGGATGACCTGCTCCAGCGCGACCGGATCGGCCAGCACTGCAACGTCGCGATCAATCACAATTTCGGTGGTCACGCGATGCTCGCGACATTGCGGCTCCAGCAGATACAGCGCGTCGCGCACGGCCTCTGTCAGGCGCACGCGAACGCGCTCTGCCTGCGTGTCGGGGCGCTCGACGGTGCGGCGCAGGCGCGAGAGCACGTCAGACGCACGGCGCGCCTGCTCGCGCGCGCGCTGCATAGCGGTTTTTGCGGTGTCGATTTCCGGCGGGAATTCTTTCAGCAGTCGCACTGCCGCCTGCGTGTTGGCGAGCACTGCGGTGAGCGGTTGATTGAGTTCGTGCGCCATGCCCGCTGCGAGTTCGCCGAGCGTGTTGAGACGCGCGACCTGACCGAGCCGCAGCAGTTCTTCGGCGCGCGCACGTTCACGACGCTGGTGCATGAGCGTGGCGAGCGCGGCGAGCAGAAGCGCTGTGCCGAGCAGCCACGCGATCATCCACCGCCACGGCAGCTCAGCCGAGCTCACGCAGCGCGTGACCACCACGTCGAATGGCTGGCTCACGGTTGCCAGACGTTTGCGAAAATCGAAGCGCCAGCGTGCGTCATAAAGTTGCCCCGGTTGCAAGGTCAACGATTGGCCCGCGTGGTCGAGCGCGACGCGCACGGCGCTGTCGCGGCCCTGGTCTGAGAACGGCCACTCGCTCCATGGCACCATTGCTCGGGCATCGATTTGCAGCGCGTAACTGTTGGGCGTGGAGGCGAGCACCAGCCAGTATCGGCCCTGCTGAAAATCAACCGGGCCCAGCGCGGGACGGGACGTTTTGCGCGATGCGTCCTCGGCTGCGCTGAGCGCTGCGGCGTTGTTCGGCCACGGCGTGTTTTGCGCGTGCTTTTCAATGGTGACGACCTGCGGATACACCGACGACAAACGCCGCTCGCGTTCGGCCTCGGCGCTTTGTGATTGCAGCAGGCCGAGCGTGGCGAGCACAGCGTCGTGCTGCGACGCGCGCTGACTGAGCAGACGATGCATGATGCGCGCATCGACCTCGAACGATTCGCGCAAATTGCCAAGTTCGTTGCGCGCGAGCCACACCGCACCAATGACGGCGAGCGCCAGCCACGCGGCAATCCAGGGCAAGCTTTGGCGCAGGCGAATGGTCATGTCAAGATTGTCACATGGGTCATCAGCTTTTTCACGTAGACCTTATTTAATAAGGGCTAAAGTGTTAAATGTGCCATTTATCGACTTTGTGCGCTTTTGTGGCTTGTGCCCATATTGAATGGCGCGTTCAGCACAAAGTTGATTGTCTGCAAACACGCTGACGATGAACTAGGCGCGCTACTTTCCGCCCGCCATTTCCAGCATCGCCACCATCTCGCGATAGCCGCGCGACTTGGCCAGCGCGAGCGGTGTGTTGCCCTGTCGGTCGGTCAGTTGCAGATTGGCTTTGGCGTCGATCAGCGCCTTCAACGTGGCCTGATGGCGCGCGCCGCCGTTGCCGAGCACGATGGATTCGATGACTGCTGTCCAGTGCAGATTGTTGACGTGATCCAGCGGCGCGCCCGCAGCGATCAATTGCCTGACCACGCCGTCATGCCCGAGATGCGCAGCGGCGATCAACGCGGTGCCGTCGTAGCGGCTTGTCGTGAGCTTGGCGCTGGCACCGAGCGCGAGCAGCGTGCGCAGCGTCTCCTCGTCGTCGGCGACCGACGCGATGGTGACGGCGTCGTAGGTGTCGCGCTCAAGCAGGCCCAGATTCGCGCCCGCTTTTGCCAGCGCACGAATGGCGTCGCGTTGTTTGGCAAACGTGGCGACGTGTAGCGGCGTGCGACCGTAGCCGTCGCGCACGTTGACGTCGGCCTTGCTGGCGATCAGTTTTTCAATCGTTGCTACGTCGCCACGATGCGCGGCGATGTGCAAGCCGGTATAGCGCGCGATTTCTGTCGCGTCCGGTGCAATCTGCGCGCGGGCTGGCGCGGCGTAAATTGCAAGACCAGCGACCGTCGCGATCATGAGAGAGATTGAGCGCAGGTTCATGGTGATGTGCTCCACCTTACTTGAGTTGATCTTTGACTTTATCGAGCGCGGTGATGGCGCACTGCTCGTCAAGATGACCGCCCGGTGCGCCGCCGACGCCGACCGCGCCGATCACTTCATTGCCCACCTTGATCGGCACGCCGCCGCCGAGCAGCAGGAAGCCGGGAATGTAGACGAGGTTTGCCGCTGCCGGATTTTTTTGCGATGCGTCCTGCATGGCGAGCGTGGTGTTTTTGGCCGAGGCGGAAGTGAACGCTTTTTGCTGGCTCGCGGCGAGCGTGTGCGGGCCGGCGTTGTCCGCACGCTGCACGGCGCGCACGCCGCCAGCGCGATCCACCACAGTCGCTGCCACCGCGTAGCCGTTGGCGCTGCAGGCCGCGACGGTTGCGCCTGCAATTTCGTTAGCCAACGCGAGCGAAATGTTGCGCTCGGTGCGGACTGCGTTGGCTGCGGTCGGCGTTTGTGCGTTTGCGACGCTGGTTGCGCTAGAAATAAGCGCAGCAGCCACGCTCAATGCGATGGAAATTTTGCTGAATCGTTGCATGAAAATTCTCCCAGTTTGCCGCGCAATCAAGGCGTTGCGCGATGGGTAGAACTGTAGGTTTTTGCGGTGGCGATGACCATTCGGACGGCTACTCAGTGGACTCCGTAGAACTACTGAGCGCGGGCCTTAGCGCGTCGGTCGAGCGTGTCCAAATTGCATTCACGCGGTCTGGGTTACGTCCTGCATCTGCGGCAACAGCTGCAACACGCGAGTCAAATCTGTGCCCGTGTACGTCGGCGCAGGTCCGATAGTTTCTCCCGGCAAACCCTGCCGATTCACCCAAAGTGTTGCGAAGCCAAACCACGTGGCGCCGAGTGCGTCCCATGCGTTGCTCGACACGAAGAGGATTTCGTTGGCTGGCACTGGGAAATATTTGCTGACCAGCGCGTAGCTGGCCGGGCTGGTTTTAAATTGCTTGACGTCATCGACCGAAATGACGTGATTGAGCAGGTCTTTCATGCCAGCGCTCGCTGTTGCGGAGTCGAGCATTTCTCGGCTGCCGTTGGAGAGGATGGCGGTGGCCATGCCCATGGCTTTTAGCGCTTGCAGCACGCCAAGGTTTTCCGGGAATGGCGAGAGTTTCGCGTATTGCTGCATAAGCGCCTCCTCGTTCGCTTGCGTGGCTTCGAGCTTCAGGCGCGACAGGGTGTAGGAGAGCGACAAGCGTGTGATGTCCCAAAACGATTGGTAGTAGCGGCTCCCCGTGTTGCTGTTCGGATCGGAGAGACTGATCAGTCGCGTGTACTCGATTTGTTTGTCGCGCCAGAGGGCCGAGATGGCGGCACCCTGCGTGGGGTACAAGCGTTCGGCGAGCGCACTGATCGAGTACACATCGAACAGGGTGCCGTAGGCGTCGAAGACTACTGCTTTGATCATTTATTTTGCTCCTCCGATTTAGTTTGAACGTTGTGCCGCCGCCCTCACCCCAACCCTCTCCCGCGCTGCGGGAGAGGGGGTTCGAACCTGTGTTACGCCGTCAACCGCGCGTTCTGCGGGAACATATTTTTCCTCGCGTCGTCGTCCATTTCTGTTTTGAACGCGTACTTCGCTTTCAGCGCTTCGGCGCGCTGCGCGGCGGGGCGGGCGTTGATTTCGTCTAGCAGACGTTTTACGTGCGGCAGCTTTTCCCATGCGTCTGCACCGAGGATGAACGGCACGGCACGAGCCCAGCCCCAGACGGCCATATCGACCAGCGTGTAGGT
>JANNYE010000092.1:0-16540 GCA_031409935.1 Burkholderiales bacterium | reverse complement strand
CGCCCCACGCTGTTGATCGCTGAGCAACAGCGCCGCTCGTGTCGAAGGTCTTGCCATGATTGACGCCCATCAAAAAACGATGAGATGAATCATGGCAGATTGCGGTCATTAAGTAAACTGTTTAATGAAACGATGTACTAGACTGACGCCGGGTTTGCCGATTTGCAGCAAGAATTTGCCGTCCGACGTGAACTTGAGCAGCATGTGATCAGTGGCGGCATTGCCACCGATCCACACGTTGCCCTTCGGG
Source organism: Burkholderiales bacterium (assembly GCA_031409935.1). Lineage (GTDB taxonomy): Bacteria > Pseudomonadota > Gammaproteobacteria > Burkholderiales > Casimicrobiaceae > Casimicrobium. The sequence continues at coordinate 16,290 of JANNYE010000092.1, read as the reverse complement.
TCAACATAAATGCCGTGTTCGTTGGCTGGCCAGTCGAAGCCCGCATTTGCCAAATCCGCTTTGCCGCCCCACCAACGCAACAGCTTTCCCGCCCGATCAAACTGCAACACCGGTGGCGCGGCGCTGCAACACTTCGAGCGCTTCGGTGTGAGCGTTGAGCCTCGCTCGTCCTCGGTCAGCGTCAGTGGCCGGTGAATCATCCAGATGGTGTCATCAGAGGCCGTTGCGATACCGGCCACCTGCCCAAGAATCCAGTTATTTGGCAACGGCTTCGGCCATGTCGCATCGACTGCGTAGCGCGGGCCGCCGGTCGAAGCGGGTGCGCCTTCCACGCGCTGATCACCGTCGTGTGCGTGGACACCGACGACGGTCAGCAGAGCCATAGCGAACGCAATGAACGCATTGACCACAAAAAGAGCACTTCGAAATTGAATGCGCACACGCACAGTTGATCCTCCTTAGACGGGGAACGAGGCCCGTTTGCACGCAGTATGTCACTGTGATTTCGCGTTGTGGGCGACGCTGCTGGTATTTTTTGCGAATTCGCGACCTGTAGTCCACAACCTACACAATATTGAAAACGCATCCTACGGGCCGAACATCGATTCACGCTTACAGTGGGCTACCTCCAAATTTTCGTCAGCAGCAGCACCATGAACACACCCAAAATTGCCACCGTCAGCGCACTCATCGACCGATCAGTCGGCTGGGCTGCCGAGCTTTTGGGGCACGGTGTGGGCCATTCAGCGCTGGTTTCGATGGGGCAGCATCGGCAGCTTAGGGCAACGGTTGCGCTGCATTGCGCTCAGGTTCAAGCCCACGCCACGCAATCGATGCGTTCCTGGAAAGTGCTGGATACGCGCCTGCTGTACGTGAACAATGCTGCGGTAAGGCGTTAATTTTGCCCATCGATTTTCAGGGCAACGCATCGGAAGCGCCGCGACGTTTCAAGGTAGATTGCAATCTCAAATATGAGGTGCAATCACTGGCGCATTTTGTGTTTCATGTGGAAGCCGTTGAGTCGGGTCAGATCGTCGTTGACGAGGCGCTCACCCTCACGCCCTCGGTGAGCGTGCAGCGGCATACCCATGGGCCGTCCAACAATCGGCTGATTCGGGCTGACGTGTTGCCCGGTTTGTTTGAGCTGAACTACCGCGCCACAGTGGAGCTGCCGCCGTCTTCTTCGACACCGCACGGCGCAGGCCTGCTTGAGTCGCCCGTGTCTGGCATTCCATTCGACTACCTGCATTTGCTGTCGCCCACTCGCTACTGCGAGTCTGATTTGCTCGCGTCGGCCACTAAAAAAATGTTCGCGCACTACGCACCGGGTTGGGAGCGGGTCGAAGCTATCCGCCAATGGATTCACGACAACATTGAATACACCGTCGGCTCGACGACGGTCACGTCCACCGCTTGCGATGTGTTCCTGCAACGCGCAGGCGTGTGCCGCGATTTTGCGCATCTTGGCATTGCGTTTTGCCGAGCGCTGAACATCCCTGCGCGGTTCGTGGTCGGCTACATCAAATTTGCGGAGGGCGCGCCCGATTTTCATGCTGTGTTTGAAGCATGGCTCGGCCATCGTTGGGTGTTGTTTGACGGCACAGAAATGGCACCGATTGACGAGCTGATTCGCGTTGGCACTGGGCGCGACGCTAAGGATGTTCCGTTCGCCACATTCTTCGGCAATGCGCGCATGCTCAGTATGAGCCCGGCGGTCGTTGCGGTGGACACACAGCCTCCATTCGTACCTATCAAAGTACCTGCGGCAAAGCCGCATCTCGCCCGCCCCGCCTATGCTGTTTGACATTACGCACACCACGCACTACCGCTACGCGCAACCGGTGCAACTCGGCACCCATCGCGTGATGTTTCGTCCGCGTGGCAGCCACGACATGCGCGTGCTGGCGACCAGCCTTGCGATTTCTCCGGAACCGAAAGACGTGCGTTTGATTCACGATGTGTATTCAAATTCAGTGGCTATTGTTGAGCCCACGTCGCCAACCGCCGAGCTGAAAATTGTGTGCAAATTCACCGTCGAGCACGTCGGCGAGCGAGTGCTTGATCTGCCGGTCGAGCCCGCTTTTGTTGAATATCCTTTCGTGTACAGCGATGAGGATGCCATCGTTTTACAGCCGTATCTTTTGCCCTGGTACACCGACCCGACCGACGCGCTTTTGACGTGGGCGCAAACATTCCTGACCGGTGCTGGTCGGGTGTATTCGCTTGACCTTCTGGTGCGCATGAACGCATCGATTCGCGACTGCATGCAGTACGTGCCGCGCGTCAGCGAAGGTGTGCAAAGTCCTTACCAAACGCTGGATTTACAAAGCGGCACATGCCGCGATTTCGCCACACTAATGATCGAGGCGGTGCGCAGGCTGGGCTACGCGGCGCGCTTCGTGTCCGGTTATTTGTACACCCCTGCGCTCGAAGGCGCGAATGGTGCGCACCACGGCGCGGGTGCAACGCACGCGTGGCTTCAGGTGTATTTGCCCGGTGCGGGATGGTTGACTTTTGATCCGACCAACAATCTGGTCGGTGGCACCGATTTAATTCGCGTTGGCTTTGCGCGACATGCGAGCGGCGCATCGCCGATCACCGGCAACTGGCACGGCTTTCCCGGTGATTTTTTGGGCATGGATGTCGACGTTCAGGTGACCCGTCGTTACACCTGACAGGCCATTGTTAGCGCCCGGAGTCCATTCGCAGCCAACCATTGTTCTGCGCACGGTAGTAGGTGCCCTGCGCATCCTGGGCGTAGGTATTGCCACCGCTTTGATAGGTCTGACCCTGCGGCAAATAGTGCGGCAGCATCGTAGTGCCGCCTGACGCATCACCAGCGCTACGATAAGGCGTGGCACCGGCAATCGCCTGATTCGTATAGTTCGCCACCGCCGCCGATTGCCGCGCGCTGTTGTTGGCCCAACCTGCGTTGTAGCTTGCGTGGCCCTGCTGCACGGTGGCGTTCGCACATTGGCTGCCCGTGAACTGATTCTGTTGATGCTGCAGCGCACCCTGCAAGTTGGTGCCCGCCGCCGTCATCAAGTCCCAATAGGCGAATTGCTGAAACGTCATATTGGCGCGGCGGGATGCCTGCATTTGTGCATACTGCTGACGCAAACGCGGGCCGTTGATTTGCAGATGGTGCTGCCACAGCGCCTGTTGTTGCTGTGCACCTTGACGTTGCGCTACGCCAAGTTGGGCGCTCATGCGTGCGTCGAACGCAGCGTTTGACGCCGCAATGCCTTGCCACTGGGCGTGGGTCGCGGCGATGGCAAGCGTGGCGGCGGCCACCGCTGCGATCCGCTTTAATGTGAAACGTGTTCTTATACCTATCTCCCGTGGTTTCGCCGTTCATGTGAACCGTTCACATGACGTTCGTATCTGCATAGACGACACGGTAGGGCACTGTGGACGGGAAGTGCGACTTGCGGGTGTTACACAGCGTTATAGGCCCGGCGGGTGCACAGCGCTAAAAAAATCAGCATCTCGAACAGTTACAAATTTGCAAAGACGCACGAAATCACCATGAAATCATTGGGCCAACGAGCCAGCGGAGACGCTGGTTACGCGGGGTGAAAAGCGAGGCGCGCAACTGCTAATGCCGCGACTGCGAGAGCCGGTTGAGCCTGCACGTGTCGGATCGGTCACGCCGTGGTGGCGCGCGGTCGATAGGCAGCCTATGAGCGTGACCGCAATCGAAAAGTCGGTCGTTTAACCCTTGCCGAAATCGATGCCGTGGCCGATTGATTGACGGCAAAAACAGCCACTGTCATGGTCAATGACTCTATGCAAAAAAGCCCTATTGACAGGGGCTACAGCGGGTTTTAGATAAAACTCGACTTATGCAAAAAATTAACCCTAGCCCTCACCAAACAAGGATTTCCGCGCAAAGCCAATGCGTCATTCAACGCTGCGAGAGCCTCTGTTTCCAGCCGCGTACGCTACGGTGCTTTTGGATTGGGCAAGCGCGCGATTGACAATTTCATGGTCGAGAATTTCTGCCCTAGGGCAGCACAGATTAAATCGATTTGCGCGCGTCCAGTCACGTAGCGTAAACGCGCATCGTCACGAATCGTCAAATCGGTTGGGTTTTCACCCGTTTATCGCTGCTTTTTGAGCGTTTATGTCCCCTTTGAGGCACCTTTCGGCGCGTTTCGCGCCCTTCGCATCGGTTACGGGCGCACCTCTCCCCGCACCATGTACAAGTTACTCAACGCAAACAGCCTGTTGAGCTGACAGTCGTTCTTGTTGATGCCCTTGTAGCGTGTGTTCTTGTAGTGAAACAGGTTCTTGACCACGTGAAACGGTGCTCCACTCGGGCGCGCACTTGCGCCTTCAATTTCTCGTAGGCCTGCGCCATCGTCTTTTGCCAGCCCTCGATCATCTTCGTGATCGCGCTGCGACGCTTGGCCACGTGTAGCTTGAGGGTCAGCGTCTGTTCGTTTTTGATGAGCGCGGCTTGCATGTCCTCGCGCTTGTCCACGCCGACGTAGCCCGCGTCCGCCCACAGCTCGGTCTCCTGCACGTGCAGCAACTCAGGCGTCTGGCTGATGTCGCTGACGTTGGCCGCTGTCGAGACCACGGTGTGCACCAACCCCGAATCCCGATCCACACCAATGTGAGCCTTCATGCCGAAATGCCACGCGTTGCCCTTTTTGGTCTGATGCATCTCTGGGTCACGTTCGTGCTCGCGGTTCTTCGTCGAGCTGGGCGCGGCAATGAGGGTGGCGTCCACCAAGGTGCCCTGTGTCATCAACAGGCCCCGCTCCAGCAGCATGGCGTTAACCTCGACCAACATCGCTAGGGTCAAGTCGTTGGCTTCCAGTAAATGACGAAACCCCATGAGGGTGGTTGCGTCCGGTACCCCCTCACCTGAGCTGTCAATACCGATGAAACTCGCGAGCGCTTGCGAGTCGTAGACGGCGTCGTCTACCGCCTCGTCGGCCAGTCCGTACCACTGCTGCAAGCCGTACATGCGCAGCATCCGTTCGATGCCAATGGGCGGGCGGCCACGCCCACCCGCCTTCAGGTAGTACGGCTCGATCACCTCAACCAGCCGTGCCCACGGAACCGCGTGTTCCATCTTCTCTAAAAATAGCTCCCAGCCCGTGGTCTTTTTCTTCTTTGCGTACTCGGCTTGCGAGAAACTTAGCTGGTGCGTTTGCATGCCTCTACGCTACAAATAATCACCGCTCAAAGCAAGGATTAAATCTGTGTTTCCTCTAGAGCGCCACTACTTCAACAAGGTCGCGAAGGGTGGCTCCCGAGGCTCACATTTTTTCACCGCTTTGCCGCCAGATTAAGTGGCTTTGGCCAGTCTTAACCCGATCAATTTGCAGCTTGACGCGAAGCCGTTGCTGGAAGGTGTCGAGGGCTATACGGTGCCCAAACTTGGGTCAAACCTGTGCCCCGCAGGTACTGTGCCGATCTTCCGCGCTTTCAAAGGAGAGCCGCGCCTCGTGGATGACGGAAACCATCGCTTCAGTGCGACCCTCGCGCAGCAGCAGGACATGGCACTGCGGCTGGGCTGGATTGATGAGGGCGTGGTCTTTTGCGGCGTGCAGTAGGGGGGCACGCGCCTTACGCCGTTTAGCGTGATGGATCGGCGTCAGCCCGCGCAACCAGCAACGGTGCTGGAGCGGACGGCGCGCTCAACGTGCTGTGCGCCAGACGTACGCTGCCGTCGGCCTGGCTTTGCATCGCAGGCGAGATGATTGCGGAGAAGAGGAGAGCGGTCACGCCCACAGAGACAATGGCAGCGATGAGGCGGGTGGTGTTGGAAGTGTTCATTTCAGTGTCCTTTCGGGAGGGGTTTTGGGTGGCACCGGCTGGTGCGTGGTCGATGGCTTAACTATCTTCCGAACTCCCATTCAGGTCTTTGGCAAAAGCCCAAATCGGCCTTAAGCGTTCTGAAGCGTTCTGAATCAGCACACCCGTTGCGCGATAGACTTCAAAAATGCACACGCCCACGCCCGCGTCAGCCCCAGCTACAACTTCATCCACTGCGCTCGCCGCCGACATCAGCTTCGAGCGTTGCGTGATCCGGCCTGCGCAGCGCGATGTGCTGGTCGACGGCAAGCCTGCGAAGCTGGGTTCGCGCGCCTTCGATTTGTTGCTCACCCTCGTCGAACATCGCGACCGCGTAGTGAGCAAGAACGAATTGCTCGACCTCGTGTGGCCGGGGATGATTGTTGAAGAGAACAATCTTCAGGTGCATATTTCGGCGCTGAGGAAACTGCTCGGCCCACAGGTGATCGCAACGATTCCTGGACGTGGGTATCGGTTTACGGCGGTGCTTGAAGGGGTGGCGACAAACGCGGAATCTGCGACCGTGTCCGCGACTACAGAAGGCGTCGCAATCTCAGCCCCCGCAGCACCCGCAGCACCCACGGAGAAGGGCAATCTGCCCCGCACCATGCCGACACTGTTCGGACGCGACGACGACATTGCAGCGCTCGAAAAACTGGTCACCATCCACCGTGTCGTCACTGTCGTCGGCGCTGGCGGCCTCGGCAAAACTCGCCTCGCGCAAGCGGTCGCGCACACCTTGCGCGACGCGTACGCGGACGGCGCGTGGCTGGTTGAACTGGCTCCGGTTTCCGATCCTCTGTTGCTGCCTGCGGCTGTCGCGCAAGCGCTCGGCTTCACGCTACCCGGCAAGAAGAGCGCGCAGGACGAGGTCATCGACACCTTGCACAACCGCTCCCTGCTGTTGGTGCTCGACAACTGCGAGCATGTGGTTCTCGCGGCAAGCGCGTTCGCGCAAGCGGTGCTGGATCACGCGCCTCAGGTGCACCTGCTCGCCACCAGTCAGGAGTTGCTCAAGGTCAACGGTGAACACCTGTATCGATTGGCTCCGCTGACATTGCCCGCTGCCGACGAGCTTGCCGCTGCGCAAGCATCCGGTGCCGTCGCGCTGTTCGTCGACCGCGTGACAGCGCTGCAACCGAGCTTCACGCTGACTGAACTGAACGTCGCCGACGTGACCGACATCTGTCGCCAACTCGACGGATTGCCACTTGCCATCGAACTCGCCGCCGCACGCGTCCCGCTGCTCGGCATCGCTGGTGTCCGTGAACGGTTGAACGAGCGCTTTCGCATGCTCACTGGCGGCGCACGCGCTGCGCCGCGTCGTCAGCAAACGTTGCACGAGACGCTGGACTGGAGTCACAGTCTGCTCAACGCTGACGAGCGCGCCGTGTTCCGCCGTGCCGGTGTATTCGTCGGCGGTTTCACGCTGCCCGCTGCACAGCACGCGCTGTCCGATGCACAACTCGACGAGTGGGCGGTGCTCGATCATCTGGGCGCACTGGTTGACAAGTCGCTGCTCGTCGCCGACCCCACCGAGCCGCCGCGCTACCGGCTGCTGGAGAGCGCGCGAGCCTATGCATCGGAGAAGCTGCAAGATGCGGGTGAGATCAACTCCACGCGCGAGCGGCACGCACGCGCGATGCTCGCGCTGTTTGAAGAGGCTTGTGCGCAACTGTGGACGATCACCCGCGACGTGCGCTTCGAACGCTGTCTGCCGGATATCGACAACCTGCGTGCCGCGCTCGACTGGGCGCAAGACGCTGACGACGCCGAGCTGCACATCGCGCTGGCGGGTGCGGCGGGCTGGATCTGGTCTGAGGCTGGGCAGCTTAGTGAAGGCCAGCGTCGGTGCGAACTGGCAATGACCCGAATTGATGCTGCCACGGCAGCGGCGCTGGAAGCCCGGATGCAGAAGTGGTGGTCGCAATTTCCGCACAATGACAGCGCGGTCGCACTAGCGGCGATTTTGCGCGCGGCAGACCTGTACCGCGAGATTGGGGATTCCCGTGGCCTCTATGTGGCCACCTGTTGCGCGGTGGGAATTGCCGCGCGTAATGGCGATATCGCGGCGAGTGAGCAGTGGCTGCGCGAGGCAGATCTTCTCCACGATGCGGGCTGGCCACCGGCATCACGGTATCACGTGCTCCAGGAGCGTGGCGCGCTGGCCTTTTACAAACATCGATATGAAGAGGCCGAAGCCGCCACAGGCGAAGCGTTGCGCCTGGCCACGACACTCGGCGATCAGCAGTTGATGCGTGCGGCACTAGCGAACCTGGCGCTCAGTTCGTCCGCCAGGGGCGATCTTGGGCAGGCCGTCGCGCGCGGCCGGGCGCTGGTGGCCATGCAGCGTCGTGACCTATTTGACGGCATTGCCACCCATACTTTCGCCAACTACGGCACCGCGTTGACCGAATTTGGCGAGCTTGACGAGGCGTTGTCGGTGCTGCGCGAAGCGGCGCCGATGCTCACGCGGCAGGGCATATTGCGGATGTGCCTCGATACGATTGCGTTGTTGGCGTTCAAACGCGGACGAATCCCCGATGCGGCGCTTGCGCTCGGGCGATCAGACGCGCTGTTTGTCAAATTCAACCACCAGCGCTATGGCCCCGTCTTTCAACGGATACGCGATGAGGTTCTGTCTGGCCTGCAGCAGGCCCTATCCGCTGCCGACCTAGAGCGACTACTCGCCGAAGGTGCGGCGCTGAGCGACGAAGAAGCGGTGCGCGGCGCGCTGGCTGATTGAGCACAACCTTGGCTACGACAAACGACATCAGCTTCGAGCGTTGCGTCATCCGGCCTTCGCAGCGCGATGTGCTGGTCGACGGCAAGCCCACGAAGCTCGGTGCACGGGCATTCGACCTGTTGCTCACCCTCGTTGAACATCGTGATCGCGTTGTGAGCAAGAATGAATTGCTTGAACTGGTGTGGCCGGGGATGATTGTTGAAGAGAACAATCTTCAGGTGCATATCTCGGCGTTGCGCAAATTGCTCGGCCCACAGGTGATTGCAACGATTCCGGGACGCGGGTATCGGTTCACGGCGGCCCTTGAAGGTTTGGCGGCGAATGCTGAATCTGCGCCCGCGTCCGCGACTGCGGACGGTGTTGCAACCCCAGCACCGGCGGCATCCGCCGCACCCACCGAAAAGGGCAATCTGCCCAGCACTGTGCCGACGCTGTTCGGGCGCGATGACGACATTGTGGCGCTCGCAAAATTGGTCACCATCCACCAGGTCGTCACCATCGTTGGCGCGGGCGGCCTCGGCAAAACCCGCCTCGCGCAGGCAGCCGCACACACGTTGCGCGACTCGTACACAGACGGCGCGTGGCTGGTTGAGCTGGCCCCAGTTTCCGACCCCGCGTTGCTGCCTGCGGCTGTCGCGCAAGCGCTCGGCTTCACGCTACCCGGCAAGAAGAGCGCTCAAGACGAGGTCATCGACGCCTTGCAAAACCGCACGCTGTTGCTGGTGCTTGACAACTGCGAGCATGTGGTTGCGGCGGCGAGCGCATTTGCGCAAGCGATGCTGGATCACGGGCCGCAGGTGCACCTACTTGCAACAAGTCAGGAGTTGCTCAAGGTCAATGGCGAGCATCTTTATCGACTCGCCCCACTTGCATTGCCGGTCGCTGCTGATCTCGTCGCGGCGCAATCCTCCGGTGCCGTAGCGCTGTTCGTCGAACGCGTGTCAGCGCTGCAACCGAGCTTCGTGCTGACCGAACACAACGTCGCCGACGCAAGCGACATTTGCCGTCAACTCGATGGACTTCCATTGGCGATTGAACTCGCCGCAGCACGCGTGCCTCTGCTCGGTGTGGCGGGCGTTCGGGAGCGGCTGAACGAGCGCTTTCGCATGCTCACCGGAGGCGCACGAGCTGCACCGCGTCGTCAGCAAACCTTGCACGAGACGCTGGACTGGAGTCACAGTCTGCTCAACGCTGACGAGCGTGCCGTATTCCGCCGCGCAGGTGTGTTCGTGGGTGGTTTCACGCTGCCCGCTGCACAGCATGCGCTGGCCGATGCACAACTCGACGAGTGGGCCGTGCTCGACCACCTCGGCGCACTGGTTGACAAGTCACTGCTCGTCGCTGATCCCACTGAGCCGCCGCGCTATCGGCTCCTTGAGAGTGCGCGCGCGTATGCATTGGAGAAACTGCAAGATGCCGGTGAGGTTGACCGCACGCGCGAGAGGCATGCGCAAGCCCTGCTGGCAATGTTCAAAGAGGCTCATGAGCAGCGCTGGACGATGCCGAGCCAGGTTCGAATTGGGCGCTGCATGCCTGATCTGGACAACTTGCGCGCCGCCCTTGATTGGTCGCAAGGTGCCGCTGATGCGGCTGCCCATATTGCACTGGCGAGTGTGTCTGCTGGATTCTTGGTCCTGATCGGGCACCGCGTGGAGTGCGTTCGCTTTTGCGAGAAAGCGCTGAGCCGGGTCGATGCCGACACGCCGCCTGCCGTTGAAGCTCACATGCAGGTGGTCTGGGCGATGGTGCGATCACAGTTCAGTGCGGTCGAATCTGGGGCGATCAAACGCGCTATCAAGTTGTACCGCAATATCGGCGATGCGCGCGGCCTCTACGCCTCCGTGGCTGACGCTGGACTACTTTTCGCGATACACGGTGACATCGAAGCGAGCGAGCGCTTCGTGCGCGACGCCGCGTTACTGTACGACAGCGCGTGGCCAGCCAAGTTGCGCTGGCAGCTGCTGCAGGCGCGCAACTGGCTGCACTTTTTCAGTGGCCGCTACCAGGAGGGTGAAGCGGTGGCGCGAGAATGTCTGGCGTTGGCGGAGGCGGATGATGACCATCATTTGATCCGCTACTCCCTCGTTTCGCTCGAGCGCTATGCGGCGGCCCAGGGAAATTTTGCCGAAGCGGCCGAGCGCGGGCGAGCGTTATTAGACGTGCTGCGTGGTCATCAATTCGCTAACCATGCTGTGGTGCTCGCAAGCTATGGTGCCGCGTTGACCGAGCTTGGCAGGCTTGATGAGGCATTGCCCATTATCCGTGAGGCGGCGGCGTGCGAGTCGCGCGACGGCACACTGTGGCAGATACTCAATGCGATTGCGCTGCTGGCGGTCAAGCGCGGGCGTATCAGCGAGGCGGCGCTGGCGCACGGGCGATCCGAAGCGATGTACGCGAAGCTTGACCAGCGGCGTGAGGATCCCAGCGAGCAGCGAGCACACATGGAAGTTCTCGGTCGCCTACGGAAAGCGCTACCGGCGGAAGAGCTGCGGCGATTGCTTGCACAAGGTGCGGCAATGACCGACGAAGAAGCCGCACGCGGCGCGCTGGCTGACTGACCCGGAATGGCCGTGTTTCACTCGGTACGATAAACAACTAAACGCTGGACGTACCATTTGGCGCGGGCTATAAGCAATAAATGTATAAAGTCGACTTATGGCATAAACGGGCCTTGGGCTCTCATTAACTATGCGTTACAGCGCGGGGCTGTAGTGACGAAAGTTGGGCGCACACGGATCATTCGCTGCAAGCTCAGCATGAAACGTCACCGGTTTCAGCGTCCCGCGTTCAATGCTACTGATCGCTGTCGGCCTGGGCAACGAGCACTGGTGCCGGGGCGGACGGCGCGTTGACCGTGCTGTGCGCCAGACGCACGCTGCCGTCAGCCTGGCTTTGCATCGCAGGCGAGATGACGGCGGAGAACAGGGCAAGGGTCACGCCGACCGAGACGATGGCTGCGATGAGGCGGGTGCTAAGTGAGGTGTTGGAAGTGTTCATGATCGTGGGTCTTTCGGGGAGATTTTGGAGAGTTTCTGGAATTCGGCGGGTTTAGTTCGTGCTGGCCTGGGCAACCAGCATTTGCGTTGCGCTGGCTGGTGCGCTGACGGCGCTGTGCGCGAGGCGGATGCTGCCGTCGGCCTGGTTTTGCATCGCGGGTGAGATGACTGCGCTGAAGAGCGCGGCGGTCACGCCCACAGAGATGATTGAAGCGATGAGGCGGGAGGTGTTGGAAGTGTTCATTTCAGTGTCCTTTCGGGAGGGGTTTTGGGTGGCACCGGCTGGTGTCAGGTAGTACGTTTGCGATGGCTTAACTATCTTCCGAACTCCCCTTCAGGTCTTTGGGCAAAGCCTGAAGCGTTCTGAAGCGTTCTGAATCGTCGACAAACTCAACGTGCCGTCATCCTCCCGCAGGCGGGGATCCAGGCGTGGCCCTCGCTGAACGCTGATTTAGCGTGATTTCGGTGGCAGGCTTTCTGGATTCCCGGCTGCGCCGAGAATGACGCCAGTCAGAGTGCTGTCGCGAATCAGAATCGCGCGATAGACTTCAAAAATGCACACGCCCACGCCCACGCCCGCGTCAGCCCCAGCTACAACTTCATCCACTGCGCTCGCCGCCGACATCAGCTTCGAGCGTTGCGTGATCCGGCCCGCTCAGCGCGATGTGCTGGTAGATGGCAAGCCAGCAAAGCTCGGCGCACGCGCATTCGACCTGTTGCTCACGCTCGTTGAACATCGCGACCGGGTCGTCTCCAAAAACGAATTGCTCGAACTGGTGTGGCCGGGGATGATTGTTGAGGAGAACAATCTTCAGGTGCATATTTCAGCGCTGCGGAAGCTGCTCGGTCCGCAGGTGATTGCAACGATTCCTGGGCGGGGCTATCGCTTTACGGTGGTGCTGGATCAGGTGCTCGCAAATGCGGAATCTGCGCCCGCGTCGGCGACGGCAGAAGGCGTTGCAATCCCGGCATCCGCCGCACCCGCCGAGAAGGGCAATCTGCCGAGCACCGTGCCGACGCTGTTCGGACGCGACGACGACATTGTCGCGCTCACAAAACTGGTCACCGTCCACCGAGTCGTCACTATCGTCGGTGCTGGCGGTCTCGGCAAAACCCGCCTCGCGCAGGCAGCCGCGCACACGTTGCGCGACTCGTACACGGACGGTGCGTGGCTGGTTGAACTGGCCCCGGTCTCCGATCCCGCGTTGCTGCCTGCGGCTATTGCACAAGCGCTCGGCTTCACGCTACCGGGCAAGAAGAGCGCGCAGGACGAGGTCATCGACACCTTGCACAACCGCGCACTGCTGCTGGTGCTTGACAACTGCGAGCATGTGGTCGCGGCGGCGAGCGCATTTGCTCAAGCAGTCGTGGATCATGCGCCGCAGGTGCACCTACTTGCCACCAGTCAGGAGTTGCTCAAGGTCAATGGCGAGCACCTGTATCGATTGGCACCGCTGGCATTGCCTGCTGCCAATGAGCTTGCCGCTGCACAAGCATCAGGTGCCGTCGCGCTGTTCGTCGAACGCGTATCAGCGCTGCAACCCGCCTTTAAACTGACCGAACACAACGTCGCCGACGTCATCGATATTTGCCGACAACTCGACGGCTTGCCGCTTGCCATTGAACTCGCTGCAGCACGCGTGCCCCTGCTCGGTGTCGCTGGCGTGCGGGAGCGATTGCACGAACGCTTTCGCATGCTCACGGGAGGCGCACGCGCTGCACCTCGCCGCCAGCAAACCTTGCACGAGACGCTGGACTGGAGTCACAGTCTGCTCACGACCGATGAGCGCGCGGTATTTCGTCGTGCCGGTGTGTTCGTGGGTGGTTTCACGCTGCCCGCTGCACAGCATGCGCTGGCCGACGAGCGGATCGACGAATGGGCCGTGCTTGATCATCTGGGTGCACTGGTGGACAAGTCGCTACTCGTCGCTGACCCCACCGAGCCACCGCGCTATCGGCTCCTTGAGAGTGCGCGCGCGTATGCGTTGGAGAAACTGCGGGATGCGAGTGAGACCAACGCCACGCGCGAGCGCCACGCACGCGCGATGCTCGTGCTATTCGAAGCGGCTGACGCGCAAATGTGGACACTGACCCGCGACGAGCGCTTCGAACGCTGCCTGCCGGATATCGACAATCTGCGTGCCGCCCTCGACTGGGCGCAAGATTTGGGCGACGCGGAGCTTCACATCGCGCTGGCGGGTGCGTCGGGCTGGATGTGGTCCGATAGCGAGCTGGTTGTTGAAGGCAAGCTTCGCAGCGAACTGGCAATGACGCGAATTGATGCGGCCGCGGCACCGGCGCTGGAAGCCCGGATGCAGGTGCGATGGTCACGGTTTCTGCATCGTGACGGCACCGTCGCACTGGCGGCGATATTGCGCGCGGCCGAGCTTTGCCTCAGGATGGGGGACTTGCGCGGACTGTATGTCGCCGCGTCTCACGCAGTGAGAACTGCCGCGCAAAATGGCGACATGGCTGCCAGCGAGCACTGGGCGCAGGAGACGGAGCGACTCTTCGATGCGACCTGGCCGTTGGCATCGCGGTTGCACCTGCTTATGGCGCGCAGCGACTTGGCTTACTACAACCATCATCGCTATGAGGAGTTTGAAGCGAGGATGGACGAAATCCTGAGCCTGGCCACAACCCTTGGCGACCAGCAGTTTATGCGCTATGCACTGTCAAACCTCGCGTTCGCGTCCTTCGCTCGCTGCGATTTTGCATTGGCGGTCGCTCGTGGGCGGGCGTTGGTTGCGCTACTGCCTCGCGACCGATTCGACACAAGTACCGCCTATGTCCTGGTCGGCTACGCTGTGGCGTTGACTCAGTTTGGTGAGCTTGACGAAGCGCTGTCGGTGCTGCGCCAAGCGGCGCCGACGCTCACGCGGCAGGGCGTGTGGTGGATGTGGCTCGAACGGATTGCCCTGCTGGCATTCAAACGCGGGCGTATCCGCGAGTCTGCGCTCGCGCTCGGGCGATCAGACGTAGTGTTTTTCCAATCCAACCAGCAGCGCCATGACCCGATCAATCAACGCATACGCGATGAGGTTCGGGATGGCCTGCAGCAGGCTCTGCCCGCCGCCGAGCTTGAGCGGTTACTCGCCGAAGGCGCGGCGTTGAGCGACGAAGAAGCGGCGCGCTTGGCGCTGGGCGATTGACGCTCGCCACTGCGCCGCGCTGGCACGGCGCTAATCGATCGTGCGTTTAAAGGCGTGCCGCGTTATGTCGACGACGCTGTTGTGTTTTATGGCGTGCTCTAGCCAGAGGTGCTAACGCAGCTCTCGATAAAAGTACGTCGTGTCGCACAGTCCGCCGTGCGGCAGCAGCGCGTAGCCGGGCACTACGCCACACTGCTGCCAGCCGAGGCGAGCGTACAGTCGCGCTGCCTCGTCGCTGGCGGTGTCCAGCACCAACAGCGATTTGCCGCATTCGCGTGCCACTTGCTCCGCAGCTTGCATTAACGACTCGCCTAGCCCCTGCCGTCGTGCGCGACGCAACACCAGCATCTTCGACAGATCCGCGCGGTGCGGCTGATTTTCCGGCTGGTCGAGCACCAGCTGCACCGTGCCGACGATGCCCACGTCGTCTTCAGCAACTAGCAATGCGCGTTCATCGCGCACAACGCCGTCAGCCACCTGCCGCCAAAACGCGAGCGCCTTTTGCATCGATAACGGATGCATGAAGCTCACCGACGCGCCACTGTCCACGCAGTCGATCAGCAGTTCGGCGAGTGCCTGCAATCGGTGTTCAGAGACGCGGGTCAGGCGGTGAATTTGCGTAGCCATATCATCTCTCAGAACGTGGCAAAGTCGTGATTACCACGGCGTAGCGCGCGACCTTGCGGGTGGGGTTGTGGAAAGTGACCGGACGGTCCAGCACGAGCGCCAGACAGTCGCCGAACTTCAGTCGATAGTGATCATCGCCGACCGTGACGTCGATGGCACCGTCTAGCACCCACACCTGTTGGTGAACCTGCGGTTCGCGCGCGGCGGTTTCGTAGGCGACGCGTGCTTTAGCCGGGAACGAGACTTCAACGATCTGGATCGGCGAGGTGACGCGCGGGCCACCGACGCTGCTTGCGAACAGCGGCGACACGTTGCGGCGCACGTAGCCTGAATGCGGATCGCGCCACGACGCCTGATGTTCCAACCTCGCCACCGGCTCGCCTGTCGGTTGCGGCGCATCGAACAGGGCGGCGAGCGTGACGTTCAGACCGGTTGCCAGCTTTTCGAGAACCACGGCAGTCGGGCTGCTCTCACCGCGCTCAATCAACGAAATCATTGAACGACTTACACCACACTGCGTTGCCAGTGCGTCCAGAGAGAGTCCGCGCCTGGCGCGTAAATCAGCAACACGCTGCGCAATGCGCTCGTTAAGTGCAGTCGGTGGGTCAAGGAGGACATCTTTCATCATGGAATAAGTATCCATGATGTTGGATAGCGGGTCAACTGAGTTGGCTAATTACCGCGCAAAGGAAAAGCGGAATCGACTTCGTTTGGCACGATACATGGCGCTGTCGGCGCTCTTGATCAGCGCCTCAGGCGTATCGCCGTGTCGTGGAAAAATCGCGATGCCGATGCTGGCGCTCACCGCTGTATTTACGACGACGCGATCGACCCGGATCGCAACCGGCGTTTGAATGAGTGTCACTAGCGATTCTGCGATTGAGGTGAGATCGTGCTCGTTTTCGTATTCGGTCAAAACGTACAAAAATTCATCACCACCGTGGCGACTCAGTGTGTC
>JANNYE010000091.1:0-54879 GCA_031409935.1 Burkholderiales bacterium | reverse complement strand
GGCTGGGAGTCCGAGGCGGCGGTGGAAGAGGCGCGCGAACAGGTCGCTGACCTCGTCAATTGCGACGCCAAAGAAATCGTGTGGACGAGTGGCGCGACCGAGTCGATCAACCTCGCCGTCAAGGGCGCGGCGATGTTCTACAAAGAAAAAGGCAAGCACCTCATCACCGTCAAGACCGAGCACAAAGCCACGCTCGACACCATGCGCGAGCTGGAGCGGCAGGGCTTTGACGTCACCTACATGGACGTGATGGAAAACGGCCTGATCGACATGAATGTGTTCAAGGCCGCGCTGCGTCCCGACACGATTCTCGTTTCGATCATGATGGTGAACAACGAAATTGGCGTGATTCAACCGATCAAAGAGATCGGCGAAATCACGCGCTCTAAAGGCATCATCCTGCACGTCGATGCCGCGCAGGCGACTGGAAAAGTGATCATCGATCTGGCCGATTTGAAGGTCGATCTGATGAGCTTTTCAGCGCATAAAACCTATGGCCCAAAAGGCATGGGCGCGCTGTTCGTGCGCAAGAAACCACGCATCCGCTTGGAGGCACAAATTCACGGCGGCGGTCATGAGCGTGGCTTTCGTTCGGGCACATTGGCCACGCATCAAATCGTTGGCATGGGCGAAGCGTTCCGCCTCGCCAAGCTCGAAATGGCGACCGAGAACGAGCGCATCCGCATGCTGCGGGATCGCTTGTATAACGGTCTGAAAGACATTCCGGAAGTGTTCATCAACGGTGACATGGAAGCCCGTGTTCCGCACAATCTGAACATCAGCTTCAACTACGTCGAAGGCGAAAGCCTCATCATGGGCGTGAAAGAGGTTGCAGTGAGTTCGGGTTCGGCATGTACGAGCGCTTCGCTTGAGCCGTCGTACGTGCTACGTGCGCTGGGTCGCAGCGATGAACTCGCGCACAGCTCGATCCGTATGACGGTCGGACGCTTCACCACCGAGCAGGATGTTGATAGCACTATTGCAACGATGAAACGCACGGTCGAAAAGCTCCGCGCGATGAGTCCGCTGTGGGATATGCATCTGGACGGAATCGATATATCGCAGGTCCAGTGGGCAGCGCACTAATTTGAGTTTGGTAGGGTGGGCACTCCGTGCCGTAATTTTTGAATTGGGCATGCTTGCCCAAGCCGCAGTTAGTTAAGTAAGAGGTAACAAAATGGCATACAGCGAAAAAGTCGTAGATCACTACGAAAACCCCCGTAACGTCGGCGCGTTCGGCAAAGACGAAGCGGACATCGGTACCGGCATGGTCGGCGCGCCCGCGTGCGGTGACGTGATGAAGTTGCAAATCAAAGTCGGCGCTAACGGCATCATCGAAGACGCCAAGTTCAAAACCTACGGCTGCGGCTCGGCGATTGCGTCGTCATCGCTCGTGACCGAATGGGTTAAGGGCAAAACGCTCGACGAAGCGATGAACCTGAAGAACACGCAAATCGCCGAAGAACTCGCGCTACCGCCAGTAAAAATTCACTGCTCCATCCTCGCCGAAGACGCGATCAAGGCAGCCGTGTTGGATTACAAAGCGAAGCACGTTGTAGTCGCGTAGTTTTTTGTTCCCTCCCCCAGCGGGGGAGGGCTAGGGAGGGGGGAAGATCGCATTCGCAGAGATTGTTGTTTTGCGAAGTACCCCCACCCCAACCTCCCCGCTGGGGGAGGACGTTAAAAGCATCACCCGTCACGAAGGTTTTTATGCCAGTCACACTCACCCAAGCCGCCGCCAACCATATCGAAAAATACATTGCCAAACGTGGCAAAGGTATTGGCATTCGTCTGGGCGTGAAGACCACAGGTTGCTCCGGCCTCGCTTACAAACTCGAATACGCCGACGAGTCAGCGCCCGAAGACATGGTGTTCGAAAGCTACGGCACTAAAGTGCTGATCGACCCGAAGAGTCACGTCGTACTTGACGGGACTGAGCTCGACTTTCAACGCGAAGGCCTTAACGAAGGCTTCAAGTTCAACAATCCGCATGAAAAAGCGCGCTGCGGATGCGGCGAGAGTTTTACGGTCTAGAAAACGCTCGCTCCTGTCGGAATTTCGTAGGGTGGGCACTCCGTGCCCACCAAGCCCCCGCGAAGCAACCCATTCCGCGACGCAACGCCACGGTGGGCAGAGGCGGCCCACCCTACAAATGAGATTCATAGGTAGGGAACAATATGAATTACTTTTCTACGTTTGAGTTGCCGTCAACCTTTGCGCTCGACACCACCGCGCTCTCTAATCGCTACCGTGATCTGCAAGCCGCCGTTCATCCTGATCGATTCGTCAACGCAACTGACGCCGACAAACGCTTGGCAATGTCACGCACGGTCGATATCAACGAGGCCTACACCACGCTGAAAGACCCGGTGCGCCGAGCGATGCATTTGTTGTCGTTGGTCGGTGTTGATGGTCTCGATGAAAAAAATACGACGATGCCCGCTGACTTTTTGATGGAGCAAATCGACTGGCGCGAAGCGCTGGCCGATGCGCGCTTGAAGGAAGACGATGATCGGCTGGAGGAGATGTCCGGTGAACTTGCGACGACGCTTGCTTCGCTTGGTGACACTTTCGATGCGGCCTATCGTGGCGAGCATGTCGCTGTTGCCACCACACTCGCTCGCAAGATGCGCTTCATGCAAAAGCTCGCCGAAGAAGTTGATGCCGCGTTGGCTGATCTGGATGGTTAAGATAATGCGTGAGTGCGGCATTCATAGGGTGCGCCCCGCGCACCATCGTCTGTGCGGAACAGCGGTTGATCCAGCAAAATTTGATGGTGCGCAGAGCGCACCCTATAAAAGTAAACACCTCTAAATAGACGCTAGTTCATGGCCTTTCTACAAATCTCCGAACCCAACGAAAGCCCCGAACCGCATACGCGACGTCTTGCGGTGGGCATTGATCTGGGCACGACCAACTCACTGGTCGCGAGCATTCGCAACTCGGTGCCTGAATGTTTGCCTGATGAAGCGGGCGCGACCATGTTGCCGTCCGCTGTGCATTACGGCGAGCGCGGTGCGATCACCGTCGGCGCAGAGGCCATCACGCATCGCGGCGAAGATGCGCTCAACACGATCACGTCTGTCAAGCGATTCATGGGCCGCAGCGTTGCTGATCTGCGCGATGAGTCCAGCGCGCGATACAGTTTCACCACGCCGTCGGGTGACGGTAAAGGCACACTCAAAATCAACACGCGTCATGGCACGATGTCGCCTATGGAAGTGTCGGCTGAAATTCTGCGCTCGTTGAAAGAGCGCGCCGAGCAGAGCCTTGGCGGGCCGCTTTATGGCGCGGTGATCACGGTGCCTGCATATTTTGACGATGCACAACGTCAGGCGACCAAAGACGCTGCCAAGCTCGCGGGACTCAACGTGTTGCGCTTGCTCAACGAACCGACGGCCGCAGCGGTCGCCTACGGTCTGGAGCAAAAAACCGAAGGCACGTATCTCATTTACGACCTAGGCGGCGGCACCTTTGACGTGTCCATTCTTCGTCTAACGCGTGGCGTGTTTGAAGTGCTCGCAACGGCAGGTGACACGCATCTCGGTGGCGATGATTTTGATGCGGTGCTCGCGAAATATGCGTTCGATACTTGGGCTTTGACGCGCGCGTTGTCGCCTACCGGCCAAGCCAACTTGAACGCCGCGTCACGCGTCGCTAAAGAGGCGTTGACGACTGCTGAGGTGGCAGAAGTCAAGGTCGATTGGGGCTGCGGTTTTGCCAGCACCGCAGAGGTCACACGCGACAAATTTTTCGAACTGGCGCAGCCACTGATTGATCGCACCATGAGCGCGGTGAAGCGCACGTTGCGCGACGGCAAACTCAAGCCTGATGCGATTGATGGCGTGGTGCTCGTGGGCGGCGCGACGCGTATGCCGCAAGTGCGCGCCGCGCTTGAGGCGCATTTCGGCAAGCCTCCGCTGGCCACCATGAACCCCGATGAGGTCGTCGCACTCGGTGCTGCGATTCAGGCGGATCAGCTTGCGGGCAATGCCAAAGCGGGCGATGAACATTTGTTGCTCGATGTGATTCCTTTGTCGCTCGGTATTGAGACGATGGGCGGTCTGGTGGAAAAAATCATCCCGCGTAATTCGACGATTCCAGTCGCCAAAGCGCAGGAGTTCACCACGTTTAAAGACGGCCAGACCGCGATGGCGTTACACGTTGTGCAAGGCGAGCGCGAGCTTACGGCCGACTGTCGGTCGCTCGCACGATTCGAGCTGCGCGGCATTCCGCCGATGGTGGCGGGTTCTGCGCGAATTCGCGTGACGTTTCAAGTGGATGCGGACGGGTTGCTCGCGGTGAGTGCAGAGGAAGCCAGCACGCATGCTCGCGCTGAAGTCACCGTGAAACCAAGCTACGGCCTTGCTGATGGCGAAATCGCCACGATGCTGCGAAGCGCGTTTGCCAGTGCAAACACCGACATGCAGGCGCGTGCGCTAGCCGAGGCGCGTGTCGATGCGCAGGCTCTGGTGGAGGCGCTTACGAAGGCACTCATCGTTGATCGCGCGTTGTTGGCTGACACCGAACACGCAGCACTTACGTCGCAAGTCGCCCATCTGAAACAGCTCGCAACGGCCGCCGATCACCGCGCGATTGTGCGTGCTGCTGAAGCTTTGAATATCGCTAGCACCGAGTTCGCTGGACGGCGCATGGATCGCGCCGTGCGCGAAGCGTTGACTGGCAAAAACATCGAAAAGATTGTGTAGTCGCATGGCTGTTATCAAGATCCTTCCCAACCCTGAACTGTGCCCAAATGGGCTCACGTTCGAGCCGAAACCGGGCGTCAGCTTATGCACCGCGATGCTCGACGCCAACATCGGCATCGAGCACGCCTGCGACCAGTCGCTCGCCTGCACAACGTGTCACGTCATCATCCGCGAAGGCTTCAACTCGACCGGCGAAATGAGCGAGGATGAAGAGGATTTGTTAGACCGCGCCTGGGGCTTGACTGGGGTTTCGCGCCTGTCTTGTCAGGTAAAAATCGGTGATGCAGATTTGACGGTTGAGATTCCGAAATACACCATCAACCACGCTCGGGAGAACCATTGATGGCAGCGTTGAAGTGGACGGACACGCTCGAGATTGCGATTCAATTGGCAGCGGCGAATCCCGGTGTTGATCCGACTCAGGTGCGCTTCACGACGCTAATGGCATTGGTCACGGCGCTACCCGAATTTAACGACGTACCCGAGCGTTGTGGCGAACGAATTCTGGAGGCGATTCAGCAGGCGTGGATCGACGAACGTGCCTGATTTTTTCGTTGCCGCACCGATCAACACCACTGGTTACGGGTGTAACACTTCGGTCAATCGCCGCACGCCTTCTTGCAATTTGGCCATGTTCACTGCGTAGGCCATTCGCACGTGTTCGCGAGCACGGTATTCGCCGAAATCGATGCCGGGTGCGAAGGCGACGCCGGTTTTGTCGAGGATTTCGTTGGCGAAGGCTTCGCTGTCTTGGGTGAACGCGCTGACGTCGGCATAGACGAAAAATCCGCCGTCGGGAACGATGGGAATCTT
Source organism: Burkholderiales bacterium (assembly GCA_031409935.1). Lineage (GTDB taxonomy): Bacteria > Pseudomonadota > Gammaproteobacteria > Burkholderiales > Casimicrobiaceae > Casimicrobium. Next base: position 49,357 of record JANNYE010000091.1, on the reverse strand, counting down.
GAATCCGATTTGTTTCAACGAGCTAGCAAAGTATTCGCGTCGCGTCTGAAATTCGGCGCGACGGGATTCTGCAATGGCGTAGCCCGCGTCGGTAAAGCAGGCGAGCGCCGCGTGTTGCGACAACGAGGCCGGCGAAATGTAGAGGTTTTGAGCGAGTTTTTCGAGGTCGCGCACGTGACGTTCAGGCGCGACCAGCCAGCCCAGCCGCCAGCCGGTCATATTGAAATACTTCGAGAAGCTGTTCACCGAGAATGCGTCATCGGTATGCGCCAGCACGGTTTCCGGTTTGCGACCGTAGTTCAAACCAGAATACGTTTCATCTGAGATGAGCTCACCGCCATGCGCCGCGACGCAGTCGACGATGCGTTTTAGTTCGCCTTCGCGCAAGCTGGTGCCGGTCGGGTTGGATGGGCTCGCGACGAGTACGCCTTTGGTCTTCGCGCCCCACGCGCGATCAATTTGTGCAGCAGTGAACTGGTATTGGCCGTCCGGTCCGGAGGCAATCGTCTTTGGCACGCCTTCCATCACGCGCACGAAATGGCGGTTGCACGGATACGAAGGATCGGTCAGCAAAATCTCGTCATCGCGATTGACCAGTAGCGCACAGGTGAGCAGTAGCGCTGCCGAGCCACCTGCGGTAACGATGATGCGCTCCGGTGCGATATCGAGCCCGTGAATGCGTTTGTAATGCCCGCTGATCGCCTCGCGCAGCGGGCGAATACCGAGCGCACTGGTGTAATAAATCTGCCCGCTGGCGAGCTGCTTTTGCGCGGCGTCAATCACCGGCTGCGGAGTGGGGAAGTCCGGCTCGCCAATTTCCATGTGGATCACATCACGTCCCGCCGCTTCAAGGGCGCGAGCGTGTGCCGCTATCTCCATGACGTGAAACGGTTCGATGTGTGCGAGGCGTGAGGCGAGGTTGGTCATTTAGGGCACTTCTAGAAATTCATTTTCGGGATGAAATGCAAGGCGCGCGGCGGGCAGCAACCGGAATGTAACCTCCGGTACATGAGGATTCTGTTGCGCGCGCAACGCGTTGGCACCGTGCAACGCCGCAGTTCGCCCGAACAATGAATTTATAGGAGTGCCCTTTAGTTTTTGATCGCACCGGATAGGATGCGCAATGGGGTTCAGTTTGAAACCACGGGCGCGAACTTGATTTTTTTGAGCAGAGAGATCCAGCGCGGATCGGCATGGTGACGTGTGAAGACAGGATGCGCAGGCAGCAGCATGATCTGCGGTTGCCGATCCTCGGCGAGTGCCATCGCATGATTGAAAAATGCGTCTACGTCAGTACCGCCACTTTCCACGTATGTGCGCACGTAGCGCTGCGCGCCCTCGCTGGCGTGAGTCAGCCGATCACAAAGCGCTCGTGCTGCGGGTAACTCGCCCAGCGCCGCACGACAGTATGCGGCATGCATGATGACGCTGGTGTTGGTGGGATAGATCGCGAGCGTTTCCTCGGCAAAGGCTCCCGCAGCACAGAGGTCGCCGCTGATTTCGAGGACGACGCATCGGGTTTCACGTTGCATCATGGATTCGCCCAATGCCTCTGCACCGTCATCAATGCAGCAGAGCGCTTCAGCGAATTTTCCGGCACAGGCGAGCGCCAATGCGTAGTGGTAGCGCGCGGGCGGCGCTAATGGATCAAGCGAAAACACATGTGCGTAGGTTTTGACCGCCGTATCAAAATCGCCAAAACTCAACTCGATAAACGCGAGCCGACCACTCACGCCGGCGTGGTTTGGCGCGAGGGTTACAGCGTGCCGAGCACGCGCGAGCGCATCGTTCCAGCGCAGCTCCTCAGTGATCAGCAGATAAGCCGAAAGCGAGATGGCCTGCGCGTTGTTCGGATCGAGTTCGAGTGCGCGATTGAGCGCAATACTCGTTGACGAAAAATTTTGCCCAGCCAGCGGCGACAGTAGCGCGGAGCGACGCGAATAGCGAACCATAGCCAACACAAACCACGCGTCGGCATGGTTCGGTATCAGCTCGGTCGCCCGCAGCGCGAGCGTTTCCGCATAGGCCAGATTGTCAGGTACTTGCGTTACGTTGAGACCGCGCGCCTGATCAATCATGCGTTGCGCTTCTACCGGGATTTCTCGCGCTGGTCGCGCTGCATTTTCTGCATCAGCAACATGATCGGGCACGCGTTTGCCTAATGCTCGAAGCATGATGTCTACGATGGCGAGTTGCAGCGATTCACGCTCTTCCGGCACGCAATAAAACGCGTGACTCCACAGATGCGAGCCATCGCTACCCAGCACCAACTGTGCGGTGACTCGCAGCCGCCCGCCGACCTGTTGCACGCTGCCTTCGAGCAGCGCGTCGACGCTGAGTGCCTGCGCAATTTCGCGCACATCCAGTGACTGACCTTTGAAGCGAAAACTCGACGTGCGTGCGATGATGCGGGTGTCGGGCACGCGCGTCATCGCGTCGATGATGTCCTCGGTCAGACCGTCGCACAAGGCCTCGTTATCCGGATTCCCGGTGAAATTGGTCAGCGGCAATACGGCGATACGCGGCAGCGGTGGCAGACCGCTAGGGGTAGCACGGCGGATGATCGGCACATAGCCACCGCGCTGGATCTCAAAGCGCAATGCGGCGCGCGCGCCTTCGTCTTCGTAGTAGCGATCCAGCAGTTCACGCAACCGATTGATCGACACGCGCACGATGCCATCGGTCGCTGAGTCATAGGTCGCAGCGTCACGCTCGAAAACGTCAAGCGCAATGGTGGTCTCTTTCAGGCGCGATGAACCCATTGCACCGCGCGCGTTGACCAGATAGCGCAGCAACGCCCGTTGCCGCGTCGAACGGCCAAAGCTGCGACTGTCGAGCACGCGCACAAGCTCGGCTTCGATCTGGTCGTCGGGCGGCGTGAAAGGCATAGGGCACTCCTATAAATTCATTGTTCGGGCGAACTGCGGCGTTGCACGGTGCCAACGCGTTGCGCACGCAACAGAATCCTCATGTACCAGGGCGGGAATGAAGGTTGCTGCGCGCCGCGCGCCTTGCATTTCATCCCGAAAAATGAATTTCTAGAAGTGCCCATAGCAGGTCGGTTTGTAACGTTTTCGTAACGCGGGAGCTTGCGCTAGAACACTCATTGTCGCAAGATTGGCCGCAGACTTACGATATTAAGAGCTTGTCCGTGAATAAGAGCGAATGCATGACGCGGCAATTTTTGTCTCAATTGAGGCGCGTTTCTCGAAGCAATAGCTAGCTGTTGCAAGAAAACGCAACGAAGAGTGAGGCAAAAAGGGCAAGTCAGGCATCGCGGTTTATTTACGGACAAGCTCTAAGCCGGTTGATGGCATGACGACGTAGCTCGATGCTGCTGATGTGCTGCAAGTGTCACTCCCGCGCACCGATTATTCGCAAGGAGACTCGCTATGAAGTTGACATTTACCGCCTGCATGCAACTAGCTGGCAAGACGCCAAGTGCATTCTCGGCGACTGCTAGGTGGGCGATAAACGCGCCCGCACTCGCACTTGCCGCGATGCTGGCGCACGCGTCACCAGTCATGGCGGCAGACGTCGCGATGACGGAGTTTTATAACGCGCGACTCAACTACTACTTCGTCACCCCAAAAGCTGACGACAAAGCGGCACTCGATACGGTACCCGGATGGGCGCGAACGGGTAAGAGCTTTATCGTGTCTGATAGCGCCGAAAACGGTGGCGTACCGCTGTCTCGGTTTTACTTCGACAAAGTGGCGCGTGGCCAGTCGCGAGGTTCGCATTTCTACACCGCACTTGATGCTGACCGCGTTGCTCTGCGTGCGCTCAATCCGGGCAACACGCAGGCGGCGCGCTTGCCGTTTGACGAGGGCACCAACGGCTATGTGGCTTTGCCGCTGGTATCTGGCAAAGGTGGCTCCTGCGCCGCCGGACTGCTGCCGGTATATCGCGCGTTTCGTGGCATCGCGCGCTTTCCTGATGATCCGAATCATCGCTTCACCACCGATGTGATTTCGCACAACGTGCTGGTTGCCGACGGTTGGGACGATGAGGGGGTCACCTTTTGCGCGATTGCTGCATCAGCGGCAAAAACCAGCGTCGCGCTGCAAGTGCTTGATGGGCCGATCAGCAACGCGGAGGTTTGCTATGACCGCAATGGCGACAGCGTTTGTGCCGACAGCGAGGAGGTCACACGCAGCAACAGCAGTGGTGTCGCCACCCTGCAGGTGCCGAGCGTCGATATTGGCAACTACCGCTGGCTGGCTCGGGTGGGCACCGACGCGACCAACGTGACCACTGGCGCCATCGGCACGAGCTACGTCTTGACCGCACCGTCCGCCCGTTCATTGAGCAGCACGACTATCAGTCCGCTGACCACGTTGCTGCAAACCTACATGGAGCAAAGCGGCGGCGGCGTGGCCGACGCGGAAAAGTGGTTCAAAGTACAAACCGGCATCACCGCGTCACCGCTGGACGATTACACCAAAGCGCTCGATGTTGGGGCTCTGACGTTGTCACGAGTGGTCGTAGCAGCATTGCAGGCGCAAGCGCAATTGCTGCTGCCGCTCGTTGGGCAGCGGGACCTGCTGGGCACGACCATTAGTCGTACTGATTTGGACAGGGTCGTGCCCACGGCGTTACTGGGGATCGTGGCGGACCTTGCCGCAACGGCTCGTGCGACGGCGATTGTCAATGCCGCGACGCCGGTTGCTCGCGAAACGGCGATCTACAGCGCGACGGCGAAGCTGGTTGCTGAGGCCTCTGATCTCACGGTGGTGAACGCGCCGACAAAGATCGCACTGACCAGAATGGCGCGCGACACTACTTCCGCTGCGGTTGCCGACGGTGCCTCAATGCCCTCGTTTTCGTATGGCGATGCAAACAATTGGTTCTACCGCGCCTACGCCGCCACCGCCGCCGACAATACCGTTGATGCTTCAGGCTTGAGCCACTATTACGACGCGCATCGTTATATGAGCGTTGGCAAGTTCACCGAGTGGGGCAGCGGGAATGTGCAGTCCCGCAGCGGAGATTTTCACTGGAGCGGCAAAGCGTGGGTCAGCTGTCCGCTCGGGTTTCGCAGTGCGCTTACAGCACGCGACGCTGCTGGAAGTCGATTGAGTTACTACTGCGATGGTCGCAGCAGTGACCGGACATCGCAATCGCTGGTGAATGTGAGTGGACGTTTGATGAGTGAAGTCATTGCGGATTTCCGAAAATTTCCGGGTAGCGATGCAGGCATTGCTTATGCGAATTGGGGTACATCCAACCCCAGCCTGTTGGGGGTGACCACCTTCCCAGCGGCATCGATGTTGACTTATCAGACCAGCATGAACATCGACAACGCCTATGGATATAACCCCGATTTTCCGGCCGTATTGGTGGCCAGTGCCGAGACGGCTGCTGGGGGAGACACCCGAGTGGGTGCCAGCTTTGCCTGCGCGACCAACAACTCGGCAACCGTCGCGACGACGCTGGAAGAAATGATTGCAAAGAACCCCGGCAAGCCGTGCATCTTCGCGCAAAGCAGCAATGCCGACGGTCTGTCGCTCACCCCTCACGAGGTCTGGCTCAGCACCTCATTGTTTATGCGCACCCTCGGCAACGCCACGACGCTACCTTTAGGAACAGGAAACTATTACAGTGCCAACCTTCGCATCCGGGCTGCCTTTGCCGTCGGCAACAAGGTGAACTATCTGTCGTGCTACGAGCGACGCTCCGACTCAACCAGTCTCAATTGCGCGCTGATCGGCAGCGGCACCTACAAGATTGAAACGCTTGGCGATGCACGCGTGCTGAGCTTTCAAAACCAGCCGACCGCGACGCTGGCCGGGGGCTACGCTCAGGTGATGATTGAGCGTGGCGGCAAAATCTTTTACGGTTTTCAAGTGACGCCGGGCAGCGTGACCAGCAGCATGCGACTCAACTTGACCGCAACCAACGCGCTGTTCACGAAACTTGGCTTGCCGCCACTGGTGCCATGATGCCCTCCTTGCTTCTTCGCTTTTTCGCATTCGAGCGCCTCGGAGGGGCGCGAGCATGACGGCAAGGTAGTCCGAAGAATAGGCAGTATCGATGCTTCGCTCGCGCTTTAACCGAGATTATTCATTAGGACGCACGGTGATGTCGCGGCGAGTTGCGAGTCAGTTTGGACGGTCGCGAGGAGTCCATAGCGAGCTATGGACGACGAGTGAGCGTTCAAAATGGCCGCAAATCGCCCGACAGCACCCGCGTAGGGGCGTAGCCCCGCCTAATGAATAATCTCGGTTTAATAGCGCTCCGGCAGCGCAAGAATCAGGTACAGCTTTTCGCTGAGATCACCGTTTTATTGGGAATAGAGATCAATTTATCTATAAATCGACTTCACGCAGAAATTGCCATTAGCCCGCATAAATAGGGGGTTTATGGAAAAAGTTGATTCAGGAAAATAATGTCCGATTACGGCGACTACTGCAAATAAATGATGCGATGTCCGTGCTCCGTTGCCCATGCGTGAAGCTTCGCGTCCGGGCTCACGGCTACAGGCGTATCGGCGAATTGCAGCAAGGGCAAATCGTTGATGGAATCGCTGTAGGCTGTTACATAAAAATCTCTGCGTTCGACGCCGCGCGCCGCGAGCCATGTGGCTAGACGCACGACTTTGCCTTCGCGCATGTTCAGCTCGCCCAAGGGCGAGCCGGTGAAAACACCGTTCACCACCTCCGGCTCGGTTGCGATCAGGTGCTCAATGCTAAGGTGCCGAGAGGTGAGCTCGGTGATGTAGCGATTGGTCGCTGTGGTCATCACCACCAGATCGCCAGCGCCAATATGTTGACGTACAAGTGCATGCGCAGACTGCGTGATTCGCGGCGCTATTTCTTCTATCAAAAACATCGCTCGTAACGCTTCGCAATTGACAACCCGTCGCCCCGCCAGCGTGCTGACATAGAACTCACTGAATGCTCGCCACTAACCGTGCCCGCCTTGTAGCGCGCATCCATATCGGCGTTACGCGCGGAAAATTCATCGCGATCAAGCATTCCCTGCTTGATCAGAAAGTCGCACCACAGCACATCGCTATCGCCCGTGAGCAACGTGTTGTCGAGGTCGAAGAGGGTGAGTCTTTGGCGGGGCATTTACGCAGAATTTGATCCATATGTTTACTCTGTGGAACCGCTCCCACAAAGAGGCGCGGGGGTCACGCGCTACGCAGGTGCCACGCCTTCGGACGACAGAAGGTCTGAATTCCGTACGTTGAAAGCGTAAGGCCGATACCCGAATCGCCATAACCACTCCACGGCAAGCGTGGGCTCACACGATCACAACAGTTCCAGTAAACGCTGCCCGCATGCACGCGCGACAGGATCGCATGTGCCTTTGCTTCATCTGGCGTGTAAACACCCGCGGTGAGCCCGTAGCGCGAGTCATTCATGAGCGTAACCGCTTCGTCGTCGTTGCGCACTTTTTGAATGCCAATGATCGGGCCGAAGCTCTCCTCGCGCATCAACGCCATCGAGTGATTGACGTTTGCAAACACGGTCGGCGCATACCAGTTGCCGGGGCCGGGCAGACGATTGCCACCGAGCAACAGCGTCGCACTTTTTGCTTTGGCATCGTTGACTTGCGCATCAAGCACATCAAGCTGCGGCGCGCGGGTGATTGCGCCGAAGTACGTGGTGTCAAGCGTCGGGTCGCCCAGTTTGAAGGTCTTCACCGTTTCAACAAAGTGGCTGACAAACGCATCGTAGATGGACTCATGCACGTAGATGCGCTCCACTGAGCAGCAGCTCTGTCCGGTGTTGTACATCGCACCGTCGGCCAGCGATTCCGCTGCATTTTTCACATTTGCATCAGCGCGCACGTAGGTTGGATCTTTGCCGCCCAGCTCCAGTTGCAGCTTGATCAGACGCGGGGCGAGCGCCTGTGCAATCTTCGCACCGGTGGCGTAAGAGCCTGTGAAGAACAGTCCGTCGATGGGTTGCGCCAACAGCGCCGCACCCACGTCACCCGCGCCAATCAGCGGAATAAACACGTCCTGCGGGACGCCCGCCTCGTGCAGCAATCGTGCGATTTCAAGTCCGGTCAACGCAGCAAATTCGGACGGTTTGTAAAGCACCGCATTGCCGGTCAACAGTGCCGGAATGAACACATTGCCACCAACAAACCACGGGTAATTCCACGCTGAAATACTACCGACCACACCGAGCGGAACGTGCTCGATTTGCTCGCGCATGCCGCCTTCGTTGAACACCGTTTGTGTGCCAGCGGCATCTGCAACAGCGCCAAGGAAAAAATCGATTCGACCAAGCAGGCCATTCAATTCGTTGCGAGCTTGACTGACCGGCTTGCCCGTGTCCCGCGTCAGCGTGTGCGCGAGCGAGTCCAGATCGCGAACCACAAGGCCGCGAAAACGCTCGATACAGGCTTTGCGCTCAATCAGCGGAAGCGCATGCCAGCGCGGTTGTGCTGCGCGCGCCTGGGCCGCTTTGGCGGCAACGGTGGATGCATCGTCGGCAGGAACCTCGGTGACCAACGCACCGGTTGCAGGGTTGATGATGGATAGAGTGTTCATGGCGTTGTTCGTCTACATCGCCGCTATGAAAAGGCGCTCGAAATCAGCGCTGGTACACGGTCGGGGATTGGTTTGATGACAGATGTCCCTGGTCGCAATGTCCACCAGTTGCGGCAGATCGGCGCTGGTCACGCCGCGTGCAGCCAGTCCACCTTCGATGCCTACCTGTGCCTTCAGTGCCTTAAGCCACGGTACAAACGCCTTGCCGCCACCGGGCACTTTGCAGACGTGCGCCAGCTCATCAAATTTCGCAGGCACCACTTCATAGTTCCACGCCAGCACCGTGTCGATCATCAGCGCGTTGGCAAGGCCGTGGTGCAGATCACGCACGGCCCCCAGCGCATGCGCACACGAATGCACAGCACCCAAATCTTTCTGGAACGCAATCGCGCCCATCATCGACGCCATCATCATGTCGCTGCGCGCTTGCAGGTTGCCGGGTTCCGTCACGGCAGTGAGCAGAGCCGCCGCAGCGAGCCGCGCACCTTCAAGCGCGATGCCATCGCATAGCGGGTGGTAGGCAGGTGACAGGTAGCTCTCGATGTTGTGCGTCAGCGCATCCATGCCCGTGGCTGCGGTCACGGCTGCGGGCAAACCAACTGTTAATTCTGGATCGGCGAACACACACTTCGCGAGAATTTTTGGGCTGAACACGACACGCTTCAGATGCGTGTCGTCTTCGCTCACCACCGATGAGCGACCCACCTCAGAGCCAGTGCCAGACGTAGTCGGCAGCGCAATGAAATAGGGCAATGCGTTCGTGATGACGCGCACCTGTGGATGATCCCACACATATTCAAGAATGTTGCCTTCGTGCGTTGCGGCAACACCGACAATTTTTGCCACGTCCAGTGCCGCGCCTCCGCCAAAACCGATCACACCGTCCGCGTTGTGCGCCTTGAACGCAGCCGCACCGTCCATCACCTGCGAGCAGGTCGGATTGCCAAACACGCCAGAGTAAACGGCAACGTCAAGGCCGTTCAGCAATGATTTGAAATCGGCGAGCACTGGCAACGCCCCTAGCGCCTTGTCGGTGACGATCAGCGGGCGCTTGCAGCCCTGTTCAAGCAGATGCGCTGCGACTAGCTTGCGCGCGCCGATACCGAACTTAATGGCGGTGGGGAATGAAAATGACGTGATGCTCATAACTCAAAAAGTCTTCAAAATTAACAAAACCGGTGGCGAGGATACGTACTTGTAGGAGCGGCCTTGGCCGCGATACCCCGTTTGCGAACGCTGATCGCGGCCAAGGCCGCTCCTACAGTTCGTTGCTAAATAATTTCAAAATACCGTTTCAACTCCCAATCGGTCACGCCGTCCTGCCACTGTCGCCATTCCCATTCTCGGGTCGCGGCAAAGTGATCGACGAAGGTGTCACCGAGCCAGTCACGCGCAATGGCGGACTTGCGAAAGTTCTGTGTGGTCTCGATCAGGCTGCGTGGCGCGCGCGGGATATTTTCTGCGCCCTGATTGGTGCCGGTGATCGGAGGTGCCGTGAGTTTCAAACCTTTTTCGACACCATCTAGACCCGCCGCAATCACCGCAGCCATTGCCAGATAGGGGTTCACATCGGCACCGGGGCAACGCGTCTCAAGGCGTGTCGCTTTGGGCGAACCTGCGATCACGCGGAAGCTGGCCGTGCGGTTGTCGAGTCCCCACGTGGGTTTGACCGGAGCCCAGAAGCCATCAACCAGCCGCTTGTAGCTGTTGATGGTCGGCCAAAACATCGGCGCGAATTCCATGAGGCAGGCGACTTGTCCTGCGAGATAGCTCTCGAATAACTTGCTCATGGAGCGCGGGCTCTTGGCATCAAAGAACAAGTTCTTTTTGCCGTCCGACAAGCTTTGATGAATGTGCCCGCTACAGCCGGGGTACTGCTCGCTCCATTTCGCCATGAAGCTCGGCATGATGCCGTAACGCTTGCCGATTTCGCGCGCGCCAGTCTTGAACAGAATCGCGCGATCGGCTTGTTCGAGCGCGGTGCTGAAGGCGATAGCTACTTCATACACGCCGGGTCCTGTTTCCGTGTGCAAGCCTTCGATCGGCACACCGAAGGCCAGCATGTCATCCATGAGTGCGTTGAAAAATTCGCGGTTGTCAGCCATGCGCAGCAGTGAATAGCCGAACATGCCGGGTGTCAATTTCGTCGGGTTGACGCCTTGTTTTTCAGCCCAGCTCTCGGGCGTTTCCTTGAAGTTGAACCACTCGAACTCCATGCCCGTCATCGGTATGAGCCCCATCTTCTCGGCGCGCTTCAACACTCGCTTGAGCGTTTGCCGAGGGCACACCGCATAGGGCGAGCCATCGGCGTTGATGAACTCGCCCAAGAAGAACGAAACGTTGTTGTCCCACGGCACCTTGCGATGGGTGCCCAGATCAATCTGCGCCAGTGCATCGGGAAAGCCATGTTGCCAGCCGGTGACCGTGGTGTTGTCGTAGCAGAGGTCTTGCGAATCCCAACCGAACACCACGTCGCAAAAGCCAAAGCCGCTTTCCACCGCGCCGAGAAATTTGTCTTTGTGCAAATACTTGCCGCGCAAAATGCCGTCGATGTCGCTTACCGCAACCTTGACTTTGTTCTCGCCGGATTTGCGGATGGCCGCGACGTTGGGGTGTTCTTTGTGGGTTGCCATGTCGATTTCCTTAGGTGTCGCGCCGGTTCGGCTCCCTCTCCTTGGGGGACAGGGTTGGGGAGAGGGATTCGGCAACGCGGCTTTGGTTGCGAAAAACGCCACCCTCACCCCCGCCCTCTCCCCCGGGGAGAGGGCGTAGACCCGTGCAGCCAAGGAGCCGCATCAGGACGAATGTCCAGAAGATATGCCCAAGTCCTTGAGCGCCAACGCCACCGCATGCACCGCTTGCTCCATTTCGAGCGGGCCGATGGCACCGATACATCCCACGCGGAAGGTTTCTACTCGCGTCAACTTACCCGGATAAAGAATGAAACCGCGTGATTTCGCCGCATCGTAAAAGCGTTTGAAATCGTAATTCGGGTGTGCCGGTGCGTGAAAGGTGACGATGATTGGAGCCTGAATCGCGGGATCGAGAAACGGCTTGAAGCCCAGCGCCGCCATACCTTGAATCAGCGTCTGGTAGTTGCGTGTGTAGCGAGCCAGCCGCGCCGGTTGACCGCCTTCTTCCTCAAACTGTCTGATGGCTTCGGCGAGCGCAACCACCACGTGCGTGGGCGGTGTGAAGCGCCATTGGCCGGTCTTTTCCATGTAAGCGTGCTGGTCGTACAGATCCATCGCGAGCGATTGGCTTTGCCCGGCACATTGGTCCAGAATCTCCTTGCGAATAAACACGAATCCCATGCCGGGAACGCCTTCCAGGCACTTTCCGCTGGCTGCGATTAGCGCGTCGAAACGCGTTTTTCGCGCATCGATTTCGAGTGCAGCGAAAGAGCTCATGGCATCCACAAGAAGACCCTTGTCGAATTCGACGCAAATGTCGGCGACTTGCTGCATTGGATTCAAAACACCCGCACCGGTCTCGCAATGAATCAGAACGACGTGAGTGATGCTGCTGTCGGCAGCAAGCTTTTCGCGCAGGGCAGTCGGCGATACGGCTTCATCGTCGGCGAATGGCATCAAGGTGCAGCGACGTCCCATCAACGTCGCAAGCTTCGCAGCGCGCTTGCAATACGCACCGTTGTCGAGCACTAAAATGTGTCCGGTGGTGGGTACGAGGGTCGCGACAGCGGCCTCTACGCTGAAGGTGCCGCTGCCCTGCAACGGAACCACGGCGTGACTATCTTCACCATGAACGATCTTGAGCAGGCTGCGACGCACGCGGGCAGTGACTTCATTGAATTCAATATCCCATGAGCCCCAGTCGCGCAACATCGCAAGCTTAGTGCGCAAGCTGGTGGTCAGCGGGCCGGGTGTGAGAAGAATTGCATCGTGCGACATTTTTGTTGGTTCTATCGTGTGCCGCGCCAGGCCTGCGTGCGACGATCCACCAGCCGTGCCAGCAGCATGAACGCGCCGGTCGCGACGGCCGAGATACCAGCGATCATTACCGCCATTGCAGCCGCTGCGCCAATTTCTCCGGCTTCATCGAGATTGAGAATGGCGATCGAGGCAACCTTGGTCGCTGGCGAATAGAGGAAAACGACAGCCGAAATCGTGGTCATTGCATTGATGAAAAAGTAGCGGGCGATATCAACCAGCGCGGGAGTACAGATTGGCAGCGTCACGCGCCAGAAGGTTTTGTACCAAGGCACTTTCAGCGATGAGCTCACCGCTTCAAACTCACCGTCCAGCGCCTTGAGCGCGGTTACCGCCGTCAAATGGCCGGTTGTGTAGAAGTGGATGATGGTGCACAGCGTGAGCAGTGCCGTGGTGTGATACAGCCCGTTCAACGGGTTCGACGTGGCGTTGAAGAAAAAAATGTAGCCAAGCCCAAGCACTAATCCCGGTACCGCCATCGGCAGCATTGCGAGCATGCGAACTGGCGCGTGCAGCCAGGCTGCACCTTTGGTTTTTTCGAGGAGATAAGCCGAGAAGAACACTAGCGCCGTACCAAAGAACGCCGTGCCCGCAGCCATCTTGAGGCTGTTAGCGAAGCCTTCACCCACTTCGCCGTCGACGATGCCGAGCATGTAATGACGCAGGCTGGGGGTCAGGTTGTACGGCCAGAAACTCGCAAACGACGCGAAGATCGCCATGCCGAGCATTGCCAACATCAACACGGAAATCAAGGTGCAAAACGCCGTCATCGCCATGTCGTAGCCGCGCGACTGAGCAGGACGATAAGGCACTGCGCGTGCCGTGAGCATGGCGGTTTGCTTTTTGCTGACGTAATGATCAACGGCAAACGTGAGCACGGCGGGCAACAACAACAAGAGCGCCACCACCGAACCCTTGGCAAAATCCTGTTGACCGATCACCAGCTTGAACACGTCGGTTGCGAGCACATTGAAGTTGCCGCCGATCACCTTGGGAATCCCGAAGTCGGTCATGACCAACGTGAAGGTCACGAGCCCGGCCGAGAGTAGGCCGTATTTGGCACCGGGCAACGTAATGGTGAAAAACTTGCGCGAGGCCTTTGTGCCCATCGCGCTGGCAGCCTCATACAAGCGCGCATCGGCGAGACTCAACGCAGTGATCAAGATCATCAATGCATGCGGGAACACCGAAAAACATTCGGCTACTATGATGCCCGGTGCACCGTAAATTTGCGCTATGCCAACACTTTGCATAGCGGTCTTTAATACCCCTTGATTGCCAAACCAGTAGATCAGGGAGATCGCAGACAACAGCGATGGCGCGAGCAGTGGAATCAGGCTGATGCCGCGAAATAACGACTTGAACGGCATGCAGGAGCGCGTGATGGCGTAGGCGAACACAAATGCCAGCGGCAGTGTGATTACAGTGACAACCATTGACACCCAGACGCTATTCCACAGGCTCGTAAGCAGCGCAGGCGTCCGCGCATAAGCGATGAAATTGGCGAGGCCCGCGAATTCGCCCTGCTTGCCTTCGAGCGATTGCAGGAGGATTGCGCCCAGTGGAAACGCCAGAAATACGATCAGCACCAGCGCAACAAGCGCGAGGCTCAAGTGCGCAAGCCGATCAGTCCAGTGCGTCGTCTGTCGCACGAAGATTGGCGCGGTTGCACCGAGTACGCCAGACGCCACTAAAAAATCCGCAGCCGGTCAGGCAGCAATTTGAGGCGCAACGGCGAATCGACAGCGAGCGATTGTTCAGTCAGGAAATTCAGGGACAGATATACCGTGAGCTTGTCTGGTGCGAACGCAGGCGCATTGACGTGAACGTGACAGAACGAACCGAGAAACTCTATCTTTTCTATCACCGCGTCAAATACGTGCGGATCGTCAGCACCAAAGCTCGTCGCCCCACCGCCCACCGGCCTTGCCAAAACATCTTCTGGGCGAAGATAAACCTTCACCAACGTTGCTGATGCGTCTCGTTTGTGGACGTGTGGCAGCGTGAGAGAAAACGTGCCGACCGAGAGCTGTTGCCCAGTCAGCGCCCCAGAGAGAACATTCACCTTGCCCACAAAATCAGCAACGAATGGCGAAGCGGGTTCGCGGTAGATATCCATCGCGCTGCCTACCTGCTCGATCACGCCGTGATTCATCACCACGATGCGATCAGCCAGCGACAGCGCTTCTTCCTGATCGTGCGTCACCATGACGGTGGTGACGCCGAGTTTCTGTTGCAGCGCCCGAATCTCCTGTCGCAACCGCACGCGCTCCAGCGCATCTAGTGCGGACAGCGGCTCATCGAGCAACAGCAATCCGGGAGACGTTGCAAGCGCGCGCGCGAGGGCGATACGCTGCTGCTGACCGCCGGACAACTGGCTTGGATACTTGGCATCACTGCCGGGCAGGCCCACCAGTTTCAACAGTTCGGTGACACGCTGCTTAACGACGCCTCGCTCAACACGACGATTGACCAAGCCGTAGGCAACATTGTCAGCAACACTTAGATTCGGGAACAGCGCATAGCTTTGGAAAACAATGCCGTAATCGCGATCAGCAGGCGGTCGCCGCGTGATGTCGTTTCTGGCCTGGAAAATCGATCCGGACGTTGGAGTTTCCAGCCCCGCGATGATGCGCAGAAGCGTCGTTTTGCCACAGCCGGACGGGCCGAGAAAGCAGACAAACTCGCCCTTCACAATGTCAAGATTGATATTCGAAAGTGCGGTAAACGCACCGAATTCCTTACCAACATCGCGCAACTGTAGATAGGGCTGATCGGTCATCTCTTTTTTTTCGTCACTCCAGCGCTTCGACAGGCTGCTAACCATCAAAGGTGCGACGAGAAACCTAGCGCTTCTCAGACTTGGAGTCGTAGCGTTTCGTCCATTCGGCAAGGATGCGTTCGCGATTGTCCGCGGCCCAGTTGAAATCCATTTTCACTAGGCGTGCTTCGTAATCTGCGGGAATGTTGGGCAGCGCAGCGGCCATGCCAGCCACCGCAGTGATGGCAAAGTTTTTGCCATAGAGCGCCATCGCCTCTTTGCTGGAGGCCCAGTCAGCCAACTTCTTGGCCGCATCAAGCTTCTTGGTTCCTTTGTGAATGGCAAACGCTTCAAGGTCCCAGCCGAGGCCTTCTTTCGGAAATACCAAATCAATCGGCGCGCCCTTTGCCTTGTTGCTGTTGGCGCGATATTCAAACGAGATACCCACTACGAATTCACCCGAACCGGCCATGTTGCAGGGCTTGGAACCGGAGTGTGTGTACTGCGCAATGTTCTCGTGCAGACCGTCCATGAATTGCCAGCCACCGCCCTTGCCTGCGTCATCGCCGAACAGCGCGAGCCACGCCGTTACGTCAAAAAAACCGGTGCCGCTGGATGCAGGATTCGGCATCACAATTTGGCCCTTGTACGCGGGCTTGGTCAGGTCTTTCCATGTTTCAGGTTTGGGGATATTTTTCTTCGCAGCCTCTACGGTGTTGAAGCACACCGTTGCACCCCACACGTCCATGCCGAACCATGCGGGCGGACTTTTTCGGTCGCGATATTGCGCTTGAATTGCGGCGAGCCCCGCCGGCGCATAGGCTTCCAGCATGCCTTGTTTGTCGAGCAGCGCGAGGCTTGAGGCCGCAACACCCATCACCACATCGGCCTGCGGATTGCCCTTTTCCGCGAGCAGTTTGGCCGTCACCACGCCGGTGGAATCGCGCACCCACTTAATTTCAATATCGGGGTTGGTTTTGTTAAACCCCTCTTGATAGGCTTTGAGCTGGTCGGTTTCAAGGGCGGTGTAGACCAACAGCTGCGTCTTCTGCGCAGCGGCCACCGATGACACAAAAGCAACGGCGGCAAGCGCCGAGCAGCGGAACAACAATGACGACAAGCGCATGAAAAACTCCTTGGAGAAAACTTGCAAGCGTGAATTGGATTGATGACACCGACGTGGCATCACCGCAATGTGAGTGTCACATAGTAGCGAATCAATTCGGCAACACTACACTAGATCGACACTGCAACGCAATCGATCCGACTGTCATAAGTTTTCAAATTAGTGAATGCGCACGGTGCGCGTTGCGCCAAAGCGCTACGCTATCGCATTGGTTGGATGGCGGTTCAAACAGGTCGCGCTGTTTCTCGTACGAGCTGCTTGGCGCTAACAGCTTTTTCGTGGAAGCGCCGTTGTAATTGGGCTAAGTGCTTATTTAATGCAAAAGTCGATAAAGAGCTGAATGTTGCCGCTAGTCCATGTAAATCAATAATTTTGGCGAAAAGTTGTTAGTAGAACTCTCCTATAAGTTTGCAAAATGAACGTCAATCACGTGTGCTCGACGCGGCCAATAATCGGAGCGTTTTTATGAGAAAGAAAAGCTTGTGACCGCTATACCCAATATCGAAGTCAACGGCCGCGTGTATCGTCTGCCAACGTCGCCGACGGTGGTGGTGTGCGTTGACGGCTGCGAACCGGATTACCTAGCGCAGGCCGTCGCCACCGGGCACATGCCGTGGCTCAAACGCACCTTGGCCGACGGCACTGGGCTCATCGCAGAATGCGTGGTGCCGACCTTCACCAACCCCAACAATTTGTCCATCGTCACCGGCGCGCCGCCGTCGGTGCATGGCATTTGCGGCAACTATTTGTTCGACACGGCGAGCGGCACCGAGGTGATGATGAACGACCCGAAGTGGCTTCGCGCACCGACGATTCTGGCCGCCCTTTCCGACGCGGGCAAATCGCTGGCCGTGATCACCGCCAAAGACAAACTGCGCAAATTGCTCGGGCACAAGATGAAAGGCATTTGCTTTTCGTCCGAAAAATCAGATGCAGTGACGATGACCGACAACGGCATTGATGACGTTTTGGCGCGCGTTGGCATGCCGGTGCCGAGCGTGTACAGCGCGGCGCTGTCGGAGTTTGTGTTTGCAGCGGGCGTGCAATTGATGCAGAGCGTGCGGCCCGATGTGATGTATCTATCCACCACCGATTATGTGCAACACAAACACGCGCCTGGAACGGAAGGTGCGAACTCGTTTTACGCCATGATGGATGGTTACATGGCAAAGCTCGAAGCGATGGGCTGCGTAATCGCGCTCACCGCCGACCATGGCATGAATGCGAAAGTTGCGATGGACGGCACGCCGGACGTGATCTATCTGCAAGACTGGTTTGACGCGTGGTTGGGCGCAGCGGTGGCGCGCGTGATCCTGCCCATTACCGACCCGTACGTTGTGCATCACGGGGCGCTAGGGTCATTTGCCACGGTGTATTTGCCGCCCACTGTCGATCTGCTCGACGTGCTGAAAAAAATCGCAGCCATTCGCGGGGTGGAGTCGGCGATGACGCGTGCCGAGGCTGCGCAAAAATTTGAGTTGCCAGCGGATCGCATCGGCGATTTGGTGGTGGTGTCCGAGCGCTTCACGGTGCTTGGCACGTCAGCAACCAAGCACGATTTATCCGGCCTTGATGCACCCCTGCGCTCACACGGCGGCGTGAGTGAGCAGCGCGTGCCGCTGATCGTCAATCGCAAATTGCCGCAGATCGACATGAACCGTCGGTTCCGTAATTTTGATGCGTTTGATTTGGCGTTGAACTATGCGCAGTGAGGGATGCACGGTCTTGGTAGGCGACGACTTGGTGTCGCTGCATGGCTTGACCGCGCGACCAAGCTCGCGCCTGCAGCGGTCTAGGTAACCGTCGTCACGCAATTAACCCGCGCTCTGCTCATCATGATCGAACAATTCATCCTAGATAACCATCTCAATGCCATGCGACTCATGGGCCACAAGGTGGGCGCAGATCGCGTCGGTGACTGCGCGATTGCGGTGCATAACCCGTACACCGAGAAGCAAATTGGCACGGTGCCGAAAGCAACGTTGCAGGAGGTGCGCCATACCTTGGCCACGATGCACGCCTACCGGTCGACGCTCACGCGATTTGAGCGCGCCGCCATTCTCAATCGTGCCGCTGCTATTGCTAAGCGCCGCCAAGACGAAGTCGCCAAACTGATCTCCGCTGAGGCCGGTCTATGCATGAAAGATGCGGTGTACGAGGCTGGTCGGGTGAGCGATGTGTTTCTCTTCGGCGCCAATGAAGTGCTCAAGGATGACGGCCAGATTTTCAGTTGCGATTTGACCCATCATGGCAAAAAGCGCCGCGTGTTTACGCAGCGCTCGCCACTGCTTGGGGTCATCACCGCCATCACGCCGTTTAATCACCCGATGAATCAAGTCGCGCACAAAGTGGTGCCCAGCGTGGCGACCAACAACCGCATGGTGTTGAAGCCTTCGGAGAAGGTGCCGTTCTCAGCGATCCTGCTCGCGGACTTTTTGTACGAAGCGGGTTTGCCGCCGGAAATGCTCAGCGTTATCACCGGCGATCCACGAGAAATCGCCGACGAGTTGCTCACCAACGTTCACGTTGATCTGATTACCTTCACCGGCGGCGTGTCGATTGGCAAATACATCGCAAGCAAGGCGGGCTATCGGCGCATGGTGCTGGAGCTGGGCGGCAACGACCCGATCATCGTGATGGACGATGCTGATATTGACGAGGCATCCACGCTTGCCGTGCAGGGCTCGTACAAAAATTCCGGCCAACGCTGCACCGCAATCAAGCGCATGTTGGTACACGAGTCTGTTGCCAACGAATTCGTTGAACAGGTCGTGGAAAAAACCCGTGCCTGGTCGTACGGCGATCCGGCTGACCCCAAGCTCGACATGGGCACGGTGATCGATGAGTCTGCGGCGCAATTGTTCGAGGCGCGGGTCAACGAGGCGATCTCGCAAGGCGCCAAACTTCTAGTGGGCAATGTGCGTCGCGGTGCGCTGTATTCGCCCACTGTGCTCGACCAAGTACGGCCCGAAATGACGGTGGCGATGCAAGAAACCTTCGGCCCCGTGTCGCCCATCATTCGCTTCAAAAATATTGATGAGGCGATCCGTATTTCTAACGGCACAGCTTACGGACTGTCGAGTGCGGTCTGCACCAACCGCCTCGACTACATCACGCGCTTCGTGAGCGACCTAGACGTCGGCACCGTGAACGTGCGCGAAGTGCCCGGCTATCGCTTAGAGCTCACGCCGTTCGGTGGCATTAAGGACTCGGGCTTGGGCTACAAGGAAGGCGTGCAGGAGGCGATCAAAAGTTTCACCAATGTCAAAACGTATTCGCTGCCGTGGGTCTGAGGTCGTCGGGTCGTGGGACATACCTGTTGCGGCGAAATGCAACGGCGTTGAGTTCGTGAATCAGCTCCGGCATCGGCATATTTGTGGGAGCGATTCCATCGCGAAACTCGGTACACGGTGCGCCTATCGCGATGGAATCGCTCCCACAAAAACGCTTTGCTCATGCTGACTCTCACTTGGCCCATTGTTGCCATCGTGCTTTTCGGCGCGCTGCTGCACGCCAGCTGGAATGTGCTGGTGAAATCGAGCACCGACAAAGCCCTAGACACCGCACTCATTCACCTGCTCGGCTCGTTCATCGCGCTGCCGTTGGTGTTCATCGTCGGGCTGCCGCCGGTGGCTGCGTGGCCCTACATCTTTGCATCGGTGGTCATCCACATTGCGTACTACGTGGCGCTCACCGGCGCGTACAAATATGGCGACATGGGTCTCACTTATCCGCTGATGCGTGGCGTGGCACCCATGCTGGTAGCGCTGTCGGCGTTCACCACTGTGGGCGAGCATTTGTCAACGCTCGCATGGGTCGGCGTGATCGGCATTTGCAGCGGCGTGCTGGTGTTGGGGTTGAGCCGACGCGCGCTCGACAACCGTCGCGCGACTTTGTTCGCACTTGCCAACGCGGTTGTGATTGCGGTGTACACCGTGGTGGATGCGCTTGGTGCGAGAGTTGCCGTGGCAGAAGGTGGTAGCGCGATGCAGTATGTGGTTGCGCTGTTCGTGCTTGATGGTTGGCCGTTTGCGCTGATGGTGATTGCGCGTCGCGGGCGGGCGGCATGGCCGTATGTTCGAGCCCGCTGGCCGGTGGCGGCGGGCGGCGCGCTCGCATCGCTCGGCTCGTATGGCATTGCGCTGTGGGCGATGACGCGTGCACCGGTCGCATCGGTTGCAGCGCTACGCGAAACCTCAGTCCTGTTCGCGGCGCTGCTCGGCAGCTGGTTTTTGAAAGAGCATTTCACGCCACGGCGCGCGTTGGGCACCTGCATCATCGTGGGTGGTGTGATGGCGTTGCGATTGGGTTGACCATTGATCTCGGCGCAACCCAATGATCGTTGAGCGCAGTTCGGGCTGTAGGAGCGGCTTCGCCGCGACCCGGCGCAACGTGAACGCCGGTCGCGGCACAGCCGCTGCTACACGTCGGGCTGTGGGGTCAATAGTGCGTCGACCCTGTCGACTGAGGTTACCGAAATGAATCTTCCATCACACGCAGAAATCATCATTGTCGGCGGCGGCATCGCGGGCTGCTCTACGGCGTATCACCTTGCCAAACTTGGCAAGCGCGACGTGCTGTTGCTGGAGCAGGGCAAGCTCACCTGCGGCACAACGTGGCATGCGGCGGGGCTTATCGGCCAGATGCGGCCCAATCGCAACATGACACGGATGAGTAAATACGGCATCGAACTTTACGCAACGCTTGAAGCGGAGACAGGCCTTGCTACCGGCTGGAAGCAGTGCGGCAGCGTCAACGTTGCCAGCACGCCGGAGCGCATGAAAGTGCTGCGCAAGCAGGTGGCGTTGGCGAAAAGTTTCGGAGTTGATGTTGAGGAAATTTCGCCGCAGCACGCGGGCGAACTCTACCCGGTGATGCGCACCGATGACCTGCACGGGGCGATCTGGATTCCGGGGGACGGTAAGGCCAATCCCGCTGATCTGGCGATGTCGTTGGCGAAGGGCGCGAGGAATGGCGGCGTGCGCATCGTTGAAGACATTGAAGTGACTGGCGTTGTCCGCGAGCGCGGTCGTGCTGTTGGTGTGCAAACCGCGCTGGGCGATGTGCGTTGCGAGGTGGTGGTGAACTGCGCGGGCCAATGGGCGCGGCAGTTTGGGCGGCTGGCGGGCGTGAATGTGCCGCTTTATTCGGCGGAGCATTTCTACGTGGTCACCGGCAAGATTGACGGTGTACATCCGATGCTGCCGGTGATGCGCGACCCGGATGGTTTCATTTATTACAAAGAGGAAGTGGGTGGCCTGCTGATGGGCGGCTTCGAGCCTAAGGCCAAGCCGTGGAAGGTGGACCCGATTCCAGCGACGTTTCAATTTGAATTGCTCGGCGAAGATTGGGACCAATTTGAGCCCTTGATGACCAACGCCATTCATCGTACCCCCTGCCTTGAAACCGCTGAAATAAAAATGCTGCTCAACGGGCCGGAGAGCTTCACGCCCGATGGCAATTTCATCCTTGGCGAAGCGCCGGAGCTGCGCAATTATTTCGTCTGTGCGGGCTTCAATTCGGCGGGCATTGCCAACTCGGGCGGTGCAGGCCGATTGATTGCAGAATGGATTGTCGGTGGCGAGGCGAGCACTGATTTGTGGGACGTTGATATTCGTCGCTTTGGTAGCTTTACAGGCAATCGTCAAGCGCTGTTTGACCGCACCGCCGAGACGCTGGGGTTGCATTACGCAATGCGCTGGCCGCGACAGGAGCTTGAAACCGCGCGGCCTTTGCGCACATCGCCACTCTACGATTTGTTGGCTGCAAAGAATGCCGAGTTCGGCAGCAAAAACGGCTGGGAACGGGCTAACTATTTCAAACCTCCAGGCGCTGCCAGACCCGAGTTTGGTCTTGGCAAACCTGGCTGGTTGCAGTGGATGATTGAAGAGCAGCGTGCCACGCGCGAAGCCGTTGCGATCTATGACCAAAGCTCGTTCTCCAAGCTCTTGTTGCAGGGGCGCGATGCGCTCAACGTGTTGCAACGATTGTGTGCCAACGAGATCGATATTCCGGTCAACAAAATGGTCTACACCGCCATGCTCAACGCACGCGGTGGATTTGAAAGCGACTTGACCATCATTCGCTGCGCAGAAGAAAAATTTCTCATCATCACAGGCTCCGCGCAAACGGTGCGCGATGCCGATTGGATCAACCGCAATATCCTCGCCGACGAGCATGCCATGCTCACTGATGTGACGGGGCTGCACAGCGTGCTCTCGGTGATGGGGCCAAACGCTCGGGCGCTGCTGGCGCGCGTGAGTCCCGATGAACTCTCGCCTGACGCGCTCAAATTTTCGTGGACAAAAGAAATTGACGTGGGCTTTGCGCGGGTGCGCGCTGCCCGCATGAGCTACGTCGGTGGGCTGGGCTTTGAGCTGTACGTGCCGGTTGAAATGACGCGCCACGTCTACCTTGCGCTGCACGCAGCGGGCGCTGATCTGGGGCTGCGCGACGCGGGCTATTTTGCGTTGGATGCGTTGCGAATTGAACAAGGTCGTCGCGCTTGGGGCGCAGAACTCGGGCCCGACGAAACGCCGTGGGAAGCGGGTTTGAGTTTTGCTGTGAAGCTCGACAAGACGTCAGACTTTATTGGCAAATCAGCACTACTGAAATCGCAAAACCAACCGCTGCGCAAGAAGCTCGTCACCCTCGTACTGGATTCGGCAGAGGCGTACGCCTGGGGCGGCGAAGCCATCGTGCTCAACGGCGAAACCGTCGGCGAAATCTCTTCGATTGGCTGGAGTCCGATTGCAGGAGCCTGCGTCGGCCTCGGCTATGTGCGCGGCGCAGGAGCCAACACACCGCATGAGGGCACTCCAGCGCACATCGAGCTGTGGGGCGAGGCTGTGCCGGTCAAGCTTTATGATCACTGGCCTTCACGCAAGTAGGCAACAAACATCATGCTGCAAACACCACCGGACTGGGTGCTGCGCCTTCGAGCCGCTGCCGATCAACCACCATTGCGCGAGCGCGTTTCGCTACGCTGGGGCGGTATCGAGATTGGCAATGCGGAGCACAAGGTGTTGCAGCAGATCGAGCGCGCGTTCAGTTACCAACGTTTGACGGTATTGCGCAACGACGCTTCAGGCTGGCACATCGACGGCAACCTCACTGAGAGCCTCGCGCGCATCGCGCTCACCATGCGCGACTTAAAGATTGCGGATCAGTGGCGCAACGAGCAACTGCCAGTGATTGACAGCGGCGAGCACGTGCTTGGCACCGTGGAGCGCGCAGCGGTGTATCCGCTGGGCTTTCGTACCCGAGCCGTGCACTTGGTCGGCGAGACCTCCGACGGGCAATTTTGGGTGCAACAACGGGCGTTGAACAAGGCCAACGACCCCGGAAAGTGGGACACCTTGATGGGTGGTATGGTGACCGCCATTGACACGCCAGAGAGTGCACTGGAGCGCGAAACGTGGGAAGAGGCAGGCCTGCGCCTGCACGATTTATTTGGCCTAACTTTTGGCGGCATTGTGCAAGTGCACAGGCCCACCAGCGATGGCATCGGCAGCTACATTTCAGAGCGCATCGACTGGTATCGCGCCACCGTTCCCGCCGACTGCGTGCCGACCAATCAAGACGGTGAAGTGGCGCAATTTGCCAAAGTGCCGCGCGAGTCAATGATGGCGGGAATCGCCGCTGGCAAGTTCACCTTGGAGGCGGGGCTGGTCACGGCGGCGGCGTTGGGGTATTAGTGTCACGCTGAATAAATCACTGCCGCACCCCACGTTCACCGCAGCCCAAGCGGCAAAAAAAGTGTTAACGGGTGGTCGCGCGATGACACGAACCCGTAGCTCGTGGGCCGGGTTGAAACCCAGCGCCGGGCGTTTGCGTGGCACCAGCTAGGTCTTGACCCAGCCTACGTGACTAGCGCCGCCACGTAGCCGCGATGAAGCTACAGCGGAATCGCGGGGGGGCGGTCACGCCACGGAAGGAATGCCTCGATTCCGCTGTAGCCGCATCGAGGCTACGTTTTGCTCTGGTGCTTTTGTGGGAGCGGTTCCACCGCGATGAGGGCTACGCAAAGCACATCGCGATGGAATCGCCCTCACAGGGAGGTGCCCTACAGTAACCGTAGGCTGGGTTGAAACCCAGCGCTCTCGGCGCTCGCGTTCGCGAATGCATTGCACCTGCTGGGGCAAGACCCAGCCTATGCGGCGGATTCCTAAAGCTGCAACGCCACCCCGGTAATCGCCCCAGCGCCGATCATCCAAAGGGGATGCAGTTTAGTGAACATAAACACGGCAAAGGCGAGCCCTGCAAGTACCCACGTTCGCCAATCCGGCATACCGCCGAAGAGCAGCATGCAGCCTGCAAACATCAGCCCTACCGTGACGGGGGCCAGACCACGTAGCACCACTTCGCGCCACGGATTGGCCTGCAATCGCGTGAACATTTTGGTGACGATGACCATCAACACAAACGGCACAAAACTGATTGCGCCAAGTGCCGTCAATGCACCGGCAATGCCCGCCACGTGATAGCCGAAAAGGGCGATGTAGAGGATGTTGGGCCCCGGTGCCACCTGCGCCAGCGCGATGTAACCGGCGAATTCGGTGGTCGTCATCAAGCCGCGCGTTTCTACGAAAAATCGGTGCATGTCCGGGATCAACGGAATGGTGCCGCCGATGCACAAAAACGACAGCGACACATACAGCAGCGCCATGTCAAGGAGTTGATCACTGCCTTTCACAATCGGCCTCGTTTCGACAGCACCACGCCCACCGCGCCGCACACCAAGAGCACCAATGCCATGTGCCAATGCGCAAAAAACGCGAGCGAGGCAGAGGCGGCGCAAAGCACAACACCAAGCGGTCGTTTCCAGAACGGCCCGCCCATTTTGAGCGACATGTAGAGCAGGTAGGCCGTGGCCGCTGCGGCCATGCCAGTCATGCCGGATTTCACCTGCGGCAGATGCGCGAATGCGTGATAGAGCGCGTTGACCAGCAGCAGAATAATTAGCGGCACCACGACAATGCCCGCAAATGCAATCAACGCGCCAACAATGCCGTGATAGCGGGTGCCGATGAACACGGCCAGATTCACCATATTCGGCCCGGGCACGGCCTGGCATACGGTGACGATCTCGGTGAAGTCATTTTCGGAAATCCATTGACGATCCTGCACCAGCACACGGCGTCCCCACGGCAGCGCGCCGCCAAAGGCGCTCACGCCGATTTGCAGGAAGGCTAGAAACAGGGCGCGGCGGGACGGCACGAACGGTGCCAAGGGTGCGGGAGGTGCGGGGGGCATCGGCGGCACAGGCGTTTCCACCACTGGCGCAGAAGAATTAGTCATGAATCCGATGCTAACGCAGCGGCTTTTCAGCGGGCTGTCATGGTTTCACGATGCTCAGATTTGCCTAGCGATTGATCCGAGACACTAGCGTCTTTCGAGCACCCCCAAATTGCCCCGAAACACCCAAAGTCACTGGGTTCCTGCCCCTTCGGCAGGCTCAGGACATGCTTCGCAGGAACGACGAAGTGCGTGAATTTTCTCTAATGAAAAATCTCGGTTGATGATGGTAACGACATTTGAATGCAAACAACTTTTTACGCTAAGCCTTATTAATCATGGGATGCAACTATATTTTTGCATTTATCGAGTTTATGCAAAAAACGCGGCTAGCCCAATTAAAATAAGCCTTTCACAAAAAAGCTATAACCTTTCACGACTCTCGGCAAAATGACAGAATGCTGGCAAGTGAGTCACCCCTTCCTTGGTTCGATCTGGACATTCGTATCAAGCCGGAAGACATCGACGAGATCGGTCATGTCAACAACGTTGTCTACCTTTCGTGGGTGCAGGACGTTGCTACCGCTCACTGGTCATTTTTGACCACCGCTGAGCACCGCGACCGGTTTGTCTGGGTGGCATTGCGGCACGAGATTGATTACGTCGCGCAGGCGGTTTTGGGGGACGCCGTGCTGGCGCGCACATGGACAGGATTGGCACGCGGGCTGCGTTTTTCGCGGCACACGGAGATAATTCGCGTAGATGATGGAAAGCAGCTTGCAACCGCGGTAACCGTTTGGTGCCCGCTCGCTCGGGCAAGCGGCCGACCGACACGACTGCCGACACAGATCGCAGCGTTTTTTGCAAAATAAATTACACGGTTTGGAGGTTTACATGTTTAGATGGGTTGCGGGCTGCATCGGCCCCGAGCATACGGCTGCGCGCGTTTTTGGGTGGGTAGTGGCAATTTGCTTGTTGGCTACCAGCGGGGCTATTTCGGCGGCTACAGCCACCAGAGCCGGTTCACCCGCATCGCCTGCCGCCGACGAAAGCGCGCCGTTTCGGCGACCGGTTAAAGTGATTGCGCCGGAGCGTATCAAAGTCAAAACCGCGCTCGGCGAGGCCCTGATTCCAGCGTTTACCAACTGCAATATTGACAAACCCAACGCCGGAATTACTCGCGCGGTCATCTTGGTGCATGGGCGGCTGCGCGATGCCGACAAATATTTTGACCTTGCGATGCGCTCGGCGCAGGGCAGTGCGGCGGCAAAGGATACCGTCATCATCGCGCCACAATTTTTGTCCACCTCCGACGCCGCAAGACACAACCTTGACGCAAACGTGGCGCGCTGGAATGTGGACGCCTTGCTCGGTGGCGAGGCCGCAAAAGCGCCGTTCGCGCTCAGCTCGTTTGAGGTGATTGACGCCATCATCGGCAAACTCTCTGATCGCAGCCACTTCCCGAATTTGGAGCGCATCGTGGTGGCCGGCCACTCGGGTGGCGCGCAGGTGATTCATCGCTATGCTGTGGTTGGCCGCGCCGATCAAATGCTCGCTAAAGCCGGTTTGCAGCCGTACGCCGACGGTATGGACGCGAGTTCAGCCAAGAGCACGGCCATGCGGGTGCGCTACGTGATCGCTAACCCTTCATCGTATTTGTATTTTGATGCCACGCGGCCCCACGCCACTGACCGCTGCGCGGACGTGAACCGTTGGCGTTATGGATTCACCGACCCGGTGGCCTACGTGCAGGGTGAGGTGAAGGCTTTGGAGCAGCGCTACCTGACGCGCCGCGTGATTTACCTGCTCGGCGGCGCAGACATTGATCCGCACCACGCCGCACTGGATAAAACCTGCATGGGCGAGGCGCAAGGTGCCAATCGGCTTGAGCGCGGCAAAAATTATTTCGCCCACGTCAGCAAGCGAGCCAATACGCAAAACGTGGCGCTGCGCCACACTCGTGTCGAGGTGCCTGGCGTCGCGCATGATGCAGATCGCATGTTCAATTCAGCGTGCGGAAAAGCCGCGTTGTTTGATGCGCCGGGATGCGAGATGAAGCTGGGTGAATCGATGACGGCGGGCGTTGCGAAGCCTTAAGGAAACGCAGATTTAATCCCGTTCGCCCCGTACGTAATGAAGGGTTTGACGGCTACATGCAGGCTTCAGACCTCCGTTCATCCTGAGCCTGTCGAAGGACGCGTTGCTCAGAGCCTGCCCCGTTGATGCCCAGGGGCTAACGGATATCAATTCAATCTGCGCTTCCTTAGTGATGGGGCATCTGGAGGTGTGGCCTGAGAGGTTGCAGCTAGGCGCTGCGATACCGCTCACGGCACCGTCGGCACACACATCGCCACGCCCTCATCGACCCAGCCGATGGCCACCATCGCGGTGATGTCGGCCTTATTCGTCACGAAGCGATGGTTCGATTGCCAATCGTTTTTACCGGTGGCGGTGTAGGCATTGTTGTAAGCGCGGTAGAGCGGGCGGGTGCCTGCGCGGCAGGTGGCGGCTTGCGCGGGGCTTGCCGCAGGGATGGGCCAGTCCGCAACAAACGGCGTACCTTCGTATTCCAAAAACGGTAACCGTCGCAACCGTGCGCATTCTTCATCATCGGCGGTGAAGAAATGCGTGTTCGGCCCACCGGGTTTACCGCCGCCGTAAAACCGGCACACGTTCACATAGC
Organism: Burkholderiales bacterium; assembly: GCA_031409935.1. Classification (GTDB taxonomy): domain Bacteria; phylum Pseudomonadota; class Gammaproteobacteria; order Burkholderiales; family Casimicrobiaceae; genus Casimicrobium. Next base: position 21,088 of record JANNYE010000091.1, on the reverse strand, counting down.
CACCCGCATTGAAACTCCGCTGCGTACGCGCCCAATTCGGCGCTGCATCCAACGCATCACGATCCGACTGACGAGCCGCATAAAAGTACTGCCCACCGGGCTGTTTCGGAAAGTCCTTGACGTTCATATACTCGGTGACCTCACCTTCAACGAACGGTGGGGGTAGGGTGGTGAGGGCGAAGTTTTCGCGTGGTGTTGGGTAGGAGGGCCAAGACGCAAACTGCGGCGATGCCCCTCTGTTTTTGTCATCCCAATCACTGCGACTCTCCACCATACCCAACCGGTAACCCCAGTAATAGGTCATCCACGGCACGCCCTCACGGTTCTGGGTCATGGGCGAAGCATCAAATGCTCCGCCGTCGATGGCGCGGCGGCGGATGGGGGCACCGAAGGTGTATCGGTCTTGCATCGTCCACCGGGTTGGATTGGATCCCCCGAAACTGTCGCCGCAACCGTACCCAATCTGAATATTGTCAGCGTACTTGTATGTGAAGGTCGTCTCGGAACCCGCGTCCAACGTGAGCGTGTCGATTTTCAGGCCGTTACTTCCGTTCGCTAAACAAAAGCTACCCGCCGGTGAATCTAGCGAAAGTACGCCTGAGTTCGACATAGACATGGTGAAGTACCGAAGCGAGTCGTACGGAAACGCATTACTGAAAATCAAAAAGGGATAAGGTTCGGGTGCTCCGCCGACCGTGCGCATCTGCGGCGGATTGGCGGTGACCACGCCACCTAGACGAGTAAATGGTACATAGAGGAAGTAGTAGTTGCTTAGCGACCCGCCGAACGCCGTGTTACCGCCCATGAGCGCAGCACTCAACGCTAAAAGCCGAAGCGCCGATGCGAAGCTAAAGCAACCGGTTGCGCAAGGACAGCTGTCCAACTTTATGGAAGTTTGATTTGCCATGAGTCATCGGCCTCAAGGCAGCTGCACGGTATTAACCGGTAGGCTCGTGCTTTCATTGTTGCCATGTGAGTTCAAATGCAGACGTATTCTCTGTTCAATTTGCGCGGGTGTCGTCAAGCCGTAAGCGTCGGCCACATAAGCAGCTGCCCCGGCGATATGCGGTGCCGCCATTGAGGTGCCCGAGAGAAAAAGCCACCCCGTGGTGCTATTCGGCTGATTGACATTTCCGGAATAGGGCGTTCCCACCACTGTGTGGGGGCCTGACTGAACCCACGGTCTGTACTCATCTTTAACCAGCGGGCGTTGCTCGCCCCACGCCGAGACAATCGAGTTCCCCGGTGCCCACACATCAATGCAAGCGCCAAAGTTTGAGCCGCCCCCGCCCCCGGCCACCCCTGGCGGATGGCTGTCAGAAAATGAAAGCGGAGGTACGGCGTTTTCAATCACTGCGAGACCCGTGTGATGATGAGCCCCCACCACCATGATTCCGTCATTTGGATTTGTGCTGTTTGGCGCTTGATTGACTTGATACGCCTGTGATCGACCGTACGTGCATCCCTGAGCACACGGACAGGCATTGCTCACCTGACCGCCGCCATCGCAGTTTCTGCATGCATCAATGAATTGGTTGCCCGCCGACTGCGCGAAGAACGCACCGGGATAGTTTCTGTCGAAACCAAAGCCTATCGGAACGGTCGCCGGCGTAGTTAGGCGGTTGATTCGCGGGTTATTTGCCTCCGTTGTGTACACGCCAAAAATGTCTTTGTGGAAGCCCATGGCGCCCGTGTTGATTGACATATTGACGATGCCAACACCTGCTTCGTCAAAGAGAATGCGGTTGTAAATCCAGTCAAACGCATAGCCGATGGTGGCGGTATTGGGCTTCAGGTTTCCGCACCATCCCATAGTGTTGTGATCCGGATCTTGCAGCGTGGGTGGTACCACGCCGAGCGGGGAACCTGCGCCGTATCGATAATCGTCAGTGGCTCCGACGACCGAGACGGATCGCATTTTTACGCCCGCATACACACCCACCGTGCCTGCGCTGTTCGCGCTGGCACCGATGATGCCCGCGACGTGGGTGGCGTGACCATAGCAGCCCACCAACGGATATTGCGCGCGATCACTGGCGCTGCCTACGGTATCGCAATCGCCACCCGAACCGCAGGCCACGTTGACTCGCGGAAACGTGGGGTGCATGTTGAGATCAGCGTGGTCAGCGATGCCGCTGTCGATAACGTACACCACACGGTGGCTGCTGCCCGCTGTTTTCGTCACGCTCGGACCGAACATCGTTTGTTAGCCCCACGATTTTCATTCGTCGCCGGAGCTGGTGTTACCCCAGGCTGGCGCGGGGTAGGCGCTGAATTGATGGGTGGTGTTTTCTGAAAGTTGTTTAACGACTTTGTCGCCTCGTAAGCGTTCAATCTGCTCCGGGGTAAGAAAGGCGGTGACGCTGTTGCCGACCCAGCTGGTCATGCCGGTGCGTTTGAAGCCGTAGGTGCGCTCGAAGGCTTCGACCAGCAACACCGTTTGTGGCATCGGCATGAACTGCTCTCGCGCTCGTGCCGCGTCGAGCGGTTTGTCCGGGTAGGTCCGATGCGCGTCGTCAGCAAAATCAACGATCACTTCGATGCGACCTTGCTCGTCTTTGATCGGTCGATCCGTGCGCAGATAGGGCGCGGCGGCAATTGCGAGCGAGGACACCGAAAGCCCGAGAAGCGCGCAGACAATAACGATGAGGCTTCGTGCGATGTCGTTGGGACGAAGTCACGCTAGTGTTGGAGCTGGCGCGGTGCCGTAGCGGTGCGAGCGGGACGGGTGGAGGAGGAGAGCAAGCATTTTTTAACGACCTTTGATATCTGACTTGATAATGATGACTGGTAACGAACCGACTTACCTTTGCGTAATATGACGATGGCATCACGGTAGCACGAACGAAATGGGCTGCCTATAGGACAAGGGCGCGGGTGCGCGCGAACAACGCACAAAGTTTGGATTGCCCGGCATCGAGCATGATGCAGATCGCATGTTCAATTCAGCGTGCGGAAAGGTTGCGCTGTTTGGCGCAGCGAGCTGCGAAATGAAGCTGGGTGAATCGACGCCAGCGAGGGGGCGTCAGCCGCGTCTGCCACACGGGCTGCACCTGGCATCACGGTTGCAACATCGCCCTCTGCTGCCGCAGCAAAACAGTAAATCGTAGGGAGCAATGCTTGCGGTTGTGCCTAAATTGGGCGCTGGGTGTTGCACATCAGTCATTAAACAAAATTTGTCTAATTCGGCAGGCTCCCTCTTTCAGGGGGAGGGTTGGGGTGAGGGACTTTGCTTGCCGACTTTGCTCGTATGGCGGTCACCCTCTCCCCCGCCCTCTCCCCCAGGGAGAGGGCGCCAAACCGCCAGACATGGACGCATGTGGCGGGCTAACTAATGGGCTCGCGGCGTGACTGGCCGTCATCAGCGAGAGTGAAGGCGCGGGCCGAGCACCCAAAGCCGATCTGCCAATTCAGCTAAGTCTGCCACTGCGACTGAGATTGCCCTTGCGTCTGCGGGTGGCCCGATGCGACGGCCGCGCTGATTTGCTCCACCGGTGCCACAGTCACTGCCACCAACAGCGTATGCTCACCACCACCTCGAATCACGCCACGTAGCGGCGGCACGTCGCCGTAGTCACGACCATAGGCGAGTTTGACGTGACTTTCGCCCGCGAGGCAATTGTTGGTCGGGTCGAAATCGAGCCAGCCGGATTTGGGGCAGTACACGCTGACCCAAGCGTGCGACGCGTCGGCACCAATCAAGCGTGGGCGACCGGGTGGCGACTCGGTGAGTAGGTAGCCGCTGACGTAGCGCGCGGCGAGCCCTATCGAGCGCAGGCCTGCAATCATCACCTGCGCAAAGTCCTGGCACACACCTTTTTTTATGGCGAACGCAGCCAAGGGCGGGGTGCTGGCATCGGTGGCTTCCGGCGTGTATTTAAATTCCTTGTGAATGCGCTGGCAGAGCGCTTTCGCCAGCTCGTACACCGGTTGCGATTTGCTGCTCACGTCGGCTGCATACTTGGCGAACGTCGTGTGAATGGGTGCCAACGGGGATGCTTGCGCAAACTCACGTGCGGCATCAAAGGCTTGTTCTGCACGGTATTGCATGTGCTCTGCCACGGCTTCCCAAGGCAGGCTATCGGGCACGGTTACGCGATCAAGTTTGCCAGTCATGTCGGGCGGTAGCGGGTGCGTGATGACCATGCTTTCAGCCGTTACCACCAGTTCCGCGTGCGGCACTGCTAGCTCGAAGTACACCCGTTGCTGGCCATAGCTATCGATGCTTAGTGTCAGCGCGGCAGGCTCCGGAAGCACGGTCAGCGTGTGCGATAGCAATTGCTGCGTGGCGGACGATAGCGGCCGCATGTGCGCGATGTGATGCGCCTGCTCAACGGCATGGGCGTAGTCATAGCGAGTTTCGTGGGTGACTGAGAGCTTCATGCGCCCATCGCCTTATCGGGGGCATGAGCGTGAGTGAAATAACGCTGCGACAGCGCATCAGAAATGGCGGTGGAATCAAGGCTCACCTTGCGTAGTAGCGCGACGATCGCGTCCGGACTGCGCTCGTTGGTCAGCGGGATCACCGTCGCGGCCTTCCAGCGATGCGGCAGATCAAAGTGTGCAAGCATGGGCGGTACGGTGCCACTGGCGACCTCGGTCAATTTTGCGATACGGCTGGCCAGCGTTTGCGCAATCCATGCCAGCGAGCGGGGATTGTCATGATCGAGCGCCAGCAGCTCAAACAGCGCCTGCGGATCGCGCTGCTGCAGGTAGCGCGAGCGATAGGTGATGGTGCTGTCGAATAGGCTCAACACCAGCGAGAAACCGATGTCGCTCTTGATCGCGCCGGTATCGAATGCTTCGGCGAGTGCCTCAGCAAGCGTGAACAGCCGCTCGATGTGGCGACCCATCGACAACAAGCGCCAGCCATCGTCGCGCGTCATGCGGTCGGTTTGCGCGCCGGTCATTGCCATCACGTTGGTGGATAGGCGTTCCAGCGCGCGCAGCGCCTGCTGCCGGGTACGGGTCTCGTCCCCCATCAGCGTTTTGAACTCAGTCGCGCTTGCCGCCACCAGCGTCCACTGCTCTAACGCCAAACGCTCGCGCACCGCGAAGGCCGAGAAGCGCAGCGCAGAGAGGGTGGCGGCCACGCTGTACGCACCGAGCTTGGCATCAGTGTCGGCGAGCGAGGCAATCAGCGCGCGCTCAAAGACGTGTGCCGATTGTTTCGGCGTGGGCACGGCTTTGTTGATGAGGCCGTTTGCGAGCGCGAGACGATGCAACCATTCGAGCGTTTCTGGCGTTTCCTCGGCCTCGCTGGCGAGCGCCTCAAGGGTCACCCGCGCTAGGCGGGTGGTGTTTTCTAGTCGCTCGGTGTAGCGACCAAACCAGAACAAACTCTCCGCTGCGCGGCTGGCAATGCCGATGGTGGCGCGGTGCGGCGCAATCGGCGTCAGCGTTTTCGACAGCGGTGCCGTGTCGTCGGTCACTCTGCCTGTAATCACCCAAAAATCGGCTGAGCTGCCGCCCCGATACATCGACACCACGTCGCGTCCGGGCGGCGCGATGCGCGCCAGCCCGCCGGGCATCACATGCCACTTGCCGGGGCCGTCGGACACGACAAACACGCGCACCATGGCGGCGCTGCTTGAGATCGGCGGCGTCGCGCCGGTGCCCTGCCAGCTTGGCGTATGTGCCAGTGGCATAAACGCCTGCGCCGAAAAATCCTCGGGGTGGGTTGCAATTCGGCCTGTCCATTGTTCGCGCTCGCGCGCCGACATGGACTTGCCAATGGCCGGTACAAAGCGCCGACCTCGATCATTAAACGTGGGTTTCAGCACGTAGTCGGACAGCTGCGGAATCAGCGTGCGCAGGGCGCTCCGCTCGCCACACCACCAGCTCGCAATTGACGGAATCGCCAGCGGTGCGCCCATCAGTGCCTGACAAATTTTTGGCAAGAAACCGAGGATCGCGGCGGACTCCAGAAAGCCCGTGCCGGGCGCGTTGGCGAGCACCACATTGCCCGAGCGATAAGCCTGCATCAGCCCCGGAATGCCAAGCGCGGAATCGGCCTTCAATTCGAGTGGATCGAGAAAATCATCATCCAACCGACGCACGATCACATCAACCGGCTCAAGCCCCTTCAGCGTCTTCAACCACACCCGCTCATCGCGCACCACGAGATCGCCGCCTTCAACCAGTGCGATACCCAAGTAGCGCGCCAGATAAACATGCTCAAAGTACGTCTCGTTGTAAGGCCCCGGCGTGAGTAACACCACCCGCGCGTCACTGCCAGCGGGGCTGTGCGCCACGAGGCTCGCGATCAATACTTTGTAGCTGGCAGCAAGCTTTTCGACCTTCAGTGTGCGAAACGCATCGGGGAAAAGCCGCGATACGATCATCCGGTTTTCCAGCGAATAGCCAAGCCCGGACGGTGCCTGAGTGCGCTGCGACATCACCCACCAGTTGCCATCGGGGCCACGCGCAAGATCGAACGCGGCGACGTGCAGAAACGACTTGCCGCGCGGCGTGATGCCATGTGCAGGTCGCAGATAACCGGGGTGCCCATGGATCAGCGCGGTGGGCAACATGCCGCCCTTCACTAATTCTTGCGAGCCGTAAATATCGGCGAGTACGCGATTAAGCAGCTCCGCACGTTGCGTCACGCCGCGTTCGATCTGCTGCCACTGCTTTTGATCAATGATCATCGGAAGCAAATCCAGCGACCACGGACGACCCTGCTTTGCAGAGCCCTCCATCGCATCAGAGTAAAGGTTGTAGGTGATGCCGTTGTCTTCAACCTTTCGCGCAAGACTCGTGTGCAGGTCGGTCAGCGCGCCCAGCAGCGACTCAAGGGTGCGCTCGCCCTTGGCAAGCGCAGAAAGTGCTCGCTCGAAGAAAGTGCACCAATGCGGTCGTAGGAAATCGCCGCTGCGCAATTCATCAAGATGAGCGGCGGGCGCTCGCTTGGCAAGTTGCTCAATGGAGCTAATAACGGCGGCCAGACGATCTGCATCGCTGGCGCCTTTCAAATCAATCGGGGCGGGCATGCCCAAAGTTTAGCGGGGGTGGCAGTCGTGAAGCTGCCTGCTGCTGCAATTGCGTTGCCGGGGATTGCATCTGTTGTTCGAGCGCCGCTGTATCACCAACGAAATGTAGTGAACGCCCTCCTTTCCCGCGACCATGCGTAGCGTGCCTCGGCAGGAAGGCGCTTGATCCGAAACTAATCATGAGCAAAAAAATTCACCCACCTCGTCACTCCTGCGAAGGCAAAGGTACCGTGACCTTAGGTGTTTCGCGGCAATTTTGGCGTGTTCGAAAGATGATTGGCTATTGCACCTGCGGCAGGGTCAGGTAAAGCGTCGCGGTGGCGACTAGGAAAAAGGCGTAACCAATCAGCTCGGTTGATCAAGGAATACGATGCTTTATGCCCACAGCATCGGTTTTGTGCCTTAGACTAATCCTAGTGAGCGGCGCTATTGGGCATCGTTGTGCCGCTTCGGTGGCAATTTTTCTGTGGGGATATCGATGATTTTGCGAGATCATTTAGGGCGTGGGTATGGTGTTGCCTCGACATTGCGTTGGCAGCCACAATTAGTGTGGATGCTGGCGGCGGCCACTTTTTTGCTGCTGGTAGGCAATGCACGAGCTGTGCCGCTCAACGATACCGGCGTGACAAATTGCCGAAACCATTCGACAGGCGTGGATGAGGCGTGCAACCTTGGTGTCTACGGCGCGCAAGATGCCACGCTAGGGCGTGATCGTGCAGCAGCAACCGGCGGCAGCGGATTGGTTAAAACAGGCGCAGGTGCCGCAGGGTTCGACTTCACCAAAATCAGCAATGCGGGCAATGCTGTTGCCGCGACGACGAATTTGGGCTCGAATCCGAATGACTGGGCCTGTACGCGCGACAATGTCACAGGGCTCACATGGGACGTGCCGCCCACATCAGGCGGCGGCGTACGTCAGGCCAACTGGACCTACACGTGGTACTCGACTGACACGGCCACCAATGGCGGCAACGCTGGCATGGTGAGCGGCGGCAGTTGCCAAGTCGGCGGTCAGTGCGATACCGAAAAGTACGTCGCCGACGTTAACGCACTTAGTACGCCGCTTTGTGGGGTCGCCGGTTGGCGCATGCCGACCATCGATGAGCTGTTGAGCATTGTGCATTTTGGAGCCGCTGCACCGGCCATTGACACAACCTACTTTCCGTCCACATCAGGCAATCCCTATTGGGCAGGTACGTCCAGCGCCAGGGCCGCCAACTCTGCGTGGACGGTCAACTTTTCCGACGGCTCATCGGGTGGTGCTAACAAAAGCGACAACGGCTACCGCGTGCGGCTGGTGCGGGGGAACTAACGATGAGCCGCCATCTGATTTCACGTTGTGTTCGCTTGCTGGCCATGCTTTCGTTTTTATCCAGCCTCGCCAGCCACGCGTTGTTGACTTGCGCCACCGGTCTGGTTGCGTCTACCCCGACGACTGACTTCGCAATCGATTCGAGCGTCGGCACGGCGCTGCATAGTAAGACCGGGCTGATGTGGGATAGCTGCTCCTACGGGCAGACCGGGACGGCCTGCACCGGCACTGCGTCGACCTACAACTGGCAGCAGGCATTTGCAGCGGTTGTAGCCGCCAATGCCAGCAGCTACAAAGGCTTCTCGGACTGGCGATTGCCGAATGTCAAAGAGCTGATGTCGATCGTCGAGAAATGCCGCATTAATCCAGCGGTGAACGATGAGGTTTTCCCGGCGACCGTTGCCGCGTTCACGACAAGCTACTGGTCGTCGACCGTCGTTAGCTCGAACGCCAACTACGCACGCTATGTCGAGTTCTATTACGGTGAAATCGCCATTAACACCACCAGATCGCAACGCACGCAGGCCAAGCCCATACGCCTCGTGCGCGGCGGGCAAACGTTCAGCGGTTACGCCGTCCCAAAGCTGTGCGATCTCGATATCAATGGCGACAGCACGACGTCAGCGGACAAAGACGCCGTATTGCTGTTGCGCTATCTGTTCGGGTTCCGTGGCGCGAGCCTTATTGACGGCGTGACGTTGGGTGCGGGGCGGGCGGATGCAAACGCGGTTGCCACTTTTATCGGGACGGGCAGTCAATATGATGTGTTTGGTCGAACCGTGTCTACTGCAAACGTGATGACGGATGGTCTGGTGCTGCTGCGCATGATGCTCTCGGTGCCGAGCGCCGCGTTGCTCAACGGTATCGTCGTGCCCGCGACGGCCCAGTTCACGGCAGGGGACACGGTTCGCGCAAACGTCAACGGCAGATGCGGCACGGCCTTGTAGTCGTGTTCGCTGCGTGCGGTGCATCAATGCGCCGCACGCGGTGTTATTCATGGGTCAACTAAATGTGTCCGATGGTCACCGGTTTGACTGCCGGCAAAACCGGTCTTATTTCGTTGACTCAGTAATAACGCATGAAGAGCGCCGCAAATCCAGCGTGAACGGATGCTCAAGACCCACGTTCACCGCCGCGACTTCCATGCGTCCCGGCGTGTGTCCCATGCGTACAAATCGCGTGAGGCGTCGCGACTCGGCCTCGAACGAATTGATCGGGAAGGTCGATGGATTCGATCCGCCCGGATGCTGTACGTGGTACTGGCAACCACCGAGGCTCTTGTGCATCCATGTGTCGACGATGTCGAACGTGACCGGCGCGTGAACGCCGATGCTCGGATGCAAGGCGGATGGTGGATTCCACGCTTTGTAGCGCACGCCCGCGACAAATTCGCCGACGGTGCCGGTGGGTTGCAGGGGTAGCGCGTGGCCATTGGCGGTGATTACGTAGCGCGCGTCGTTGAGCCCGGTGACCTTGACTTCGAGTCGTTCAAGGGACGAGTCGACGTAGCGCACATTGCCGCCGCTGGAACCTTCTTCGCCCATCACATGCCACGGCTCCAACGCGCCGCGAACGGCAACCTCGATGCCACGCACCGCGATTTCGCCGAACAGTGGGAAGCGGAATTCAAAGTGCGGCGCGAACCACGCCGGGTCGAATTTGTAGCCGCCATTTTCGGGCATCCCGAGGTCTTCGAGCACGTCGTCGAAATCCATTTTGATGAAGGTCGGCAGCATGAAACGATCATGCAACGCCGTGCCCCAACGCGTCAGCTTGTTGTGCATCGGCGTCTTCCAGAATCGCGCTACCAGCGCGCGCAGCAGGAGCTGTTGCACGATGCTCATGCGCGCATGCGGCGGCATCTCGAATGCACGAAGTTCGAGCAACCCGAGGCGACCGGTGGCACCATCGGGCGAGTACAGTTTGTCGATGCAAAACTCACTGCGATGGGTGTTGCCGGTGACGTCGACCAAGATGTTGCGCAGCGTGCGATCCACGATCCACGGTGGCATGCTCTCGCCGTAAACGCCACGATTTTTCTCGATCTGCTCGATGGCGATTTCGAGTTCGAACAGTTGGTCGTTGCGCGCCTCGTCGATGCGCGGCGCCTGACTGGTCGGCCCAATGAACAGGCCGCTGAACAGGTACGACAGGCTCGGATGGTTGTGCCAATAGGCGACCAGGCTCGCAAGCAATTCCGGCTTACGCAAGAACGGAGAATCGGCAGGCGTCGCGCCGCCCATGACGAAGTGATTACCGCCGCCAGTGCCAGTGTGTCGACCATCGAGGGCAAATTTCTCTGCGCACAGATGTTCTTCAAACGCGGCTTGATACAAAAACTCGGTGTGCTCAACCAGATCGCTCCAGTTGTGTGCCGGATGAATATTCACCTCAATCACACCGGGATCGGGCGTGACTTGCAGCATGGTCAAACGCGGGTCACGCGGCGGCGGATAGCCTTCGAGCACGAGGCACATGTCACAGGCCTCGGCAGTGGATTCAACCGCAGCGAGCAGTTCGAGATAGTCCTCCAACGCGGCCACAGGCGGCATGAAGATGTAGAGATTGCCCTTGCGCACTTCCACACACAACGCCGTGCGCGTGAGCCACGCAGCGGACTCGAAACGGGCGGGCATGAGGGTGGCGGCGGCTGGGACGTAGGTTTTGAGCGGTTTTGTGGGATTTGTCCCCTCCCCCAGCGGGGGAGGGTTAGGGTGGGGGCTGCTCGCGCTAACAACCAAATTGGAGTGCAAAGTTCCCCCACCCTCCGCCCTCCCCCGCTGGGGGAGGGAACCTGCCGTCGATGCAGGCGACTGCGCCGCCTGCATAGCCACCGTGCTATTCGCCGCAGGCGACATCCCATACCGCTCTGCAAACGTGCGCGACGCAGGTAAGTCGCCACGCGGGTCGAACGGATCGCGGTCGAACACTTGCGGCACATCGGCTTCCTTGGCCCACGGCAACGAATCGAGCGGCAGGCGATAGCCCATCGCCGAATCGCCGGGGATCAGATACATGCGCTCGTCACGGAAGAACCACGGCCCGGTTTTCCAGCGCGGGCCGATCAGGCCAACGCCGTCGATGGGGGCCAGTGGTAAAACATAACCCACCACATGAGTCAGGCCCTGATCGAAGACTTTGCGCAGTCGATCACGTTCCATCTCGTCGCCGAGCCGCGAGTCGAACGGATCGACGTTGACCGGCAAACGATGCTCGCGCCACAGGTAATACCAACTGTCTTCATAACCCGGCGTGATCGTTTTGTCGGGCAGGCCGAGCTTTTTGGTCAGCGTTTTGACGAAGCGTTCCGCATCAACGCTGGTGTACGCCGTGGGCTTCCTTTCGTCGGTGAAACGCTCGGGGTTATGCCAAATGGCTTGACCGTCTTTGCGCCAGAAAATCGACAGTGCCCAACGCGGCAATTGCTCGCCGGGATACCACTTGCCTTGGCCGAAATGCAGGAATCCGCCTTCGCCGTATTCAGCGCGCAGCTTTTGCACCAGCGCATTGGCGTAGCCGCGTTTGGTCGGGCCAAGTGCTGAGATGTTCCACTCGGCGGCATCGCGATCTTTATCGGCGACAAACGTCGGCTCGCCACCCATGGTCAGGCGCACATCACCCGCCGCCAAATCACGATCTACTTTTTCGCCGAGATCGAGGACTTGCTCCCACTGATCTTCGGTGTACGGCTTGGTGACGCGCGGCGATTCGTGAATCCGCGTGACGCCCATGTGGTGCTCAAACTCCACCTTGCTCTCATCCACGCCACCCTCAATCGGCGCGGCAGACGAGGGCTGTGGCGTGCAGGCGAGCGGGATATGACCTTCACCCGCGAACAGGCCCGAGGTGGCGTCGAGACCGATCCAGCCAGCGCCCGGCAAATACACCTCGCACCACGCATGCAAGTCGGTGAAATCCTCGGTCGGCCCGCTCGGCCCATCGATCGATTTGACGTCGGCCGTGAGCTGAATCAGATAGCCCGACACGAAGCGCGCGGCAAGCCCGAGGTGGCGCATTAACTGCACCAGCAACCAACCGGAGTCGCGGCATGAGCCGCTCTTTAACGTCAGCGTTTGCTCCGGCGTCTGCACGCCCGGCTCCATGCGGATCAGGTAGCGAATATCGTTGTAGACCATCGCGTTGATATCGACCAAAAAGTCAATGGTGCGTCGCTTGCTCTTGTCTACTTTTTTCAGGTATTCATCCACCAGTGGCGTCATCGGCGCGGTGATCAAGTACGGCGCGAGTTCGGCTTTGGCTTCAGGCGTGTAGGTGAACGGAAACTTCTCGGCGGCGGGCTCAAGGAAAAAGTCAAACGGATTCAGCACCGACATTTCGGCAACCAGATCCACGGTGACTTTGAACTCGCGCGTAGGCTTGGCGAACACCAACCGCGCCATGTAGTTGGCAAACGGATCCTGTTGCCAATTGCAAAAATGATCTACAGGTTCAACGCGCTGGCTGTAAGAAATGATGCGGGTACGGCAATGCGGGGCAGGGCGCAACCGCACAATCTGAGGGCCGAGCAGAACCGGGCGGTCGTAGCGGTAATGAGTAATGTGGTTAAGCGCGACGTGAATGGTCATAGGTCGGTCGAAAGGTGAAGTTTCAAAAATTTACTGAGCGGAGCAATCGCTGTGCCTACAACGCCATTGTCGCTAGTTTGCCTTGCAATTGGTCGGCGAATCGCCGAAGTCAGTGAGTCAAACATTGACCATATGGTTGCCGAGATACAACTTTACGTCGAGTGTAATATTTTATAAGGGCTGCAGCCTCGAATCAACATAAGTCGACTTTTAAATAATATTGTCTCGCGCCCAATTAAAATATGGGCTTAAGCTTGAAGTTGTTAACGAAAATCGCCGGAACCATGTGCACCCAACGCTAGCGAAAAATGGCATTTTTTACGGGAACTTGTGCCTGCAGGATTAGCGTTGATAGCGTGCCAAATTTTTAACATCGCTGATGCGCGCACAGCGTCGATTCGCAGTAATATGCTTTTCGTTCACATGCGGTGAACGATTCGATGCTTGGGAGAATGGTATTGCAGTGATTTGCTGAGCACTACTTTCGATCCCGCAGCTTTTTTGAGCGTAAGTAGTCGAACATGTTTCTATCCCGAGTAGTGAAGCAGCGCTGACCCTGATCGTACTTCAATCTTTCAAGGAGTTAAACATGCTACGGACTCGTCACACTCTAATTGCACACGCACTTTTCGCTACCCTCATGCTGTTGCCTGTCACGCAGGTCGCTGCTCAGGCGCTGCCGCTGGATGGCAAAGTTTTCGTTGCCGACATCGGCTATAAGGGCAAGGATGCCCATGATAGAGGCGACATCATCACCTTCAAGGACGGCAAGTTTCACTCAGCGACGTGTGATCAATATGGCTACAACAAAGGCGATTACAAAGCCGCGACCCAAGGCGACGCCACCACCTTTGACGTCGAAACGCAGAGTGAAAAATACGGCCGATTGCAGTGGAAGGGCACGGTGCGTGCTGGGCAGATTGATGGCACCTTCATCATGTTCCCCAAGCCCGGTTTCTTCGACCGCAATCCAGCGCCTGTAGAGCACTGGTTTAAGGGGCAGACGAAGTCGTAGCCCGTGCCAGATTGAACGGCAGGCGTGCCTGGCGCGCACGGGCAACGTGTGATGATCCGGCGCTGCCCTCGTCAGCGGAAACGTACGATGCAACTAAACTACGGAGATTACCAGCGCCGTAGCGGCTGTCACTTTCTTCGCATACTCAATGTGCAAAAACTCGTTCGGCCCATGCGCATTTGATTTTGGCCCGAGCACGCCGGTGACCAGCATCTGCGCATGCGGAAACTTGTCGCCGAGCATCGCCATGAACGGGATGGTGCCGCCTTCGCCCATGTAGGCGGCGGGGCGGCCGAAGTACGCCATGGACGCCACGTCGAGCGCCACCGTCAACCACGGTGCGAACGCAGGCGCGTTCCAACCGGTCGCGGCGCTATCGGCGGCGAAGGTGACCTGCGCGTTGTACGGCGTATTTTTTTCGACCAAAGCTTTCACTTCGGCAGCTGCTGCCGCGCCGTCAACCGTTGGCGGAATACGCAGCGAAAGTTTCAACGCTGTGTACGGACGCAGCACGTTGCCCGCAGCCGAAGTCGGCGGCAAACCATCAGCACCGACGATTGACAGGGAGGCGCGCCAGGTGCGGTTCAATATCAACTCAACCGGATCTTTGCTCGTGGGCAGCGTGAACTCATGGGCACCACCGCAGCTTTGCCACGGGAAGCGTTTCCACACCACCTCACCCAGAATGTCCGCCGCCTGTTGCGCCTGCCGGATCCGTTCATCAGGAATCGGAGCGCTGAACACTGGCGATTTGGTCATGCCAGTCGCCGAATCATCAATGCGATCCAGCAGTTGCCGCGCGATACGGAAGGTGGAAGGGACTGCACCTCCCGCGTCACCTGAATGCACGCCCTCAGTCAACATGCGCACCGTCATCGTGCCGTTGACCAGACCACGCAGCGAGGTCGTCGCCCACAGTTCGTCATAGCTGCCAGCGCCAGAATCGAGCGCAACAACAAGGCCAACATCGCCCATGCGCGGCGACAGCGCATCGAGGTAAGGTGGTAGATCGAACGAGCCAGACTCTTCACATGTTTCGATCAATCCGAAGCAACGCGGGCGAGAGATATTTTCAGCATCCAGTGCTAGCACCGCGGCCAGCGTTGCGAACACCGCGTAACCATCATCGGCACTGCCACGACCGTACAACTTGCCCTCTTCAACCAGCGGCGTCCAGGGGCCAGAGTCGTCGCGCCACCCCGTCATTTCCGGCTGTTTGTCGAGGTGGCCGTAAAGCAAAACGGTCCTGCCGTTCGCCTTGGTTCCGGTGCCTGGAATGTCAAAGAACAATACCGGCGTACGCCCTTCCAGCGTAATGATCTCCAGCGCCATGTTCTTCACCGGCTGTGCGGCAACGAACTTCTGCGCCTGCTCAATCGCCAATTGAATTTGGCCCGCGCGCTTCCAGTCCGCCTCAAACGCAGGCGACTTCGACGGCAGTTTCACGTAGTCAATCAACTGCGGAACGATATCGTCGTCCCACTGCTTGGTCACGCGACGCAGGATCGCGGACGATTGATCGGAATTGAAAGGGAAAGTGTCTGGGCGGGCGGTCATGATGGCTCCAATGAACGAGTTCGATTATTGCGTCAGTTTGGCGTGATAGTCCACGAATGGTAATCCTTCAAAGTGCGAATCGCATGTGATGAGCGTTGCGTTGTGTTCCATCGCTGTCGCGTACATCATGGCGTCAATTGCTGGCAGCTTGTATTGCGTCGAATAGTCGGCTCCGAGCAGCGCGATAGCTTCTGTCAGGCCCACGATTTGGCAGTTCCGTGTCGTGACCAGCACCTCGGCATTTTCGTCCTCGCGCAGCGCGCGATTCGCCCATCTCCGCAGTTCAAACTGCAATAGCGTCGGCACGATGATTCCGTCGGGCCGCGACCAAAGCGCTTGATGCTGTTTTCCAGTCGGCGTCTGACAAATCGACTCAATCCACAAGCAGGTGTCGATCAAAATCATTTCGCAAGACGACGTTGCCGTGCTGCGACCACCTCCGCCGCAAATTCGGGATCGTCATCGAGATCGCTCCTGTCCCGCTCGAAAGGCTCGGTGACGTGGCTGGCCAGCCCAAACAACTCTTCCATCGTGCGTTGACGAACGATTTTGACGCTTTTGCCCACGCGAAAAAAAGCCAACTTATGGCCCGGCTCAAGCTCCAGCGCGTCACGAATATCTTTAGGCACCACGATCTGGTACTTGCTCGACAGCGTGGCGGTTGATGACATCGACATTTACGTTCACTCCATCGTTGCTGTAAACGTAAGTATATGCGTAAGACTAAAGCGCCGTTAAGGCGTGAACGGCCTATTCGCGCAGTCCAGAGTATTTGCCGCGCACTTCAGGCCCGCATCAACCACGTCGCCCGAATCAGAGTACTCATACAGGTCGCTGTTGTCAGCTCGAATGACTATGTCATATGACTCGCAATGCCCGCAGTTTCTTTCATTTTGCGCTACGGCACCACACGACGCACGGTTAGAAGGAAAGCAGTTGTCAGACGCGATAGTTTGGCGTCGTCTACATACACGACTGCGTTTGTCTTATCTCATTTGGCATAAAGGTGCCGTGAATTTCTCTTCGACGGCATCGCTGGGCCTGCGAATTCTTTAGAGATAGTCCATCACACAGCTCCACTTGCCATCGTCAATCAAAAACCTCGCAACAAGAGTTTCCGTGTCGTCAAATATGCGCACATCTATTCCGTCTGCCGCTTCCGACCAAACTTCTGACTTGAGCGTCTCAGGTCTGAATCCGCCTGCAGAAAAACTCTTCGCCCATCCCGGCCGGCCGCCGGAGTGCCATTGATATCCTGATGCTTGCAAGAGGTCTTTGATAGCGAAAGTTGGTGCACCGCCCCGTCTTTCCTGATTGCCGATTTTTACGACCAGACGAGTCGTCATTGCCCTGGCTGGGGGATACTCACCCCAGTCTATTGCGACCAAGGGCATCTGGCGCTCTAGCTCCACCAGGAATGGTGATTTGTTTCTACCGTCCGTGACGATTACCAATGTGTCCGCTGCGCGCGTCAGCGCCACATACAGGAGCCGCCGCTCTTCTTCCACAATTTTCTCCAGACTGTCACCCAAAATCCGCGAAAAAATCCAATCTGGATGAATAAGCGGATAACTGCGAGCGACAGCATCGAGCACGATCACCATTGGCTTTTCTAAGCCTTTGTACTTGTGCGCGGTAGAGATGCTGATGCGCTCTTTCGAGCCATTTGGAAAGAAAGAGCGAACTAGATCAAGATATCTCGCGAGCCCGCGCTCGTTGCCACCCCATTGGTCCTGGTAGTTGACAAACCAAGGCAGGTGATTTCGGCGACAAAGCATTACGACATCCATATCCGCAGCAAGTGCAGTGCTCGCTAGTCGGCAAACAGCAGGAGTAATGGTGTCGTCCGGATGGCGCTCTTTTTCGATCAAAGAAGGTTCAAACTTATTTAGGTCTGAAACCACAACTTTCCCCGCCGTTTTTTTGCTTCCAGAGGCGGGCTTCCCCAAACCTGACATGAGGGCATTACCAACGGACACAATTGAATTCGGCGATCGATAGTTTGTTGAAATGTATAGTTGGCGTGACTTCCCGATGTGATCTTCGAAGCGGTTGAAAAATCTTAAATCGGAGCCGGCAAACCCATTGATCGCCTGCCAATCATCTCCCACACAAAACAATTCAACTGAGGGATTTACCTTCCTGATGGCGACTAGGAGTCGATAGAAAAGATCCGAAAAATCCTGAAATTCATCAATGCAGATGTACCGCAGCGAAGCCAAGTTTCCGCCTTCAGATTTTCGCTGGAAGTTGGTGACCCCACTTCCCACGGTTTCTACCGCACGTTGCATCAGGCCGTTAAAATCCTCCTCGCCAGTAGAGACCAATCGATTAAGGTATGCGCCGTACAGTTGCTGAGCGACATCGAGAAACATTGCTTCTACCGACGACACAGCTGAATAGTCCTTTATACGTTCTTGCAGGTCAAGAGGTGACAATGATTGCTTGCGACAATTGCCAACGAAACCTACCGTCGCCGTTGTAAATCTATCGATTGCTCTGTCGCGAATTCGATTCCAAATCTCATCTTCAGACAATCGCGTACAGGCGACGCCTCGACTCAGCAAACTGGTTTTCAAGAGATCCAAAAATGAAGCCACCCCATTACCAGCGATGTCTGCCGGAGAACATTCGACAAGAGCCCACTCGGGTTTAGCTTGCCAATAGATTCGCTTATCTGCCGACATTTCGTCATAGTCAGGGTCGCCCTTCAGTCCGAAGTACTCGATGATTAGGCCGCTGTTTGGTGTAATAAAAATCGTGAAGTCGGGGTGATAGTTGATGCCACTCCACCAATGATTGCGCTCGTACTTGTAGGCAATGTCGTGCTCAAACAAAAAGTCAGCAATAATTTTTTCGCCATGCGACTTCACGTACTCGCCACGCATGCTTTTCCTCGGCAGAGACCGACGAAATTGCAGGAATTCTTCTTTACTTTGGTCATGTCGACCCTCAACGATGCGATCCCAATCCTCGCGAAAATGGGCCAGCATTAGCTCGCGGATTTTCCCTTGGAAGGCGGGCTTCTGACGTTGATCATCAATCACCTGTTGGACAACGCGACTCAGGCTTTGAGACTCGTCTCCATCCCCGTTGTACAAGAGGCTTTCTTCCGGATGCACGATGGCATAGGCCAAAGAATGGAAAGTCATTACGTGGGGTAGTCTGATATCCAAGCGAGCGGCAACGGTATCTATTGCGCTCACCTCAATTTCGTCTGTATTGATTCGTCTCCTTTTTCCGGCATCGTTCATGCGACGATCAAATTCAGCGCATATCGCTGCATCGGCCCCATTCGCGATCACGGTCAACAGCTTTCTACGGACATCCGACGCGGCTTTGCGATTGAAGGTGAGGATAAGTATTTCGGTATGGGCAATACGGCAGTGTTTTAGGAGAAAAAATGCACGATTCACAAGCGTCGTTGTTTTGCCACTGCCCGCTCGGGCAATCACCTGTACGTGCCCGTGTACAGCGCCCATAGCGGCGACCTGCTCATCATCAGGTAATTGTTTTGAGCCATTTTCGCTAAGCGTGTTGGCGGCAATCCAATCCTTTACAAAGGATAACTTTTCTGCCTCAAACTCCTGCTCGGTGATGATGTCGGCACACGACGCGCTAAAGAAATCATCGGCCCCGAGAAAATCCGATTGAAAGCGATCATGAAGCTTTCGTAAGATTGAAGTGCGCTGTTCTTCGCGTTGTTTGCGGGCTTGCTCCAATCTATTACGTTCAATGGCTTCTTCGTCCTTTTTTTGAGAAGCTATCCGATCAGCCGCTTGTTTCGCTCGCTCGTAAATTTCACGTTGCAAGCGTTCGCGTTCAATCTCGCGAAAAATGCCTGCGCGACTCTCGGCGATCAATTGTGGGAGTTCACGCCATTCGTTTTCGTTTAGCTGATGTCGGAGTTGTCGCAGAATCGCGCGCTCTGTTTCATCGCCACTTTCTGGGTTGGTGGCGAGATCCGGTGCCAGCTTCGTCAGATAGAAGGCTTCATGTTCGTCCCAGGACACCCAATGCGAGATGAGATCCTCAATTAGTTCCGACGGCTTCTTCAAGACTGACAAGGTTCAACGCTCCACAGACTAGGGTCTCCAACGTTCTCTCGATGTTACGCGTAGGCGGCACGCCAAAAAGGCCGGCATGCCACTTGTAGATTGGAGCTCGGTGCTCGAATCAACTTCTTAATGTCGTCATCCAGCTTGTTTCGTGTGACCGTTCGGCCAGATGAAGCGTCGCGGTTACGGGTGGTGTTTCGGCGATCAGTTTTCCTTTGCGAAATACTTTGAGCCGAGTGGCTCGCAGTCGTAATGCCTCAATCGGATCGCGCGCTTGCAGCAAAACGAAGCTCGCGTCGCAACCAACCTCCAGTCCGTAACGTTCAAGATGCATCACTTTCGCGGCGTTGGTCGTCACCGCGTCGAAGCAACGCCGCATACCGTCCTGACTGGACATCTGTGCGACGTGTAGGCCCATGTGCGCGACTTCTAGCATGTCGCCGGAGCCTAGGCTGTACCACGGGTCCATTACGCAGTCGTGGCCGAAGGCGACGTTCACACCTGCGTTAATCAGCTCGGGTACGCGCGTCATGCCGCGACGCTTTGGATAGGAATCGTTGCGGCCTTGTAGCGTGATGTTGATGAGTGGATTGGCGACTACGCTTACGCCGCTCTCGGCAATCAGTGGCAGCAGTTTGCTGACGTAATAGTTGTCCATCGAATGCATAGACGTGCAGTGCGATCCGGTGACGTGACCTTGCAGCCCGAGGCGTTGCGTTTCGTAAGCGAGCGTTTCGATGTGCCGAGACAGTGGGTCGTCGCTTTCGTCGCAATGCATGTCGACGAGTTTGCCACGCTCGGCGGCGATTTCGCACAGCAGCTTGACGCTGGCTGCGCCGTCGGCCATTGTGCGTTCGAAATGCGGGATGCCGCCGACCACGTCGACACCTTTATCGAGTGCGCGTTTCAGATTTTCGATACCACCCGGTGAACGCAAAACGCCGTCTTGCGGAAAGGCGACGAGTTGCAAGTCGAGATACGGCGCGACGCGTCGTTTGACTTCAAGCAGCGCGTCGACAGCGAGCAAACTCGGGTCGCTGGTATCGACGTGTGACCGAATCGCTAGCAGCCCCTTGGCCACGGTCCAATCGCAATAGGTGAGCGCGCGTTCGATTAACGCGTCGGCAGTCAGATGCGGCTTGAGTTCGCCCCACAGCGCGATGCCTTCGAGCAGCGTGCCACTGGCGTTGACGCGGGGCAGGCCGTAGCTGAGCGTCGCATCCATATGAAAGTGCGGGTCGACGAAATGCGGCGCAACGAGCAGGCCAGCGGCGTCTACAACCTCGTGTGCGGATGTCGAATCGATGTGCGGCGCAACCTCTACGATGCGACCGTTCTGGACGGCGATGGACATGCCGGTTCGTCCGTCGGGAAGGTTGGCGTTTGTGACTAGCAGATCAAGCATATGTTGATATCTCGCGAATAGATTTTTGTAGGAGCGGCTTGCCGCGACCCAACTTGTGTCGGGCTACTTTGGGCCGCGGAACGCCGCTCCTACAAATCGTGTCCGACGTCGTACTCATCGCTCACCCTTACGATACGTCTTCATCAGCGCCTGCGGATACGTG
>JANNYE010000090.1:0-60713 GCA_031409935.1 Burkholderiales bacterium | reverse complement strand
AGAGAGGGAGCTACAACCGTTATTTGCGCTTTGTATGGGTTGACTAGGAGTGTAGCTATCCGGGGTGAGAGAGGGAGCTACAACTTCAAGGACGTAGAGGCGCGACGTGCTGCCGAGTGTAGCTATCCGGGGTGAGAGAGGGAGCTACAACGCCCTGCCGTGCCTGCCCTGCCGGGTATCCGAGTGTAGCTATCCGGGGTGAGAGAGGGAGCTACAACTCAATCCTCGCCCGCGAAACGCCCAACCGTGAGTGTAGCTATCCGGGGTGAGAGAGGGAGCTACAACACCACATGGATTGGCAAAATCTTTCGGGCAGAGTGTAGCTATCCGGGGTGAGAGAGGGAGCTACAACCAAACAAGCGGTGGAACTCCGGCCTATTCGGAGTGTAGCTATCCGGGGTGAGAGAGGGAGCTACAACAAGTGGCTTAGATACCAACCAAGAAACTAAGAGTGTAGCTATCCGGGGTGAGAGAGGGAGCTACAACTCCGTAGCCGTTGGGCTCCGTCGAAGCCCTGAGTGTAGCTATCCGGGGTGAGAGAGGGAGCTACAACGATTTCCGGCGGTGGGCTTTACGCCCCTTCGGGCCGTACACCCACCGCCGGAAATCGTGGAGAGCTTCGCTCTCGTGGTTCTGTAGAAATCAGAACCGCCGCCGTCATTTACTTTGCGCCTTTCGCCGCGTAGTTTTTTGGCCGTCGCGCGCAACGCGAACCTTTTCGCGAATTCTTCGCAGCGCAACTTTGCCATCGACGAGCACAGTTTCACCGCGATCCATTGCGTCAATACGGCGTGCAATTTCGGCGTCCCATGCGGGATGTAGAGGCGGTTGTGGTTCGATGCTTCGTCTAAGCAACTCAATCATCTCTGCTCGCTCCTTGATGGACAATGTGAGCGCTTGATTAATCAGGTCAATTGTGATTGGGGACATCGGGTTTCCGCCTTGCGTATGGTGGACGGTTAAGTGTCACCTCACAACGATACTTCATTCGCCTATTTTTGTTGACGCTCTTCTTGGTCGCACGCTCATCGCGAAATGACGTGCCGCGATTGCCATCGCGGTCATGCTGAAACGCAGCGTAATATCGCACCCACACATCGCTCAAACCCCTGATGACTACTATCCACTTTCTGGAGACATCCAGCCCTGACGGAGGGCACACTGCCTACGCGATCGGCGCGGACATCTTCACCGACGCCGACGACATGGACGCGCTACGCCTACGAGAGCGTGACGCGGTCAATTGGCACTACGAGGATGGCAGCGCACCCACTGAGATTGTGCTGCTCGACGCAACGGCGGATTGACCCTTGCGGAAGCGTCTCCGCCACGACAGTGGCGGCGCGCGGCAGGTGACAATGGCGGTCCGCGCGCGACAAAAAATGAACATGGTGGGATTCCCGGATGTAACAGTGGGATTCCCGGATGTAACAGCGGGATTTGCGGCGGTGTCGGACGCGCCGCTTGGGCAACCTTTTTAGGCTACAGCTTTGTCACATAACGACCGTTTGATGAGGGCGTGAACAAATAAATTGCTTAAGTCGACTTTTCTATATTTAAGCACTTAGCCCATATAAAATGGTCGTTTTACCAAAAAGCTGTATTGATCCGCGAACGCTAAATCGCGTTTCGCGACGCCCCAAAAACCCACCGTTTGTCGCTGACGACAACGGCTTTGTGCGCGGGAGTTCGCTTCCTGAAATCGTTAAAGAATGGCACCGGATTGCTCCGCAGTACAACGCGTTATTGGGCCGAACCGGCTCACGCGATCATGTGAAAGGCGCAAAGCTTGTTGCCGTCAAGATCACGAAAGTACGCAGCGTAAAGCGAGTCGCTGCGCGCACCTGCCGGGCCTTCGTCGGCGCAACCTAACGCAATCGCTTTGGCATAAACGCGATCAACGTCCTCGGTTTATTTGACCGAAATCGCAGCCATGCTGCCATTGCCCACCGTGGCGGGCTGGCCATTGAAGGGTCGCATGACGGCAAGCGCCACCCGGCGTCGCGTGCTCCAGCACACGCCCTCGTCAGAGGCCCACGCCCGCTGCGCGCCGATCTCGGCGAGCAATGCATCGTAGAACGCGGTGGCACGCGGCAAATCGTTAGTGCCGATGGTGATGTAACCCGGCATGCGAATATCCTGAAATCCGCAACTGGTTGGGGCGCTACGAGCCCTCTCTAACGCTCGCCAGAGAGGGGGTTAGAACAACGATAATAGTGCGGTGATCCCAAACGATTTTATTGCCCAGCTACTTTCTCGCGTCGACGTGGTCGAGGTGATTGATCGCTTGGTGCCGCTCAAAAAAGCGGGGCAGAACTATCAGGCCTGCTGCCCGTTTCATAAAGAAAAATCGCCGTCGTTTTCAGTAAGCCCGACCAAGCAGTTCTACCACTGCTTTGGCTGCGGTGCGCATGGATCGGCCATCACGTTTTTGATGGAATACTCGGGCAAAAGCTTCCCCGACGCGGTGGAAGAGCTGGCGCAAAACATCGGCCTGACCGTGCCCAACGACAACACGCGACAGGCCGATCCGCAGGCGGGTGGCTTGTTCGACGTGATGATCACGGCAGCGGGGTTTTACAAGCAGCAGCTCAAATCATCCCCCATCGCGATTGAATATTTCAAGAAACGCGGTGTCAGCGGTGACGTGGCGCGGCGCTTTCATCTGGGCTGGGCACCGGTCGGCTGGCAGCCGCTGGCCGAGGCGTTTGATGACTATGCAGATAACCAGTTGCTGGAGACAGCGGGGCTGATTGCCACGGGTGACGGCGGCAAACGCTATGACCGCTTTCGTGAACGGGTGATGTTTCCAATTCTCAACCAGCACGGCGCGGTAATCGGCTTTGGCGGACGCATTCTGGGCAGCAAGGATGACGCGACAAGCGGCGCCAAGGATGGCGCGGGCCCGAAGTATTTGAACTCACCAGAGACGCCGATTTTCAGCAAAGGCCGTGAGTTGTACGGTCTGTTTCAGGCGCAGGCCGCGATCCGCAAAATCAATCGCGTGCTGGTGGTCGAGGGCTACATGGATGTGGTGGCGCTTGCGCAGTACGGCGTTGAGTATGTCGTCGCCACGCTCGGTACCGCGACCACCGAGGCACACACACAGCGGTTGTTGCGGCTCGCCGATGAAGTGGTGTTCAGCTTTGACGGCGACAGTGCAGGGCAACGTGCAGCTTGGCGCGCACTGGAGAACGCGCTGCCCGCGCTGCGCGATGGCAAGCAGGTGCGCTTTTTGTTTTTGCCCACGGAGCATGACCCGGACAGCTATGTGCGCGAGTTTGGGCAGGCGGCGTTTGAGGAGAAGGTGGCCAACGCGTTGCCGCTATCTGAATATTGGATTCGTGAACTGAACGTGCGTCACGCGGGCGACAGCGCGGAGGCGAAGGCGGGGCGCGCGGCGGCGGCGCGATTGCATTTGGAGTTGGTGAGCGCGCCGATGATGCGCGAGGTATTAGCGAAGGTTTTGGAAGGGGACGTGAACATCGCGGCGCACACGTTGCTGCCGCCGATCAAAGCGAAGCCGCAAGAGACTGCGGATGCATCCAACGACGACGGCCCGCGCACACGCTTCGTGGCGCGCCGTCCACCGATACCGCGTACCGATCCGGCGACGCAGCGCGTGCTCGCCTGCGCGCGGCGCATCCTTGGTCGCCCGAAGCTCGCGATGTATCTGGTCGACATGCAGCTCCCTTACTCTGAAACAGCGAACAATGCGCCGCAGGTGTTGCGGCTGTTGCAGGCGGTGGTTGACGTGGCGATTCGTTTTCCGGATGAGCCGAATGTCGGCGCGCTGATGGAGCAATTTCGCGAGACGGAATTTGCCACGGAAGTGTCGCGACTCATCACTCACGCCGATTCGGAAATCGATGATGGCATTAGTGATGAAGAGGCGGAAGCGGAGCTGCGGCAACTTCGCAAGCAGATTGAAGATGGCAAGCTTTTCCCGAGCGCGCGCGTGATTGCAATGCCGGAGCATTTGCTGAACGTGGGCATTCTTGCGCTGGGCACGCGACGACCCGCTGCGACTGCGGAGCAAGAGGCGGCGGCAGAGCTGCGCGACACGCCGCCGCCCCGCGTATTTACGCGGCCCACGATGGGGGGCGCTACAGCGGCAGTTGTGGCGGCTGCGATGCCTGTTGCGCCTCCCGTGTCAAAGGCCGCAGTGCCACCAGCAAACGCGACACCGCCATCGCCGACGGCCCGCAATCACGATAGCCATGAGCGCCGCGAAAGCGATTTCCGCGACGCGTTTGAAGAAGCCAATTTCGCCGCCTCCGATGAAGACGACATCCCTTTCGACTTCGACGGCGGCAAACCTGCCGGGCCGCAGGATCATCACGATGTGCCGTTCTAGCAAAGCATTGTGGGAGCGGTTCCACCGCGATTCGTGACAGCGTTTGACGGCAAGTTCTTCGCGGTAAAACCGCTCCCACAGATTCACTTTTTAGCCTAAGCACCATGCCCTCTCCCCTCATCTCCACCAACGAACTGGCCGCCATCGCCAACGATCCGAATCTGGTTATCGTCGACACCCGGCACGATTTGATGACCCCATCCATCGGTTGCGATGCCTACGCCGCAGCGCACATTTCCGGTGCGATTTTCCTGTCGATTGATGATGATTTATCGGGCACGAAGACGGGGAAAAATGGCCGTCATCCACTGCCAGAGTCCGAGGCATTTGCAGCGAAACTGGGCGCAAAGGGCATCAGCAATACGAACCAAGTCGTGGTCTACGATCAGGGCAGCGCAATGTTTGTGGGGCGGTTGTGGTGGATGCTGCGTTGGCTGGGACACGACAATGTGTTCGTGCTCGACGGCGGCATGGCGCAATGGCAAAAAGAAGGCCGCGCCGTCGAAACCACCGTCAACGTGCGCGCGCCAGCCACCTTCAGCGTCTCGCCGCGCGAGCATATGCGTTTAACTGCGGCGCAAACGCTGGCATCGCTCACCGATCCGGCTCGCCGCGTGCTCGATGCGCGCGCCGCAGAACGTTATCGCGGTGAAGTAGAGCCCGTTGACCCGGTGGCAGGGCACATTCCCGGCGCGTTCAATCGCGCGTTTGCCAACAATTTACGCGACGGTGTGTTCAAGCCCGCCGATGAATTGAAGCGCGAATTCGAGGTGATTCTCGCTGGGCGTTCCCCCGAACAATTGATCCATCAATGCGGCAGTGGCGTATCGGCGCTTGCCAACATGATCGCCATGGAGCACGCCGGATTGAGTGGCAGCGCGCTATACGCAGGCAGTTGGAGTGAATGGTGCAGTGACGCCGCAAGGCCCGTGGCGAAAGACACTAGTGTAGTGTTGCGTTCTTGATGCGACATAAAAACGCGTCTTTTCCGCCGACTCGTCGTTGCAAATGCTCGCGATAGCTAGCTATTGCTGTGCTTTGCGCCTAGATTCGACGAAAAATCCATCGTTTTTATTCGTCGCATCAATTCGGCAACACTACACGAGCGCATAACGGCGCGGCGGCGTAACCTATTGATACTCAGCGGGTGGAGAGCGCCGCGACGGCTCCGCCTTGGGCACCAGATCAAACCGCGCCTCTAGCACCTGCACGCTGCTCGCATCAAACTTGACGCGACGCGGCATAGCGGGTGTCACCTGCCCCGGAATCAGCAAGCTCGGATGCGTGACATGAACGTCATATTCACCTGCTGGAATATTTTCGACCACCGCTGAGCCTGATTTGCTGGTTTTGCCAAACCACGGCGAATCAACCACGTAAATATGCGCATTCATCCAGTCATGAAGCAGGCATTGCAGGGTAATTTGCCCAAGCTTGTCGAGCAGCACCGCGTCGGGCTCTTTGCGGGTGTAAACCTTGGCCTCAAACGCGCTGGGCCCAGAGAGCACTTTGATGTGGTGCTCGTTTCTGTCACGATTCGGAAAGCGCATTTTGGTGCCAGACTGCACCACGCTGACATAGGGCTCAAACTTGTAGTAAGACTGCTCAACCATAGCACTGGCATTGACTGGCGCGGCGGGTGCCTTGCTGCCCACCGGCACGGCGTACACCACCGCATTCATCACCGGGCCGCCATTTTTGTCTTTTATTTGTACGACCAGTGTTCCGCCGTAGCCCGGCGTGGTCGTTCCGATTAAAAACAACGCGCAGAACAAAACTGAAAGGCGTTTCGACATGGACGGTTCTCCAAAAATTAGGCAGGGCTAGTTGCAGAAACGGAATCTACGTTAACTTTGCGCCTATGTCATCTAGGATCAATGTTTTTGCTGCTGCCGTTCGCGTTTTGCGCGTGCTGTGGGTTCTGCCCGTTAGCGTGTTTGCACTGCCGTTGTTGCCGCTGGCGGTGTGGCGCGCCCAGTGGCGGGTGATTTGCGGCGTGCTTGAGATATCCAGCCCCGCACTGTCGTGGTTTTTGCATGGGCCGTGGTTTCGCGCGATGTCGGGCGGGTCGGGTTTCTCTGCCGCCACTATCGGCCACGTTATCGTGGCCCGCGACGCCGTTTGCATGGATGGCTGCCGGGTGCATGAACACGTGCACGTGCGGCAATGCGAGCGCTGGGGGGCGTTATTCCCGCTAGCCTATGCAGTGACAGGCCTGCACGCGGCATGGATTGGCCGAAGCTGGTCGGCGTACTACTGGGACAACCCGTTTGAGCAACAGGCTCGGGCGGCTGAGATGCCCGTCAAAACAACGGTCAATCCGCCGCGCTAGCGCGTAGAGAACGCCGCGTTAGCCTGCCGCGCAACACTGCTCCACGTCCAGCTTGCAAGGTGATGACGTGGAGCCCGCTTTGCATCGAGGCTACCGCCAAAGCCACCCTTTGTATACCAATGTATACTAATTGGAATGAGTTTCGTACAACTAAATTTTGTACGGCCCGCCACCGTAAGGCACCCCAAAGACCTCCATGAACTTGCAACTTGACGACAAAACGGCACGCATCACCGGGGTCAGCGTGGGAATCGGACGTGGCATCGCGCTGGCACTTGCGGCCGAGGGTGTCCGCATCGCCGTGTCGGCCCGCCGAGTCGACAAACTGGGTGAACTTGCCGAAGAAATTGTGGCGAAAGGCGGTCATCGTCCGGTGGTCATCACCGCTGACCTGTACGAAGAAGACGCAGCGAAAAAGCTTGCTGCGGCGGCCATTTCCGGGCTCGGTCGGGTCGATATTTTGGTGAATAACGCTGGCGGTTCGCGATCGTTCAAGGATCTGCATGTGAGCGAGGATCAGTGCCAGGAAGCCATGACGCTGAACTTCCATCGACCGCGACAAGTGCCCGACGCACTGATCGATCACATGATTGCTCACCAATGGGCCGAGTTATCAACATCACCGGCAAGAGCGAGCCAGAACACACCAACGGCGCGTTCTGTGCCAAAGCAGGCATTCATAGCCGGGCCAAGGGTTTGTCGCGCATGGTGGGCAAGCATGGCATCACCGTCAATTGTGTGCCGCCCGGACGCATTCATACCGAACAGATTCAGCGCAATTACACGCCTGAATACCGGCAGTGGCAATGCGAAAACGAAATTCCTGTCGGTCGCTACGGCGAGCCAAAAGACATGGCCAACCTAGTGACGTTTCTGGCGTCGCCACCGGCTGGTTACATCACTGGCGCGGCGATTCCGGTCGACGGCGGGCTGCGCAAATATCAGTTTTGGTGCGTTGAATCGGCGGCTCGATTTGCCCGGACTCGCGTCGCACCAGACAATCGGGCCAAAGACCGGCCGTGCCACCCCCGCGAGATGATTTCGTTCACCACACCCATTTCACCCCTGCCCTTCCGACACAAGCGGCAAATTAAACGACAGGCTCCAACATGACATGCTCCGTCAATCGTCGCACCTTTCTGCAGGCCTCCATTGCCTCGTCAATCACCCTTGCGCTACCTGCCATAGGGCAACCGGCATGGCCCTCGAAATCGATTCGCTTTGTAGTGCCATTTGCGCCGGGCGGCACTTCTGAAATCGTCGCGCGCACCGTTGCTGCCGAGTTGACGAAGCAGCTTGGGCAGACGGTCTATGTCGAGAACAAACCGGGCGGCGCGGGCGTGGTGGCGATGCAGGAGGTCGCAAAATCCGCTGCTGACGGCTACACCGTGATCCTCGGTCACGTCGGCACGCTCGCGGTCAATCCGTACATGCTGGCCAACCAGCCGTACGACGTGAACAAAGACTTCATGCCGGTCACGCTGCTGGCTAAAGTGCCGAATATGTTCGTGATTCATCCCGACGTTCCAGCCAAGAATTTCAAGGAGTTCGTCGATTACGTGAAGAAGAATCCGGGCAAGGCGAACTACGGTTCTGCGGGCAATGCCAGCGCCGGTCATCTCGCGATGGAATATCTGAAACTGGTCACCGGCATGGACATGCAGCACATCGCCTACAAAGGTACCGGCCCGCAACTGGTCGATCTGCTAGCCGGGCGCACCCAGGCGGCGTCCGCTGGCCTGCCCGCGCTGTCCGCGCACATCAAGAGCGGCAAGCTGCGCGCTATCGCTGTCGGCACGCAGCAGCGCCTTGCGCAACTGCCAGACGTTCCCACCGTTTCTGAAATGGGCTTCAAGGAATTTGAAACATCGCAGTGGTACGGCATGCTCGTGCCCACGGGCACGCCCGCGGCTGTCGTGAAACGCCTGCAAGAAGAGTCATACAAGGCGCTCAAATCAAACAGCGTGACCGAACGCTTTGCCAGTGACAGCGCAGTCGGTGGCGGCGGGCCGTCAACCGAGTTCGCCACGTTCATTGCAAGCGAACAAAAAATCTGGAGCGACATCGTCAAACGCGCCAACATCAAGGCGGATTGACCTCAATAGTGCTTGACGTTCTGGTTATTGGTGGCGGCAACGCCGCCTTGTGCGCAGCTCTGATGGCGCGCGAAGCGGGCGCGTCGGTGCTCATGCTTGAAGCCGCACCACGCGAATGGCGCGGTGGCAATTCGATGCACACGCGGAACCTGCGCTGCATGCATGATGCACCGCAAGACGTGTTGACCGACGCTTACCCCGAAGAGGAGTTCTGGGAGGATTTGCTCAAGGTCACCGGCGGGCAAACCGACGAAGCATTAGCGCGACGCGCCATTCGTGATTCATCAAACTGCCGGGACTGGATGCGCAAACACGGCGTGCGATTTCAACCTTCGCTGTCGGGCACGTTGCACTTGTCGCGCACCAACGCGTTCTTCATGGGCGGTGGCAAAGCTCTGGTGAATGCGTATTACCGCAGCGCTGAAAAACTCGGCGTGCAGATTCGTTACGGCGCGCCGGTCGATGCGCTGGAACTCGACGCTGATCGCTTCGTCGCTGCGCGCATCGGTGATGAACGAATCGAGGCGCGCACCGTCGTGCTCGCAGCCGGTGGCTTTGAATCCAATCGCGAGTGGCTGCGTGAAGCGTGGGGCCAGAATACCGAGGGTGAATGGCCCGCAGACAATTTCGCGATACGCGGCACGCGCTTCAATCAGGGCACCTTGCTCAAGTTCATGATTGATGCCGGGGCTGACAAAATTGGCGATCCGAGTCAATCCCATTGCGTCGCGATTGACGCACGCGCGCCGCTGTACGACGGCGGCATCGTGACGCGTATCGACTGCGTGTCGCTCGGCGTGGTGGTCAACAAAAACGCCGAGCGCTTCTACGATGAAGGCGAAGATTTCTGGCCGAAGCGCTACGCCATCTGGGGCCGATTGGTCGCGCAGCAGCCGGGACAAGTAGGCTTCTCGATCATTGACGCTAAAGCCGTCGGTCGCTTCATGCCGCCGGTGTTTCCGGGCAGCAAAGCGGACACGCTACCCGAGCTTGCGCGCATGCTAGGCCTGAATGAGCAGGCATTCGTGCACACGATTGAAACCTATAACGCAGCGTGTGCAGGCGGTACGTTTGATCACACCACGCTCGACCATTGCGCCACGATCGGGCTCACGCCGGCCAAGACGCATTGGGCACGAACGATCGACACCGCACCGTTCTATGGCTACGCGCTGAAACCCGGCATCACGTTCACGTACTTGAGTTTGAAGGTCAACGAACGCACCAACGCGCACTTCAACGACGTGCCGAGCGAGAATATTTTTGTGGCCGGTGAAATGATGGCGGGCAACGTGCTGGGCAAGGGCTACACCGCCGGCGTCGGCATGACCATTGGCACCGCGTTTGGCCGCATCGCCGGCACGCAAGCGGCGCAGGCAGCGCTACGGATGGCAACGCGCACATGAAAATCATTCCCATCAAATCGATCACGGCCCCCGAAATCGAGGTCGCGCGACAGATGCAAATCTGCAACGCGTGCCGCTACTGCGAAGGCTTCTGTGCGGTGTTTCCGGCGATGACGCGACGGCTCGAATTCGGCAAGGCCGACATTCACTACCTGGCGAATTTGTGCCATAACTGTGGCGCATGCTTGCATGCCTGCCAGTACGCGCCACCGCACGAGTTTGCGGTGAACGTGCCAAAAGCGATGGCGCAGGTTCGGGTGCAAACGTACGCGGATTACGCGTGGCCCGCCGCGCTGGGCTCGCTCTACAAAAGCAATGGTTTGACGCTCTCGGTGGCGCTTGCAGCGGGGCTTGCGCTGTTTTTGGTATTGGCGATTGCGCTCACCGGCGGGCTCAGCAACGTGCCGCCCTCTGGCAATTTTTATTCGGTGTTTCCGCACGGATTGATGGTGTGGATGTTCGCGCCGATTTTTCTATTCGTGGTGCTTGCGCTTGGAATGGGCGTCGCGCGATTCTGGCGAAATATTTCGCCCGGTGACGCGACCATTGCAGCGGTCACGGAGGCCACCAGCGCCACGCTAAAGCTCAAGTATCTCGGCGGTGGTCATGGCGACGGTTGCAACAATGACGACGATGCGTTTACCTTGTCGCGCCGGCGATTTCATCACCTGACGTTTTACGGATTCATGCTGTGCTTCGCTGCGACTTCGGTTGCGACGCTGTATCACTACGGCTTCGGATGGGTCGCGCCGTATGGCTACGCGAGTCTGCCAAAATTTCTCGGCATCACCGGAGGCATTGGACTGTTGATCGGCCCGGCAGGTTTGCTATGGCTAAATCTGAAACGCGACCCACAACACGGCGACGCTGCGCAAAAGCCTATGGATCGCGGTTTCATCGCATTACTTTTTTTGGTCAGCAGCACCGGGCTCGCACTCATGCTTGCGAAGGGCACGAGCGCGATGGCGTTCCTGCTAGCTGTGCATCTGGGCTGCGTCATGGCGTTTTTTGCGACCATGCCTTATGGCAAATTCGCCCATGGCGTTTATCGAGGTGCTGCGTTGCTTAAGTACGCCATTGAGCGGCGGCAACCCACCAACCTGCAACTCAAATCCGAATGAGCACGCCCGCGTCGGCACCATCGGTCGACGACGATCTTGTCGACCTGCCCGGCGGCGAACGCGCTTATAAAACGCTGATTCGTGCCATCAGTCGAGGAGAACTCAGGAGCGGTGCGCGATTGCGCGAGAACGATCTGGTTGAGCGTATCGGTTTGTCACGCACGCCCGTGCGCGCTGCGCTGGCGAAGCTCGAAGAGCAAGGGTTAGTGGTGAACGCAGGCGCGCGCGGTCTCATGGTTGCCGCGCTCGATCAAGGCGCTGTGTGTGAGCTGTACGCGATGCGCGAGGTGCTGGAAGGCACGGCAGCAAGGCTTGCCGCGCGGCATGCGTCCGACGTCGAAATTTCAATTCTGCGCGAAATCATTGAACGTGATGCAGCGCTGCCCGATCCCGCCGCTCTCGCGGAAAACAACCGGCTGTTTCACACCACGCTGTATGGTTCGTCGCACAATCGTTATTTGCTGCGCATGCTGCGCTCCATTCACGAGGCGATGCTGCTGCTGGGTCAAACCACGCTGGCCGCCGCAGGGCGCGCCGAGACGTCGCGGCGAGAGCACGGTGAGCTGGTGGCGGCGCTGGAACAGCGCGACGCGGAGGCCGCAGAGCGCTGCGCACGTCAGCACATCGCTGCGGCGCTAAAAGTAAGATTAACGATGATGCTGTCGCACGGTGACGGTACGACAGACGGCGAATCCTAGCTCGCCGACGGATTTATCAGCTTTTGGCCAAAACGCCTAATTTATATGGGCTAAGCGCGTAAATAGTCAGATATCGACTTTTGCATATTTCGCTACCTAGCCCACACGGAATAGGCGGTTTTACAGAAAGCTGAATCGGATAATCTGGATGACGATTACTCAATATCCGGCATCGTTGCCGCGCCCGCAGCTACGCCCTCAGCACGCGCACCAGCGCCCGCATTTGGCCCCCGACCACCACGACGTTGCCGTCCGCCGCGATTGGCGCCGCTGCCATTGCCGGCGCCGACGGCACCAATGGCGCCATTCGCATTACCGCCATTGCCCGCGTTACGACGATTGTTGCGACCGCCAGCATTCGCGCCGTTGCCGCCCGCAGGCGCGCCGCGATAGCCAGGTGCCACATTGCCATTAACTTCACCGTTGCCGTCGCGTTTGACGCGGTTTCCGGGCGTGCGTTGTTGACGGCGTCCAACCACCGGCATTTCAGTGGCGCCCCCGAAGCCGGGGAACTGCTGCTGTTGCAATGCGGCCGGCGCTGCGGGGCCGTTACGCCCACGACCACTACTGCTAGCGTTGCCACTGTTAAAGCGTCCACCCTGACGACCATTCGCGCCCGGCCCGCCCTGTCCCGGCACGCCACGACCACCCGGTTGACGACGCCCACGCCCCGGTGCGGCCATCGCATCAGAGGGCAAGCCCGTCCACACCGCTTCATGTTCAGCGGCCGAGCGCATCGGCCCCAACGGTTGCTGTGGAATTCTATTTTTGCCGCCAAAGCGCGCTGCTTTTTCGAGCTTTTTCTTTGAACGCAGACCAACCGATTCGAGCACCTCAAACGTCTCGGCCTCATCGAGCAATTTCGACTGCCCGCGCTTCAACCACGACGGCATTTGCACCACGCCGTAACTGATGCGAATCAGTCGGCTCACGGTCAAACCGAGATGCTCGAACATGCGCCGCACTTCGCGGTTGCGGCCTTCGTTCAGCGTGATCTTGTACCAGTGGTTTGCGGCATCACTATCGCGATCAATGCGATCCAGCGACAGCACGCGCGCCGGGCCGTCATCAAGCTCGATGCCATCCATCAACTGGTCTTCCTGCTCCGGCGTCAGCTCACCGAGCACGCGCACCGAATATTCACGCAGAATTTCGTAGCGCGGATGCATGAAGCGGTTGGCCAATTCACCGTACGTGGTGAACAGCATCAACCCTTCCGAGTTGTAGTCGAGACGACCGACGGCCACCCATTTGCCATGATCCGGCTTGGGCAAACGGTCGAACACGGTGTCGCGCTGTTCAGGATCATCACGGCTAACGATTTCGCCGGACTGCTTGTGATAAATCAGGATGCGCGGATTGTCGTCGCCGAGCTTCACCGTCACCTTGCGACGATTGACGTGGACGCGATCATATTCATTGACCACCTGACCGACGCGCGCCTTGGCCCCATTAACCTGCACTTCGCCCGCCGCGATCATCGCCTCCATGTTGCGCCGCGAGCCGAGGCCCTGCTGCGCGAGCACCTTGTGCAGTCGTTCGCCGTCACGTTCACCAGCATCATTGACGCCAGAAATTGCGGGCTCATCAGATGCTGGAGCCATTGCGATCGGCAAGCCTTCAGCATCGAAACGAGGCGCGGCGTATTCGCTGGCTGCGCGCTGACCAATGCGCACCGGATGCGCCTGTTCGCGACGATCACGTTGATTGCGATTGCGTCGTCCAGCACGATCCATCGGCCGACCGGGGTCGCCAAAAGCACCGGGGTTCGGATTGTTTTCAGGGCGGTATTCGCCTTCTCCGAACTGCGCGCCATCAGCGGCAAATGCAGGATCGTTCGGTACAAATACACCGTCGATCATGGGATCGTTTGGGTTCGGGCCGCGAGGGCCTTGGCCTTCACGCGGGTCGCCATTTCGACCATTGCGACCGCGACCACCACGGCGGTTGCGACGCGGGCCGCGCGTGCGATCCTGTTGCTCTCCATTCGGGCCTATCGTGTTCGTATTCACGATGGCTGCGCCGTCTGCATTGGGTGCGGAACTGGCTTCATGTGACGCGCCGCTGTCTGAATCTAACCAGTTGGTGATTTGTGCAGGGCGTTCGCTGGAGGTGTTTTCTGGAAGTGGTTGGCGCGGTGGACGTGCAGCGCGTGGCTCACGTGGAGGGCGCGGTGCGCGAGCGGGTCTTGGCGCTTGCGCATCAATGTTCGGTACGCTGCCGTCTTGTTGATCGGTCACGATCGCCGAACCGGGTTCGCTTGCAAGCATCGCTTGATCCTGTGGCACTCGGGGCTGACGTGGTGGTCGCGCTGGGCGTGCCTGATTCGGGTCGCGTGGCGGTCGCGGCTGACGCGGTTGACCCTGACCTTGGCCTGCTGCGGGACGGGGCTTTCCGCCTTGACGTGGCGCTCGCTGCTGACGCCGCGCCTTGGCAAACGCGGGATCCACGTTACCGTTCACGTCCCCCGGTTCGTGATCATCGTGACCGCCACCGCTATTGCTATCGTGCATGTCATTCATTTCAGTGAACCGTAGGTGGAACAGAAGGGATCGGTGCGAGTTTCAAAGTCATAGCGTCTCCAGACGGAATTTCAAACAGCTCAGCGTCGGAGCTCGGCGGCAGCGCTTCAAGGACTTCATCTTTGTCATGTGCATCTGGATCGCGAGGCGACGTATCAATGCGGCCCTGCTCGGGGTAAATCGGCTCAAACAGCACTTCGGGCAGCTCCAGTGCGGGATGCGCATCGAGCTCTGCCAGTGGCGGCAGCTCAGACAATGAGCGCAAGCTCAGGTCGTTCAAGAAGGCTTTAGTCGTCGCGAACAACGCGGGGCGACCTGGAGTATCTTTGTGCCCGATCACCTCCACCCAGCCGCGATCTTCGAGCGCTTTCAGGATGTTGGTTGACACCTGCACGCCACGAATCGCTTCAACTTCGCCGCGTGTGGCGGGCTGCCGGTACGCGATGATCGCCAGCGTTTCCATCACGGCGCGCGAATATTTTGGCGGCTTTTCCGGGGTCAATCGCTCAATGTTGATCTGCATTTCGGGCCGGGTCTGAAAACGGTAGCCCGAAGCCACCTGAGCAATTTCGACCGAACCGCGCTCTTTCCATTCAGCGATCAAATCGGCCAGCAGGAGGCGCACCGTTTCGGTGGGCACCGGTGGATCAAAGACCTTGACAATTTCATCAAGCGGGAGTGGTTCGTGGCTGGCCATCAAAACCGCTTCGAGTACACGTTTAGCGTGGGTAAGTTCGTCCAA
Organism: Burkholderiales bacterium; assembly: GCA_031409935.1. Classification (GTDB taxonomy): domain Bacteria; phylum Pseudomonadota; class Gammaproteobacteria; order Burkholderiales; family Casimicrobiaceae; genus Casimicrobium. The sequence continues at coordinate 45,439 of JANNYE010000090.1, read as the reverse complement.
TGAAGACTTTTTTCTATTTACGCAATGCTTTGCCGCCATTGCTTGCGGTGAATAGGGATCCCATAAAACAACCGCGACCGTTAAGCCGCTTCGTCGTTTGCCGCATGCGCTCCGTGCACCGTGGGTGTGGCCGCAACCATCACGCCACCGTCACCGGCGAGCTGTACATAAATGGGGCTGAAGGGTTCTGTCTGCGCAACCGTTATTAGTCGTTCACGCGCTAACTCAAGGATCGCGAGGAAGGTCACAATGACCAGTGGCACGGACGCCGCTTCCTCGAACAATTGCGCGAATTCTACATGCAATCCAGGTTTCAGCGTGCGCAGCAGGTAACTCATGCGCGCGCGAACCGACAATTCGTTGCGCGTAATGATGTGAGTTTTGTTCAGTTTTGCCCGAGCCAGAATGCTTGCCCAGGCGCGCCGCAAGTCCTCCGGCTCGACGTCCGGCATTTGCAGCGACGTCTGCTTCTCAAATATGACGTGAACCACGGCAAAGTCGCGCTCGGCCTGCGGCAATTCATCCAGTCCGGCAGCGGCAAGCTTCATCTGTTCGTATTCAAGCAAGCGCTTGACCAGTGCTGCACGCGGGTCGATCTCCTCGGCGATAGCCGCAGGCGGACGCGGCAACAGCATGCGCGATTTGATCTCGATCAGCATCGCGGCCATCAGCAAATATTCAGCCGCCAATTCAAACCGCTGTGACGATTTCATCTTCTCGACATAGTCCAGATACTGCCGCGTCAACACGGCCATCGGAATATCGAGAATATTCAGATTGTCTTTGCGAATCAAGTACAGCAGCAGATCGAGTGGTCCCTCGAACGCGTCAAGAAATATTTCCAGCGCCTCAGGCGGGATATACAAATCCTTCGGCATCTGCGCCATCGGCTGGCCATAAATTTTGGCGAGCGCGTACGCATGTTCTGCGGCAGCGATGGGGATTTCGGGCGTGGATTCAGCGGCGACGTTCATCAATTAACTAATTGGTTTTGTGGGAGCGGTTCCACCGCGATTGAACAGGAGAAAGCGAATGCTTTTCGCGGTGGAACCGCTCCCACAGATCTAGGTTTACGCAACTTTTGGCTGCCGAATAAATGTCGGCCCGACGCGTGCTTCAACCGCGTCCTGCACGTCTTTGCGCAGACCCAGTTCAAACGCCAACTCAGCCGCCACAAAAATCGGCCCAATGGCAAGCCCCATGATGTCATCGACGAACGCTGGCTTTTTGCCTTCGTAATAGTGCCCGATGAACTGAAACACCCAGCCCACCACGAACAACCCAATGCCGCACGACAACCAAATGGCAGTGCTCTGCACCGCAAGAAGTTGCCCGAGCCACAGGCACGCCGCGAGGAACACGGTCATCACAATGCCAAAGCGAATGTCCAGCTTTAAATAAAACAACGCGGCAATCACCACCGCAACGAGCGCAGGCGAAATTACGACACCATCGATGTGCATAAAGGCCGGTCGCGACAGCAAAATCACCACCGCAGCCACGATCATCGGGATGCCAGCATAGTGAGTAGCAATGTTGCGTTTGTCACGATGATACGCAGCGTATTTGCTCAAATGTTGAACGAATGTTGTCATGGTTTCCTCCTCGAACTCTCGTCATTCCTGCGAAGGCAGGAATCCAGTGACTGTCGGTTGCACGGATGTTGAGGCTAAAGACGCTGGGCCCATGCGCCTTCGGCAGGCTCAGGACATCCTTCGCAGGGGTGACGAAGTGAAATAGGTCGCGTCTAAACTCGCGCCAAACCCATCGCATTGCGTACATCAAGCATAGTCTCTTCCGCCACCCGCCGCGCTTTCGCGCAGCCGTCATGCAGCACTTCTTTGACGAAGCCCGGCTTCGCTTCAATCTCCTTGATCCGCGTCTGCATCGGAGCCAGCTCCGCGTTGATCGCTTCGATGACCGGCTGCTTGCACTCCAGGCAACCAATGCCAGCGGTCGTGCAGCCCTCAACCACCCACGCTCGGCGCGCATCGTCCGAATACACCTGATGCAGCGTCCACACCGGACAGTCCTCAGGATTGCCGGGGTCAAAGCGGCGCGCGCGTTTCGGGTCGGTCGGCATGCGCTTGATTTTTTGCTCGACAACGGCTGGCAGATCACGTAGATCGATGCCGTTGTTGTAGCTCTTGCTCATCTTGCGACCGTCGAGGCCAATGACTTTCGAGGTTGGCGTCAACAACGCTTGCGGCTCCGGCAGCACCGTTTTACGTGCGCCGGTCAGAAAGCCTTGCAGCAATTCTTTCTCATCGTTGGACAGCGAGCCCGCCGCTGCGACCAGCGCTTTGGCCTGCGCCAAAGCCTCGGTGTTTCCGTCCTGATTGAACGCAGTTTTCAGCTCAGCGTAAAGCTTCGCAGGCTTACCGCCGAGCTTCTTAATCGCCGCCGTCGCGCGCTCTTCAAACTTCGCCTCCCGTCCGTAAATGTGATTGAAGCGACGCGCGATTTCGCGGCTGATTTCAAGGTGCGACACCTGATCGGCACCCACCGGCACCTGATTGGCGCGATAGACGCAAATGTCGGCTGTCTGCATCAGTGGGTAGCCGAGAAAGCCGTACGTCGTCAGGTCCTTTTCCTTGAGATTTTCCTGCTGCTCTTTGTACGTCGGCACGCGCTCCAGCCAGCCGAGCGGCGTGATCATGCCGAGCAGCAGCGAAAGCTCGGCATGCTGCGGCACCTGACTTTGCAGAAAAATCGTGGATTGATTCGGGTCAAGCCCTGCGGCCAGCCAGTCGGTCACCATGTCAAAGGTCGCGCCGGAAATCACGCTGGGGTCGTCATAGTGGCTGGTCAACGCATGCCAGTCAGCGACGAAGAAAAAACACTCCATTTCAGACTGTAATTTGACCCAATTTTTTAGTGCGCCGTGATAGTGGCCAATGTGCATGAAGCCGGTAGGGCGCATCCCGGAAAGTACGCGGTCTTTGAACATAAAACCTTACAAACCCACCAGCGCGCCGAGCGCTTGATAGGTGATTCGATACAGCGGCGACAAGATGACGCCAAGCGCGCCGACCACGGCAAGGCCGAGCACGATGAACATGCCGTAGGGTTCCATCCGCGAGTATTTGTACGACAGCGGCCCCGGCAACAATCCGGCGACAATGCGCCCTCCGTCAAGCGGCAATATCGGCAGCAGATTGAGCACCATGAGGCCCACGTTCCACGCCACGCCGGCGCGCGCGATGGCATCAATGGCGGGCATATCGTTCACTTTGAGAATGAGCGCCCAGCTGATCGCCATCACCAAATTAGCCGCAGGGCCGGCTGCCGCGACCCAGATCATGTCAGTCTTCGGGTTGCGCAAATTATTGAAGTTGACCGGCACCGGTTTCGCCCAACCGAAAAAGAATCCCCCAATCGCAAGTGTCAGCGCGGGTACGGCGAGCGTTCCAATCGGATCAACATGCTTGATCGGGTTGAGCGAGATGCGCCCGAGCATTTCTGCGGTGCGGTCGCCGAACACGCGCGCCACGTAGCCATGCGCCGCCTCGTGCAACGTGATCGCCGTCAAAAGCGGAATCGCGTTGACCGCGAGCATGTAGATGATGTTGTCCATGTGGGTATTTTACGGGGGCGATGCGTAGTCCCTTGTCCCGCTGCGGGAGAGGGGTTATGAAAAAAAAAGCCGCGCTGCTATTGCCAACGCGGCTCCTGTGAGGTGCGGCACCCGAGTGCCGAAGGTATGTGCCTAACTGTGAAGAGTCAACGTATCAAAATTTATGGCGCAACGAGAACTGGTAGGAAGTGGCATCTTTGCCTGCAAACGCGCTTACGCCACCGAGGAAGCCGTTGCCACCGGGCAGCACTTGCGCGTTGGCATTGTTGTTGACCTTTGTGACCGCCGCATTAAGGTCGGTGCGTTTGGACAAGGGATAGGTGTAGGCAACGCCGTAGGATTCTGAGTCCGCGTTGGTGGCGCGCCGGTCATCCAACCGCGAATACCCAACTGTGAGCTGCCCGACTCCGAGCGGAATGCGCGCGCCCACGTGATAGAGACGCGAGTCCTGCATGAAGCGCGGCAGGATGCCGGTGTCCACCAAAATAGCTGGCACGCCGCCGCCAATCAGGCCGGCACGCAGCTCGGGGGCAGACGAGCCATTGGGCTCTTTCAACACCCCATACAGAGCGAAAATATTGGCCAAGCCTGCGTCAAAATTGGCACCCATGACCAGTGAGTTGAGCGACTTTTGGCCTGCGCTGTTGGTGCGCTCGTTATAGCCAATGCCAACGCCAAATTGCTTGGCCTGATAGCCGCCGTTAATACCCACCAGACGGCCCGCCTTGGTGCTCGCCGTGCTCTCGCCAAAGGCGTAAAACGCGCTGCCGTAAAAGCCTTGCAGTTCAATTCGATACATCACCGAATTGCTTTCGCGAATATCGACGCCAGCCGGGATAGAGGCCAATTGGCTGGGTGAGGCGGCGGTTGCTAGGCTAAAGGCGTCGAAGCGACTGGTGATTTCAAAGGCGGGTGTGTACTGACGTCCCGCCAGAATTGCTCCAAACGGCGTGACCAGCCCAACGTATGCCTGCCGGTCGAACAAGCGACCAGGCACGTTCACGCCCAGTGACGGACCCACCGCACCATTCAATGCGGCCTGCACTGACGGCAACAGGCCTGCGGTGAAGCGATCTGGCAGTTGCGAGCCGGACAACGGACGATTGCCTAGGCCACCGGTGTCAGCCTCAAACCGATTTTCTAGGACGAACAGAGTTTTGTAGCCGCCGCCCAAATCCTCTGTGCCGCGCAAGCCCCAACGTGAGCCCTCCATGATGCCGCTGGCCACCTGAGTGATGCTGCCGCCCCGCACGCCGTTGACGTGCTGCACGCCGACGTCGACGATGCCGTAGAGGGTCACGTTGGCCGTTTGCGCTTGCGCCTGGCCGATGGCTAACGCCAGCGGGATGGCTGCGAGCGCTGCGGCGGATCGGGCAAAAAGTGGATTGCGTTTCATGAGGCCTCCTGTTAAGTCGCGTTATGTCGCTTTAAATCAGACCGCCTGACCGATTGCCCAAGGGGCGCTTGATCGACGTTTATTGACAGTGATTGTGGCATGGAAGCCCTGCCGTTTGGTGCAGAAAACCACTCGCTACGGTCAGCCTGACGTGCGGCTGTTGCGGCACCGCAACCCTGAGGCGTTTTAATCGCAGCGGAAACGCCCATTGCCCATTGCCAACGCTATAGCTTTTCAGCTGAATCCCCTAGACGCTTAGGCTTAAAGCGATTATTGAAACAACTCGACTTTTTCATAAATCGCTGTCTGACCCATACAAAATGGTCTTTTTTATACAAAGCTGATTATCAGACAGCTGCGCTAATGCAACTAAGATGCTAAAACGTCACTTTGCATAAAATGCAATTTAGTTTCATTGAAGCCTAGAAATGACCGCTCTTTTTCCACACCCCTCTCCGCTGCGTCTACTTTCGATCGCCATCGCAGCAGCACTCACAGCACACAATGCACATGGCCAAACCGCAACGCGAAACGTTGACAAAGTCATCGTCACTGCGTCGCCATTTGCCGATCAGGACGAATTGCAGGCGGTGCAGCCGAGCGTGGTCGTCGGCAAAGATGCGTTGATTCGCGACCGCGCCGCGAACCTTGGCGACACGCTGACCAATCAGGCTGGAATTCAGTCATCCAGCTTCGGCCCCGGTTCGTCGCGACCGGTGATTCGCGGGCTCGACGGGCCGCGTATCAAGACCGCTGAAAACGGCGTCGGCACGATGGACGTCGGCACCATCAGCCCCGATCACGCAGTCACCGCCGAGGTGCTAGGCGCGCGCCAGATCGAGATTCTGCGCGGCCCGGCCACACTTTTATACGGCTCCGGCGCAATTGGCGGATTGGTCAATGTGGTCACGGATCGCATTCCGCAATCGCACACCGATGGCCTGCGTGTGCTCACCGATGTGCGCCTGTCGAGCGCTAAGCGCACCCGCGACTTTGGTGCGCAACTGCGGACCAGCACCGGGCCGATTGCTTTCACCGGCGAGTTTTCGGATCGCCGTACCAGCGACTATGAAACCGCGAACGACGGCAAGCTCGCCAACTCCGCCACGGCCACGCGCAATGCCAGTTTCGGCGCATCGTACATTCTGAACAACGGCTTTGTCGGCATCGGCGTGAACCGGTTTCAGAGCGTGTACGGCATCCCTTCGCCGGACGCCGTGAGCATCGACATGAAGCGTGATCGCGTTGAATTGCTCGGTGAGTTGAATAACGTGATGGGGCTGGAGCGAATTCGGTTCAGCGCCGCGAACAATAACTATCAACACGCCGAACTTGAGTACAACGGCGACGTGGGCACCGTGTTTCGCAACAAATCGTCGAGCGCACGCGTCGATGTGCAAACGAGACCCATCGCGGCCTGGCGCACGGTCATTGGCGCAGACTTTGAGCAGGGCAAATTCTCAGCCGTCGGCGAGGAAACCATCGTGCCGAAAACCGATACCAAGAGCCGAGCTCTATTCGCCGTGACCGAACGCCGCCTTGGCCCGGGCCGCGTCGAAATCGGCGCGCGCATCGAGAACGTGAAGCACACGCCGGGTGCCGACGTCGGGTTACCGGGACGCAGTTTTTCGCTCGGCAGCGGCTCCATCGCGTATCAATATTTGTTGACGCCGAACAGCGCCATCACCGCGTCATTCAGCCACGCCGAACGCGCGCCCGCCATCGAAGAGTTGTATTCAAAAGGCGCGCATATCGCCACACTCACCTTTGATCTCGGCAACGCGCAATTGGCGAAAGAGCGCTCGCAAAATTTCGACCTGTCGTACAAGCTGCAAAGCAACGCGTGGAGCGTCCGCGCTTCGGTCTACCGCAATAGCGTCAAGAACTTTATTTACGGTGCCAGCGCCGATGAAAACGGTGACGGCATTGCTGATCGTGTGGACGAAGAAGGCGAAATCGCGCCCGACGCTGAACTCTTGAAACGCGAATTCAAAAACGTTAATGCGCGCTTGACCGGCGCGGAACTTTCAGTCGCATACGCGCCCACGCAAGGCTTCGGTTTCACGTCAATGGCGGACACCGTTCGCGGCACGATAACCAACGTCGACGGAGGCTACCTGCCCAGAATCAGCCCCAGCCGAATCGGCGGCAAACTGACGTGGCGCACCGGCAATTGGTACGCCGACGGCGGCGCAACGCATGTGTTCAAACAGGATCGCATCGCCGCGTTCGAAACCTCAACATCAGGCTACACGCGCGTCGACGCATCGGTGCGCTATCGCTGGGCATACGCGGCCAACCGAAGTGCCGACATTTACCTACTCGGCAAAAACCTAACCAACCGCGACATGCGCGTTCATACGTCGTTCCTGAAAGACTTCGCACCGTTGCCGGGACGGAGTGTGTTCGTGGGCGTGACAGCAACTTACTGATTGCGAAATATAAGAGCGGCCTTGGCCGCGATCCCAACGTTGCTTCGGAAACAAGGATCGCGGCCAAGGCCGCTCCTACATGTGAACCTGCTTGCAACGCAAACACGCCCCGAATCTACATTCGACTGAAAACTTCGTGGTACGCGCGGCTGACGGGTAGCTCACGTTTGTGCTCTTTCATTTTCACAAACATGCGGCCCGATTCATCGCGACGTGTGGCGTGTAGGCAGCGCAAATTGACCAGCGTGGAACGATGAATGCGTTGAAATTGCGATGGGTCAAGCTGCGCTTCAAGCTCGCTGACAGAGGTGCGTATGAGTTTTTCACCCGTCGCTAACACCACGCAGGTGTACTTGTCTGCCGCGTCGAAATACAGCACGTCGTTGACATCAATTTGCAACACCAGTTCGCCCTGCGCGGTGCGCTCATGGGCGCGAACGTAGCGCAGGAAAGGTTGCGCAACTTGCGTCGCTCCGTTGCGCAATAACGCTTGAAGCGCTTGGGCTAGATTGGCTGGGATTGCTGCGTCAGCGGTCGCAGGCTCGGCGTGTACCGCAGCAAGCCGCAGCTTCACACGTTCCACGCACCTCAGTAGTCGCTCCGAATTGACCGGTTTCAGCAAATAGTCCACCGCACCTTCATCGAAAGCGCGCACCGCAAACTCATCATAAGCCGTGACAAATACAGCGAGCGTTGCGCCTTCGATCCCCTGCGCAACTTCAAGGCCAGTCATGCCCGGCATTTGAATGTCGAGGAAGGCAACATCCGGCTGAAATGTGTCGATGGCTTTCGCAGCGTCGACGCCATTAGCGAGCGTTGCGACAATTTCAAGTTCCGGCCAGACGGTGCGCAGCTCGTCAGCGAGGTAGCGCGAGAGATAGGTTTCGTCGTCGGCGATGATGGCGCGAATGGGGTTGTTCATGCTTTGTCTTTGATGCGAATCGTTGCGATGGTGCCGTGCCCGCCGTCACTTAAGTTGTCTATGGCTGATATGGTTAACGTGGCGCGATCACCATACAGCGAGGCAAGGCGATCACGCACGTTTTTCATGCCCGTGCCCGCTCCAGCTTTGGCGGTGGACGCATTGCCGATGCCTACGCCGTCATCACGCACACTGACCACAAATCCATCAGCGTCGCGTGTGGCGCTAACCACGATTTCGCCGCCGTCAATTTTGGGTTCAAGACCGTACTTGACCGCGTTTTCCACCAGCGGTTGCAACAGCAATGGTGCTAGCGGCATGTCGCGCGCCTCGGGCGAACATTCAAGCCGATAACGCAGCCGTCCGCCCATCCTGATTTCCAGCAGCTGCAGATACGTTTTCACGAACTCAAGTTCAGTCGCAAGCGTCGCGTGCGACTGCCGCGACGCGTCCAAACTCATGCGCAAATGTTGAATAAACGCATCGAGCATGAGCTTCGCTTTTTGCGGTTCGTAGTCAATCAGCGCTTGCACGTTGGCAAGTGTGTTGAACAGAAAATGTGGCTCGATTTGCGCTTGCAGCGCCCGCAGCTCGGCGTCGCGCGCGAGGGCGGTCAAACGTTGTTGCGATTCGCTATTTTTTGCGACCTCCGCCTCGGCACGCAAGCGACGCGACTGCCCGTCCATGATCAAAAACCAAATCGCGCAGCCGATGGATGCGATCATTAACAGACCGAGCGCCAAGCGTGGGTACTTAGACAACAGCGCCGCAAAGTTTTTACCCAAAATCGCAAAGGCGATCAGATAGCCAACAAAAACGCCGGTCAACATGACGGTTAGCAGCGCAGCCGTTCGCTTCCACTGCGCAAGGCGCGCAAAGCCATAAGGCAGAGCAAGTCGATGCAAGAGCTCAAGCAGCAGGTGAATCGAAAAGCCGATGCAGTTAGAAATCAACAGCGTTTCAACAAAGGTGTCCCACAGCACGGCCTTCTGGTTAAAGGACATAAAGAGAAACGTCAGGATCACCGCAAAAAAGCAGTTGTAGATGAGCGTGGCGAGCAGATACATCCACGTCGCTCCGCGATCACTTTGGTCAATCGACCACCAATGCCGCATGACGTAGCGGAATTGCACCCTCCAGCTTGCGCCGGAAAAATCCATCAAAGTGTTTACGTTTTGCATACAAGCAGTGTAGCCAGCCGCCCCAGCGTCATCGTATGCGTTGCGACGATTAGCCGATTTCTGGCGTGAATCGCAACAGCGTCGCGAGAAACGGTTTGCGCCGTAATTCGGCCATTCGTCGCATGACGGCTGACGCTGCGATCTGATCAACGAACAATTCAACCGTCGACAAAATCCAACGCGCTCACCCAAGGAATCTCCATGAAACACATACTTCTCACCACCGCCCTCTTCGCATCCATAGCTGCTTTGACGCAGGCGCACGCGCAAACCGCCATGGCCTGCCCCGCGCTGCAATTCGTCGGCCTCAAGGCCGGTGAAGGCACGCTGATGATCGCGGCGTATGGCAGCGCGGAAACGTTTTTCAAAAAGCCGTCGTGGAGCCAAGCCATCAAGGTGGACAAAGAAACGATGACGGTGCCCTTGTGCAACTTGGACGCAGCAGAAATTGCCGTCACTGCGTTTCAAGACATGAACGGCAACGGCAAATTGGACAGCAATCCGATGGGCATTCCAAGCAAGCCGTACGCCGCGTCCGGTAAGCCCGCGATGTTCAGCGCGCCAACTTGGAATGACACCAAGGTCGCCTTCGCCGGGTCAACGCAAGCCATCATCATCAAGTTTTAGGAGCAGGCCATGAAACGTCGTGAATTTCTTTTCGCTGGCGGCGGCGCACTCGTGTCTGCGTCGCTATTCGCCAATACACCAAGTATTTTCAAAACTGAGTTCGCCGCAGCCGCTGCCCGAGATCAACGGCTCACGCCATATCGCGGCATCGCGAGCGATTTGAACTGCGACGCCCTGACCATAGAAGGCAAACTGCCGGTCGAACTGCGCGGTCGGTTTTATCGTAACGGGCCCGCCAACTTTGAGCGCGGCACTGAGCGCTACCAGCACTGGTTTGACGGTGACGGTATGGTGCAGCAATTCACCTTCACGGGCAACGCGGTGAGCCATCTTGGTCGCTTGGTGCGCACCTCGAAATTCAAGGCGGAGCAGGCAGCAGGGAGATTTATGGTGCCCGCATTTGGCACCGGCATCAAGGCCGAGCTTCGCATCAACGGGCCCGATTCGATGAACACGGCCAACACCAATGCCATTGAACATGCGGGCCGAGTGTTGGCGATGTGGGAGGGTGGCAGTGCCCATGATCTGGATCCAGCAACGCTTGAAACGCGTGGGGTCATCACATGGAAAGACGGCTGGGCGCAGATGCCTTTTTCAGCGCATCCGAAGCTTGATCCGCAGGGCAATCTCTGGAATTTTGGCAACGCGGGGAATGCGTTTTTTACCTACCAAATCGATGCACAGGGCAAGCCTGCAAAGACGCAAATCGCAAAGCTGCCGATTGACAAGAAAACCGCTGGCGGCATGAGCCACGATATGGCCATCACCGAGCGTTTCATCATCGTGCCGATCCCGCCGGTGACGCTGCATTTCGATGAGATGGCGCAGGGAAAGACGGCGACGGAGGCCATTCGTATTCACAAGACGGAGCCGCTGCGCATGTGGGTCGCGCCGAAGGATGACATCTCTCGTGCGCAGCTGTTTGAACTGCCGCACGAGATGGTGTTTCACGTCGGTAACGCGTACGAGCGCACGGGTGCGAACGGCGTGGAGATTGTGTTGAACTACGTCGGCAGCACGAACGACAATTTCCTATCAGGCGCGGCGGTGGCGATCATGCGCGGCGAGCATGCATCAGGTGGCAACGCGCGTATGCGCACCGTCACACTGAACCTCGCCACGAACAAGGCGAGCACCACCTCGTACGAAGATGTGCCCGAAGAATTTCCACGACTTGATCCTCGATTTATTGGCAGCAACGCTCGCTACCTGCTCACGCCGACGTCGTGGCGCAAAACCGCAACCTCCGACACTATTTTTCACGGCATTCAAGTGCGCAATGTCGAGAGCGGCAAGACCACGCGATTTGACTACGGCGACGATTTCACGGTCGAGGAACACATCGTGGTCGCCCGACCGGGTGGCAGCCGCGAACTTGACGGCTGGATCGTCGGCAGCGCGTTTGATGCGAAATCACAACGCACCTGCGTCAGCGTTTTTGATGCCGCCAATCTCAGCAGCGGCCCGATGGCGCGGGCTTGGTTGCCGTATTGGCTACCGCTTGGATTTCATGGCAACTTTACTCACGCGTCGTGATGGGTGACTATCGTCTGACTCGCGCCGTTTTCAAACTACCGGCAATGCATGCTTTGCCACGTCGCTGAGGGCCGCGCGAAGCCAAAGCTGTGCCGCGACCGTGTGCATGCGGCGATGCCACACCATGTCGACATGCACGGGCTGCACCTCGAACGGTAAGTTCACCACCGCGAATTCGTCGCTGATGCCCGTCGAGGTGAGGAAATGACGGGGCAACACGGTCAGCAAATCGGAGCTGGCGACCACGCGACCTGCGGTGAAAAACTGGTTCACCGTGAGCACAATTCTGCGCTTGCGATTGACCGCAGCCAGCGCTTCGTCGATGAAGCCAAATGGTCGGCCCGAAAAGCTCACCAGCAAGTGCTTCGCGGCGCAGTACGCATCCAGCGTCAACGGCTGTTCAGCCAGCTTCACCGCCAACGGATGATCACGACGCATGACGCAGACGTATTCGCCGCTGTAAAGCTGGGTGTGCGCAAAGCTGTCGGGTGCGCCGGTTTGCATGGTCTGCATGCCGATTCCGGCCACCACCGTCGGGAAGAAGCCGATGGCGAGATCAATTTCGCCTGCGAGCAGCACGGCACGCGGATCACGCGTAGTTAATGGCACCAGACGCAGGTTGATCTGCGGCGCGCTGGCTTCGAGGTGGCGAATCAGCGGCGGAATCAGCACGGCAGCGGTGGCGTCGGCCATCGCCAAAACAAAGCTTTGTTTGGATGTCGCCGGATCAAACGTGTCAGGCGAAATGCTCGATTGCAGGCTGGCAAGCGCCTCGCGCACTGCAGGCCATAGAGCAATCGCTCTCGGCGTCGGGGTGATGCCATAACCAGAACGCGTGACCAATTCATCGCCCAGCGCCTCGCGCAAACGACGCAACGCATTGCTCACAGCCGGTTGCGTCATCGCCAGCGATTCTGCGGCTCGGGTGATGTTTTTGGCGGCCATCACCTCGTCAAAAACGCGCAGCAAATTCAGGTCAAGGGTTCGAAAATTCATCGCTTTTCATCACTATCTATTATTTTAGTGAATGGAATACATCATAAATATCAATTTGCAATATACCAGGGGATGCCCTAGATTGCAGGTGTCGCGCAAATATTTGTACTGAGCGACTTTTTGAAAGGACACATCAACATGTCAACGCACACCTCCACCCACCTCCCTACCCACGGTGGCCTTGAACGCGTCATCGAGCGCGCCGCAGCGACGCGAAGCGTGATTGCACACATCTTCTCGGCAAAGCAATTGCCGACCTACTTACTTGGCATCACCATCATGGCCGTGGTCACCCTCACCGAGCGTGCGCTCGACTCGGTCGGCACCGGTTTCGCCACGGAATGGGCCGCGCTCTCCGTCGTCGCCTTGGTCACCTTCGGTCTGCTCGCCAAATTCGTGGTGCGCAGCACGCGCGCCACTCAGGCATGGTTTGCCGATTACGCCAAGGTCGCACGGCAAACCCGCGCCGACGTGACGCTGTGGGAAACCGCGAAGCGCGACCCGCGCGTGATGAACGACATCCTCGCCGCACAAGGCCGCGCGCTCGACTCAATGCGCGACGAGATACCACCGTCACAACGCGGCAGCCTGAACGTCCGCGACGACGGTCTAGCACCACTCGCACCTTGGGTACAGCTTACGCGTTACTACTAACTCGCTAGCCGACCCTGACTGACAAACGCCCGCTTCTGCGGGCGTTTTCACATGCGGGCTCGCGGCGGCAACTGCTTGAATCAGCGTCGCGCATGCCTGTCATGATTTGCGTCGCCATAGCAGCGTTGGCGCTGATGGCAGCGCTGGCGTGGTTGCTGCGTGGCGGCCCCTGTGCGCTGTCAACGTAGCGCCGAACCCGAACGCTGCAGCGAATGCTGGAGCATCAAGCGTGGTCGGCACGACGGCTGTTACCGCCGCGCCACCGACACGCACGCCTGCCACAACGGCCGCAACGGTCGCACCTATCGTTGCAGCGGCTGGAGCGCCGACCGTGGCTCCGCTACCGGCAGCGACCAAGGCCACCGCTTTCGGTGCCCGGCGAAACGATTGTTTTGCCCACGCCCGCCGCCACCAACACGACGCTCAACACTCCAAGCACAGCTGCATCCGTGGCAACCGCATCAAGCGCGAATATCTTTGACCAGACACGCCAGAGTTTCCGGCGTGATCGCGCAATGTTGCGGATAGTTGCGATGATCGCAACCGAGCTTAACCGCCGCGCCACCGAGCAATGCGGCACGCATGTCAGCGGTGAACTCAAAGCGCAAAAAATGCACCGCTGAGGTCTTCTCAGCCGTCTCGCGCTCTAAATCTTCATCAGCAATCGCGTACACGCGCGGCTTGCCCTCCACTTCCACAAACATGTGGTCTTCCACATCAATCAGCCGCGCTAATTCACGCTTGCGCTCGTTGACGTCCGGGAACTCAATCAGCAATGTGGCCTTCCAATTGGTGCCATCAGGCAGCAGCGGGTTGTACGCATCGAGCTCTTGCTGAATCCCTTCCTGCTCGAAGACGCGCTCGACGCGCAGCATCTCTTGAACTTGGTACCGAATGGTTTGCTCGTCCTCAAATTGCACCGAAAAATGCTCGCCGAGTTGCACCCGAAGTAAGCGACGATGCGCCATCAGTTGCGGCTTGTTAGCTTTGAGAAAAACGCTGTAAGCCTCAAGTGTCATCAAGTCGGAAGGTTTAAGTAGGTTCATGTTTTTAACGTGCGCAACGCTTTTAAGATAGGTGGTGTTGTCTGTAGGAGCGGCTTGCCGCGACCTGCGTGGCTTACAACAACATGGGGCGCGCCACCCCGCTCCTACAAGAACGTCGCTCGGCGCTAGCCGACGCCATAAGCCTTGGCAATCAAACTAATCGGATGCGCCAACACCGGAACTTTGTCAACAACGAGTCGCAACTCGTCAATCCCCTGCTCAATATGATGGCCTGAAAGCTGGCAGTCCGACGAGATGTAATCTGGCGTGTTTTGCATCATCGCCTTGAACACCGGTTTGCCAATTTTCATTGCGGTTTTGTGATGCAATTTTTTTACGCCATAGGTGCCTGCGTGGCCCGAGCAACGCTCCACGGTATTGACCGAAGTACCCGGCACCAGTTTCAACATTTCTTCCGTTTTCTTGCCGACATTCTGTACCCGACTGTGACACGGAATGTGATAGCTGACGTGACCCAATTCCGCCTTGAAATCGGTCTTCAACAACCCATCTTTCTTGCGTGCGATGAGGTACTCAAATGGATCCCACATCGCCGCTTTCACCGCCTGCGCGTCAGCGTTGTCCGGCAACAGGAGCGGAATTTCCTGCTTGAACATCAACGTGCAGGACGGGATCGCGGTGAGGATCGCGTAGCCGTCAAGCGCATACTTGGCGAGTATCGGCAGATTGAATGAAGCGAGTTCAGCAACGCCGTCAAGATCGCCCAACTCAAGCTTGGGCATGCCGCAGCATTTTTCCTTGTTAACGATCTCGAACGCGATGTCGTTATGCGTCAACACTGCCAGCAAATCCATGCCGACGCCAGGCTCGTTGAAGTTGATGTAACAAGTCGAAAAAATAACGACTTTACCCGGCGTTCGTTCACCGTTTTTGATCGGCGCGCTGCTGTGCGCCGCGCCCTTCGCCAATGAGCGAAATTTCTTGGTCGCTAACGACGGAATCCATGCGTGTTTGTCGACACCCAGTTGACTTTCCATCACGCCGCGCGCGAACTGCGTTTTGTTGATCGCATTGGCGGTTTGCACGATGATCGGAATGCCCGCAAACTTGCCTTGCACATCGGTGGACGCGAGGAAGCGCTCGCCCGCGCCGACTTCACCTTTTTTGAATTTCACCGCCTTCGCCCGCAACATCAAATGCGGAAAATCCACATTCCACGCGTGCGGCGGCGTGTACGGACATTTCGTCATGTAGCAGACGTCGCACAGGTAGCACTGATCGACAACTTTCATGAAGTCGGCTTTGGCAACACCATCCACCTCCAACGTGCTCGATTCATCAATCAAGTCAAACAGCGTCGGGAAGCTGTTGCACAAGCTAACGCAACGACGGCAGCCGTGACAAATATCGAAGACGCGTTCAAGTTCTTCGTTTAAGGCGTGCTCGTTCCAGAACTCAGGGTTTTTCCAGTCGATGGCGTGACGCGTGGGTGCCTCAAGATTGCCTTCTCGGGACATGGTTTGCACTCCAAATTTTTGTGGCTACGGTCATGGGGCGCACCAAATTTGCACCGCGTCACCGCAGCCCTCTCCCTCGAGGGGAGAGGGGACAGACCGAGCCTAGTCGACCAACGCCTCAAGCGCTTTGGCGTAACGGTTGGCGTGTGAGCGCTCAGCCTTAGCGAGCGTCTCGAACCAGTCAGCTATCTCATCGAAGCCTTCCTCGCGCGCTGATTTCGCCATGCCCGGGTACATGTCGGTGTACTCATGAGTCTCACCAGCAACAGCGGACTTCAAATTGTCGCGACTGGAACCAATCGGCAGATCGGTGGCCGGATCACCCACCAACGCCAGATAGTCCAAGTGGCCGTGCGCGTGGCCAGTTTCGCCCTCTGCAGTCGAGCGGAAAAGCGCTGCAACGTCGTTCTGACCTTCGATGTCAGCCTTGTTCGCAAAATATAAATAACGACGATTAGCCTGGCTTTCGCCTGCGAAAGCGGCTTTCAGGTTGTCGTGAGTTTTCGTACCTTTAAGGTTCATGGGAGCACTCCTGATTGTGAATTGGCCATGCCGCAGTGCAATCACCCGATAGTGAATGCGCCACAACTTCCGGTAAAGAGTATGCCTTCAACCGCTGACCAGTAGGTTGAAAGAAAACGATAGGCTTAAGCGATTTTTTCACTGAGTGCCAGCAAGCTACCGCAGCGATTTCTGCCGTGATGCCGATCTATCGCGAGCGCCAGAACTCGCACTAAGTTGGTTCCGCTTTCGCCCCAATGGCGAGCAACGCGGTACAGAGACGCGCCGTTTTAGGACGGTCCGAGCCACGCCGAAAAGAAAAAAGCCCGCGAGGCGTTTAAGGCGCGGCGCGGGCTGAAGGGTTCCCTCCTCCTCGAGGAAAACTGCACAAATTATAGGGTCATTTAGATGACTCACAAGGCATTTATCAGCCTTGTTTCACTTTTTTGGTGCGGATAAACCCTAGGTTTGTGTTGACTGGCCTTTTGGTCAACCAACTAGTCGTTTTGACCAACCGCCAACTTAAGCGCAGGACGCTTTTCGTCAAAGAACTGTTCGTCTTCGGTCGAGCCGTGCAGTGCCGTGGTTGAGCTCTTACCGCTCTGAATAACTTGAGTGACGGCGTCGAAGTAACCGGTGCCCACTTCGCGCTGATGTTTCACCGCCGTGAAGCCGTGCGCAGCGGCTGCGAATTCAGCCTCTTGCAACTCAACAAACGCGGTCATGTTGTTGCGCGCGTAGCCGTGTGCCAGGTTGAACATAGAGTAGTTCAGGCTGTGGAAGCCAGCGAGCGTGATGAACTGGAACTTGTAGCCCATCGCACCGAGTTCGCGCTGGAATTTTGCAATCGTCGATTCGTCGAGATTTTTCTTCCAGTTGAACGATGGCGAGCAGTTGTAGGCGAGCATTTTGCCGGGGTACTGCTTTTGGATACCTTCAGCAAACTTACGCGCAAAATCGAGATCGGGCTTGCCGGTCTCACACCAAATCAAGTCAGCAACCGCCGAGTACGCGAGGCCACGTGACAGCGCTTGATCGAAGCCCGGTTTCGTCTTGTAGAAGCCTTCAACGGTGCGCTCGCCGGTGCAATGCGGACGATCATTTTCATCGACATCGCTGGTCAGCAAATCAGCGGCTTCGGCATCGGTGCGGGCGAGCAGCACAGTCGGGGTGCCCATCACGTCAGCCGCGAAACGCGCAGCGTAGAGTTTTTCAACGGCTTCACGCGTTGGCACCAGCACTTTGCCGCCCATGTGACCGCATTTTTTTACGCTCGCCAGTTGATCTTCGAAGTGAACGCCAGCCGCGCCCGCATCAATCATCGACTTCATCAACTCGAACGCATTCAACACACCACCGAAACCGGCTTCAGCATCGGCCACAATCGGCTGCATGTAGTCGATATCGTCCTTGCCTTCCATCCATTGAATCTGGTCCGCGCGAAGCAACGTGTTGTTGATGCGCTTGACCACGGCCGGCACCGAGTTCACCGGGTACAGCGATTGATCGGGATACATTTCACCGGCGAGGTTAGCGTCGCCCGCGACCTGCCACCCGGACAAATAAATTGCCTTCAAACCGGCCTTGACTTGCTGCATGGCCTGATTGCCAGTCAACGCGCCGAGCGAGTTGACGAAGGGCATGGTGTGCAGCGAATCCCACAGTTTTTCCGCGCCTTTTTTGGCCAGCGTGTGCTCAACACCAGCGGTGCCACGCAGACGCACGACGTCCGCCGCGCTGTAGTTGCGCTTGACGCCTTTCCAGCGTGGGTTGGTCGCCCAATCTTTTTCGAGGGCGGTGGTGGCTGCGACCATTTTCTCTGAAACGGGAGCCTGAACTTTGGATAACGTGCTCATTGCGGGTTGCCTTTCAACGGGATCTAAAAATCGTTCCTCACTTAGTTGCGATTCCCTCTTTCCATTGAGTGGAATCGCTCAAAGCATCTTCTTGTTGCTTCGCAGCATAGGCGATTTTTATGGAATCTGCACGAGTAATTATAAAAAAGCTCATTAAAACAATGCTTTGCAATGCATTTTCATTCCACGAAAGTTTCCACGATATGAAATTGTATTTTGACGACTGCACTGCACCAATTGAAAGTCCGTTCCATCGTTGCATGAAACGGGAAAAAATGTCAGCAAATTCAATTGCTTTGAAAGCGCAGTTGATGTGAGGTGCCGTCGGGAGGTGAGCCGTGTCCGCTTGCATTGCCGAGGCCGCGTCGGCGTGCTGCGCAGAACCGTGCGGCATGCAAGCGACGCGAGGCTGTGGCAATCACGCAACAAAAAAGCCCGACGCTTTCGTGCGCGGGCTTTTTCCGGGTCGGAATTGCTGCTAAGTCAGCATGTCCGCCCAAATATTGCGCGCCCAGCTATTCGCGTAGACGCCTTCAAGCGCGTTGGCATCCGTCGACAACCCACCCGAACCTGCCACGGTGACCATCGTCTTCTGCGCCGCGTCGTAGCGATGCACAGAGGCAACGTGAACCACGTTTTTGTCGTCAATGAAGCTGTAGCAAGTGTTGGCGACCATTGGCGTTTGATTGACGGTGTCACCTGTCAGCAGTGCAACGATTGCCGCAGCGCAGACCTTGCCGTGCTGGTTGGCCATGTGACCGGATTTCGGCATTGCAGGCGCAATTTGCAGCGCGTCGCCGAGGATGTGGACGTTCTTCACAGCGGTGGATTCGTACGTCAACCAATCGATCTGGCACCAGCGCTTGTTGGCGTTGTTCAACCCGTTCGAGCTTGCGATGTTGCCCGCGCGCATCGGCGGCAGCACGTTCAGGACATCGGCCTGAATGTCTCCGCCAAAGGTCATTTTTAGGGTGTTGGTCCAGCCGTCAACGTCCTCGACTTCTTGATTGTTGCGGTATTCGATCATGCCCTTGAACTGGCCGTTCCAAGCCTTCATGAATAAGCCCTTTTTTGACACCACGTCTTCATTGGCGTCAAGGATTAGCACCTTCGATTTTGGCTTTGCTTTCTGGAAGTAGGACGCCACCTGACAAGCCCGCTCATACGGGCCGGGCGGGCAGCGGTACGGTGCTTTAGGGATGTGAATGGCGTACACGCCGCCGTCCTTCATGGCCACCAATTGATTGCGCAGCGCGGTGGTTTCGGGGCCCGCCTTCCAGGCTGCGAGCACGTTGGTGCGCGCGTCAACCGTGGCGAGACCGGGCAGGCTATCGAGCATGAAATCAATGCCCGGCGACAGCACCAAGCGGTCATACGGCAACGCCGTGCCGTCGGCAAGCGTTAGCGTTTTCTTGTCAGGATCAAACCCGGTCGCATCGCCCCTGATGCGCTTGATTCCGTACTTGTTCAGGCCATCGTAGGCGACTGAGATATCAGCCAGCGTTTTCGATCCGCCGAGCACGAGATTAGACATCGGGCAGGACACAAATTGCGCTTCACGCTCGACCAGCGTGACGTCGATTTTTCCCTCGCTCCACATCGCGATGTATTTGGCGGCCGTCGCGCCGCCGAAGCCGCCGCCCACCACGACGACTTTGGGTTTTGCAGCCCCGCCGATGCTCGCGCAACCGGGGAAAACAGACGCGCCGAGCAGCGACAACGCACCGGCCGATTTAACGAAGTCGCGACGATTGAATGTGTTGTTCATGATCCCGCCTTACTTCGCTTGCGAAACTTGTTTTGAGAAAAAGTCAGCCATCAACGCGACCTGTTCGTCGGTGTAGCCCTTGCTGAGCTGATGCATGATCGACGCGGGTAATTTGCCGTCGCGATAGTCCTTCATTTTCTGCACGATAGTGGTTGCGGGTTGCCCCGCAAGCGAGGGTACTTCGGCCACGCTTTTGCCGTTGGTGCCGTGGCAGTTTGCACATTGTGCGGCGAGGTTGCGACCCTGCGTTGCGCCCGCCGGTGCTTGTGCAGATGCCGCACCTGCCAGCAACGCGACGACTACCCCGGCGCCGATCTGATAACTAAAACGATTCATGGAAACTCCTCCTCCGAGTATTTGCGATCAGGTTCTGCATCGATTCTATGGCTCGGTACAAGGTCGGCACCGAAATGTTTGCCCTATGCATATTCGGTTTTGTACTGCGGATTGGCTCACAGCTTTTATCTGGAATCGCCATTCCACTTGGGCTTTCGTGCCAAAACTATCTTTGTTGACTACTAAAAAAACTACCGCTTAGCCCAATTGAAATAAGGATTTCACCTAAAAGCTGTTACTTGTTTAGCGACCGTATTTCGTGGCCAACTCCGCCGCCAACCCCACATATTTTGCAGGCGTCAAATCTCGCAGCAACGCTTTCGCGTCCGGCGGAATCGCAAGGGTTTCGATGAACGCCGCCAATGCCTCTGGCGTGATGCGCTGGCCACGCGTGAGTGCCTTCAACTGCTCGTACGCCCCTTCGACGCCGTATCGCCGCATCACGGTCTGTATCGGCTCCGCGAGCACTTCCCAGTTGTTGTTCAAATCAGCGAGCATGTTGTCGGCATTGACCTCCAACTTGCCCACGCCTTGCTGCGCGGACACCAGTCCGAGCAGGCTGTAGCCGACCGCCACGCCCATGTTGCGCAGCACGGTGGAATCGGTCAAATCACGCTGCCAGCGCGAGATCGGCAGCTTTTCCGCGAGGTGACGCAACAGCGCGTTAGCAAGCCCGAAATTACCTTCTGCGTTTTCAAAATCAATCGGGTTGACTTTGTGCGGCATAGTGCTCGATCCCACCTCGCCGTCTCGCAAGCGCTGCTTGAAAAAGCCAAGCGAAATGTAGCCCCAGGTATCGCGGCAAAAATCGATCAGGATGGTGTTGACGCGCGCCATCGCGTCGAACAATTCAGCCATGTAATCGTGCGGCTCGATCTGCGCGCTCATTGGCTGCCACGTCAAGCCGAGCGACTCCACCGTGGCCTTGGAAATTGCGGGCCAATCGACGTTCGGATAGGCCGATAAATGCGCGTTGTAATTGCCGACCGCACCATTCATCTTGGCGCGCAACGGCACCGCCGCGATCTGCGAACGCGCGTGCCGCAATCGATCAACAAACAGCGCCATTTCTTTGCCCATCGTGGTCGGCGTGGCCGCTTGACCGTGGGTGCGCGACAACATCGGCATCTCCGCAGTGTTGATCGCAACCTTTGCCAGCGCCGCAACCAATGCGTCCAGTTGCGGCAACAACACACCATGCACACCGCGTTGCAACATCAATGCGTGCGACACGTTGTTGATGTCTTCCGAGGTGCACGCGAAATGCACAAATTCGCCGTGCGGTGCCAGCTCCGGCAACGCTTTGAACTTGTCCTTGATCCAATATTCCACGGCCTTCACGTCGTGATTGGTGGTTGCTTCAATGGCCTTCACGGCGGCTGCATCATCGACTGAAAATCGCTCTACCAAATCGTCTAAAAATTGTGTCGCGGAAGCGGTCAGCGCAGGCAATTCAGAAATATCCACAGCGGTTGCCAGCGATTTAAGCCACGCAAATTCCACACGAATTCGCTCCCGCGTTAACGCAAATTCGCTGAAGGCGTCGGCTAGCGCATCGACTTTTTTGTAGTAGCGCCCGTCGAGCGGAGAAATAGCTTTGAGTGTGTCTAATGTGGCCATGGAGAAGTGTGGAAATTCAAGCGACAGCGGCGCAAACAATGAGGGCGGTAGCCCGTATTATCTTCGCTCATCGGTTTTCGTTTGCGCGACGGCGGGAACGTGCTAGATTCACGCTGAGGAAATCGCGAACGATTGACGACCTGTCGGCGACGACCGCAGCACAAGCACCACAAAAATCTACAAGAACACCGCCGCATGAAACTCCTACATTCTCCGACTAGCCCTTACGCCCGCAAAGTGCGTGTCGTGGCCGCCGAAAAAAAGCTCGATCTCGATCTAGAAAAAGCTGATCCGTACGGCGTGGCGCCCGAGCTTGTCAAGGTCAATCCGCTGGGCAAAGTGCCGGCGCTTATCATGGACGACGGCACCAGTTTGTTCGACTCTCGCGTGATCGTTGAATATCTGGATGGTCTGTCGCCCGTGCATCGGCTGATCCCGGAAACGTCGCGAGATCGCATCGCGGTCAAGCGCTGGGAAGCGATGGCCGATGGCCTGTGCGATGCCGCGTTGACGGCACGCGTGGAAAAAGCTCGCCCAGAGAAAACCGAGTCCAGCACTAAGCAAATCGAGCGTCAACTGGCGAAGATGGCGGCGTGCGTTGAGGAGATGGCACGTGAGCTGGGTGACCGCGAACATTGCGTCGGTAACGCGTTGAGTCTGGCTGACATTGCGACCGGCTGTGCGCTCGGCTATTTGAAGTTTCGCTACGCAGAGATTGCTTGGGAGACTGCTCATCCGAACCTTGCGCGGCTTTACAAAAAAATGATGTCGCGTGCATCGTTCAAGGCGACTGATCCGACGGTTGCATAAACGATTTGCGATAGATCGCCAATAAAAAAGCCCGCCAACTTGGCGGGCTTTTCGTTGCGCGGTACCTACGTTAAGTAGCCACCGCACCGAACCTGAGTTTGAGCTCAGGCTCGCTGGCACCGGGCGGTGTTTAGGTTCCGCTGGTATTCATCGTGTCACCCACCAAGTTCGGGAAGCGGACATGCTCCACAAGGTCCTGCACTTCGCGCTTCGGTGCTGGTGTGATCAAGCTCACGATGATGATGACCGCAAAGCCCAACGGCACGCCAAACACGCCCGCTGAAATCGGCAGAATATCCCACCACGTGTTGTCCGCGATGGGGCTGGTCACGCCGAACATGCCGCGCATCCACGGCTGGGTGGTGGCCATGTAATAGAACGTCGTGATAACGCCCGCCAACATACCCAACACCGCAGCAATACCGGTCGTCCGTTTCCAGAAAATACCCAATACCAACGCCGGGAAGAAGCCCGCCGCCGCCAATGAGAATGCCGCAGACACAAGGAACAGTATGTCCGCAGTTTTGAGCGATGCCACGTAGGCCGCGACCAACGCAACGATCAGTAGCAGCGCTTTTGACACGCCAATACGGGTCGATGTTGACGCGTTCGGATTAATCATTTTGTAGTACAGATCATGCGACAGTGCGTTGGCAATAGTCAGCAACAATCCGTCAGCCGTCGACAACGCCGCCGCCAAGCCACCGGCTGCAACTAGGCCTGAAATGACGTACGGTAAGCCCGCGATTTCCGGCGTTGCTAGCACCACAATGTCAGCGCCAATAGCGATTTCCGCCAACTGCACGATTCCATCTTTGTTCATGTCCACAATGGAGAGCAATGACGGATCGACCTTCGCCCACGAATTGACCCAAACCGGCAGTTTGGCAAACTCGCTTCCTACCAAGATGGTGTAGATGTCAAATTTCACCAACACCGCGAGTGCGGGTGCTGTGAAGTACAACAGGAAGATGAAGAACAGCGACCAGAACACTGAATTGCGCGCCTCTTTCACGCTCGGTGTGGTGTAGTACCGCATCAAAATGTGGGGCAACGCGGCGGTGCCTACCATCAAGCAAAAAATCAGCGCGAGGAAGTTTTTGCGCGTGATGTCCCTCGCCTTTTCGTTGGCCGCCGGATACGGCTCGGCGTGTCTCAGTGGCGGTGCCGCTCGACCTTTCGTCGCGGCGTCCTTTGCCCACGCCGTTCGAGCCGCCGCAACGTCCTTCGGATAAGCATCCACGGATTTCTGCGCCGCCGTCATGACGTCTGGCGGGGCGTTGGCGGCCTTCGCGTCATCAAGCGCTTTTTGAACGTCAGCTTTGCCCGTGTCAAACGACGCGGGCAGGCCTTTCAGTTTGGCCTCAGCCGCCGCTGCGCGGTCCGCAAAAATCTTTCTGACTTCAAGTTCTTTCGGATCCTTGAGCAGTTGTTCCTCGCGTGCGGTAACTTTTTCGAGCACACTGCCGTAGACCAGTTGCGGCAGCGGGATGCTAGTGTGCTTTACCGAGAGCCAAACCACTGGGATGAGGTAGGCGATGATCAAGATGATGTACTGCGCCACTTGCGTCCATGTGACCGCGCGCATACCGCCGAGCAGCGAACACACCAGAATACCTGCGAGTCCGACGAACACGCCCACCTCAAACGACAAGCCGGTCAAGCGCGCGGTGATCAGGCCCACGCCATAAATCTGCGCGACCACATATACGAATGAACACAAGATCGCTATCAACACGCCGACGAAGCGTGCTGCGTTGCCGCCGTAGCGTGCGCCAAGAAAGTCAGGGATGGTGAACTGACCAAACTTGCGCAGATACGGTGCCAGAAACAGCGCCACCAGCACATAGCCACCGGTCCAGCCCATGATGAAGGCTAGGCCCGAGTAACCCTGCAAGTAAAGCGTGCCCGCCATGCCGATGAACGACGCGGCAGACATCCAGTCCGCGCCGGTGGCCATCCCGTTGAACACCGCTGGCACACGTCGGCCCGCGACGTAATACTCCGACGCATCAGAGGTTCGGCTCATAACGCCGATGCCCGCGTACAGCAGCACCGTGGCTAGCAGAAAGATGTAGCCGATCCAGTTCCTCGGCATGCCGAGCTGCTCGCAAATGGCAAGTCCCACCAAGAAAAACAGGAAGCCACCGGTGTAGAAGGTGTAAACCTTTTTAAGCTGCGCGGTAAACGCTCGCTGTGAGGTAGCGCCGCTCATGCTTCTTCTCCCTCATCAACGCCATACTCGTTGTCCATTTTGTTCATGGTGCGCGCGTAATACCAAATGAGCGCAACATAGACGATGAGCGAGCCCTGAGCCCCCATCCAAAACGAGAACGGCCAGCCAAAGAAGTTAAAGCTTAGCTCTCGTGCGTAGTAGCCGAGTACGAAAGTAACGACAAACCAGATAGCCAGTAGAACGGCCGTAATACGAAGATTTTTGCTCCAGTACTCAAGGTGCCTTTCGGTCAATAGCATCAGTGTCCTCCTCAATTGAAAACGCCTGCCCGCCAAAATATTCAACGCGCGGATTTGCGCGTATGAACCCCGGTTACTGACGGAAGGCTGACGAAGAGTATCTGACTTTTCTGAAATGCCATAGAGGGCTTGACCGAAGTTTTCAGACTTTCGTTGCTGCACTGCGGCGGAGCGTAAGCCACGCGTAAGCTAGGTGCCGCGCGTGGTCCACCATCATCAAGAAAGTGAAACGACGCAAAACGCGCGACCGCAACAGCCGATTACTGTTTCCACCAGCGATCAATGCCGATCTTGATGCCTGTTTCATCCTCAAGCAACGCGGCGTTTTTCGGATCAAACGCGCGCAATTTGCGCATGCGTTTTTCGCAGCGATCCATGTCACCCAACTTGAAGTACGCGCGCGCTAACTCCATGTGCCCGTACGGACTCATCGGCTGCAACTCCGCGTTTTTTTTGAGCGGCGCGATGGCGTCGTCAAAGCGGCTTAACGCGGTGAGCGAGAGACCCTTGCCGTACCACGCGCGATCATGGCGTTCGTTGATTTTGATGGCGTGATCGAAGGCGTCAATTGCGCCAGCGTGATCGCGCGTTTCTTGGCGCAGAAAGCCCAGATTGAACCAGCTATTGGCGTCCGTTTTGTTGACGGCTACGACGCGCTCAAACTCGCGGATCGCGCGCACCTTGTCACCCGACTCGGAGTACAAAAAGGCGACGCGCGACATCGTGACCGTGTCGTCAGGCTGCGCGGCAAGAATCTTTGCGTAGTAGTCAAAGGCAATGTCCGTCTTTTTGAACATCAACGCCCAGGTGGCGATTTGCGTGAAAAACCAGGCGCGGAGCATAGTCATCAATGCGGCCTACTGAAACAGCTCGGGACGCTTCACGTACAGCCGCGCCGCGATCAGGATGACATAAAGCCAAAACAGCATCGCAAACGCCACTACAGGCACATGTTTGTCAGCAATTTTCGCGGGCGTAATGAAGCGAACAGCCTTGGTGACGGGCGACAGCAAAAAACCAAACAAGCGGTAAACCACGTTGTTTTGACGACCCGGCCAATTGAAAATGCCCGTCACGAACTGGGCGATGTAGACGATGCCAATTAGCATCACCATGTTGTGAACTATGGCAAGAAACGCTTCCACGACTTGACGGCCCCCTCAGTTTTAAAGTCGGGCGAAGTATGCATGAAACGCAGTTGCGTGCGGACGAACGTGGCAACCAATGTGTAGGAGCGGCTGCGCCGCGACCATCCAGATAAGAGCGGCTCGGTCGAGCCGATGCCGCTCCTACAGTTCCTACAAACTCTGCTTGAGCTGTTCCAGAATCGCAGGATTCTCCAGCGTCGAAATATCCTGCGTAATCTCTTCGCCTTTGGCGATGGAGCGCAGCAAACGACGCATGATCTTGCCCGAACGCGTCTTCGGCAAATTGTCACCAAAACGAATATCTTTCGGCTTGGCAATCGGGCCGATTTCCTTGCCTACCCAGTCGCGTAACTCTTTGGCAACAATTCGTGCGGCTTCCACGTCCACCGGACGCGCGCCTTTGAGCACGACGAACGCGGAAACTGCCTCGCCAGTGGTGTCATCAGGACGGCCCACGACCGCGGCCTCGGCGACCAATGGGTTCGACACCAGCGCCGATTCAATCTCCATCGTGCCAAGGCGATGACCGGACACGTTGAGCACGTCGTCGATGCGCCCGGTGATGCGGAAATTGCCGGTGACCGCGTCACGCACCGCGCCGTCGCCCGCGAGGTAATAGCCCTTGAGCTCCGGGGGAAAGTATGCGGATTTGAAGCGCTCTGGGTCATTCCAGATGGTGCGAATCATTGACGGCCACGGCTTTTTCACGACCAGAATGCCGCCCTGACCGTTCGCCACATCTGTGCCCGCTTCGTCAACGATGGCCGCTTCAATTCCGGGCAGCGGCAACGTGCAGGAACCGGGAACGAGTGGCGTAACGCCGGGCAGCGGCGTAATCATGTGACCGCCGGTTTCGGTTTGCCAGAAGGTGTCGACAATCGGACAACGTTCGCCGCCGATGTTTTTGAAATACCACATCCAAGCTTCAGGATTGATCGGTTCGCCGACCGACCCGAGCAAGCGCAGCGACGACAAATCGTATTTGTCCGGCGCGAAATCGGGGGCCGTGGATGCGGCCTTGATCAGCGACCGGATCGCTGTCGGTGCGGTATAGAAAACGGTGCATTTGTGGCGCTGGATCATCTCCCAAAAACGCCCGGCGTTCGGGAACGTTGGCACGCCTTCAAAGATGATTTGCGTCGCGCCGACCGCGAGCGGGCCGTACGCGACGTACGTGTGCCCCGTCACCCAGCCCACGTCGGCAGTACACCAGAACACGTCGGTCGGCTTGATGTCGAACGCCCACTTCATGGTAAGCATCGCGTGCAGCAAGTAGCCGCCGGTGGAATGCTGAACGCCCTTCGGTTTGCCGGTGGAGCCGGAGGTGTAAAGCACAAACAGCGGATGCTCGGCGCTGACCATTTCCGGCGCGCATTCGTCGGACGATCCACCTTCGACTTTTGACCAGTCGATGTCGCGCGTTCCTACCGCGACGTTGCCACCGGTGCGTCGGTAGACGATGGTGTGGCGCACGGCCTCGCAACCGCCCATCGCGTAAGCCTCGTCCACAGCGGGTTTCAGCGCGATGGCCTTGCCGCCGCGCATCTGTTCGTCGGCTGCGATTACTAGCGACGCGCCGACGTCGACGATGCGCTCTTGCAAGCTCTTCGCCGAGAAACCACCGAACACGACCGAGTGCGTGACACCAATCCGTGCACACGCCTGCATCGCGATGACCGCCTCAATCGACATCGGCATGTAGACGATCGCGCGATCGCCTTTTTTGTAGCCCAGCTGCTTCAGGCCGTTGGCAAATTTGCAGACTCGGGCGTACAAATCACCGTAAGTAACTTCGGTAACTTTGCCGTCATCGGCCTCGAAAATAATCGCTACTTTGTCTTCGGTCGGCGTGCTGATGTGGCGGTCGAGGCAGTTGTAGGAGGCGTTCAGCTCGCCGTCTTCAAACCACTTGAAAAACGGTGCGTTGCTGTCATCAAGCGACTTCGTAAACGGCTTGGCCCAAATCAAATGTTCGCTCGCCAAATCGCCCCAAAAACCCGAGTAATCGGACGCCGCTTTGGCCAGCATTGCCTGAAAGTCTTCCGGTTTGACATTGGCCTGCGCGGCGAACGCAGCAGACGGCGGGAATACGCGATTTTCGACAAGAACCGATTCGATGGCAGACATGGTTTTTCCTCCTTGATTGCGTGGGCAATGTATCACTCGATGATTTCCCGCCAGCACTTAGCTTACCGGGTAAAAACAGCTTGCACGTTAGCGGGATTGATTGACACGAGTCTTACATCAGAGCTGATAACAGCTTTTCTACGAAACTCCCGTTTAATATGGGCTGCGTAGCCGATATGTCGTAAAAGCGACTACTGGTATAAAGCTACACCAAGCCCTCGTTAATCGGTCGTTTCAGCCAAAAGCTGATAGCGACGTCGACGCTAAGGTCGTCACCGACAATGCGGCAACCATAAGACGGCGCGGACATTTCGCGTCAACAAGCCGATGCTAAACTGGAAAAAAGCCTCATAAATGGCGCGTAACGTCGCCGCACCGGCCTCAATCCTTTCGTCTTTCGCAAAGTTTTCTTCTCTATGACCCCCACGGAAAATCCCGTTGCTGTCGGACGCGGCATGCGCCCGCTGCCGCTCATTATTTTCGCCAGTCGCTGGCTGCAATTGCCGCTGTATCTGGGCTTGATCGCCGCGCAGGGCGTCTACGTTTATCACTTCTGGGTGGAACTCGTTCACCTGATTGAAGCGGTATTTGGCAATCAGAACGCGCTCAAAATGCTGGTCGAAACGGTGGGCTATGACCTCAACGTCTACTCGATGAAGGGCGACATCATTGGCCAAAAAACGCTGCAACTCAACGAAACCATCATCATGCTGGTGGTGCTCGCGCTGATTGACGTGGTGATGATTTCGAACCTGCTGATCATGGTGATCGTAGGCGGCTATGAGACGTTCGTTTCGCGTATGAATTTGGAGAATCATCCCGACCAACCGGAATGGTTGTCGCACGTCAACGCGTCCGTGCTGAAAGTGAAGCTCGCCACAGCCATCATCGGCATCTCGTCCATTCATCTGCTGAAAACGTTCATTAACGCCAATAACTACAGCGAAAAAGTGTTGCTGTGGCAGACTCTGATTCATGTGACCTTCTTGCTCTCCGCGTTGGCGATTGCAATGACGGATCGGTTGATGGCACCGAGCGAACACGAAGCCAAAAAGCGCGACGGCAGAGAACACAACGATTGACGGAGTCAGCAGCATGCCCACGATCATCAAGTACGTCGATTTCGTTGAGTCCATCCGCGCTGGACTTCAGTTCATCAGCTTCTACCATCCGCAGGATTACATCGAGCATCTAGCTCGCGCCTATGAGGCTGAAGCGTCGCCCGCCGCGAAGGACGCCATTGCGCAAATCCTGACCAATTCAAGGATGTGCGCGGAGGGCCATCGCCCGATTTGTCAGGACACCGGCATCGTCAACGTATTCCTGAAAATTGGCATGGAAGTACGACTTGAGGGCTTCCCCGGCTCGGTCACTGATGCGGCAAACGTTGGTGTGCGACAGGCGTATCTCGACCCGGACAACAAGCTGCGCGGCTCCATCGTCGCTGACCCAGAATTCGCCCGCAAAAACACTGGTGACAACACGCCCGCCGTGGTTCACATGGAGCTGGTGCCGGGCAACACGATTGATGTGAACGTCGCGGCCAAAGGTGGCGGCAGCGAAAACAAAAGCAAGTTCGTGATGATGAATCCCAGCGATTCATTGGTCGACTGGGTGCTCAAGACGGTGCCAACCATGGGCGCGGGCTGGTGCCCACCCGGCATGCTCGGCATCGGCATTGGCGGCACCGCCGAGAAGGCGATGCTGATGGCAAAGGAGGTGTTGATGGAGCCGATCAACATGTACGAATTGCTCAAGCGCGGCCCACAAAACAAGATTGAAGCACTGCGCATTGAGCTGTATCAAAAGGTCAACGCACTGGGCATCGGCGCGCAGGGACTTGGCGGCTTAACAACCGTGCTCGACATCAAGATTGCGATGTACCCGACCCATGCGGCGGGCAAGCCGGTGGCCATCATTCCGAACTGTGCGGCGACCCGCCACGCGCACTTCGTGCTCGACGGCTCTGGCCCGACCTACTGCGATCCGCCGCCACTCTCCACATGGCCCGACGTGCACTGGACACCAGACGTCAAAACCTCCACCCGCGTCAATCTCGACACGTTGACCAGGGCCGAAGTTGCGAGCTGGAAGCCCGGCCAAACGCTGCTGCTCAACGGCAAGATGTTGACGGGTCGCGACGCGGCACACAAGCGCATCAACGACATGCTGGCGAAGGGCGAAAAACTGCCCGTCGATTTCGCCAACCGCGTGATTTATTACGTCGGCCCGGTGGATCCCGTGCGTGACGAAGTCGTCGGCCCCGCAGGCCCGACCACCGCCACTCGCATGGACAAATTCACCGAGATGATGCTCGCAAAGACGGGACTTATCGCGATGATCGGAAAAGCCGAACGCGGCCCAACGGGCATCGAGGCGATCAAGAACCACAAGGCGGCCTATCTGATGGCGGTCGGCGGCGCGGCCTATCTCGTATCCAAGGCGATCATCGGCGCCAAAGTGTTGGGCTTTGAGGATCTCGGCATGGAAGCGATTTACGAGTTTGAAGTGCGCGATATGCCAGTCACGGTAGCGGTGGATTCAAACGGCACTAGCGTGCACGAAACTGGGCCGAAAGAGTGGCAAAGTCGCATTGGCAAAATTGCAGTGGTGACGGCGTAGACTGCTCACGGGGCCAATGCGAGACTACCTCACCCCGTTTGCCGGCTTGCTGCTGGCGGCGTGCGTTGGTGCGCTGGCTGTCGGTATTTGGCTCGGAAGTCGGCGCACCCGGCGCACGCTGAAAACGCTGACTGACGCGACGCGTTCGCTATCGCAGGGCGACTTTCAAATCGAAGTGCCCATTCGTTCCCGTGGCCCAGCGGGCGAACTAGCGCGTGCTTTCAACGAAATGGCACATCAGCTCGCAGCCAGCCGCGCACAAATTACCAATTACCAAAAATCGCTTGAGACTCGGGTGCGTGAGCGCACTAAGGATTTGCACTCCGCCACTCTGCGGGCGGTGCAAATCGCGCAGACCGACCCGCTCACGGGGCTGCCGAATCGATTGTTGTTTCGAACCAAACTTGAGGAGGCCATCAAAACGGCCACCTCCGACAAGACCCGCGTAGCGGTGCTGTTCGTCGACTTGGACTACTTTAAGTCGTTTAATGACAGTCTGGGGCACGATGCCGGCGACGAAGTACTGCGCGTAGCGGCGGTGCGACTAAAGAGCGCGATCCGGCAGAACGATCTGGTCGCTCGATTCGGTGGCGACGAATTTGTGGTGCTCATTTCTCGCCTCGAAGCGCAACACGCCGACCAAGTGGCACTCACTGTGGCCGAAGGTATCATTGAAAACTTGAATCAGCCCATCGAGGTGTCGGGCGCGCGACACAGTCTACCGGTCTCGGTGGGCATTGCTCTGTATCCGCAAGATGGCATCGACGCCGGCGATCTGCTGAAGAATGCCGACACCGCGATGTATGCGGCCAAGCAGGCTGGCCGCAACCGAATTGAGCATTTTTCAGGCGGGTCTGGCCGCCAACAGGCGCAGCGCACGCAGTTTGAAACGGACATTCGGCGCGGCATTACGGCGGGCGAATTTTTCCTGATGTTTCAGCCACAGGTGGACGCGGCAACCGGCTCACCCACGGGCTTAGAGGCGCTGCTCCGCTGGCGCCATCACACGCGCGGCCTGATTCAACCGGGCGAATTCATATCTGTGGCGGAAGAAAGCGGCATCATCAACCAGCTTGGACAACGGGCGCTGGAAATGGCCTGCGAGCAATTCAAGGTGTGGCAGTCAAAAGACATTCATTCAAGAATTTCGGTGAATGTTTCGGCGCGTCAGCTGCAAGACCCAAACTGGCTTAAATCGGTGGATTCTGTGATCCAGAAAACGGGCATTCCACCGCAGTATCTCGACCTAGAAATCACCGAATCGATGCTGGTCGGTAATCCGCAAAACGTGATTGATACGCTCGACACACTGGGCCAGATGGGCGTCACACTCACACTTGACGATTTCGGCACCGGCTACTCAAGCCTGTCCTATTTAACGCGCCTGCCGTTTCACACGATCAAAATCGACCGCAGTTTTATTCAGCACATCGACGAAAAACCACGACGTGGCATCGTTCAAGCCATTGTCGCTATTGCCCACACGCTGGGCATGCGGGTGATCGCCGAGGGCGTTGAAACACCGCTGCAGCTATCGATCATTCGCGATCTTGGCTGCGAGGAAATTCAGGGCTTCTATCTTTCAAAACCTCTGGAGGCGCACGCCATTGAAGCGTGGTGGAGAACCCAGCTGGATAACGTGGGCGTGATGACGCTTTAGAGCGAGGCTATGCACGCGGCAAGGTCACGCCGCTCTGCCCCTGATATTTTCCGCCGCGATCTTTGTATGAGGTGCCGCACACCTCATCACTCTCAAAAAACAGCACCTGCGCGCAACCCTCGCCCGCGTAAATTTTTGCCGGCAGCGGCGTGGTGTTTGAGAACTCCAGCGTCACATAGCCTTCCCATTCCGGCTCGAACGGCGTCACGTTGACGATGATGCCGCAACGCGCGTAAGTGCTTTTGCCCACGCAAATGGTCAACACGGTGCGCGGAATGCGAAAGTATTCAACGGTACGCGCCAAGGCGAACGAGTTCGGCGGAATGATGCACACATCGCCCTTGAAATCGACGAACGATTTTTCGTCGAACGCTTTCGGGTCAACAATCGTTGAATTGATGTTGGTGAATATTTTGAATTCGTTGGCGCAGCGAATGTCGTAACCATAGCTCGACGTGCCGTACGAAACGATCTTTTGCCCGTTCACGAAACGCACCTGATCCGGCACAAATGGCTCGATCATTTGTGTTGACTCGCACATGCGGCGAATCCAGTGGTCGGACTTGATGGACATAGTGGAAACAGGCCAGAGGCAAAATGGGAATAGTCGTCTATTGTAAGAAGCGCCCACGTTCTGCCTTCATCACCCCCCCATGCCTAAAAGTATTCCCACTCAATCCGGTGACATTCAGCTCACCCTCAAACAAGCCCGCGCCTTGCAACTGGCAGCGATGGGCCTGCTGAGCGCACCACTTCGACGGGCGAAAAAGGCCGATGTGCTGGCCACGATTCGAAGCATGAACGTGTTGCAGATCGACACCATCCACGTCGTCGCGCGCAGCCCCTATCTGGTGCTTTGGAGCCGTCTGGGCGACTACAGTCCGTCGTGGCTGGACGAATTGTTGGCGGAGGGCGCGCTGTTTGAATATTGGTCGCATGCGGCCTGTTTTTTGCCGATGGAGGACTATCCGAACTACCGTCGCCAGATGCTGCATCTCGAAACGGCTGGTTCAGAACGCTCAGCGTTGCGACTTGCTGCTGAACCGTTGGCGCATATTGAACTCGTTGAGCACGTGCGCGAAAATGGGCCAGTGCGCGCCACTGATTTCGAGCATATAGACGGTCGCAAAGGTAATGGTTGGTGGGACTGGAAGCCAGACAAGCTGCGATTGGAAACGCTGTTCACGGCGGGCGAAATCATGGTCAAGCGACGCGAAAAATTTCATCGCGTGTACGACGTGCGTGAACGGGTGTTGCCGCCCCACCTACTCGACGACGCGACGGTACCTAGCAGCGAAACAGTGAGCCACCAGTGGACGCTCGCCGCCGTCAAAGCCATGGGTTTCGCACCAGCGCGCTGGATTGGCGATTATTTTCGTCACGCTGGACGCGTGCCCCGACCGCACCCCGACCGGTTGGTGGAATCGGGCGAATTGCTGCGTATGCAAGTGGAAGGTTTGCCCGCGCCCGCGTATGTCCACCCCGATCATGCGGCCTTGTTGCAAGCGACGTTGAAGGACAAACTCAGGCCGACTTACAACACACTGCTGTCGCCATTTGATCCCCTAGTGTGGGATCGAGAACGGGCATTGGCGCTGTTCAATTTTGACTATCGCATCGAGTGCTACACGCCGGAGGCGAAGCGCAAATACGGTTATTTCACTCTGCCGATTTTAGTGCGCGGTGAGCTGGTTGGACGGCTGGATGCCAAGGCGCATCGGACGGATGGCATGTTTGAAGTGCGCGCGCTGCATCTCGAACCGGGTGCGATGGCTGATGACGCGCTCGCGAGCGACATTGTTGATGCTGTTGTCCGCTGTGCGAACTGGCATCAAATGCCCACCGTCAGCATCAGCAAAGCTACGCCGTCGAGCTTTTTGCCGAAGTTGCGTCGTGCGCTGAAACTACAAACCCCTTGAGTCAGCCTTTAGCGAATGGCACGCTGGCCATTGAAGTCGCAGGCACCACGCTCACTTGCCTCGCGCAGCGCATGCTGTTGTGGCACGCCGGGCGCACGCTCTTCGTAGCCGACGTTCATCTGGGCAAGGCTGCCAGCTTTCGTGCAGCGGGCGTGCAACTGCCTAGTGGTCACTCCAGTCATGATCTGGATCGCATCTCGGCGCTGTTGACCGCGCATCAGGCGGCGCGTTTGGTGATCTTGGGCGACTTGGTTCACACACAAACGAGTTACACCGAGGCGCTGGATCGCAATTTCAGAGTATTCCGAGCGCAACATCACGACGTTGAAGTGATTCTGGTACGCGGCAATCATGACCGTCACGCGGGCGATGCGCCCATCGAATGGGGCATGAATATCGTCGCTGAACCTTATGTGCTGGGGCCATTTGCCTGTTGCCATGAACCGGGCAAAGCCGATGGCGCAGGCATTGAGTTAGCCGGGCATTTGCACCCAGCGCTGCGCGTACAAACGACGCGGGAAGGCATCACGCTGCCGTGCTTTTGGCAGCATGCGCGGGGTATCGTGCTCCCCGCGTTCGGCAGCCTGACTGGCAATCACGTGCTACGCCTGCGGCCAGCGGAGCGAGCGGTGGTCATCGCAGGGCGGCAACTTCACGAAATTAAATATCGCGAATAAAGCTGTGGAAAACTCGGGGGAAACTCGCTACAAACTGTGGGCAGTTAATGAGCTTGGCAGCGCGAAGCCTTAAACCACGGGCGCTCGCGCCAAGGCGACTTGTTCGGGCGGATGGAAAATCCCCAAAGAACCCCATATGTTGTGGTGAAGATGCCTCTTGACCACTAGATGTTGTTGGTCGTATCCTTCAGGTATTCACTCAAATTAACGACTTTAATCGTCTCAACGTTACGTGGGCATGTGAGATTGGTAGTACCTTTTTCGGGTGTCTTGCACGTTTTTGGCACGTTTTTGACTTGTTTTTGGTAAGCGCTGGTAGCAGAAAGACACGCGCTAGCCAAAGCGTTACGTGGCACCTGAGAAAAGCCGATAGCGATTTTGGATCGGTTGAGTTGAGCAAAACGCAGGGACGGGTTGGGAGGCTCGGGCGAAGCAGCTACGAACGGGCTTTGACCAATCGCCATTGGCATGGCCCGGAATCCGCGAGCTTTGCGCCCCATACATACAGATGAAACATAGAATTTTGGAGACGACTACATGCTCGAAACGGCACCTGGCATTACCGCTACCGGCAGCGGATTTAGCAAACCTGCCGCGAACCCTGCTTTGAACCCGATCGCGTTGGGTTTAGTCACAGGAGGCTCAAGTGCCACGCCAGAATTAGCTCGCGCCACGCTGTACAAAGTGATTCGTCGCAACGGCTCGGTGGTAAGTTTTGAGCCGGGCAAGATCACGGTCGCGATGACCAAAGCCTACCTTGCTGCCCACGGCAATCAAAGTGCGGCGTCCGCCCGTGCCCGCGAACTAACGCAGCGCTGGACCGATGCGGTGATGCAGGCGCTGATGCGCGTCAAGCCCGAGGGCGGCGCGATTCATATTGAAGAGATTCAGGATCAAGTCGAACTCGCCCTGATGCGTTCCGGCGAGCATGAGGTAGCCCGCGCTTATGTGCTTTATCGCGAAAAGCGCACGCAAGAACGCGCCGCGCAGGCGAAGACCAAAGAAGCTGATCAGGAATTGATCCTGCACGTAGTTGAAGACGGCGTGCGCAAGCCGCTCGACCTGTTGCGCCTGCGTGAACTCATCATTTCATCATGCGACGGCCTGCACGGCGCAGCGGATGCCGACGTGATCTTGAAAGCAACGCTCAAAGATTTGTACGACGGTGTTTCAGCCAAAGAGGTGCGCAAGTGCGTCGTGCTCGCTGCCCGTCAATACATCGAAAAAGACCCCGCCTACAGCTTCGTCACGGCGCGCTTGCTGCTGGACTCGATCCGCTACGAGATTCTTGAAGAAGAAGCCTCGCAGGCCGACATGGCGACCAAATACGCTGAATACTTCCCGAAGTTCATCAAGCACGGTATCAGCATTGGCCTTTTGAACCCGGAACTTGCCAGCTACGACCTCGCCCGCCTTGGTGCAGCGCTGGATCACACTCGCGACTTCAAGTTCGGCTTCCTTGGTTTGCAAACCCTGTATGACCGTTACTTTCTGATTGACCGCTCTGGCAAGAATGGCGCAGACCGCCGCTTTGAAATGCCGCAGGCGTTTTTCATGCGCGTAGCGATGGGCCTAGCGCTTAACGAAGCAGATCGCGAAGGGCGCGCCATCGAGTTCTATCAATTGCTGTCGAGCTTTGACTTCATGTCGAGCACGCCAACGCTATTCAACTCAGCCACGCATCGCTCGCAACTATCAAGCTGCTATCTGACGACGGTGGCCGATGATCTCGACGGCATCTACGAAGCCATCAAAGAAAACGCGCTGCTCTCCAAATTTGCAGGTGGTCTTGGCAACGACTGGACGCCGGTGCGCGCCATGGGCTCACACATCAAGGGCACCAACGGCGAGTCACAGGGTGTGGTGCCGTTCTTGAAAGTAGTCAACGACACGGCGGTTGCGGTGAATCAGGGTGGCAAGCGCAAGGGTGCTGTCTGCACGTATCTCGAAACGTGGCACATGGACATCGAGGAATTCCTTGAGCTGCGCAAAAACACCGGCGATGATCGTCGTCGTACGCACGACATGAACACCGCCAACTGGATCCCCGATCTGTTCATGAAGCGGGTGATGGAAAACGGCCCGTGGACGTTGTTCTCGCCAGCCGATACGCCCGATATTCACGACCTGTTCGGCAAGGCATTCGAAGCTCGCTACTGCGAGTACGAAGCCAAAGCCGCGCGCGGCGAAATCAAGTTGTTCAAGACCATTGCCGCGACCACGCTGTGGCGCAAGATGCTCACCATGTTGTTCGAGACGGGCCATCCTTGGATTACGTTTAAAGACCCGTGCAACATTCGTTCACCACAGCAGCATGTAGGTGTGGTGCATTCGTCGAATCTGTGTACCGAAATTACGCTCAACACGAGTGACACCGAGATCGCCGTATGTAATCTCGGTTCCGTGAACCTCGTCAATCACATGATTGAAGCGAAAGACGGCGCCAATGGTGGCGTGGGCGGTTTTGTCCTCGATCAAGTCAAGCTGCAAAAGACCATCCGCACCGCGATGCGCATGCTCGACAACGTGATCGACATCAATTACTACGCCGTGAAAAAAGCACGCACCTCGAACCTGAAGCACCGCCCGGTGGGCCTCGGCATCATGGGTTTTCAGGATGCGCTGCACATGATGCGCACACCATACGCCTCGCAAGATGCAATGGAGTTTGCGGATCGTTCCATGGAGGCGGTTTGCTACTACGCCTATCTCGCCTCCACCGAGCTTGCCGAAGAGCGCGGTCGTTACAGCTCGTACAAAGGCTCGCTGTGGGATCGTGGCATCCTGCCGTATGACTCGCTCAAAATGCTCGCCGAAGAACGTGGCGGTTATATGGAAGTTGACCAGTCGATCACTATGGATTGGCAATCGCTTAAAAATCGCATCAAGATTCACGGCATGCGCAACTCCAACTGCGTAGCGATTGCACCGACGGCTACCATTTCCAACATCATCGGCGTGTCTGCTTGCATTGAGCCGAACTACGAAAATCTGTTCGTCAAATCCAACCTCTCCGGCGAATTCACCGTCATCAACGAGCACCTCGTCGACGACCTGAAAGCGCGCGGATTGTGGGATGAAGTGATGATTTCAGACCTGAAATACTTTGACGGCGCGCTGGCCAAAATTGATCGTATCCCCGATGATCTGAAGGCGAATTACGCTACCGCCTTCGAGATGGATCCATCGTGGATCGTCGAAGCGGCATCACGTCGCCAGAAGTGGATTGATCAGGCGCAGTCGCTCAATATTTACATGGCCGGTGCCTCGGGCAAGAAGCTTGATGAAACCTACAAGCTGGCATGGACGCGTGGCCTCAAAACCACCTATTACCTGCGCACCATGGGCGCTACCAGCGCTGAAAAATCGACCGGCAAGGGCGGCGAGTTGAACGCCGTATCCAGCTCTGGCGGCACGCACAAGGCGGCTGCACCGTCGGCAGCAGGCCCGATTCTGGTGCCTGCCGCAATGTCGATAATGAGCGCATCTGCCAATTCCGACTTACCGGCCACCGATATGAAGTTTTGCAACATCGACAATCCCGATTGCGAAGCTTGCCAATAAATTTGGGTTTTTCTAATTATTCAGATTTTTCTCGTGGACAACCACGCAATAATCTGCGCTATGAGGTGCATCAGTATTCGCTGATGTTTGCTCAACAACCACTCTAACAGGAGACGACTATGGGTTTTTTTAGTTTTATTAAAGATGCCGGAGAAAAGCTGTTCGGTCACAAAGAAGCCGAAGCAGCAGCGGCCGCCGCCGCCGCAACGGATGATGAAGCCGCCAAGGCCAAGCTTGATGCCACCAATCGCGCCGCAGGCGACGCCATTCAAAGCTACATCGAGGCTCAAGACCTAACCATCACCGGCCTGTTGGTCACCTTCGACGCGGCAAGCTCCACCGTCGCACTGTTTGGTGTTGCCGAAGATCAGGCGACCAAAGAGAAGGCGCTGTTGTGTGCGGGTAACGTGTCGGGCGTATCGAACGTCACTGACAACATGTCGGTTGATCTGTCCGAGCCAGAAGCCACTTATCACGATGTGGTCTCAGGCGATAACCTGTCGAAAATCTCCAAGGCAGCGTATGGCGACCCGAACAAATATATGCTGATTTTCGAAGCTAACAAACCGATGCTTTCGCATCCAGACAAGATCTACCCTGGGCAGAAGCTGCGTATTCCCGCGCTGTAAGCCGAGAACGTAATAAGTTGACGCCCCTTCCATGCGGAAGGGCGTTGCGGTGAGAGAGTTGCAGTTTTCTTTGCAGCACCCTGACCGCAGCGAATGTCGCTTTGCGGCTTGTACCTTTGGGCGCAAGCGGCCTCCCGAGCGAAGGGGGCGCGACAAACGTTGTAAGTGTGGTGACAGCCTTAGTTCGCGCTAGGCCGTTGCCACGTATTGCACACCCTTGGATTGAAATATTCGGTCGAGTGTGTGTACCTTAAGGAAGGGAGGTGATCTGTGGCAACAAAAGAGCATAAGTGGGAGTTCTACCAAGATAAGGCAGGCAAATACCGCTGGCGTCGCATCGCATCAAACGGCAACGTGATTGGTGCATCGTCGCAAGGCTACGTAACCCAAAAGGATTGTAGAAATAACGCAATCCTCAACGGGTTTCCGGTGCCGGCACCAGCAGCAACCTGATTTAACTCAGGTTCAGTTTCGCCACCACGGGAATCCCGCCCGCGCGAACTGTCCGCCGGAAAAGCTGCAAAGTGCTTCCGGCGGTTTTTCAGAGGGTATTCATTTCAGTCCGAACGTGATGACTGATCGGCAATACGCTGCGAAAAACGGCTTCCTCCAGCAACGCTGTCCGCAAAGGATGATTCATTGCAAGACCTGCAAAACCTTAGAGAACTTCGCAGCCCCGACCCACGATTGAGCGACGCTCGGCACATGGGCGACTATCAAATGTGGCTTCAGTTTGTCGATGGTCGCACAGGCATCGTGGATTTTTCAGATGACTTGTGGGGCACCGATTTGGAGCCGCTGCGAGATCGCGTTACCTTCGAAGAAATCAAATTCGACGAAGGCCTCGCCACGCTGTCTTGGGAGCGCGGCGGCATCGACATTTCGCCGTCGTATTTGTATTCAAAACTTGAATCCGTTCAATAATTTTTTGGTTTGTTGACGTGGAAGCCACATAAAGCGTCCTAGTTTCACTGCCACCCATAACTAAGCGACCGCCTATCTTGGCCCGGTCGAAAGGCATAGAGGTAATTTTTAAATGCTGAATTTTGATGACGACATCGTCACCCCCGTCACCGCTGTTTCCACCGTCGCGGCACCACAAGCACACCCAACCCACCCTGCCGCCGCACCCAGCGCCGCTCAGGTCGCAGGCTACCGCGCGCAAATGCACGAGCAAGGCATGCCTGTGAGCACCGCCGCCACCGAGGCCGAGCTTGCCAAGGCCGCCGCCAGCCGCGTACGCGCCGAAGACAAGCGCGTCATCAACGGTGGCGCGGATGTCAACCAACTCGTCCCGTTCAAATACACGTGGGCGTGGGACAAATATCTTGCCGGCTGCGCCAACCACTGGATGCCGCAAGAAATCAACATGCAGCGCGACATCGAGCTGTGGAAGCGCCCGGACGGCCTGACCGATGACGAGCGTCTGATCATCAAGCGCAATCTCGGCTTTTTCGTCACCGCCGATAGCCTCGCCGCCAACAACATCGTGCTTGGCACGTATCGCCACATCACCGCGCCCGAGTGCCGCCAGTACCTGCTCCGTCAGGCGTTTGAAGAGGCGATCCACACCCACGCCTATCAATACATCGTGCAGTCGCTCGGCCTCGACGAGAGCGAAATTTTCAACGCGTATCACGAGGTCAAATGCATCCGCGACAAGGATGATTTCCTCATCCCGTTCATCAATACGTTGACCGACCCGAACTTCAAAACCGGCACGCCGCAAGCCGATCAGGATCTGCTCAAGAGCCTGATCGTGTTCAGCTGCATCATGGAAGGCCTCTTTTTCTACGTCGGCTTCGTGCAGATTCTCTCGATGGGTCGGCAAAACAAAATGACCGGGGCGGCCGAGCAGTATCAATACATCCTGCGCGACGAATCGATGCACTGCAACTTCGGCATCGATCTGGTCAACACCATCAAGATGGAAAATCCACACCTCTGGACCGAAGCCTTCAAGGACGAAATCCGGGGCCTCATCAAACGCGGCGTAGAGCTCGAATATGCGTACGCCGAAGACACCATGCCGCGCGGTGTGCTCGGCCTCAACGCCACGCAGTTCAAGGAATACCTGCGCTTCATCGCCAACCGCCGCTGTCAGCAAATTGGCATCGACCCGCTGTTCGACAAAGCCGAAAACCCGTTCCCCTGGATGTCAGAAGTGATGGACCTCAAGAAAGAGAAAAACTTTTTTGAGACACGGGTGACGGAGTATCAGACGGGTGGGGCGTTGAGTTGGGAGTAAGTTAAGAAAGTATTTCTTGAAAACTTATTTATTGATTACGTTTCACGAAAATGCGATTGAGGACTCGAAGGCAATCGCAGTGATAAAGCGTCAGCTTGAATTTGTTGGGGCAGACGTAGAGCCCTTGACTATGAACTCGAAGAAAATGGCGCTCGCGTTCACACTGCCGGAGACTATGGGTGCGCGGAGTATCCGCAACGTAGTCAGTCCAAACAAAACTGAAGCCCCCTGTCACTATTTCGTAACCGAGATTTCACCTTTCGCCTACGATACGACGCTCGAAGGGGCTCGTTGGATCGGACAGCAAATGAATCTGCCACCAGAACTTCGAAACGTAAAAGACAACACATAGAGTGCCGTAGCCCGGA
This sequence comes from Burkholderiales bacterium, assembly GCA_031409935.1. GTDB lineage: Bacteria > Pseudomonadota > Gammaproteobacteria > Burkholderiales > Casimicrobiaceae > Casimicrobium. The sequence goes on along the minus strand of JANNYE010000090.1, from coordinate 3,266 downwards.
TTAGACGCGCATCGAACCCGCATTGATTTCCATCCAATCTGTCGCGCACTCGTCGTAATCCGGGGATCGTGCTGTGGAATTGCGAACTGGGTGGATTTGCCACCTGCTGCGACCCAATTGCCTTGATTACGCGCTTCGCGCTAATCACGGCTACGGGTTTACGAATCCACACCCGGCGCGTCACGTTGATACGATGGCGAGATGGTGCAATATCGTCGCAATTGGTTGCCGGGTGGCACTTACTTTTTTACGGTGACGCTGGCAGATCGATCCTCTACGCTGCTGGTTGACCACGTGGATGCGCTGCGTGATGCGACGCGCAAAACCCGCGATGCGATGCCGTTCGAAATTGTTGCTGCGGTGGTGATGCCGAATCATCTGCACGCGCTGTGGACGCTGCCGGAGGGAGATGCGAATTACGCAACTCGCTGGCGTTTACTGAAAACCCACTTCACGAAGTCGCTCGGAATTTCGACCCCGTGGCAACGCCGCTATTGGGAACACACCATCCGCGATGAACGGGATCTCGCGAACCACATCAACTACATACACATCAATCCGGTGAAGCATGGCTACGTGACGCGGGCGAGCGACTGGCCGCACTCGTCGATTCATCGCCAGATTGCAAATGGCATCGTCACAAGCGATTGGGCGGCGGAGATTTCTGGTGCGGAATTTGGCGAGCCCGCGTAGCGAGGTAGCGAGGTAGGGTGCGCATCAAAATGCGCACCGTCGTGGCATACGCAACCCTCGTTGATTTGCCGCCTTGGTGCGCGCTTTGGCGCACACCCCGCACGCGCGCACGCGCTGGGGTCAAGTCTTGCAAAGTAGCAACACGTAACGCGTCCTTCGTAGCGATCAATTCATCGCACCTCATGCCCACCAGGCGAAGCGCCTTTCCCTCGATGCGCGAATGGAACAGGCTCGCGCGTGATCGTTCTCCGAGCCCAAGAACAACTACGGGACACGACAAAATCCCAACAACCGCTCAATTTTGGCGAGCGTATATGAAAAGCTACTCACCTTCTCTGAGTGGTTACCTTCGATAGTGCGGACGACGCCTCCGCTGTACCCGTAGACGATACCGATGTGGCCCTTCCAGCTCGTCGGTGCTTGTCGCCACCAGACAATGACGTCCCCAGGTAACGGCGGATTTGCATCTGACACCTTCACAAGAAAGCCTTTTCCTTTGACTTGAGAGAAGACGTCACGCGCGCCAACCGAATAAGCGAAGGGCATAGGCTGACCTAAATTTGCAAAACACCAACTCACAAATCCCGCACACCAATCGTTAGGGGGGGCGACGATACCGTTAAGATACTTGCGCACCCAAGGCCCCATATTGTCACCGCCAACCTCACCGGCCCCAGCACTCATTTCGTCGAGCGCCTTTCTCAACGCGGCACGGGCAATGGGTGATCCCCCGGTAAGAGGCATCGGTAAGCTGATTGCGGGCGTACCTGCGACATGCACGGTTTGAGCGACTGCTCGCGCCAGCGCCCACTCAGTCACAGGCCCAAAGATGCCGTCAACGACCAGCGGGCGACCGGAAGAATCTGTGCTCTGGACTTGAAATGCCTTGACCGCTTTGACTACTTCCGCATCAAACGTGTTGGTCGCCAGTTCACTGTAGTAACCAAGAGCTTTGAGCTGTTCTGTCAGCACACCCACCAACGGGTCAGACGAGTTTTTTCTCAACATTTTTCGTTCTCCATTTTGGGAAATAGGTGCTTGGGCCTAGTGTCAAAGTGATCAGTGGCCCACAAAAGGGGCTAGGAACCTTTTCGCCACGCCTAGCCTTTGCGCTTTCGCGCACGATCACGGGGCGGGTTACGGCAACGCCTATGAGCTACGCGCCCCTGACATCCGTCCCATTGGCACGGATTGGTAACTGAGCCAAGTCCCAATTGTTTCGCCTGACTTCACGCAGCAGATCTTTCGTTCGATAGTTACTGCCGCGAACGACCTTGCGGTGGTGATTGGAAAGCCATCGGTGCCTAGCGCTGATATAGGCGAGCATCCATGCTCTCTCGTCGCCGCCACGCGCAGGCGTGACTTCCGAAAACATGCCGCGGATGACCCAGAGCACGCTGCCACTGTGGATGAACGAGTCGTAGGCAATCAGCATGGACAGCGGCTGCGTAAACCTCTCTGTGTCGCACCACTTCATCGCTGGATCGAAGTAGCGACGCGCGAAGAATTTATCTTGCGTTCGCTGCATCACCGTGTCGTTACGACCCGCGCTGCGCAGCAATCGCTTGAAGTCGTTGTCATCGGTCAGCGGTGCACTGCCAACCCGATCCGCGTACAGTGCGAGCTCAGCACTGAAAACGCCCGGTGCAGCTGCGTACAACTGAACCAATTCGCGCAAGCTCCCGTACTCCGTCGTTTGCGAGCGCCCGTAAGTAATTTGACGAATGTCGTGCGGACCATCCGCGTAAATGGAGATCGCTCCGTAGTCGCCCTGCGGCGAGCCGGTCTCAAAGACATTGATGACTTGTTCGATGACTCTTCGTTGCTGAGGCATAAGGTTCATAACTTTCCTTCAACTTATGTCTACGCGCGCAATGGTCAATGCAGCAAATGGCTTCAGGGAGAATTCGCCCAATATTTCAGGCATACGCACTATTCCGATTCAGCGCGATATATCCAAATGTTCGTGGCCGAACCTTGCACAACCATCGGCCCCGTCCAGATGGGAGTGAGTCCGTCCACTTCCGACGCCGAGAGTGTCAGCAAGCCCGGTTGAGACTCTGGCGCGTCTTCCAACTCGTTGAACTCAACGAGATTCGTGAGCTTGTGTTTTGCATTTACCCAGAGCCGCGATCCGATAAAGGTATTGAGCAGCGCCTCTTCAGCATTCAGTGCGCTCTGGATTTTCGGCCGCGACGATGCGCCTGATACTTCAACGTGGTACTTGGACATAACAATCTCCTGATTTTCTATTTGGCAAGAAGAAACTGCTTGGCTACGAGTTGCTTCTTTAGGTTTACGACATCGCCCGCGCGAGCCTGCTTGCGAAAGAAATCAATCAACGCCTTTCGCACCTCTGGTGCAGAAGTCTTTTCAGGGAGACCGAGTGCTTTCAGCACGTCATTTCCTGCCTGAAGATTTGCGGCCTTGATGCTTCCAATCGCAGACGCAATTTCGCGTCGTTCCAGAATCTGGTCGTCAGTAGTCGCAAGAATCTCCTCAACCTTTTCTTCTTGCGCGGACTTTTCGGTTTCAGCGGCTTTTGTCACCTGAGAAATTGCTGCAAGTACGGT
>JANNYE010000089.1:0-14178 GCA_031409935.1 Burkholderiales bacterium | reverse complement strand
ATCCAGAACACCGCGTTGATAAATTCGCGGTTGTCGTGCCCGATACCACCCCACACACCTTCCCGCCCCGGAACGCGGGCTTCGAGTAATGACCACACATGGTCGGAAATGTCATGCCTGCGGAAATCTTCGCTCAATGTTCGATCCCGATGAACGTAAAGCGATATTATCTATCATCTCGTGACGACACTGTCTAATACCTTGAAGAAACAAATGTAGGCTTGAGAAGGACTTGAGAGCTTCGTTCGGAAGAATGGGGTCGGACTGCGGATTGGAACGTTCACGTGAAAGCGAAATTTCCTTTCGAAGGATGCCGAAGTAGAGTTTTCCAGCCCAAAGATATAGTTGGAGCTTGTCGAGCTGCGAGCAGGCTAGATACCCAGAGGAAACAGCGACAGAAATTGTGTTCTCAAGACGCGATAGGTCTTCCTGATTGCACGTCGGGCAACATGGGATCAAGAGGGCCCGATACTGAATTTTGGTTTCGTTTAGCAGCCCAAGCGTTTTATTCCAAAGATCGTATCGCTTCTGGAGCCACTTCGGGAAAACGTGCTCTTGGGTTATTGAGTCGGACTGTGAGCCGCACAAAAAGCAACTGCCATGATTTGTTCGAAGATAGCTGAGCTCGTTGTCGTTCATTTGGTGTAATCGCCTTCTTAGTGCCACAAACGTCCAGACCATAAATTATGAACAAGCAGCCGACTCAGGTCTTACAAAATCGCACCTCGGTAATCGCGAATATGCCTGCCGCGCATACACATCCAATCTCAAATAACCCTACTTTTTGCCGTAAGCCCCATCATGGTCGCTCGCAATCGTGAGCAGGCGAATGAAGTCCCCGTCCCTATAGGCCATAGCGCGGCTCGACTGGGTGACTCTAAGTGAGTAAACGGCGTCCACGCCCAACGGCGGGGTCACGCTGACGATTTTTTCCCACTTCAGGCCGCTGTCGCGATACACCTGATTCCAGGTGAGTTGTCGCAGTTTGTCTAACGTGTCGAGCGCCGCGTGGCGGTCGGGTTTGGGTAGGGCAAACAAGTTTTTCTGAAACAAGGGATTATTCAAATCCAGCCGAACAGTCGCGGAGATTGAAGACTCGCTAGCCTTACTGGCCTTACTAGCCGTGCCGCGCACGCTTTTAGCCATTGCGCAAACGCTTTAGAGTTGCCACCACGGCATTGTCAGCGGGCTCGTTGCTCTGCGACCAAGCTAAGGCGTCGCGCAAGTCAGCCGCCGCGTCAGGCGAGTGTGCCCAACGCTCGTTGTCGGGCACCACCGTCGCGGTGCGCACCAGCCACACGCCCGGCTCGCGCTCTTCTACTAGTACCTGCCGACCTGCGTGTTGCTTGCCAAGCGAGATTTGCCCGTTATTACCGACGAGCTTGACTGACGTGACCGATGCGAGGGTGGGCATAGTGAAGCTCCCAAAATACAAATTTTCGTGCCGCACTATAGCACCAAATTAAACTCAACCCAGCCTTTCAAACTGCGCTCTTGACCCGCTACTGCCCTTAGCGCATGGCTTACGCCCGCACCCAACGTAACAAATGTGTTTCACGGTTGGAGTGGTTGCAAGTCGGAGGCACGAAAAGTCACGGCCTTGTAAGCGCACTCAGCGGGGTGACATAAAAACGGAGCACGGACGCAAAGCCCCTTACCCCAACCCTCTCCCGGGCGCGGGAGAGGGGGCAAAACACAAGCCTAAGCGGCGGCCCCAGCCAGCACCGCATTAAGCGTCTTGCTAGGCCGCATTACCGCATTCACTTTGGCCGTGTCGGCCATGTAGTAACCGCCAATATCAACCGGCTTGCCCTGTACCGTTGCGAACTCGGCGACAATGATTTTTTCGTTGTCGGTTAGCGCTTTTGCCAACGGCGCAAATTGCTCGGCGAGCGCCTTATCTTCGGTCTGCGCAGCGAGGGCTTGCGCCCAGTACATGGCGAGATAAAACTGGCTGCCTCGGTTGTCGAGTTGGCCGACTTTGGGCGACGGATTTTTGTTTGTGTCGAGCAGTTTGCCGGTGGCGGTGTCGAGCGTTTTGGCGAGAATTTTTGCTTTGTCGTTGCCAGTTTTGATGCCCATGTCCTCTAAGCTCACTGCAAGGGCCAAGAATTCGCCGAGCGAGTCCCAGCGCAGGTGATTTTCTTCGACCAGTTGCTGCACGTGCTTCGGCGCTGAGCCCCCCGCGCCGGTTTCGTACATGCCGCCGCCTGCCATCAGGGGCACGATAGACAACATCTTGGCGCTGGTTCCGAGCTCCATGATTGGGAACAGATCGGTCAGGTAATCGCGCAAGATGTTGCCGGTGGCCGAGATGGTGTCGAGGCCACGGATGACGCGCTCCAGCGTGTAGCGCATGGCGCGCACTTGCGACAGGTGCTGGATGTCGAGGCCTGTGGTGTCGTGATCTTTCAGATACAGCTCGACCTTCTTGATCACTTCATTCTCATGAGGGCGATACGGATCAAGCCAGAACACGACTGGCATGCCGGAATTGCGCGCGCGCGTCACGGCCAATTTCACCCAATCGCGGATCGGCGCATCTTTCACCTGGCACATACGCCAAATGTCGCCAGTCTCAACGTTTTGTGAGAGCAGCACTTCATTGGTCGCGAGGTCAACAATGTTGGCCGTACCATCTTCGGTGATTTCAAACGTCTTGTCATGCGAGCCGTATTCCTCGGCCTGTTGCGCCATTAGGCCCACGTTCGGCACCGTGCCCATAGTCACCGGATCGAAGTTGCCGTTGGTTTTGCAGAAGTTGATGATCTCCTGATAAATGCGGGCAAACGTACTCTCCGGCATCACCGCCTTGACGTCCTTCAGGCGACCGTCCGCGCCCCACATCTTGCCGCCCTGACGAATCATGGCGGGCATCGACGCGTCAACGATCACATCGTTCGGTGAATGGAAATTGGTGATGCCCTTGGCGGAATCGACCATCGCCAGCTCCGGGCGGTGCTCATGGCAGGCGTGCAGGTCGCGTTTGATTTCGTCTTGTTTCGATTGTGGCAGTGTCTTGATCTTGTCGTACAGATTGGCCATGCCGTTGTTGACGTTGACACCGAGTTCATCAAACAGCTTTTCGTGCTTAGCAAACGCGTCACGATAGAAAATCTTCACGCAATGGCCGAAGACAATCGGGTGCGACACCTTCATCATGGTCGCCTTCACGTGCAACGAGAACATCACGCCGGTTTTGTGCGCGTCTTCGATTTCTTTTTCGTAGAAATCCAGCAAGGCCGTCCTACTCATGAACATGCTGTCAATGATCTCGCCAGCGAGCAACGAGACTTTCGGCTTCAACACCACCGTCCTGCCGCTTCGCGTGATCAGCTCCATCTTCACATCACGCGCTCGGTCTAGCGTCATCGATTTTTCGCCGTGATAGAAGTCGCCGTGATGCATGTGCGAAACGTGGGTGCGCGACGCCTGACTCCAGTCGGCCATCGAATGCGGATTTTTGCGCGCATAGCTCTTCACTGCGGCGGGTGCGCGTCGATCCGAGTTGCCTTCGCGCAGCACCGGATTGACCGCACTGCCGATGCATTTGCCATAGCGGGCGCGGATCGCTTTGTCTTCGTCGGTTTTCGGATCTTCCGGGTAATCGGGAATCCTGTAGCCCTTGGCTTGCAGTTCACGAATGCAGGCGATCAGCTGGCCTTGCGACGCGCTGATATTAGGCAGCTTGATGATGTTGGTCTCAGGCAGCAACGTCAACCGGCCCAGTTCGGCCAGCGTATCCGGCACGCGCTGTGCCTCGGTCAGGTACTCAGGGAACCCAGCAAGCACGCGCGCGGCCACCGAAATATCGCTGGTCACTACGTGGACGCCCGCCGGTGCCGTGAAGGCCTGAACGATGGGCAGGAAGGCTGCGGTGGCCAGCGCCGGTGCCTCATCGGTGATGGTGTAAATGATGGTCGGCTGGGTGCTCATCAGGGGTGTCCTGTCATGGGGATGGGTCATCGTGGTCGGCCTCAACAACTACCCACCACACGCTTAATCAATTCTGGATTGTGCCTGAAACGGCTTGCAGCGCCCCGGCGTTGATTGGCGCGCCGCGCCTGCACCGAAGTGGCGTCGTCAAAGCCGCAATGTGCTTGGATTACCCCAGCAAATGCGCCTCAACCCGCGCGGCCACCACGTCAGGTGCGTCATGGTGCAGCATGTGGCCCGCACCATGAATAACCTCGAACTGTATGTTCTGAAAAGCTGCAAGCCGCGACTCGAAACTTCCCCGTGCATGGCCTTCTTGTGTTGTCGGCACGGTGGTCGCGTCGGTGTAGCCGTTCCACTGTTTGGCGGCGGATTCGCTCGCGCCGAGCCACAGTGTGGGGGCGCTAATGTGGCTCCAGATGGCAATGGCTTCGTCCAGACGATACACAGTCGGAAAGGGCATTTTGTGCGCCGGGTCAGCGCGCAAATGCCAGCGCCCGTCGTCCTTTTGTTCTGCCCAATGACCCGCGAGCCACTCAGCGCGTTCACGGGTCAGGCGAACGTTGTTTTTCTGCAAACGATCAGCGACTTTGGCAGCGGACTCGTAGGAGGATAAAGTCTCACCCGCCTTGATCGAGTCGAGCCATTTCGCGTACCGCTCGGCGGCTTTGCTGGCGCTCGCCGCGGGCACGCCGAATCCGTCCAGCGACACCAACTTTTTCACGCGATGCGGGCGCACGCCAGAGTACGTGCAGCAGACGTTGCCGCCCAGACTGTGACCAACCAGATTGATGGGCGCGTGCAGTGAAAAATGATCGATCACCGCCTCAAGATCAGCCACGTAGTCGGCAAACCAGTATCCGCTGGCGGCTTCGCGCGTCCAGTCACTGCCACCGTAGCCGCGTTGATCCGGCGCGATCACGTACCAGTCGTGCTGCATCGCATCGACCAAAAATTGAAAGCTGGAGGCCACGTCCATCCAGCCGTGCAGCATAAGCACAGGCTCGCTGCTTGGGTCGCCCCAGGTCAGAACTTGGGCGCTGTGGGATCGCAGCGGCAGGCGATGGCGGATGAAGGGTTTGATTGCAGGCATACACGGAGCGTATCAGCGCTAGGCAGTGTGCAGGCGAATCGAAGCTTACAGCTTTTTCACAAAAGCGCTATTGCAAAAGGCTTAAAGACCCAATTAGCCAAATATCGACTTACAGCCTAATTATTAATTAGCCCTTATTCATAGGTCATTTCAACAAAAAGATGTAGCCACATTTTTCACACTTGACAGTGCAGAGTGAATGTCGTAATCTTGTAATTACAGAATAATGTTCGTATCTTACGACGTTAAACCAAGGCATTGCCTGCAACATGAGCGAAGTCATCCCCTTCCGAGGATTCTCCCTGCATGACCAAGTCGCCGAGCGCATCCGCGCGCTGGTCTTTGATCGGCAACTCGCGCCCGGGGAGTTCATCGACGAGAACCTGCTGGCAGAAAAATGGCAGATTAGCCGCACCCCACTGCGCGAAGCGCTCAAGGTGCTGGTGGCAGAAGGGCTGCTTGAACTGGTGCCGCGTCGCGGCTGCCGCGTGATCGATGTCCCCGAGACCGATGCCGATGAGCTGTTCCCAATCATGGCGCTGCTTGAAGGGCGCTGCGCGTTTGAAGCGACGCAACATGCAAGCCCCGACGATTTGCGCGAGCTGCAGCGCCTGCACGACGAGCTGGAACGCACGGCGGCGGCGCAGGATGTTGACGGCTACTACAAGGCCAATCACGTCTTCCACAGCTTTGTGCAACGACTCGCCAACAACCGCTGGCTGGATCGCGTCACCGCTGATTTGCGCAAATTTGTGCGTATGTTGCGCGGGCGACAACTGGTGTTGCCGGGGCGCATCGAAGCGTCAATCAACGAACATCGCGTGCTGATCGCCGCGATGCTCGCGGGCGATGCCGCGCGAGCTGAACGTGCGATGTACGACCATCTGCTGGCGCAACTCGCGGCGCTCAAACACTTGCGCAAACTCGAAAGTGAAGGACAAAAACGTGTTAGCTGATCTCTCGCCGGTGCCCGCACTTCGCAAGGCCGCAGAGCAACTGTCAAAGCTGTCGACTGAGCGCCGCGCGGCAAAGCTTACGCGCGAGTGTCACCGCCTGCTGTCGGTGCGCGCCGAAGCCAATTCGCCCGCCATTGCGCAAGGCATCATCACCGAATTTGGCACGCTCACCGACGCGCAGTTTGATGCGCTGTTTGACGCGCTGGCGGGCGAATTCTCGCCCGATCCGCAAGCGGTTCTGAGCGCAGCTCAGGCCTATGCCAGTGACCCATCAGCCAACGCGCTGGCGGTGCTGTCGGCGGTGGCCGAACCACCGCGACAAGAGCTGTTTCGTCGGCTCAATCGTGCACCGGGCGGCACCGCAGCACTGGTGCGCTTGCGTCGTCAGCTGCTGCTGCGTTTGAAGAAAAACGCTCAATGGCAATCGGTAGAAGCAGACCTGCTGCACCTACTTTCGTCGTGGTTCAACCCCGGCTTTCTGGAGATGCGCCGCGTTGACTGGAGTTCGCCCGCGCATCTGCTGGAGCAGATCATTCAGCACGAGGCGGTGCATGCCATCGACGGCTGGGATGACCTGCGTCGTCGCCTGCAGCCAGATCGGCGTTGCTTTGCTTTTTTTCATCCGCAATTGGCCAATGTGCCGTTGATTTTTGTTGAAGTGGCGCTCGGCACGGCCATGCCCGACGCCATCGCCCCCCTCATCGATAAAAATTCGGCGATCACCTCACCCAAGCAGTTTCGCGTCGCTGCGTTCTATTCCATCAGCAACTGTGAGCCGGGGTTGCGCAGCGTTTCCTTGGGTAACTTTTTGATCAAACGTGTCGCGGAGGAACTACAGCGCGAGTTACCGCAACTGAAAACGTTTTGCACGCTGTCGCCCATACCCGGCTTCATGAGCTGGCTCACGCGCGGCAAAGCGGCGCTGGTCTATGAAGTGCTCAAACCCGCCGTTCTCAAACGATTAAATGCCGCGCATGATGTGTTGCACGCTGCCACCCATGGTGAGCTTGCGAAACTCGGAAGCGCTGAGACGCTAAAGGCGCTGAATGTCGACGGTCGCGAATCACTGCTCGCATTGGCCAGCGCGTATCTGATTCACGAATCACCACGAACGCAGGGCGATCCGGTGGCGCGCTTTCATCTCGATAACGGTGCGCGCCTAGAGCGAATCAACGCGCTGGCCAACGTGTCGGCCAAAGGCCTGAAACAGTCAGCCGGGTTGATGGTCAACTATCTCTACAACCTCGATCGCGTCGAGCAATCCCATGAGGATTTTGTCAACGGCACCGTCACCCATGCACGGGCGGTGTCGTCGTTGATTTAGCACTTCAACAACACTCGTCGTTCCTGCGAAGGCAGGAACCCAGCGACTTTCGGTTGCGCATAACGACACTGGGCCCCTGCCTGCGCAGGGGCGACGAACAATAAACACGGCAGTACGGCGCAAGCTAACATTTCATAAGGAGGACACTTAAATGCAACACGTCACTTTTTCACTCACGCGACGCCTGATCATCACAGCAATCGCTGCCGCGACATGCGCCCCCTTTGCTGCGCAAGCGCAATCCACTTGGCCTAGCAAACCCGTCACCATCGTCGTGCCATTCCCGGCAGGCGGCGGCACAGACGCTTTCGCGCGTCCGCTCGCGGCCGCGCTCAGCAAAAACACCGGCAAACAATTCATCATCGACAATCGCGGCGGCGCGGGCGGCACGCTCGGAGCGAGCATCGCGGCCAAGGCGGCCCCCGATGGATACAACTTCTTCATGGGCGCGGTGCATCATGCGATTGCGCCGTCGATGTATCCCAAACTCGACTACGATATCGAGAAGAGTTTCATCCCGGTAGCGCTCGTGTCCTCGGTGCCGCAGGTGATTGTGGTCAACCCACAAAAAGTACCAACAAACGACCTGAAGGGATTCATCGATGCTGCGAAGAAAGCTGACGGCAAGATGAATTTCGGCTCGGCGGGCAGCGGCTCTTCTCACCATCTGGCGGGCGAGCTTTTCAACAGCCTCGCTGGTACGAAAATTACTCACGTGCCCTACAAAGGTGCCGGCCCCGCCCTCACTGATTTGATGGGCGGACAGATCGACGTGATGTTTGACGGCATGGGCTCCAGCGCCGGCCACATCAAAGGCGGACGGATTAAAGCCCTTGCGGTGGCCAGCGAAAAACGTGCACCGGGCTTCCCGAATATTCCGACCGCGATGGAGTCGGGCCTGAACTACAAAGTGTCGACTTGGTACGGCCTGTGGGCCCCCAAAGGCACGTCGCCAGACGTGATCGCCACGTTTCAGACAGAACTCAAAAAAGCTTACAACTCGGACGAATTGAAAGTGATCTGGAACGGATTGGGCGCCGAAGTACCCGACACGTACGGCGACGGGTTCGGCAAATTTGTAACTGCTGAGATCAAGCGTTGGGCAGAGGTTGCGAAGGCGTCTGGGGCGAAGCTGGACTAAGCGTAGCTGCGGGTGGCTCCTGCGCCGTTTTTAGGGCGTCATCCTCGGCGTAGCCGGGGATCCAGAAACGGGGCACTCAATCAGCGCATTCGAGCGGCGCTCTAGCGGTAGACGCTGGATTCCCGGCTGCGCCGAGAATGACGCCGGTCTTAAAAATCGGGGATTGAAATGAATAACAAAAACCTATACGCAGCCATAAGCGCTGCTTTTCCGGCGGATCAATCGGCTATCGCTGTCGAGTCCGCTGACAGCAGTTCTGGCGCAACGATACGAAGCTACTCGTGGCGCGATCTCGATGAGCAAACCGCGCGCCTTGCCAACCTGCTGGCATCGCTCAACCTGCCCGAAGGCAGCCGCATCGCAGTGCAAACCGAGAAGAGCGTCGAAGCGCTGATGCTCTATCTCGGCGTGTTGCGCGCGGGTTACGTCTATCTGCCGCTCAACACGGCGTATCAGGCGAGCGAGATCGAATACTTCATCGGCAACGCGGAGCCTGCGGTTGTCGTTTGTGCGCCCAAGTCGTTGGCATGGATTCACCCCATCGCGGATGCGGCAAAAGTAACGCGCGTGTTCACGCTGGATGAAGCGGGCGGCGGCACGCTCGTCGAGGCCGCCGCAGGACATTCAGCAACGCATATCGTCGCCAGCAAACAGGCAGACGACCTCGCCGCAATCCTCTACACCAGCGGCACCACCGGGCGCAGCAAGGGTGCGATGTTGTCGCACACCAACCTGCTGTCGAACGCGCTGACACTCAAAGATTATTGGGGCTGGGTTGCTGCCGATGTGTTGATTCACGCGCTGCCGATTTTTCATGTGCATGGCTTGTTTGTCGCATCGCACTGCGCGTTGCTCTCCGGCGCCAAGATGATCTGGTTCTCGAAATTCGATCCGAACGCGGTGATTGCGCGGTTGCCAGAAGCGACCGTGTTTATGGGAGTGCCGACACTCTACGTGCGGCTGCTCGCCGATGCGCGACTGAATCGTGAGACTTGCAAAAACATGCGGCTCTTCGTGGCAGGCTCCGCGCCACTGCTGATCGAAACGTTCAACCAATGGCGGGACCGCACCGGTCACACCATTTTGGAGCGCTACGGCATGAGCGAAACCGCGATGCTCACCTCGAATCCGTATGCAGCGGCGCAGGGCGAACGGCGCGGCGGCACAGTGGGTTTTCCGCTACCGGGTGTTCAGGTGCGCGTTTCGGACGACAAAAATGGTGCGTGCCCGGCGGGCGTTATCGGCGGCATCGAAGTCACGGGCCCGAACGTGTTCAGCGGCTACTGGCGCATGCCCGAGAAAACGAAAGAAGAATTCACAGCGGATGGCTGGTTCAAGACCGGTGACGTGGGCAAGATTGACGAGCGCGGTTACGTGGTCATCGTAGGCCGCAGCAAAGACCTCATCATCAGCGGCGGCTACAACGTCTACCCCGCCGAGATCGAGGGCTACATCAACGACATGCCAGGTGTCGCCGAATCGGCCGTAATCGGCGTGCCGCATCCGGACTTTGGTGAAGCGGGTGTGGCCGTGGTCGTTGCCAAACCGGGCAGCGCGCTTGACAGTGCTGCGCTGCTGGCTGATCTCAAATCAAAAATTGCCAATTTCAAAGTACCCAAACGCGTGTTCATCGTCGACGATTTACCGCGCAACGCGATGGGTAAAGTGCAGAAGAATGTGTTGCGAACGGAGCACTCGAAACTGTTCACACAGTAACGCGGCCTTGACTACCTCGTGTCTCGCGTGACGTGCAGTCAGCCGTGGCTGTTTGCTCATTCACGCGTCGTTGCTTCCGTACGCACCCATTTCGCCCTGCATCTACACTGGCAATTCACGGCAATGCGCACTCCTCCGGCAGCATCGAAAACAGCCGGCGCAACACCGCTTCCAGCGCCAAGCGACACTTCAGTTCGCTCTCGTATTCCCACCAGAACGGCAGCCTGAGCGCGCCGGCGGCGTCTCGCCTGCTAGCCGGGAATTTGCTGTGTGGCTGCGTTGAAAAATGCCGCAGCCAGCTCGCGACCAGCCGTTCGCGCGACGCGACCCACTGCTGCGCGCGGCGCACCAACGCGCTCAATCCATTGCTCAACTTTTGCGTCGTGCCGCTGGCAACGTCGTGAGCGCCGCGCAGCCTGCGGCGTAGTCCAAACCTAGGCGGTAGCATGCGATTCACCGCTGAAGCTGCCGTTGGGCTTGGCGGAGCCGCCGCGCGCCGACGGATAGCCCGCAAACATCTGGCCTTGCGTTTGTGTCTCGCCCTTGCTGTCGATGGAGGCGATGTCACCGCTGACTACACCGCCCTCCGACACCAGCAACGAGCCGTAACGCACGATGCCCGACACCCAGCCGGTCGCGTGCACGATGAGCTTTTTGCGCGCCGTTAAATTGCCCGAAAACTTGCCGTGAATTTCGGCGACGTCGATAGTGACGGTGCCATCAAACGAGCCGGTCTTCATGATTTCCAAGGTTCTACTGTCCATCGACGCTTCGACGTGGCCTTCGACCACCAGCGTGTCGCAATCGTTAATTTCTGCGCCTTTTAACTTGATGTTCGGGCCGACGGTCAGGCGCGGCTCGCCGGGGGCGAGAGCAACGCCATGGGTCGGGTCACTAGCGGCGCGGGTCTCGACGGCAGTGCGGCCTGCGGTCATCACAACCGATGTCGTCGCCGACTGCGGCGCGGACACTGCGACGGCGGACAGTGGCGGCGCGTCGGGCTGCGGGGCGTAACGCGGCGATTCGGGCGTGGCGCGACCGTTATTGACGGGTGGCGGCGTCTCTTCGCGGCGACCGAGAAATGAGTTCTTCAGCATGTGGGGCTCCCTGCAAAAGTGTCGAAATCGACAGATGGTTTTACGCAGCGCTTCGGGTCGACCAGCCGATCCAAACCAGTGCGTTCGTCTAAACGCTCACAGACTTCCTCCCCAAGGTTGTGGCCATCGCGCGGTGCGTGCGGTGGCCACTCAGCGCAGAGCGTTCAGCCCATTATGACGGCGTCATCGGTTGCGAGTTCGACGATCGGCTCCACTTTCTGCATCGGTCTGTCGCAAGGCGACGACCCAGATTACGCTCGATTCGTTAACTTATTGAAAAGTAACGTTTTTTGGTGTCTCCCACGACAGACAATCGAGGACATTTTTAGTACAGCTTTTCTCTGAAACGACCATTCTAATAGGGCTAAGGGCCATTTACGTAAATTCTCGATTTATGAACAAAATGACTTGTAGCCCTCGTTAATAGGTCATTTCAGCGCAATGCTGTATTGATAAACGGCGGTTAAAACCGTGATTCAGGCACGAGTTTCCGGCATTGGTCGCCCAACGCTGGTTGCCGCTCGCGCGCGGCGTTAGCATCAAAATCTTCGAAGAAACCCGTTCAAGGCCAACATGCTCGCTAGTGCCGCCGAATCGCCCGCCCGTGGTCATCGTCATGACAGGCTTCGCAGCCACCCCGCTCGGTGGTTGGTGTGCGCCGCCGTCGCGGCCATGGCCTTGGCAAATTCGGCGGCGCAAACCTCGCCACCTGACTCTCGCGTGAGGGAAATCCTCGCGCAACGCATTGACGTTGACAAGCAGGCCGTCGGGCTCGCGGCGGTGATCGTCGAGGGCGACAAAGTGCGCATCATGACGCACGGCGCAATGAGCTTGGACAAAGCGCAGCCGATCACGCCGGACACGCTGTTTGAGGTCGGCTCGATCACCAAAACCTTCACAGCGCTGCTGCTCGCCGACATGGTGGTCAAGGGTGAAGTGAAGCTCGACGATCCGGTTGAAAAATGGTTACCGCAGGGATTGCGTGGCCTCAAACTGCGCGACCACGCAGGCAGCCCCATTCAACTGGTTGACCTCGCCACGCATCGCTCCGGCTTGCCGCGCCTGCCCGACAATATGCCGAACGTTTCACGGGCCGATCCGTACGCGGATTACCGTGAGCCGCTGTTGCTGGCTTATCTCAAAAGCCGTGAGGTGCTGATGGAAACCGACGCCGGCAAAACCACCAAAAAACGCGACGAAGCCTACGCTTATTCCAACCTCGGTTTCGGCCTGCTCGGCTATGTGCTCGCGCGCGCTGCGGACATGTCGTACGCCGATTTGCTGCAAAAGCGTGCGCTGACACCACTCGATCTCACCTCAACCTATCTCGACATTCCGCGCGGCGAATTCGCCCGTTTCAGCAACCCGCATTACATCGACCGCGACGCCACGCTCAAGCGCAACAGACACTGGCGCTTCGACGTCATCGCGCCCGCCGGCGCACTCGTCATGAGCGCGCGCGACATGGGCCGCTACGCGCAGGCGGCGAGCGGCGCGATGGACACGCCACTGAAGACCGCGTTTGCGCTCGCACAAAAGCATTACGGCGACGGCATGGCACCGATCAACCCGACCGGCCTTGCGTGGATGCTCGCGCCGATGAACGGTCGCACCGTGTTCAGTCACGATGGCATGACCGGCGGTTTCGCGGCATCGCTATGGGTCGACCCAGATCGCAAAGCTGCGGTGGCCGTGCTGTCCAACGCGAGCGTGGCTGTACTAGACATCGCGCTGCACGTGCTCGAACCGACTATCCCGCTTAAAAACCTGGCAGCGATGCGCGCAACTGCCGTGCCGGTGGACGCGAAAACGCTCGCGCGGTACGTGGGCACCTATCGCCTCGGCCCGAATTTTGACATCGTGATGCGGGTGCGCGACGGCCGACTGTTTACCCAGGCCACCGGTCAGGGCGAGTTCGAGTTATTCGCAAAATCGGACAGCACATTTTTCGCGCGGGTCACGCCGCTGGAAATTGTGTTTGAAGAGATGAAGGATGGAAAGTCGATGCGCTTTTTACTCACCCAGGGTGGCAGCACGCGACCCGCGCCGAGAGTGGAGTAACGGGCATCTCGAAAGGCACCAACGTCCTTCGTCGGCGCAGGCCCCAAGCGCAAGTGGTTCTGTCCCCTCTCCCGCAGCGCGGGAGAGGGTTAGGGTGAGGGTGGTGGCGTAAGCTCCAAACGTTGGATTTCCGCCCCGTTCGCCCTGAGCGCAGCAAAGGGTCTGCTGAACGGCACTGGCGTTTGCGACGAGCGCGCTCCATGGCCGCGCGGGGCCAGTCACTTTTTGCAGTCGCGCAAAAAGTAACCAAAAACGCTTGCCCCTGCACCCCGCTTCATCCTGCGGTGCTCGCAACGGGCGGGATGCGTCGGACGGCGCACGTTAGCTTCGCTAACGCTACGCACAGTGTGTGCCGGCGACGCATCTACGACCGCCCGTTACTCAGCTCCTCGGCGCGGGCTGAAGGGGCGTTCGAACTAAACAACTGATCGCTTTGCCACAGAATTGCTAAAGCTTCGATGGAGGCATCTGAGTCGCGCTGACTAGTCGAATTTCCCCTCATTGCCGCGGCCTTTTTTCTCAAGCGAATCGTGTTTTAGCTCATTACGCATGAGAAGATCTAAATCACGTTTCAAGGCGTCCACCGCTTGGGCATCGTCGCTAATGTTTGGCAAATCCAAATTCTTGAGTAAATCGAGATTAGAGACGGCTTTGGGTTCACGTAATTGCCTAATTCGGCTGAGTAGCACGTTGACATGGCGAAGCTCTTCAGCGAGTGGTGCCATTCTTTGCGAGAGTTCCCGTCGCTGTTGATCACGAACTATCGTCAATATTTCTTCCAACATGTCGTCCACTTTACGCTTCGGCTTGTGTGACGCGTCATTAGTTGGCACATTTTTCAATTTTGCATCCAG
>JANNYE010000088.1:0-28325 GCA_031409935.1 Burkholderiales bacterium | reverse complement strand
CCCGTGCGCCTAAAATCTACGGCTCAACTCAATGAACGAAACACACCTGTGCTGAAATCGCTTTTCACGAGCACGCCAAAATGGCAAAGCTCAAACGCCGACGAACGGCTGACCGCTGTTGCAACCCTTGCAGCAGATGACACGAACCTTCACACCATCGCCACCACCGACGCTGACGCGCGCGTGCGCACCGCAGCGATTGCGCAAAGCAGCAGCACGGCCACCATGCAGGCCTTGCTCAACGACGACGCGGTCGACGCGGCAATCAAGTCTGCCGCCACGTCACGCTGGGCAGCACTTGCCAGCAACAGCGCGCCCGCAGCAGACTTACCGTTGGCCGTCATCGCCGCCGCACTTCGCGATGATTCACCGGTCGAATGGAAGGCAGCGGCCGCGCGCGGAGCAAACGCCGACTTGACCGCATGGCTCGCCACCACCGCGCCCGCCGCGTTTAAGCTCGACGCTATCAATACCAGCACCGACATCGCACTGCTCGACAAATTGCACCTGCACTGGCGCGATCACGACAAACGCCTCGGCAAAGCCTGCCATGACCGCGTGCTGAATCTGCAATCGCGCGACAAGGCTGCACAAGAAGCCGACGTGTTGCTCGCGCAACTGCAAAGCTGGTCTGACGCGGACGAAGTGCCGTTGACGAAACTGGTTGACACGCAACGCGCCTGGGGCAAGCTGACGGTTGACGCGGATCGTAAAGCAAAATTCGACGGTTTGCTGATCGGCTTGCAACGCAAAATGCAGAACGAATCGGCAGCGCGTCGCATGCACGAAGCGCTGGCAATGCAGGTGGCTGGCCTGTCGCTAAAGAGCAAAAAAGCCGCCGAGTTTTCGAATGAAGAATTGAACACGCTGGCACACGATGCCACCGTCGCGCAAAGCTCGCCTGCGCTCGATGCAGGACTCGCGCAGCAACTGCAACAGGTTCACGGCGTGATCGCCGCAGAGCAGCAATTGCGTGAACGCAACGCAACGGGTGAAGCACTGTTTGCATCAATGCCAACACCGCCACCGCGCCCACCACGCCAAGAGCGCGTTGCGCCACCCAAAAAGCCGCGTGAACCGAAGACTGAGGTTGCATCGGCTGTTGCGGCTGCGACTGCGTCGGACAACGCTGCTGCTGCGGCTGAAAGTGCTGTTGCAGAAGCTGTTGTGCCTGCTCAAGTAGAAGTTACTAACGCCCCCGTTGCTGAGGCAGCGGTGAGTTCTGCTCCAGAAGCAATTAGTTCTGTACCAGAAGCGGCGACCGGTTCTGCCACCGACGCGACCGCCGATGCTGCCCAAGAAGCAGCGGCTGGTTCTGCCCCCTCTCCCGTGGCGGGAGAGGGGGGGGGTGAGGGTGTTGCTGCCGAAGCAAAACCAGCAACCAACGACACGCCCGCTGGAGTAACAGCGATTGTCGAATCCACACCAGATGCGATAGTCGTTGACGTTGAGAAATCTGCCGAACCCATAGCGACCGATTCAACCGAGCCCACAGCAACGGCAGCCACCGAAGCCGCAACCGCCGCCGCTCAAACTCAAGCCGCTGATGCCGCTAGCGCGCACGCCAAAGCCCACGCCGACTACGAAGCCGCGCATGCGGAATGGAAGGCCAAATGCGTCGCATGGCTAGCAACCGTTGACGCCACCACACGTGAGCATTTCGAGCGCCGCCTGCAAGCACTCGACAAGCCTGCCGCAGCACCAAAACCTGAGCGTGCAGTGGTGCCGCGCGCTGAAGACGCCGACCTCGCGAGCGCCAACGAACACCTGAGCAAACTCGCCGAACTGATCGCCGCAGGCGACGTGCGCGGTTCGCGCAACGCGGCCACCAAGCTGTATCAACAGTTCACCGCCAAGCGCTTCCCGAAGATGGAAGAGCAGCGCCTGAACGAACTCGATGGTGAAGTGAAGCGACTGGAAAGCTGGCTCAAATGGAGCGACGGCCAGGCGCGTGACGGCATCATGGCTCGCGCCGAAGCGCTCAAGGGCTCGCCGCTGCCGCCCGACGAACTCGCCCGCGAAATTCGCACCATTCAGGAAGAATGGAAAGCGCTCGACAAGAAAAACGGCGGCGCGCCGAAGCCCAAGTGGGACAAGTTCAACGCCGTCTGCAAAGAAGCTTACGCGCCCGCAAAAGCGCACTTCGACACGCTGCGCAAGCAACGTAACGAAAACGCGTCAGGCCGCGAAAAAATCATCGACGACTTGCATGCCCTCGCTGAAGAAGCTGCGGCACCGTTGCCTGAAGGCGAACATCGCGATTGGGTCGACATCGAGAAGCGCAAATCCGGCCTGTTCGACCTGTGGAAAAAAGGTGGTGGTGTCGCTAACGCTGCGTGGAAAGCGCTCGACGAAAAATTCGACGTTGCCCTGAAAAAACTCGATGGCGCACTCGATGCCGCCCGCGAACCCGAAATCGCCCGTCGCAAAAAACTGATTGCCGAAGCCGAAGAACTGGCTACGGCCACACCGTCGCGCGAAGTCACTGATCGCGCCATTGCCGTGCAGCGCCGCTGGGCGGCAGAACGCCCGCAAGGCTTGCCGCATCTGCGTCGCAAGGACGAACAAAACCTGTGGGACGTGTTCAAGAAAAACACCGACGCCGTGTTCAAAGCGCGCGATTCCGAGCGCGACTCGATGAAGGCGCAGTTCTCCGAGGGCATGAAAAATCGCTATGCGCTGCTCGATGAACTCAAGGCATTGATCACCGGCGATGACGCCAAAGCCATCGACGCAGGCATTGCCAGCGCCCGCAGCAAATGGCGTGAGCCGCCCTTTGTTGATCGCGACAAAGCGATGGACATGGATCGCAAGTTTGACGATGTGCTCGCCGCTGCCAAAAAGCGCGTCACCGTCCTCTCGCGCGGTGGCGTGATCGACGCGATGAAGGCCACGCTGGCGAAAATTCCCGCTACGGAATCGACCGACAAAACCGCAGCCGCACTGGTGATCGACGCCGAACTCATCGCAGGCATAGATTCACCTGCAGAGATCGCTACGGCGCGCCGCATGCAGCAGCTTCGCTGGTTGTCAGACCGCCGTCAACTGCCCACGGCACCCGACGCAAAAATGACCGCCATTCGCACGCTGCTCGGCGCGTTCAACGCTACCGGCGCGAAGATTACGCTCGGTGAACGTGAGCGCTTGACGCGGGCTATTGAGGCGGTGGGGGCGGCGTAGGTTCGCTACGTAGTTACGTAGGGTGGGCAGGCTCTGCCCACCAAAACTTGGCGTGACTGCAAAGTTTTGTGGGCACGGGGTGCCCACCCTACAAATAATTGGCAACACATTCAATGCTCCTCCTGCCCGGTTCACTTCCCGCTGACCGCGCAACCCTTAAAGCGTTGTGCGTGGGGTTAGAAGCACCAGCCAATATTGCGACCTGCTTAC
Source organism: Burkholderiales bacterium (assembly GCA_031409935.1). Lineage (GTDB taxonomy): Bacteria > Pseudomonadota > Gammaproteobacteria > Burkholderiales > Casimicrobiaceae > Casimicrobium. Next base: position 24,935 of record JANNYE010000088.1, on the reverse strand, counting down.
ACACCTGTTCCGTTGAGCCGTTTTCTGGATCGTGGAGTGACGCTGAGCGCGAGGCGCTTGGGCTGACGGGTGATCTTTGCGACGGTCGGGCGCTTGCAGCGATGACGCGCTCGGGTGTGAACAATTTTGCTGTCGCGACACCGCTGCATGCTGCCTTGGGATTGACCGACCTCACGCCGCTTGACACTCGCTTGATTTCGCTGAGTGAACCGGAGTCGCGCGCGCTGTGTGAGGCGGCTGATGAGCATTTGCGAGTTGATGGCGTTCGGTTTTCGTTTGCTGATGCCAGCACGTGGCAGGTCAGCTGCGACCGTGAAATCAACGTGCTTACCGAACGACCTGACTGGTTAATTGGTGAACCATTGCGCCCCAACCTGCCGCGTGGAAAAGATGCGCGCCTTGTTGAGCGCTGGATGAATGAATTGCAGATGTTGCTGTTCTCGCATCCGGTCAATGCTTCGCGAGAAGAACGCGGTTTGCCGCCGATTAATGTGGTTTGGTTGTGGGGGTTTGGTTCCAAGCTCCCTGCGCACGAGCCGCCTGTTCTGCCCCCTCTCCCGCAAGCGGGAGAGGGTTGGGGTGAGGGTGGCGGCGCACGATCCAAGTTTGGCGCGAATGCACACACCCTCACCCCTAGCCCCTCTCCCGCCTGCGGGAGAGGGGAACTAAGCCATTTGGCAGCGCTACGTAGAGGCAACGTCCCCGCTTGGCACAACGCATGGCAAACACGCGCTTCCGAAATTCTGTCCGCCGACTCAATCATCGTCGGTGACAGCCGCCCTCGTCTGCGCCTCACACCGCGCAAACCGTCTGCACTGTCAAAACTTGCTGCCTTCTTTCAGCACAAACCAACGCTAGAAGAAGTACTTGCCACGCTTCAAAAGCAACTATGAATACTGCTTCTCCTGCCTTGCATCAACGCGCATTCGATCCCACCGTTTCCAAGCATCTTGAAGCCAGTGGCATCTCACCCCTCTTCTCGCGCCTGTACGCCGCACGTGGGATCGGCAGCGCGTCAGACATCGAATGGAAGCTCTCGCAATTGCCGTCGCCTGCAACCTTGAAGGGTATCGACGCAGTATGCGAACGGCTGATTCAGGCGATCACGTTGCGGCAAAAAATTTTGATCGTCGCCGACTACGATGCTGACGGCGCAACCGCCTGCGCGGTGGCGCTGCGCGGACTGCGTGCGATGGGCGCGCAGGCGGCCTACCTCGTGCCCAACCGCTTTGAATTTGGCTACGGACTGACGCCCGAAATCGTGGCGCTCGCATCACACGAAGCGCCCAGCGTGATCGTTACCGTGGACAACGGAATTGCAAGCGTCGAAGGTGTTGCTGCCGCGCGCGCGCTGGGTATTGATGTGGTGGTCACCGACCATCATTTGCCGGGCGCAATATTGCCGGACACGCCCACCATCGTGAACCCGAATCAGGTCGGCTGCACCTTTCCGAGCAAGGCGATTGCTGGCGTCGGCGTGATGTTTTATGTGCTGCTCGCACTGCGCGCAAAGCTGCGTGAACGTGGCGTCTTTACTGCGGCGACGCAACCCGATTTGAATCGTCTGCTTGATCTGGTCGCGCTCGGCACCGTGGCCGACGTGGTGCCGCTGGATGCGGTCAATCGGCGACTGGTTGAAGCGGGCCTGCGCCGCATGCGCGAGGGTGAGGCCAACGCAGGCATCGCAGCGCTTTTTGAAGTAGCCAAGCGTGACGTAAAAAAAGCCACCGCATACGACCTCGGTTTCATGCTCGGGCCGCGCGTGAATGCGGCGGGGCGACTGGATGATATTTCGCTCGGGATCGAATGCCTGACCACTGACGATCCCGCTCGCGCTGCCGAAATTGCTGACGAACTGGATCGTCTCAATCGTGAACGCAAAGGCATCGAATCGGGCATGCGCGAAGAGGCGGATCAGCTCATTACAGGCACCTTCACGCCGGAGCAAAAAAGCATTGTAGTGACTGACCCAACGTGGCATCAAGGTGTCGTCGGCATCGTGGCGGGGCGCTTACGCGAGGCGCATCATCGCCCGACGATTGTGTTTGCGCCCGGGGACGCTGGCGAGCTCAAAGGCTCGGGTCGCTCCATCCCCGGTTTTCATCTGCGTGATGCGCTTGATCTTGTATCAAAGCGCGGGCCACATTTAATGCGCAAATTCGGTGGTCACGCGATGGCTGCTGGGCTCACCATTGATGAGAAAAATTTCGCCGCGTTTGCGCAGAGTTTCGAGCAAGTGGCAGGCGAATTATTGACGCCAGATCAACTGGAGCAGCGCGTCGAAAGCGACGGCTCGTTTGCGCTAGATGAATTCGACTTCGACACCGCGCACGCACTCTATCAGCACGTGTGGGGCCAGGCGTTTCCCGCACCGTTATTCGACGATGAGTTCACCGTCACTGACAGCCGCATCGTGGGCCTAAAACATACCAAGATGCGCCTCAAACGTGCGGGACGCACCTTCGAGGCCATCCGCTTTGGTTGCACCGAACCACCGCCGCAACCGTTGCGCGCGGCGTATCGAGTTTCACTTTCTGAATATCAAGGCGTGCAGCGGCTGGAGCTGATTGTGGAGCGTTGGTGGCCGGTCAGCGAACATAAGTACGCATAGCACGGGCGGCATGTTACTGGTCTTTACTTGAAAGAGTTGATCCGTAGGCGAGTACTTGGCGTCGCTTGATGCACCGAGCAATACGAAGGCAGTGCCTATCAGGTTTCTTCCGCGTAGGTGCCTTTCGTTAGTCCGGGCGAACCCGAGAGTTCATTGCAGATAGGGCGCTTTGATGCGATGGTACGGTTGCGCACCGCGCGAAAATTCGGCCAATCACCGCTACCCAAGCGGATGCGTTTAGCCATTGATCAGATGTTGGCGATACCAAAACGCATTTTGCCCGCAACTGCAAATAGGCTAAAGATTCAAAACACGCGTCAACCGCTGTCATGCGTCGCACGTTTTTGCCGCAGACCTGTCCAAAAAAGTATGGTGCGCTGGAATCAAGCGTTACCTCAAATCGAAGGAGCTTTTTGCATGAATCAACGCATCAAACAAACGCTTGCCATCGCCCTTACCGCCACGGCGGTGAGCGCAGCCGTGGCTCAGAGCTACAGTGACACCGCTCAGGTGCTGTCGGCGCAACCTATCTACGAGCGCAACAGTGTGCCTCGTCAGGAATGCGCCAACGAAACGGTCACGACCGATCGCATGGTGCCGTCGCCGGGCTCGGGCTACGTGGCTGCGGGCTACCAGCAACCAGCGCAACCTGCTCCGGCCCCGGTCGCTGAGCGCACGATTGGCGCGGGTACGGTCATCGGTGCCATCATCGGCGGTGTGGTCGGGCACCAATTTGGTCGCTCATCGGGCGGTCGCGACGTAGGCACCGGCGTAGGCGTGGTAGCCGGTGGTCTAATCGGCAATCAAATCGAAAATAGCCAGCCCTCTAACGCTGCACCAAGCTACGCGCAGGGCAGCCCCTCGCGTGTTGACTATATACCCGAAACTCGCACCGTACAACGCTGCAAAACGGTGTATGACAATCGCGACGAAGTCACCGGCTACAACGTGGCCTATCGCTATCAGGGTCGTGACTATACGACGCGCATGGCCTTTGACCCGGGCCCCACGATGCGCGTGCAGGTGAATTTGGCTCCTGACACGAGCGCGCCGCGCCGCTAGATTGGAATAACAAAGAAGCGCAGACGTTAGCTTCACCGGTTACGGCTTGCACCTCCTCCCCTTGTGTGCGGGCACACGTAGCGCTACGCGAAGGTTCCCCCGCCTAACCGTACGCGCATCCGGCCTGAATGCTGACAGTGGCGACATGACAACCTGACGAGCGAAGGGCTCCCCCTCCCAACGCTCCGACTCTGACCGCACCAAAATGCGCGACGGCTGCCCTACCCCGGCGGCCGTTTTTATGCGTGGCGCACTCACATTGCTCCCTCCCCCAGCGGGGGAGGGTTGGGGTGGGGGAAGTTGGAATTAGTGGGACAGTTTGCTACGACAACGACGTACCCCCACCCTAGCCCTCCCCCGCTGGGAGAGGGAACCTGATCCACCCGTAAAATATTGAAATCCATTTTTATTCACATGCACTGGAGCACACAATGATTCGTCGTTATGGCGTTGGCAAACGTCTTTCTGAAATGGTCACGTACCACGGCTTTTTGTATCTCGCCGGTCAGGTCGCCTCCGATCCGACGGCCGACGTGAAGGGGCAGACCGAGCAAATTTTGAAGCAGATTGATGACTTGCTCGAAGACGGCGGCGCGACCAAAAAAAGCATTCTCACCGCCACTATTTATCTCGCCGACATTGCAACTTTCGCGCAGATGAATGAGGCGTGGGACGCATGGGTGCCTGAAGGTATGCCGCCCGCCCGCGCTACGGTGGAGGCGAAGCTCGCCAAGCCGGAATACAAAGTGGAAATTATGGTCACCGCCTGCAACGGCATGAGCGCCCATGCGCCCGCGCCCGCCGCAAAAGCGGCTGAGCATGATCACGGCCACGACCATGGTCACGATCACGACCACGGCGACCACAAACACTAGTAGTTAACCCCCTCTCCCGCAAGCGGGAGAGGGTTGGGGTGAGGGTGGTACGTGAGCACGAGAGCCAAACTCTAGCGAAATTCACAAGCCACCCTCACCCTCCGCCCTCTCCCGCTTGCGGGAGAGGGAGCCCGAGCCAACCCAACCACGAAACAACCATGCTCGACCCAATCAGATCCCAATCCAACCTTGCGCCATCCGCACACGTTTGCGAAGTCGAAGGTATGCGAGTGAGCCGAGCGACGGCGGACGAGGTGATGTTCAAGGTCTACCCGTGGGCCAATTTTGTGCCGGTGCGCGGGCTCGGGTCGCGCATTTGGGATACGGACGGCAAGGACTACGTTGACCTCGCTGGTGGCGTGGCCGTGCTCTCGCTCGGGCATTGCCATCCAGCGCTGAACGCCGCGCTCAAGGCGCAGGCCGACCGCATGTGGCACATCAGCAATTACATGGTCAACGAGCCCGCGATGCGCTTCGCCAAAAAGCTCACGCAGGCCACGTTTGCCGACCGCGTGTTCCTGTGCAATAGCGGCACCGAGGCCAACGAAGGCGCGCTGAAAACCGCACGCAAATACGCGAGCACGAAATACGGCGAGCAGAAGCACCGCATCATCTCGACCACCAATTCATTCCATGGTCGCACCTGGCTCGCCGTGTCCACTGGCGGCAGCGCCAAGTACACCAAGGGCATGGGCCCGGTGCCTGCGGGCATCACGCATGTCCCGTACAACGATGTTGACGCGTTGCGCTCCGTCATGGACGACGACGTCGCCTGCATCATCCTCGAACCCATGCAGGGCGAAGGCGGCATGTTCCCTGGCACGCCGGAATTTTTGGGTGCTGCGCGCGAACTCTGCGACAAGCACAACGCGCTGCTGATTTTCGACGAAATTCAAAGCGGCGTAGGCCGCACCGGCGCGCTCTACAGCTACATGCAAAAAGGCGTCACGCCAGACATTTTGACCAGTGCCAAAGGCATCGGCGGTGGCTTCCCAATCGGCTGCTTCATCACCACCGAAGCAATCGCAGCCGTCATGCAGCCCGGCACGCACGGCACCACTTACGGCGGCAATCCACTGGGTTCAGCAGTCGCCGAAACCGTGCTCGACATTGTCAACAACGAAGCGTTCTTGAAGCGCGTATTAGTCGCCGAACAACGCCTGCGCGATGGCTTCGCAGCCATCAACAAAAAGCACAACGTGTTTGCTGATGTGCGCGGCGAAGGCTTGTGGCTGGGTTGCGAGTTAGTCGAAAAATACGACAATCGCGCAGGCGAATTCATGAAGGCAGGCTATCGCAGCGGCGTCGTGTTTTTGACTGCGGGCAACAACAATATTCTGCGCTTTGCACCGGCGCTGAACATCACAGATGCGGATATTGACGATGGCCTAGCGCGCACGGAACAGGCAATTGCGGAAATCGTAAACGGCTGACCGATCGGACTCAGTTGGTTTGTAGGAGCGGCGCGAGCCGCGATTGCCCATCGTTCTGTCGCGACTCGTGCATCAATTCTGGGCTATCGCGATTGATGCTGTTTTGACCAGATTTGGTTAAAAGCCGTCCTCTCTCACCCCAAGCGTCTCCTCAAGGGAGAGGGCGCTAAGCGGCGCCGCACATCAAGCTACTCAACCAGCCGCCGCCGCGCAATGCGCTCGTTGCTGTCGTCAGGGTTGGGCTCGATGGTAAAACCAAGCGCTTCGCAAAACTTAAGCATGCGCGGGTTTTCTCTCAGCACTGCCCCCTCCATCTCTTCGTAGCCACGGCTGCGCGCGGCATCGAACAGGCGATGCATGAGCGCGCGGGCGAGCCCGTTGCCGTGCATGTTTTCTTCGACCACAATGGCGAACTCGCAGCGCGCAGGCACGGTCGTTGGCGTTATTCGCGCCACGGCACGCATCTGTTGTTGCACGCCATCGCCCGTGATGGCCACTAATGCCAACTCGCGCCCATAGTCAATTTGTGTGAACCGCTCAATCATCGCGGGGGAGAGCTCGCGCACTGGCATCATGAAGCGAAAGTACAACGTCTCGGGCGACAGCCTTGCCACAAACGCGCGATCCCGCTCCGCGTCCTCCGGCTGAATCGGGCGAATCAGCAGGCTCACGCCGTCTTTCAGCGTAACGATTTCTTCAAGTTCGCGCGGATACGGATAGACGGCTAGATGCGCATAGCGTCCGAGCTTTTTGAGTCGGGCAACCTCGTCCCGCGGTCGCAGCAAAATGCGCGCGTCAACAGCCACCGTACCGTGCGCATAGGCAATCACCGGGTTTAAGTCACACGCGGCGATCTCCGGGCACACGCAGGCCAGCGTCGAGAAGCGCAGCATCAATGTGGTCAGCGAATCGCGATTGATCGCAGGCACATTGCCATACGCATCGAGCAGGCGCGACACGCGGGTGCGCGAGATCACGTTCGCGATCAGCACGTCATTCAGCGGCGGCAATTCAAACGCCACATCGTCCACGCGTTCAACGCTCAGACCACCCGAACCGAAGCCCATCACCACGCCAAAGGTTGGATCGATAGCGAGGCCCAGATACAGTTCGCGCTGACCGCGATGGCGCACCAACGGTTGCACCGTCAGGCCAATCACGCGCGCGTCGGGCGCTTGCTGCGCGACAGCCTCAAAGATTTCTTTGGCGGCACGACGCACGCTTCTAGCGTCACGCAAATCAAGCTGCACGCCGCCAACGTCGGTCTTGTGCGCAATATCGGGCGACACCACTTTAAGCACCACCGGATAACCGAAGCTATCGGCTAGCATCACGGCTTCGGCGGGCGTGCGCGCCATGCCGGTGTTGATCATTGCGATGCCAAACGCACCGAGCAATTGCCGCGCTTCATGCATGAAAAGCTGGGTTCGACCGTCGGCCCACACATTGTCAAAAATCGCCTGCGCCTGCTCAACATGAGGCGTGAAACCGTCGACACTTTGCGCCGGCACTTGACGCAACAACGACTGATTTCGCGCGAAGGTTTCCAGAAAACCAATCGCATCCACCGCATTCTCAGCGCTTAAAAATTGCGGGATACGCGCTTGATCAAGCATCGCGCGCGCGGGCATCACACTCGCGCCACCGCCCAGCACGGCGAGCACCGTTTTGCGATGCGCTTTGGATGCGGCAATGATCTCGGTGGCCACCTCCACAGCGCTTACGATGGACTGCGGCGAAAACAATACGATGCACACGTCAACCGACTCGTCGCCGAGCACTGCGTTCATGGCAATTCGATAGCGCTCGGCGGTGGCGTCGCCCGCCAGATCCAGCGGATTGCCGACGCTCGCGTGCGCGGGTAACGCCTTGCGCAACTCGTCAAACGTGACCTCCGATAGTGGCGCCAGCGTGAGCCCCTGAGCGCGAACTGAATCAGCCGCCACGAGGCCGGGACCGCGCCCGTTGGTGATAGCGACAATGCGGTGTTGCGTGTGACTGCGCTCGCCCGTGAGCAGCCGCGCGGTGCTCACCATCTGCATCGCCGTTTGCACGCGAACCGCCCCGGCACGCGCGATGGCGGCCTCGAACACGCGGTCATGTTGAGCCAGCGCGGTGGCATGTGTTCCATCAGCAGCGCGGTGCAAATCAGCGCGATCCGCCTTCAACACCACCACCGGCTTCATGCGCGAAAGCTGGCGCACGCCGGACATGAATGACGGCGCGTTTTTTACCTCCTCGACATACAGCAGCACGTCAGAGGTGTAAGCGTCGAACGCAAAATAATCCATCAATTCGCCGAAGTCCAGATCGAGCGATGCGCCGAGCGATAGCAAGCTGGAAAAGCCGATGGACGTGCCCGCTGCGTAATCGCGCAGGATCGACAACCACGCGCCGGATTGCGAGATCACCGCGAGCGACCCGGCTGACGGCATGGCGTCAACATCGGTCATCGCAGACGCGTCAAGCGCAATGCGCGGACGCAGCAAGCCGCGCGCATTAGGGCCAATCAAACGCACCCGGGATTCGCGTGCCACATCAATCAGCGCCTGCGCCGCTTTGACGTTTTTTTCATTGACGCTATCGCCTGAACTGGTGTCAAAACCGCGCGACAAAATCAGCGCGTAACCGCAACCACTGGCCCCACAATCGCGAATGATGTCCACGCAAGCATCAGCTGGTGCCGCGATCAATGCCAGATCAACGCGCTCAGGCAAATCGGTGAGCCGCGAAAAACACGGCTCATCGAATATTTTTTTATGTTTGGGATTAACCGGAAACGCACGCCCGGTGTACGCATGCGCCCGCAACCGCTGCCACACCGCGCGACCCAGACTGCCTTCACGTTCCGAGGCACCCACCACCGCAATAGATTGTGGCTCAAAAAGACGGCTGAGCTTGTGTTGCGCCATGGCTCATTGTAGGGCGGGAAACTGGAGCGAGTGCGCGACTGTCGGGCGGTTCTGCGCAGGGTTAGCAGGCCGAGATCGTTTCGTGTGTAAGCACGCCTGTCTCCAGCAGGCGCATGTAACTAATAATCAAGTCGCGGGTTCGGTAGCGACCGTGGGTGGCCTCGTCCTGCTTTTTGACGATGGGGAAGGTGGACAGCACGTAGCTCGCGTCGTCCTCGCTGAGCCCATATAAGCGCATGAAAATAGCGTCGAGCCGCGCCATGCGGTGCGCGCGATCCTCCGGGTTCCAGACGAACGGTGGTCGTACCTCGCCCGCGTCGTCCACATAGCCCATATCTTGCGCAAACGGTGCCATGTCGTGCGCGGTGTAGGTCAGCGGCGGCTCTTCCCACCAGCTGAAATTGGCGATGGCTTCCGATGCGTCCGTTCGCGCTTAGCCCTTCAAAGCGCCGCACGCCGGAGAAAGTTGGGGTGAGGGTGCATCGGTTGCGGCGCGATCTTCGACCATCGAAGCCATCGTATAGTCAAGCCGCTCGGGCGCGATGACAGCACGTTGCAGATGCGGGTCGACGAACGGAGGCGCGAAAAAAATCACTTTAGAGGGCAAAATGTCCGCTATTATTCCCGCCGTAGCTGATGCATGGGGACTCAATGGCAACTGTACTTTTTACGGGTGTTGAAGCGGCGACGTACGGTGTGCTGACCGAGGCTCGAAAACACTTCACGCAGACAGAGCTTGCAAAGCGCCTCGAAATTGACGTGCGCACCGTACGGCGATGGGAGGTGCGCGAATCAGAGCCACCGAAATATGTCGCGCTCGCACTAAAGCAGCTCATGCTACCGTTAGCCAGGCAGTACGAGTCGAGTGCCGAGTTCACGTTTGTTGATTTGTTCGCAGGCATCGGCGGCATTCGGCGGGCGTTCGAGGATCAAGGAGGGCGCTGCGTGTTCACCAGCGAGTGGGACGCCTACGCGCAGAAGACGTATGCCGCGAACTTTCCTAATGGCCACGAAATTGCGGGCGACATCACGCAGGTGAACGAAGCTTTAATTCCTGATCACGACGTGTTGCTAGCAGGCTTTCCTTGTCAGCCGTTTTCGATTGCAGGTGTGTCAAAGAAAAATGCGTTGGGCCGAGCACACGGTTTTGACGATGAGACGCAAGGCACGCTTTTTTTTGATCTTGAGCGCATCATCGCGGCAAAGCGCCCACGTGGTTTTCTGCTGGAGAACGTCAAAAATCTGAAGTCACACGACAAGGGCCGCACGTTTGAGGTCATCCACCGCACGCTCACCAAAAAGCTCGGGTACGACGTGCATTACAAGGTGATCGACGGCGCGCATTTCGTGCCGCAGCACCGCGAGCGCATCCTGATCGTTGGCTTTCGAGAGCCGGTCGCGTTTGATTGGGACATTCTCAATCTGCCTCCCAAAGGTTCGCACGTGCTGGAAGAAATCCTGCACAAGACCGACGGCAGTGAACCTGCATTGCCTTGGGACGAAGGACGTTTTTTTGATCATGACAAACGTATCGTCAATCCGAAATACACGCTCACCGAAAACCTGTGGAATTACTTGCAGGCCTACAAGGCAAAGCATGCGGCGCTTGGCAACGGTTTTGGCTTCGGGCTAGTCACCGGAAAGCAGGTGTCGCGCACGCTGTCGGCGCGGTACTACAAGGACGGCTCGGAGATTCTGATCTCGCAAGGTGCACGCGAGCGACCGCGACGGCTCACGCCCAGAGAATGTGCAAGGCTGATGGGGTTCTCTGATGAATTTCGGATTCCGGTTTCGGATACGCGGGCGTATCAGCAGTTCGCGGATGCGGCAGTTATACCGATGGTCGCCGCTGTCGCTAGACTGTTAGTGTCTTCATTAAATGCGGAGCAAGTAGGCTTCAGTCACGAAGTGATTGAGCCTTCTCCCGTAAGCGAGAAAGCTGTGAAAAAGGGGCTGTGGACAAATGAGCAAGTGAAGCTTGCGTTTCACTTGTATTGCCAACTTCCATTTGGAAAATTGGATCAGAGGACTGTGGAGGTTATCGAACTCGCACGGTTGATTGGACGAACACCGTCTGCAGTCGCCATGAAATTGGTGAATTTGGCGAGTCTTGACCCTGCGATAAGAAATTCAGGGCGCGCGGGTCTGAGCAACGCTTCTGCACTTGACCGGCAAGTATGGGCTGAGTTTCACGCTGACTGGGAGGGACTTACCGTTGAATGCGCGCAAATACGTACTGCGCTTGCGAATAAAAAGGGCGAAACGCCCACAATGCCACCAGATGTTCAAGCTGGGCCCGAAGATTATGTGGGGTTAGATCGACAAGTTCTTGCGATGCAACGAGTGAAACAAAGCTTCTTCCGTCGCTCTGTTTTGAGCGGCTACCGAGGCAGGTGTTGCATGTCGGGACTTTCAGATTCGCGACTGCTCGTCGCTAGTCATATCGTGCCTTGGAGCTACGACAAAAACACGAGGCTCAACCCCCGCAATGGTCTTTGCCTTTCGGCGATTCACGACAAAGCATTTGATCGAGGATTGATTACGTTGTCCAACGAATTTGCTGTCGTGGTATCGGCGCAGTTGCTTCGATCAGAAGACGCATTTGTCAAAGAGGTTTTGGTTCCAATTCACGGAAAGCAGATCGAATTGCCAGAGCGCTTTTTGCCTTCGCGCGAGTTTATCGAGCACCATCGCACCGTAGTCTTCGCAAATGAAGAGAGCACACGCGCGAAGCGCGGTTGAGCGAGACTATCTCGTTGTCGATTGACCTAGACGCGCTCATAAAGCTGGCGATGTCTTTCCAGCAGCGCCGCAAGTCTCGCGCGGGAAGTGCCCTCGAAAATCATCTCGAAGCCGTGTTTGGTGCTCACGGGGTGACCTATTCGCGCACGGCAGTGACCGAAAACAATCTGCGGCCTGATTTCGTGCTGCCGTCGATCCAGCACTATCGTGATGCAACGTTTCCGGCAACGCGGCTCACGGTGCTGGCTGCAAAAACGACCTGCAAGGATCGTTGGCGGCAAATACTGAACGAGGCGGCAAGGGTAGAGATAAAGCATCTTCTAACGCTGGAGCCCAGCATCAGCGAGAACCAGACTGCCGAGATGCGATCAGAGCGCGTGCAGCTGGTGTTGCCACTTAGCCTACATGTGACCTACGCAGCAACGCAGCGACCTTGGCTCATGAGCATGAGGATGTTTATTGAACTAGCGACCGCGAGGCAGCTTTAACGGTTAACGCGGAATCGCTTGTCAGGCAAGATGATTACTTGATTAATTCGAATGGCAATCGGATCTAGTGACGCTAACGCAGCCCGCGTGACACTTCGCCGATCAAAGCAACTGCAACCCAAGGTGCTCAGCGAACGGTTCAAAGTCGCGGTCGTTGGCGAGCAGTGGTAGCTTGCGCTCAATGCAGTAGGTGGCGATCAGGCAATCAATCGTTTTGCGAATGATGAAGCCACGTTTGCGCAACTGTCGATAATTTTCCGCTGATTGCAATGCGATAGCGCTATTGCAGACGTCAACCCAAGGCAGACGTTTCAGCAAGGTGAGCGTGCGGCGGGCCTGTGCATCGTCATCAATGCCTTGCAAAATTTCCGCGAGCGTCAAATCAGCCATCGTGACGATGCCTGCGTGAAGCGCGTCGGCCAATTTGTCGACATGCGGGAGCGGGCGATCAGCCAAAAAGTCAATCCAGACGCTGGCATCCACCAGAATCATCGATCAGTGCGCATAACGTCCAAGTTGCCACGCCACTGTATCTGGCCGCGAAGCTGCAATACATCGCGTTGGGCGTCCTGCGAGACGACGCGTTGCAAGGCGACGGTGACCGCCTCTTTTTTTGTACTGACTTTGAGTGCCTTCATCGCCTTGGCGATCAGCTTGTCGTCGATTTCGATGTTGGTTCTCATAGCATTATCCGTGTGTATGGAATGCGGTGATTTTACACATCAAAAAAAGACTTAGTCCATCACAAAAATTGAGCGATCCGCCACAACCCGCGCGCAGTCACCTGCTCTGCGTTCAGTGCGTCGCAGCTCACGCCAAACGCGCGTGTTGCTCGCTCGTACCAAGGCACGAGCCGCTGGTTCGCCACCAGCGCTACGCCGCGTGTGTCGGGATACATGGTGAGCGCGGCGCTGAGCTCGCAACCGAGCAACCAGCCAGCGAGCACGGTGCTGACGAACGCCTCGGTGCGCTGCCCCGTGACCACCGATGCCCGCAACACGAACAGATCATGCAACCACGACGCAGCCCCGGCGCGGGCGTAGTTCAAGCCCATCTCGTAGGCGGCGATGTCGTCGATATTCGGCGCGCTTTTGATCACCGCGCCGACCGAGCTGTGGCCGCGTATCAGCGAGTTCATTTCGCCCGTGTAGAAGGTGGCGAAACTCTCGACGCGTCCGCCGTTCATGGTGACCCATTTGCAATGCGTGCCGGGCAGGACGACGATGCCCTCTTTGAGGCCGGAGCCAACCAGTTGCGTCTCCTCGCCACGCATCACGTCGGGCTCCTCGCTTTTGATGCCGGGAATGATGGCAAGCACGCCGAGTGAGGTCCCGACGGTCACGATCTTGGCTGCAAGCACGTTAGCCAGCGTTGTTCCGGCAGCGTCGTTCAACCCCACGTAACCCGCTTCACGCCAACCCGATTTTGCGCCGACCATGCCGCAGGCAATCAGCCGCGCTGCGGGATGTCGTTTTGCCCAGTCGCCGATGACCGCAACCAACGCGGCGTCAAACTGCGCAGCGCTCGACAGCGTGAGCGCCCCGGACGACGATTCCGCGCGATCCACGACCTCGCCCTGCGCGTTGAACGCGAAAGCACGCAAGTTTGTTGAGCCCCAGTCGAGGCCGATCAGCGCGATCGGCGCGATCACTACCGTTCTTTCCAGCGATCTGCCGCCGCTTCGTCACTGGCACGTGCGTCGACCCAGCGCTCGCCCCGTGGCGTCGCTTCGCGCTTCCAGAACGGCGCTTTCGTTTTCAAAAAATCCATGATGAATTCACAGGCCGCGAACGACTCGCCGCGATGCGCGCTGGTGACGGCGACGAATACGATTTGATCGAGCGGTTTGAGCTCACCCACCCGATGAATGATTAACGTGTCAAAAATATCCCAGCGACCCCGCGCCTCGGCGGCAATTTTTTCCAGTTCACGCTCAGTCATGCCGGGGTAGTGTTCAAGGTACATCAGGCCGACCGAGTCGCCCTCGTTCATGTCGCGCACGCAGCCGATGAAACTAGCGACCGCGCCCACCGCTGGATTGCCCATGCGCAGCGCAGCGATCTCCGCGCCAACGTCAAAATCATGCGCCTGCACGCGAACGACACTTGCCACCTTAGCCGCCCGTCACAGGCGGAAAAATCGCCACTTCGTCACCCGCCTTGAGCGGATGATCCAGCGCCACCACGTCCTGATTGACCGCCACCCGAAAGGCCCGATTCGGTGCCAGCTCTTCGGCAAATGCAGCGCCGCGTTCGCGCAGCGCGATCAGCAGCTCAGAAACGGTTGCAATGTCCGGCGAAAGGGCAAAAACCTCGCGAGAAACCCCGAAGCGTTCACGTAGGCGCGCCAAAAAAACTAATTGAATCGTCATGGCACAATTCTAGAAAGGTAAAAAAAACTCAATAGCTTTTTCGTAAATGCCTTATTTAACGGGGGCGCGGCCAATAATTTGCTGTAAATCGATAAACTGCCGAATAAGCGCTCGCACCATTATAAATAAGGCTTCTAGCCAAAAGCTGTTGACCCGATAAACGCAAAAAAAGCGACCGAGGCCGCCTTTGCATTCGTTCCCGTGAAACCGTTAAAACGACCAGCGAATTCCTAGGTTCACCGCGTCTGGATCGATGTCGGTACGCAGCCGATCCGAGCCGAAGCGGGTGCCGCGCGTCAATTCGAGTTTGAGGCCGAGGCTTCGCGTGAAGTCGTAGCGCATGCCGACGCCGTACGACAGCGCTGTGCGGTCTTGAGCGGACAACGTAGGTGAAGCCCAATCTGGCGTGGCGCGACCGTCAGCACGCCCAACGCCGACCTTGCCAAACACGGAAAAACTGTTCTGCCAGTTAAACGCTGAAATCACGTCTACATTGACGTTCTGGCGCGGTTCCGTCCAGCGCAAGCCGTCAAATTTAAGACCAACGCCCGAGCCAATCGGCGTGGCAGCGCGCTCGGTACTCACCGCAGCGCCCACGGCGAATCCGCCCGCAAATTGGTAACCGCTGAACGCCGTGTTGCTGATCTCGCCAGCGCGCGCGAATTCAAGCGCTTGACCCAGCTTGAGGCCAGGTGCTGTGAAGCTCCACGCTTTTTCGCTCGCCCCAAAACGAACACCAGAAAAGTAGCCGCCCTCTTGCGCAGACGACAGCGTTGGCACCAACAGCCACATGACCGCTACGCCAGCAGCAAGCAGTTTGAGCAGTTTCAGGACGGCGTGTTTCATGTCATAGATGTTCCTCTGGAAAGAGGGGGCTGTCAATGACAGGCAGCGGTTTCGCGCGGGGTTCAGACAAATCGCAGCGCGAGTGTTGCGCCGCCCCCACTCAGCCCAGCCCGCTATACCTTGCGACTATGCTGCATAGCGAATTCAGCGATCTTGCCCACATCCGCTAGACCGAACCGCGAGAAACTTGGTTCCCGACGTTCGCTCGGCAGCGGATCGTCGGTTGCCAATGCCACGATGTTCGGATCGCCGGGGAACAGCAGCGCTTTGCCGACCTCCGCGCGCCAGACCTCCAGTTTTGGAATCGATTCGCGCTTGAAACCCTCCACCAGCACCAGATCGCACGGGCTGAGCTGCGCAATCGCCTGCCGCAATGTGAACTCAGGTTCGCCGCGCAACTCGTGCATTAGCGCCCATCGATTGGCGCTCGACACCAGCACCTCAGACGCCCCCGCCGCACGATGACGAAACGAATCCTTGCCTGGTTGATCGACGTCAAATTCATGATGCGCATGCTTGATCAGCGAGACGCGCACGCCGCTGCCCGCCAAGTGCGAAATCACGCGCTCGATCAGCGTGGTTTTGCCGCTGCCTGACCAGCCTGCGAAGCCGAATACCTTTTGCGCTTTTTGACTCATGATCGGTTACGTAGGATCAGCGAGAGCCGCGAAAAATGCGAACGCCGGATCTCGGCTTTCGCCGCTCCTACAAATTAACTTGCGTTGCAAAACGTTAGCTATTTTTGAAGTTCGGCTTGCGCTTTTCAACGAACGCGCGCATGCCTTCCTTCTGATCTTCCAGCGCAAACGTCGCATGAAATTCGCGACGCTCAAACTGCAAGCCTTGCGACAACGTCGTCTCGAACGCGGCGTTGATCGTCTCTTTGACCTTCATCACGGCTGGCAACGAAAAACTTGCGATCTTGCCAGCGGTGGCAAGCACCTCTTCCATCAATTTGTCCGCTGGCACTACGCGAGCAACCAGCCCCGCCGTTTCGGCTTCGTGTGCTGTGATGAAGCGACCGGTCAAACACCATTCCATCGCCTTTGCTTTACCCACGGCACGCGGGATTCGCTGCGTACCGCCCATGCCGGGAATGGTGCCGATGGTGATTTCTGGTTGCCCGAACTTTGCGTTGTCGGCCGCAATGATGATGTCGCACATCATCGCAAATTCACAGCCGCCGCCGAGCGCATAACCCGACACTGCGGCGATCAATGGCTTGCGAACGCTTCGCGCGGCTTCCCAATGTTTGGTGATGTAATTATTGTTGTACACCGCGCCGTAGCTCCACTCGGCCATCAATGCAATATCAGCACCGGCCGCAAACGCTTTCTCATTGCCGGTGACCACGATCACATGCACGTCGGGGTCTGCATCAAGCGCCGCAAGCTTGCCCGCCAGCTCCTCAGCCAGCGCATCGTTCAACGCGTTCATCACCTTGGGGCGATTGAACGTCACTAGCGCAACCTTGGTCGGGGTGACCAGCTTTTCAACGATTACGAGGGCTTCAGACATGATGAGTTTCCTTTTTTAACTTTGTGTTGAATGCGGCTGCCGGTTTGAAGTTTTTCATGCGAGCCGCGCCGCCACTTAAGCCACTCTCCAGCATACCAACCACCGTCTCTGCAAACTGCGCGTAAGACAGCGGGCCACCCGGCTTGAGCCAAGTGAACGTCCAGTTGATCATGCCAAATACGCTCATGGTGAGCACCTTGGCTCGCGTCGGGTCGATGCGATACGTTGCTTTGACCAGATCAGCAAACGACTGCACTACTTCGCGCTCTTGCCTGATGACGATTTCGCGCTCCGGCGGCGGCAGAAATTTGACATCGTTGAGCAACACGATATGTCGCGTTCGAGACGTTTCATATTCACGCACAAAGCGCCGAACGACCTCAGACAGCGCCTGCTGCGCGGGCAAATCGCGCGCCGCCACCTCAGCCACCAGCGACTGCAATCGTTGCATGTATTCATGCATCAGATCAAATAGGATTGCATCTTTTGCCGGGTAGTAGTGATAGAGCAAACTTTTCGACACACCACAGCGCACGGCGAGCGCGGCCATCGTGGCACTTGGATAGCCAACCTCGGCGAATGCATCAGCTGACTCGTTGAGAATCGTTTCGCGTTGCAGTAGATGGGCAGGGGATGGACCGCGAGGCATAGACCGAGAGTATTCATTGGAAAAATTTAGGAACTTCGTCGTTCCTGCGTAGGCAGGAACCCAGCGACTTTGGCGGTTTCGTGGCACTTTTGACTAGCTCGAAAGACGCTAGGCCCCTGCCTTCGCAGGGGCGACGAGTAAAAATGCTTAGCGGAAAATCTCGGATAAATGAATTCTAGTCAGACCTGCGCCTTCCGTTGAGGAGGCCCGTTCGCCCTGAGCGAAGCGAGGGGTTTGATGGGCGAAAAGAGATAGCGACGCTAGCGCGCGTCGTAGCTGAGGCGCACCGTCTCCGACACCGGATGCGCTTGACAGGTCAGCACAAAGCCACGATTGACCTCATGTTGCTCCAGCGTGTAATTGGCATCCATGCGCACCTCGCCGTCGAGCACCTGCGCTCGACAGGTGCAACACACACCGGCCTTGCAGGCGTACGGCACGTCGATGCCCGATGCGAGCACTACATCTAGCACCGATTCGCCCTTGAAACCAACGCGCAGCTCACGCTCAATGCCGTCGGCGATGACCAACACCCGCGCAGCATCGGTGCTACGGTGGGTGTGGGAGGTGTTGGAGATGTCGGCTGAGCGCGATTCATCGCGTGCGACCGCGCCGGGCACACCAAATATTTCCTTATGAATGCATTCAGCGGGCATGCCGGCGTCG
Organism: Burkholderiales bacterium; assembly: GCA_031409935.1. GTDB lineage: Bacteria > Pseudomonadota > Gammaproteobacteria > Burkholderiales > Casimicrobiaceae > Casimicrobium. The sequence continues at coordinate 6,762 of JANNYE010000088.1, read as the reverse complement.
AGACAGGCGTTTGCAGCGGCTTCGATCATGGCACCGGGGCCGCAGATGTATGTCTCGTCAATAGATCTCGGATCAATCAGGCCCGACATCATCGTCGCCATCTTCGCGCCGTCAATGCGCCCGTTGGCAATGGTTGCTTCTTGCACTTCACCGCTCAACGTGTGAATCAATTGAAAGCGCCCGAGGTGCAGATCCCGCAGGTCCTCAATCTGTTCGCGAAAAATAATGTCTTTAACGCGGCGATTACCGAACACCAGCGTGACTTGCGATAACGCCTCTCTCTGGAGCGCGGTTTTCAAAATAGAAAACACCGGCGTGATACCGCTTCCCGCCGCCAACAGCAGAATGTGTCGCGCGCGATCCGGCTGCGGCTGGTAGACGAAATGGCCGTCCGGCGGCAACACGTCGATGCTGTCACCCGCACGCAGCAGCATGTGCGCCCACTGCGAAAACATGCCGCCATCGACTCGCTTGATTGCGATGCGCAGCTCATTTTCGTGCGGCGCGGAACACAACGAATACGAGCGGCGAAGCTCGCGGTCGCCGACCTCCGCGCGCAACGTCACGTACTGGCCCGCACGGTAGGCAAACGTTTCGCGCAACGCGTCGGGGACGATGAAGCTGACGGAAATGCAATCGGCAGTTTCGCGAATGACGTCGCGTATTTCTAACGAATGAAAATGTTGGGCCATAGAAAAATGTCTACCAGGATGCGCCGGGATGTTGCCTTGCGAGCGACTGCATTTCGGCCAGCAAAATTTCGCGCTGTTTGCCCGCGATGCTCGCGAGTGCCGGGCTCGTTGGTGACATGCTTTTACTTGGTGGCCTAAGCGTTGCAGCTTCGAAGGTGCGCAGCACTGTGTCCCACCATTGCCGGTTTCGGCCCGATAGATCGGTGCCTTCGATGGGCAGGCTCAGCAGCTCGTCACAATAGGGCCAAAGCCCATCGAACGCAGCTTCGGTTCGCTGCCGTGACTCTGGGGTGCCATCGCCAAATCGAATCACCCAATTGCTTGCATGACGCAGTTGCACCCGCGACTCCTTGACTGCGTTCGCAGCGATGGCGGCCAATGGTTTATCTGCGCCAGAGGCCAGCGACTCCCAGAGGGGCACGAACCAGGCTGACAACAGAAATGATCGTGCAATGGTCTGCGCGTAATCGCCATTGGGCAACGCGGCCATCATCAAATTACAAAATTGGTCAGGATCGCGGAAATAAGCCAGCGTGTCCTCAGTCGCGATCGGCTCACCGCGCGATGCCGCGAGTTGCAACAGCGCACGCGCTTGACCGATCACGTCCAGCGCGGTGTTGGTCAGGGCGATGTCCTCCTCAAGCGCTGGGCCGTGGCCGCACCATTCGGACAGGCGATGCCCCCACAACAGGCACGTATCGGCGAGCGTGAGCAAGGTGGTGTCAGTTGGGTCGTGCGGTTGCATGTCAGTCACGGGAATTAGTTAAAGCGAGTCAACCAACGGCGATTGATCGGCACATTGCGCAGCCGACTTTCCCCCACCCCAACCCTCCCCCGCTGGGGGAGGGAGCAAACCGCGCCATCTACATATGCCCAATTTCATCGGGAATCTCGTAAAAAGTAGGATGGCGATAAACCTTGCTGACCATCGGGTCGAAGTTGTCGGATTTGAGCGCCGGATCGCTGGCGGTGATCGCGATGGCTGGCACCACCCAAATGCTCACACCTTCTTGGCGTCGCGTGTAGACGTCTCGCGCCAGCGTCAGCGCATGGTGCGCATCACTGGCGTGCAAACTGCCAACGTGTTTGTGATCGAGCCCCTGCTTGCTGCGCACGAATACTTCAAACAAAGGGGATGCGGCCTCAGCCGTTGCCGCGCTCATGCGCCCAGCCTCTTCGTTGCGCGACGCTTTGCCTGCTTAGCAGCGTGCGCGGCAGCTGCTTCCCGCACCCAACGTCCGTGGTCAAACGCGGTGATGCGGTCGGCCACGCGCTCCGCGTTGCAGGGGCCGTCGCCTTTCACCACACGCCAGAACTCATCCCAATCAATCTTGCCGAAATCGTAATGACCACGCTCGGCGTTCCACCGAATCGCCGCATCGGGCAACGTCAGCCCCAGATACTTGGCCTGCGGCACCGTCACGTCAACAAACTTTTGCCGCAAGTCATCGTTGCTAATGCGCTTGATGCCCCAGTCCGTCGCCTGCTCCGTGTTCGGCGAATCAGAATCATGGGGGCCAAACATCATCAGCGTTGGCCACCACCAGCGGTTGATCGATTCTTGCGCGATGGCCTTCTGCTCAACCGTTCCCGTGCACAGCGCGCGAACAATGTCAAAGCCCTGACGTTGATGGAAGGATTCTTCCTTGCAAATGCGAATCATCGCGCGGGCGTATGGCCCGTAACTGCATCGACATAACGGCACCTGATTCATGATCGCCGCGCCGTCCACCAGCCAGCCGATGGTGCCAATATCCGCCCACGTCTCAGTCGGGTAGTTAAAAATGCTCGAGTATTTCGCCTTGCCCGAATGCAGCGCATCAACCAGCGATTCGCGCGTCACTCCCAACGTTTCTGCCGCAGAATAAAGATACAGGCCATGGCCGCCCTCGTCCTGCACTTTCGCCAGCAAAATCTCCTTGCGTTTGAGCGATGGGGCGCGAGTGATCCAGCCGCCTTCGGGCAACATGCCGACGATCTCGGAATGCGCGTGCTGGGAAATCTGCCGAATCAGCGTCTTTCGATACGCGTCCGGCATGTCGTCTTGAGGCTCAATTTTCTCGTCGCGCGCGATGCGAGCCAAAAACGGATGGATCGCTGCACGGTTCGCAAGCCGTTCATTCGCACCATCCACGTTCGCTGTGTCCATCGCTTGCGTATACATAAAGTCTCTGAACGAAGGTAGCAGGAAGCGCACTATAACATTCCTGACCGACCGGTCAGTCAATTTTCAACCGCAGAGTTTGCAGCGAACTCATGCACACTCAAAGCGGGATTCCGCCACGCCATGCGCTTGTGCTGCTCACCTATTAATGAGTCAACAAAATGTGTCCTGTGGTCACCGGTTTGACTCCCTCTCCCCGATGGGAGGGCGGCGGAGAGGGTGGCGGCGTTACGAGCTTGGCGCGTCTGCAAAGTCCCTCACCCCAACCCTCTCCCCCGAGGAGAGGGAGCCTGCCGAACCAAACATTCAGTCGCATCCGAATCCACGCAAACCGGCGAACCACGTTTGCTCTGGTCAAGCACACGCCTTGGGGTCGACAGCGCCTGAGGCGTCCAAGCAAGCAGCGTTGTGTGCGTCAAAATACCTCCCGGTCGGTATCATCCAACGGTGTCTTTTTTAAGAGCTCAGCTATGAACTTCGAGACCATCGCCTACACGTCGATAAACAGCATTGCGCGCATCACGCTCAATCGGCCTGAGCGCATGAACTCGTTCACACAGGCTATGCACGAGGAGCTGCGAGCAGCCATTGCAGCGGTCGCGGCGGATGGCTCACGCGCGCTCGTGATTACCGGAGCGGGGCGCGGATTTTGCGCGGGGCAAGACCTGAATGATCGCGCCGTGGCACCGGGGCAAGCGCTAGATTTGGGTGAGTCGGTTGCGAAAAATTACGCCCCACTGGTCAAATCTTTGCGCGCGCTGCCGATGCCGGTGATTGCAGCGGTGAACGGCGTCGCCGCTGGCGCTGGTTGCAATTTTGCGCTCGCTTGTGATCTTGTAATCGCCACGGAAAGCGCTGTTTTTTTACAGCCGTTTTGCAAACTTGGGCTGATTCCCGACACCGGTGGTTCTTACTTTTTACCGCGACTCGTTGGCACACAGAACGCGATGGGCTTGGCGCTGCTCGGCGACAAACTCACGGCACGGCGCGCAATGGAGATGGGATTGATTTGGCAGTGCGTGCCCGACGCTGAATTCGCGACGCGCATTGATGACCTAGCTACGCAACTGGCGAACGGACCAACGCTTGGATTTGCTCGAACCAAGCAGGCCCTTTACGCAAGCCCAAACAACACGTTTGATGCGCAACTGGCGCTCGAAGGGGCCTTGATGCGCGAATGCGGATTCTCAGAGGATTACCGCGAAGGTGTGGCGGCGTTTAAGGAAAAGCGGGCGGCGGTTTTCATCGGACGCTGAGGGTGGCACAGAAGGTTTTTGTCAATACAGCTTTTTTCTGTAGTCCTTATTATTCGGGGCCTAACGTCGCAAAACGCAGTAAGTTGATTTATGTGCTTTTTGATATATAGCCCAATAGCAATAAGGTTTTCCGTAAAAAGCTGTGTGCCCACAACACGGCTCAGATTGCCCGTAGGAGTGGCTCGGCCACCAACCAGATCGACTGAAACCTTGTTTGGGGGGATCGCTTCTCCCAGAGACTCAACCACTTCGCTAGCATCATCGGCAATTCGTCAACCCCCAAAAACGCCTCCATCATGACCCTCACTTTCAACACTATCGGAATCATTGGCGCCGGCACGATGGGCGCAGGTATCGCGCAGGTTGCGGCGCAGGCGGGCTGCACCGTGAAACTCTACGACGCGCGAGAAGGCGCGGCGCATGCGGCACTAGTGCGAACCAGCGAAACGCTAGCGAAACTCGCTGAAAAAGGCAAGTTGTCACCGATTGACGCAGAAGGCGCGTCGGCCCGCATGAGCATCGCCACCGACCTCGCGGACTTTCACGATTGCGATTTGATTGTCGAGGCCATCATCGAAGACTTGGGCGCAAAGCAGGCGTTGTTCAGGTCGTTGGAAACAATTTGCGCCCCCACCGTCGTGCTAGCAACCAATACCTCGTCCATCTCGATCACCGCGATTGGCAACGGCTTGGCGCGACCGGAAAACGTGGTGGGCATGCATTTTTTTAACCCGGCACCGGTGATGCAGTTGGTTGAAATCGTGAGCGGCCAACTGACCTCGATCGCCGTGGCCGAACGCATGGAAGCCTGCGCGCGCGAATGGAAAAAGTCACCCGTGCGCTGCAAAAGTTCACCCGGTTTTATCGTCAATCGCGTGGCGCGTCCGTACTACGGCGAAGCGTTTCGCGTGCTTGAATCGGGTGCTGCGGATGTGCCGACGATTGATCTCGTTTTGCGCGAAGCGGGCGGCTTCAAATTGGGTGCGTTTGAGCTGCTTGATTTGATTGGACTCGACGTGAATCTGATGGTCACCAAGAGCGTGTGGAATGCGTACTATCAAGACAGCCGCTTTCGCCCCAGTTTGACGCAGGAAGAGATGGTTGCAGGCGGGCTGCTCGGCCGCAAATCGGGACGTGGCTTCTACACCTACCCCGCTGAGACGAGCCCACCGCCTGCATCTATGCTCGGCCCAGTGCCGACGATGGTGCAATACCTGCTGGAGTCCGACGCGCTTGACCCGTTGTTGGAGCGCGTCAAGGCAGCCGGAATCAAGGTGCAGGCACGCAAGGAAGACGATCCACTAGGAGCAGGCATGTTCCGTGTGGGAACTGCAACCGTGTGCCTGACCGACGGGCGCAGCGCGACGCAACTCGCGTACGAAGAGGAACTCAGCAACGTCGTCACGCTCGATTTAGCGCGTGATTTCGCAACGACCCACCGCGTTGGTATGGCGCGCGGCGAAGAGACAACCACCGCTGCGCTCGCTGATGCAGTCGGCCTGTTCCGCGCACTGGGCATCGAGGTTTCTGTCATCAACGACGTGCCCGGCATGATCGTCGCGCGCACGCTGGCGATGCTTGCCAACGAAGCCGCCGATGCGGTGCTTCAAGGTGTGTCCGATGCTGCGGGTGTAGACACGGCGATGAAGCTCGGCGTGGGCCATCCTGAAGGCCCATTAGCCACAGCCGATCGCATCGGCCTCACGCTCATCAACGCGATTCTCGTCAACATGCAGGGCCACACGGGTGATGACCGCTATCGGCAGTCGTTGTTGTTGCAGCGGAAGGTTTGGAGTGATGGAAGCTTCACCGGTTAATTGGTTGTTGCTCATGCGTCTCCGGGGTGGCCCCCTCCCCCAGCGGGGGAGGGTTGGGGTGGGGGTACGTGGAGTGCGCGATCAACTTGGCGTTGGCGCAAAGTTCCCCCACCCTAGCCCTCCCCCTCCGGGAGAGGGAACAGAACTGTGAACCTCGGCCCCACCCCACAAGCAGTAGCAGACGCGATGCACGCACGCGACCACGCGGCGCGCGCACTCGACATCAAAATCGTCGCCGTTACTCTCGGCAGCGCCACCGTTTCGATGCTCGTGCGGCAGAACATGGTCAACGGACACGACATTTGCCACGGCGGCTATATGGCGCTGCTCTGCGACACCGCATTTGCCTACGCCTGCAACAGCTACAACTTCAATGCCGTCGCCAGCGGTTTCTCGATAGAAATCCTCGCGCCCGCGAAGCTTGGCGACACGCTAGTCGCAGTCGGCGTTGAGCAAGCACAGCGCGGGCGACAAGGCGTGTACGACATCAAATTAACCAATCAAAACGGTGACATCATCGCCCTGTTCCGCGGCAAGAGCGCGCGGATTGCGGGGGAAGTGATCTCGACGCAAAGCGACGAAATTACGAATTGACAATCCAAATCAAAAATTGGCGTCATTCTCGGTGCAGCCGGGAATCCAGAAAGTTGGCTACCGCAATTGCGTCAAATTACATCGCTGTTCAACCACGCTTCTGATAGGGGTAGAGAAGGGCTCTCGCCCTCCCCTCCCTCCGAACCGTACGTGCAGTTTTCCCGCATACGGCTCTCCAGTCGGTGGTTTCCATCATCGGGAGTGTCTCGCTTGAGTCCAGGCCGTGTGCATGGCGAACA
>JANNYE010000087.1:0-7898 GCA_031409935.1 Burkholderiales bacterium | reverse complement strand
GATGCTCATCAAGCGCGACCTGTCGCCAATCTTTTTGCTCGCCCCCACATCCACCCCCGAACGCATTGCACACGTAGCGCGCCTAGCGCGTGGTTATGTGTACTACGTGAGCCTGCGCGGCGTCACAGGCGCAGGGCACCTCGACGTGGTCGAGGTCGCCAGCAAAGTGGCGGTGATCAAGGCCGTTTTGCCAGTGCCGGTGGGCGTCGGCTTCGGCATTCGCGATGGCGCAACCGCGCGCGCGGTGAGCAAAGTTGCAGATGCGGTGGTGATCGGGTCAGCGCTGGTGCAAACGATGTTTGATGCGCCAGCGGGGGAAGTCGCAGCGCGAGCAGGGGCGTGGTTGGCGGAGATCCGAACCGCGCTCGACGCGTAGCCCGCCCCCTCGCTGCGCGAGGCGCGGCGTCGCCCCTCTGGCCTCACACTGCCGTCATCCTCGGCGTAGCCGAGGATCCAGCTCGTGCCCCTTCGCGAAGCGCAAATCCGTCCCCTCTCCCCCGGAGGGAGAGGGTTAGGGAGAGGGGGAGCGTGGAATGAAGACCTTTGGTTTTGAACCATCCCGCTCATGCCGCTGGGCAGTCACTTTCTTAAGCTTGCCCAAAAGCAAGTAACCAAAGAAAAGGCGACCCCGACGATCGGCCTGATCCTGCGATGCTCAGAAAAAAGCGGAACAAAAAAACTCACTATCGCTCAGACAGTTTTTCGTTCTGATCGCTTTTTTCTTCCGCTTCTCGGGGCCAATCAACGGGGACCCGTCGAGCCGGTATGTGCGTCGTCGCCAAGAGACGCGCCGAATAGTTCTTTGAACTCGGAATCTGAAAAGTGGCACTTTGCGTAGCTAACGAGTAGCTTGAACATACGGTACGCCCGATCCCTGCTTTTCGGTAGCGCTTTAAGCGCCATTCGACGTTTGTGGGTCGCCACTCCGCGTCCAACTAGAGCCCATCTTTGAGGTATCGACTTCTTGGACAAGAAACTTTCGCATGCAGGTAGAAAACCAGTGTAATCGGTGAGCGATGCTGAGCTGTGATGGCACGCCAGCCTCAGCAGGTCTGCATCATCCTCATCGGGTAGATGACTGGCAGACCAATCATTCAGAGAGCGACAGTTCTTGATGACCTCTGGCAGATCGATAGCGTTCGCAGAGAAAGCCTTTAGGCTGGCCGCCAGAAAATCAATTGAGCGCTGAGTGGAAACATGCCAAGACCCGAAGCTATCGGCCCGTTCTTCAGCAAATGAAAACAAAAAATCAAGACCCGCAGATATGTCTTTGTTGGCTTCCGGACACCGAAACTGACTGCCGATGAAATCAACGTAGAAGTTACGTTGCTTCACATTGTCGAGATGGCCGTATGCGCTTTCGCTTAGGTAACTGGCGTATGGCGTTGGATTCTCGAAAGTGGCGTCTTCCAAGTTCGTAGACTCGCGCATGATGTTGCCATAGGCAGCGATGCGCTTTTGCTTTGGCTTATGGAGATTGAAGCGCTTCCAAAAATCAGCCCATGCGTGACCGTCGTCCCTACATGCCGGGTCAGTGTACGTCTCATAGAGGTCTGGAATTTTGGCCAGCTCTTCCAAGGCCAGAATAGTCAGCGAAAGCGCGCGTGGTTCTCGGCTATTGGCCGCCAACAAGCGCGCATCCTCAAGTAAGCCGAGACCATTGCGATAGCACGCAGTTAGGCCTTCCGCTGTCTCGTCTATAGATAGTGGCCGTTTCGGATTCTGTCCACTACTTAGGCGAGCAAGAAGCTTCTCAATATCTTCGGTCTGTTTCTTGATCTGCTTGGGCATACGCTTGCTTCCAACGTGTTCTGTACGCTTCGCTCGTTCAACTTATTGATCGTGCAAATCATGAACTGCGGGTTTGCCGTGCAATGCACTGATTTCCGACGGGTATTTTGTTTTAGCTTGATTTGATCGATATAACAATGTGAGTTCCGGAACCGGGATGCTTGCGCCAACGCTCGTAGGCCTCATCGCGAAGCGATCAAATATCGGCTCGACGGGTCCCCGTTGATTGGCCCCGAGAAGCGGAAGAAAAAAGCGATCAGAACGGCCCGTTGTTTGAGCGCAGCGAGTTTCGGGCCGTTCCGCTTTTTTCTGAGCATCGCAGGATCAGAGCCTGCCCCGGCGAAGGCCGGGGACAATCGTCGGGGTCGCCTTCTTTGGGTTACCTTTCTTGGCGAAGCAAGAAAGGTGACTGCCCCGCGGCATGAGCGGGATGGTTCAGAACCACCGGTCATCATTCCACGCTCCCCCTCTCCCTAACCCTCTCCCGCAAGGGGAGAGGGGACTACGCCGCGCTTCGCTCGCGTTGGGCGAGGACAAACGCCAGTATCAGCTTTATCATGAAACGTCCATTTAAATTGGGCTCAGAGCACGTTTTAGCCATCTATCGACTAAAGCGAATAATCACCCCTAATCCCAAGTGAAATAAGCGATTCAGCCAAAAGCTGTAGCTGTCCAAACCTCCGGTTTGAGTACGGGGAACGGCAATCCTCGTTTCATCTTCAACAGCGCCCGGTCATAACTCAGCAGCACTTCTGCGCCGCCGCACAGTGCGACTTGCAGAAATTTTTGGTCGTCGCGGTCGCTGCATTTTGGGAGCGTGGCGGCTCGCTCCGCGTCTATCGTCACCCATTCGATGTACGGGCCGATCAGCGCGACGGCCTCCGTGATTTGATGGTCTTCGAGCTTAAACATCGGGTAGCCGAGGACGTGTTTCAGCTCGCGGTAGGTGGCAATCGACACGAGCGGCGTGATGCGCTTTTGCTGCCACGCTTCGCGCAGTGGCAGGTGTCGCGAGTCCTCGAAGATCAGGGCGGAGACGAGGACGTTGGTGTCGATGACGAGGCGACGCATCGGAACGCTCACCTAGAACCAATCGCGGTGGAACCGCTCCCACAGGCGCGCTTGTGGGAGCGGTTCCACCGCGATTGTGCGCGTCACTGCGCTGTCCAACCGCCATCCATCGTGTACGCGCTGCCAGTGATTGATCCGCCTGCATCAGTCGTCAAAAACAACGCGAGTTCGGCTAGATGCTCGGGCGTCACAAAGCGTTCGCTCGGCTGCTTTTCGCCGACCAGCGCGACGGTCGCGGCGTCGACTGAAATCTTTTCTGCGGCGGCGCGCGCTTCGATCTGTTTGCGTACCAGCGGTGTGTCGACCCAGCCGGGGCAGATGGCGTTGCAGGTGATCAGGGTCTTAGCGTTTTCTAACGCCGTGACTTTGGTGAGGCCGATGATGCCGTGCTTGGCAGCGACGTACGCGCTCTTGTTCGGCGAGCCTACCAGGCCGTGCGCGGAGGCGACGTTGATGATGCGGCCCCAGCCTCTTTTTTGCATATCCGCGAGCGCGATTTTGCTGGTGTGAAATGCGCTCGACAAATTGATCGCGATCACGGCATCCCATTTGTCGTCCGGGAAATCCTGAATCGGCGACACATGCTGAATGCCCGCGTTGTTCACCAGCACGTCGATCCGTCCACAGATTGCAATGGCTTCTTTCACCAGCATTTGCGCCTCTGCGCCCTTCGACAAATCGGCCGGGATGTAATGCACGCGCCTCGCGGACGACTCGGCAATCTCTTCGCGAAGACGGTCGATTTCAGCCGGATCGCCAAAGCCGTTCATCACCACCTCCGCACCCGCTGCGGCGAAGCGGCGCGCCATTGCAAGGCCAATACCACTGGTCGATCCGGTTACCAAGACGACGCGATTTTCCAGAGTTTTCATTCCGCTAGCCTAGTTGTTAATTGCGCAGCATCATAGCGAATTTTTCGCCACTATTTCCCGGTCAACACCCGCTTTAGCCAACCGTGCCGATCTTTCTTCGCCTCATCGTTGAGCAACTCATCCGAGTCAAACATTTGCCGCGATTTCGGCTGTGACGCGGCGCGAAACAAGTCCACCTGCTCCAGCGTTTGCACCCAAGCGTCGCTGCTGGCGAACTGAAAATGCAGCTTGGCAGGTGCTGCGTATTTCACCCATTTTTCTGGATCGAGAGGTTCGATGGCGGCGAGATAGTCCACCCACTGCGCCTTGTCAAAGCTCTCGCGAAACGCCTTGGCTTTTGGCTGTTCGGTCACCTGCAACCAGCCGCTCGGCTTGCCCGGCGGGCTCATCAGCACGGCGGCGTCCACGCGTTGGTCAACGCCAACCAGCAGCGCCGCTGTCCACGCGCCGTAACGATGGCCGACGACGGCCAATTTTTCAACTTTGAACTCAGGCCGCGTCGCTGCCCAGTCGATGGCCCGACGCGCGTTGATCACGGCGTTGCGGATCACGTCGGCGTCGCCCGCGTTGTTGTCGGCGCGATGCACGTACGGCTGCTTGAACGGCAACTCGACCAACAACGAGGCAATGCCGCTGGCGGCGAGCGATTCCGCCTCTTGCACGAATAGGGCGCGGCGAACCTCAGCACCTTCACGGTGCAACCACAGCACGGTGGGATGTTTGCCTTTGCCAAGCGGTGCGACCACGGTCAACTCAATCTCGCTGCTGCCGCCTGCCGTGGGGCTGCTTAGCTTCCACTCCGACACGTCGCAGCAGCGCGCTTTGCGCAGCACACCACCGGCCATCGCGGGAACGCCGGCGGTCTTGACATAGTCGAAACGCATCGCTTCATCCGGCGGGGCTTTGTCCGCATGCGCCGCCGTCGCGAGACAAAGCGGCAGCAGCAAAGCCAAACGGGTGACAATTACGTATAAGGCTACGCTACGAGTCGCGCGCAAGTCACGGACGGTGCCAAAAAGGTGGCGCATGTAAGGTGTCTCCTTATTAAAGCGACTTACTGAAAATTGTGAAAATTGCTCAGATTGGTTTAAAGGATTGTTATGTTGATTCGTCGCTCTACCGACATTTTGCCCTCTGAGATCACCACCGAGAGTCAATACAACTCGCGTCGCGACTGGCTCAAAGCGGCGGGCTCGCTGGGCTTGATCGCTGGCTTGCCCACGCTGTCCGCTTGCGACGCGCAAGCGCAGGGCGCGAAGCTCGCGGGCGTGAAGCCCAACGCGGCGTTTGGTATGCCCGAAGGCGAAAAGCTCAACAAATTCGACGAGTTCAAGAATTACTGCAATTTCTACGAATTCGGCACCGACAAGACTGACCCACCGGTGATGGCGAAATCGCTGAAAACGCGTCCGTGGACGGTCGCGGTCGAAGGCGAAGTGTTGAAGCCGAAGGTGTTCGACATCGACGAGCTGTTCAAGCTCGCGCCGCTTGAAGAGCGCATCTACCGCTTCCGCTGCGTCGAGGCATGGTCCATGGTAGTGCCGTGGATCGGCTTTCCGCTCTCGGCGCTGATCAACGCGGTGCAGCCGAAAGGCAACGCCAAGTTTGTTGAATTTGTGACGCTTGCCGACAAAGCGCAAATGCCAGGTTTACGCGCAGGCGTGCTCGACTGGCCGTACACCGAGGGCCTGCGCATGGACGAGGCGATGAATCCGCTCACGCTGGTGACGCTGGGCGCATTTGGTGAGGCGCTGCCCAATCAAAACGGCGCGCCAATCCGCATGATCATGCCGTGGAAATACGGCTTCAAGAGCGGCAAGTCGATCGTCAAGATCCGCTTTACCGACAAGCAGCCGCAGACCAGCTGGTTCAAGGCCGCGAGCAGCGAGTACGGCTTCTACTCCAACGTGAATCCAACCGTCGATCACGCTCGCTGGAGTCAGGCGACCGAGCGACGCTTGGGCGAATTCGGCAAACGTAAATCGCTGATGTTCAATGGCTACACCGATCAAGTGGCATCGATGTACACCGGGATGGATTTGAAGAAGTTTTTTTGATTGAATCTGGCAATCTTTCCATCGACACCGCGCGACCGCACGGCTTGACCGCGATGGCGCGCTTGGTGAACGCCGTGTCGTCAATGCGCAGCCCGTCGCCACGAATCGTCGTCGGTGCGAAATGGCTGCTAATTGTGCTCGGCATGCTGCCGCTACTGCGCTTGATTGCGGGCTTTCCGCTCGGTTGGCTCGGCGCAAATCCGATTGAATTCATCACCCGTTCAACCGGCACGTGGACGCTGGTTGGCCTTGCGGTCACGCTGGCCATCACGCCGCTGAGGAAGCTCCTGAACTGGCCGTGGCTCGTCCGTCTGCGGCGTACAGCGGGACTGCTGGCGTTCTTCTACGCCTGCCTGCACTTCACCACCTACATCTGGTTTGACCGCTTTTTTGATGTGCAAGACATCATCAAGGACATCATCAAGCGTCCGTTCATCACGGTCGGTTTTGCGGCGTTCGTGCTGCTGATTCCGCTCGCCGCAACATCAAAAAACAGCATCATCAAAAAGCTCGGCGCCAAGCTCTGGCAGCGCATTCATTACCTGATTTATTTAATCGCGATACTCGCGGTGATTCACTATTGGTGGCTGGTCAAAAAAGATCTGACGCAACCGATCATTTACGCCTGCGTGTTTGCTGTGTTGCTCGGCATGCGCGTCTGGTGGAAGGTTCGCGAGAAACCATAGGATGCGCTTTGCGCACCCTATGCGCATTTCGCATTGACCCGTCATTGGCTATGGCGTTCCGGCACGAATCTTTCTAGCATTCATCCTATCGACCGGCACAAACGGTCATAGTGGTGCAAAAGCTCATGAAGCGCGTTCTAGTTCTCGGTGCCGGCATTCTCGGCGTCCACACAGCCTATTTTTTGCGGCAACGCGGCTACGAGGTGACCGTCGTTGACCGCCAGCCCGGTCCGGCGCTGGAAACGAGTTTTGCCAACGGCAGCCAGATTTCGGTCAGCCAGTCTGACCCGTGGGCCAGCCCACACGCGCCGCTCAAAGTGCTGAAGTGGTTGGGCAAAGAAGACGCGCCGCTGCTGTTCCGCCTGCGCATGGATGTGAATCAATGGCGCTGGGGCCTGCGCTTCCTTTACGAGTGCCTGCCCAGTCGTGCCGAGCACAACACACTGCAGGCGATGCGCCTGTCCGAATACAGCCGCCGTACCCTGCAAATGCTACGCAAAGAAACCTCGATTCAGTACGACCACGCCGAGGCTGGCATCATGATGATTCATTCGAACAAGCAGAGCTTCGATGATGCGGCCGAGGCCGCGCAATTGCTGATTCGCAACGGCGAGCGGCGGGAAGTTTTGTCGGTAGCCGAAGCGGTGAAGATTGAGCCTGCGCTGACTCACACTGCGCCGACGCTGGCTGGGGCGATTTATGCTCCGAATGATGAATCGGGTGATGCCTACAAATTCACGGTGGCGCTGGCTGAGCGTGCAGCGGCGATGGGGGTTGAGTTTCGATACGACACGACGATCAAGAAACTTCAACGCGAGGGCGGTGAGGTATCAGGCGTGGTGGTCAGCAATGAAAAGGGCGAGCGCACAGAAAAGGCCGACGCGTACGTCGTTGCGTTGGGCTCCTACTCTTCCGGTTTGCTCAGCGGCGTCGGAGTAGACGCCCTGATCTACCCCGCCAAAGGCTACAGCGCCACGCTACCCATCGTGAACCAGCCCGGTGCGCCCAAAGGCAGCATCACCGACGACGAAATGAAGATCGTGTTCACCACCATTGGCAATCGCTTGCGGATCGCGGGCACCGCAGAATTGAACGGCTTCGACACGACGTTGAATCCCGTGCGCTGCGCGGCGTTGACCAAGCGTGCGAGGCATCACTTCCCTGATTTGTGTGATTGGGAGGCGGTGACCTACTGGACGGGACTGCGCCCAGCAACCCCGTCCAATCTGCCGATCATCGGTCAATCAAAACTTAAAAACCTTTACCTGAACACCGGCCACGGCACGCTCGGCTGGACCGAAGGGCCGGGCTCGGCGCGCGCTCTCTCCGACATCATCGCGGGCGAGAAACCTGAGGTGGATTACGAGTTTTTGGGCGCTTGATAGCGACCGCTGCACATAGGGTGCGCTATGCGCACCAGC
>JANNYE010000086.1:0-21560 GCA_031409935.1 Burkholderiales bacterium | reverse complement strand
TTGGTGCCCTGACAGGTCTTGATGTACGCCTCCACCGTCTGATCTTTCACCCACACCGGCGTGTCAGAAAAGTACGGCGTCGGCGTGCTATTGACGCCGTCGAGCATCGAGCGCGCCACACCTTTCGCGACGATGTTGTTGCTCGAAAAATCCGCGAGCGCGAGGCAGATGCGATAGGCCTCGGGCTTGCCGACGGTCTTGTTGTCGAGCGTGATGCCGGTGAACGTGCCGACCAGTACCAACGGGCCTTTCGCCACGTTATCCGAGGAAAAATCGCGGATGTCGAGCTTCGGGAACCGGTCGCGCGCGATGTCGCGCAACCGCGTTTCGATGTAGCGACTGGCGGTGGTTTGCTCGCCGCTGACGCCGTCAATCAGCGGGTCAATCACGACTATGCGTGTGGCGTCCACCCCCGCGTTTTTGAACAGCGCGGTGGCGGCGTTGACGATGGCGGTGTCGAACGGCACCGGCACCAGCGGCACCGGTGCAGGCGGCGGCGCGACGACCACCGGAGCAGGAGGCGGCGCGGGCGGTGGTGGCGGGGGCGGCGCGGCGTAATTGACGGTAGGCGTTGGCGGGCTGGCGCAACCAGCAAGCGCAAGCAGGCAGGCAGCGGCCACGGTGACCAAAGCTGCCAGTGGGGATGAAAGTGGACGAGTAATCATTTGCAACTCTCCTGAAAAAATCGTTGATCCGCGGCGCTTACCGTTTCGCCGAGCCCAAAGCGCTCAATCAGCACCTCACAGCGCGCGGGCCGTAAGCTTCTGCGCGCTGGCGGCTTGTCTGCGCCGTCCTCCGCGCTCGCCGCGGTCGCGCGTGACGCTTTGGCCTTTTCCTTTGCGGCGGCTTTGGCCTTTGCTGCGGACGCGGAAGCGGTTGGCGATTCAGTCACAGCGGTTTTCGGTGGTTCGGTGATTACGTTGGGGGGCGGTGTTGTCACAGGCGCGGGAGTTATCGTGATCGTGTCCGGCACGTTGATGACAGGCTTGGGTGGCGCTTCAATAGGTAAGGACGTTTTTTTGTCGCCAGAGGTGTCATTGCCGGGTTGCGCCCTGGCGTCAACGGGCGCAATCAGTTTTGTGTCCGGGGTTGACGTCGTGATCGGCGTGACGGCGGGCGTCGAGGTCAGCTTCCATGTCAACGCCGCCACTGCAATCAACCCCGCCGCGGCAGCAATCCAGATGACGCTGCGTGACTTGTTACCCGTCGCTGCGGGCTGCGCTGTGGGCGCTGGCACCGTCACAGCCTTTTTCTTCGCTGCGATCTGAACATCCAAATCGCGGCGCGGCATCACAACGGTACGGTCATCATCCGTCAACATCGCCGGTTCAGGCGACGCAACGACGGGCATGGCTGGTGCAAGTTTTTGCGGCAACGGAACCACCACCGTGCGCTCATCCACCAGCGTCGTGACCGCCGCGTCCGGCGCAACATCAGGCAACGGCACCGGCATCGGCGGCAACACCACCGTCGTCAGGCTCTCCGCCATCGTGTCCCAACCAAATAGCGCCACAAACTCGCTGATGCTTTGTGGTCGCGCCTCCGGTTTCACGGCCAGCGCCGCCTCGATGGCGTCCAGCGACCGCTCCGGCAGACGCCCGACAAACGCATCGCGCGGTCGTGGCATCGCGTCGCGAATCATGCGGCTGATGGCGGTCGGCGGCGCGTTCCCCGCGAGCATGAAATGCACCACGCCCGCCAATGCATAAATGTCCGTCCACGGCCCCTGCTTCAACTCGCCGTCTCCATACTGCTCAATCGGCGCATAGCCCGGCTTCAAAATCGCGGTGAACACCTGCGTGCTCTCGATGGCCTTGCGCGCCGCACCAAAATCAAGCAGCACCGGCACCACCCGTGCGCCGACGTCGACCAGCATGATGTTGTCCGGCGCCACATCGCGGTGATAGCAGTGCGACGCATGCAGCAGATCGAGCGCATCGCACAGGGGAGCCAGAAGCGCATGCAGATTTTCTGCATCGGCGTGCCACTCTCCGGCGAGCACCGCGTCGCGCAGCGTGATGCCGGTATAGAGTCGCATTGCGAGATACGCCGTGCCGCGCTCCTCCCAGCAGCGATACACGCGCAGCAATGCCGGATGGTCAAACGCGGCTAGCAGCTTGCCTTCGTTTAAAAAGCTCTCGATACCTTTGCTGAAGGTGGCAGCGTCACGGCTGTGCGGATGCACACCGCCCTCGGTGTCACGCAGCGCTAAGGAGCCAGGAAAATATTCCTTGATCGCCACCTCGCGTTGCAGCGCGTTATCGAGCGCCTTGTACACAATCGAGAAGCCGCCCACGCCAATCACCGACCCAATCGTGTAGTCACGAATCTGGGTGCCAGGGGCCAAAGCGTGTGAGCTTAGGTCGGACACGGTGGGATCAGCTCCGTGCAGAAAGGGACGGGGAGTCTAGCAGCCTGTCAGTCGATCAAAGCGTGAGGTATATGCGCTCGATTTCTTGTCGACCGTGCAGTCGCTCCAGTCGGCGTACGATGAAATGGCCACGTGCCATGTCCTGAAAGTGGTCAATGAATAACGTGTTGATTACAGCCCCGCCAATCGCGCCCACCACGGGCACCGCCTGAGCCGCCGCCTTTTCGGAAACAACGATTGAGAAGCGCGACGCAATCTGCGCGATCAAGCGAATCAGTGCGGGCGAACCGTGCTGTGTGAGCCCCTGCGCGGCCAGATGTGCGGCGGCCTCGGACACCGCTTTTGCCATTGCCGCACGGGCCGCGAAATAGCCAATCTCAGTCCCGTCATCGCCTTTTGAATTGCCGCCAAGTGCTAACACTTGAACGCACTCAAGTTGCGCGTCCGCCGCTTTCAAATCCTCGCCTTCGCTACGTGCGATGTCGGCGATGGAGCGCAACATGATGGTGGTCGACACCGGCAATTCGATGGACAGCGCGGCCAGACCAAACGCGCCTCCCGCTGCGCCTGACGCACCGGCGGCCAGTTTGTGCCACCAGTTTGAGGGCGCGGTCACCGCCTTGGCGTCACTCATCGTCCACAGCGCCACCTTCAGTGCCGTCTCGATGGCTTTGCGCGTGGCGTCGTTGACGACGGTGTTCCATTGTTTCGGCAACAACGCAAAGCCCTTCTCTATCGGCGTGCCAACAAAGCTTGAAATCTTGGCTGCGAGACCGGGGCTTTCGAGCAGCAACTTGGCTGACCTCAGCGCCCCGATTTCAGCATCGGAAATTGTTGCGGCAGATTTTTTGCTGGCCACTGTTTGCCTCTCGTTTCAATGTGAATACATGATGCCATAAATTGAGGCAGCGGAGTATTCAAGCAAACGAGCTGCGTTCAGTCCTACAAGTCTTTCGGAAATGCGCCTATGCCAGCGCGAAGCGATCAAACATAAATTTCATTGGTGGCGGCGCGGTGAGCGTCTCCGAATCACAAACTTTTTTAGGAGTATTGCAATGAACAAAGACCAAGTTGAAGGCCGTCTCGATCAAGCCAAAGGCAAAATCAAAGAACTCGCCGGCAAAGTGATTGACAACGACCGCTTGGAAGCTGAAGGCAAGGCCGACCTAGTCAGCGGCAAAGTGCAAGCTAAATTTGGCGACACCAAAGAAGCCGTCAAAGACAAAGCCAAAGCCATCGTCGACAAACTCTAGGCGCGATCATGATCGACACCGACGGCACAGGCGGCGCAAGCATTGACGTTCCACACCCAGTGGAAATTCCACCGACGGCAGACCCGATTGGCATCCCGGTGCCACATGATGCGCCCACGCCGGATTCATTGCCGCCCAGAGAAACGGGCGTCACGATCAACGATCCAGCGCCTGATCGCAGCGATGAATTGCGTGGTAATCCGTTGTTGCCATAGTCGGGTCGGTTCGCGCGATTGCGCGACGCCATCATTGACGTGTCATTGATGGCGTTGACGTTTCTGCGCATCATTAGCGAGCGGCATGTGTGCGGATGCGACTGTGGACTTTGAGTTGCTATGCACGCAACTCAACAATCAGCTCGCCGCAGTCACGCACGGCCTAAATGTCTATCCACGCGGAAGTAGGCATTCCGATCAATGTCCGGCTGCGGCAGGTTCCCATGCGTCTCCAGCGAATTCTTCTCGCAAACGCAGATAATGTCGTGTCCTGACTCGCTTCGCTTCCTGCCATGCCTCCCGAAATAGTGCATCTCCAACACACCGCCGCCATTTGGGCGTTCGTGCTTTCCTTGGTGTTCGGCGCGGTCACCCAGCGCAGCAATTACTGCACGATGGGCGCTATTTCTGACATTGCCAACTTTGGTGATTGGACTCGTGCACGGATGGCGATTGCGTCTGTGGGCGTGGCGATTATTGGCGTGGCTTTGCTTAAAGTCACGGGCACCGTTGACATCGCGAAGTCGTTTTATGTTGCGCCGAAACTGGTGTGGCTTTCGCATGTTGTCGGCGGGCTTTGTTTTGGTTTTGGCATGACGCTGGCGGGCGGTTGCGGCAGCAAAACGCTGCTGCGCGTGGGCTCCGGCAGCTTGCGCGCATTAGTCACAATTTTGGTGATGGCGGTATTTGCCTGGTTCACGTTACGCGGCGTGCTCGGCGTATTTCGCGTGGCGACTTTTGATGCGGTGGCATTCACAATGCCGAGCACGCAGGACTTGCCGTCACTGCTTGGTTTGTCGGGGCAAGCGGCTGCGATTCTGGCCGTGCTGGTTGGCGCGGTGTTCGTGGTGTTTGCGTTCTTCGGCAAAGAGTTTCGCGCTGACAAATGGAACTGGATTGCAGGTATCGTTGTTGGGTTGACGGTGATTGCAGGCTGGTATGTGTCAGGGCGCGTGGGCTTCATCGCCGAGCATCCAGAATCATTGGAGGCGGCGTGGGTGTCGACCAATTCGGGGCGTCCTGAATCGCTGACATTTACCGCACCACCCGCCTACCTTTTGGAGCTACTCGGCTTCTGGAGCGACAAGAGCAAGTTTGTGACGTTTGGAATCGCCAGCGTGCTGGGTGTGATCGCGGGCGCAAGCTTGATGTCGCTCGTCACCAAGACGTTTCACTGGGAAGGTTTTGCCAATACTGAGGACTTGACGAACCACCTCGTCGGCGCTGCGCTGATGGGTTTCGGCGGCGTGCTGGCGATGGGCTGCACGGTGGGTCAGGGGCTCTCAGGCATGAGCACGCTTGCGGTGGGATCGATGATCACCGTGTTGGCGATTGTGCTCGGCTGTCGTGCGTCACTGGCGTATCAAATGTGGCGGCTGGATCGCGCGGCGGCTTAGGCCGCCGCGTCATAAGGCTCGCCTATTTCTTTTTCGCTGCCGCTACCTCAAGCGCCAATTCTGCACCTGATTTGTAATGCGCCACACGTGCTACGGTGGTGCGCTTGGTGCGTTGGATGAACGCGTTGCTCCCAGCGACCTCTTCGTTCCAGTATTTGTCAGCGAGGGCGCGATTTTTGGGCACGTCGAGCAGAAACGCCTCACGCGAACCCGTGCCGCCAAAGATGTAGAGCTTGCCGTCGATCATGCGCCACGAGTCGGCATCGCCACCCCAAGGAATGCCGTACACAATGCCATTGGCGCAGTAGCCGCCATACTGCGGCAGATACCGGGCGGGCTCTTTATCGAACAGCGCCTTGTTCTCCGCCGACGAAAAATAAAAGGTCACGTTTTCGTAGGTGCTCTTGATCGACGGACTACCTTGCACATCTTTGTTTTGCGTGAAGTAAGCAACCACGTCGGCTCCCTTCATGAGCACGCGCTCATTGCCGTCAATCGCATGCGCATTCACCGGCGTTAGTTTGCCACTGGGACTTTGTGTCACCAGTGGCGCGCATGCGGCTAGCGCCAGGGTTGTGGCGGCCAAAATGGCTGTGGCAAAGCGCGTCATTACAATCTCCGAAAAAACCAAAACCGCATTGTAGGTTGGTTACCCGCCCTAAGCGGAAGGGTGCAAATAGCGAGCGCTGATCGCCTCAATTTCCTTGAACGCTTCCGGGTCAATCTGCGCCTGATGAGCGTTGTAGATTTGTTGCAATTGCGGAACGCTGGTCGCGCCGATAATGGCGCTGCCGACGAACCATTTGTTGACCACGAAGGCGAGCGCCAGCTCCATCACGCTCACGCCGTATTTTTTGGCGAGTGCTGCGTATTCCTCGGTCGCGATCATGGCCAGCGGGCGACGATATCGAGCGCCAACGCTTGCGGCAAATTTTTGGAAACGCGAGCCCTCCGGCATCGCGCCGTTGAGATACTTGCCGGTCAACATGCCCATGCCAAGCGGGCTGTACGCGAGGAGCGGCACCTGTTCACGGTAGCTCACTTCAGCAAGATCGCCCTCGAACGAGCGGTTGAGCAGGCAGTATGGGTTTTGAATCGAAGCGGGTTTGGGTGCGCCGAGAAGTTCTGCGGCACGGCAGAACATGGTAGTGCCCCAAGCCGACTCGTTAGACAAGCCGTAGCCGCGAATCTTGCCGTCTTTAATTAGCGTTTGCATCGCCTCGACCTGTTCAGAGATCGGCACGGTTTCGCGCTCTTTGCCGCTGTCGAACTGCCACGAGCCGAACGCCGCTACGTTGCGATCCGGCCAATGAATTTGGTACAGATCGATATGGTCGGTTTGCAGGCGTTTTAACGAGCCTTCGCAGGCCTCAATGATGTTGGCCTTGGTGAGCGACGTCGCACCGTTACGAATCCAGTCGCGCCGCCCTGGCCCAGCAATTTTGGTCGCGAGCACGATCTTTTCGCGATTGCCCGGAATGGCAAGCCAGTTACCCAGAATTTTTTCGGTACGAAGCCCCGTCTCCGCGCACGGCGGCACCGGATACATCTCAGCCGTGTCAACAAAATTGATGCCGTGCTGCATCGCCCATTCAAGCTGTGCGTGGGCTTCAATCTCAGTGTTTTGCTCGCCCCAAGTCATCGTGCCGAGGCTGATGACAGAGACGTTGAGATTGGCGTGAAATAAGGGGCGGCGTTCCATGGCATGTCCTGTGAATTGAAGCATTCACAGTCTATCTTGACCAACTGTGGGAGCGGTTCCACCGCGAACACTCATCGCGGTAGAACCGCTCCCACATTTACTTCAGCCCGCTATCCGCCCAGGTAAGCCGCCTTCACTCGCGGATCAGCCAGCAACACTTTCGCGTCGCCCTGCAACGTGATCTCGCCTGACTCCAGCACGTAGCCGCGGGTGGCATTTTCCAGCGCCAGCGCAGCGTTTTGTTCGATCAGCAGAATCGTGGTGCCGCGTGACGCAATCAAACGGATGATCTCAAAAATCTTCTCAACCATCAGTGGCGCGAGACCCATGGACGGTTCATCGAGCATCAGAAGCTTCGGTTGCGCCAGCATGGCACGACCAATGGCAAGCATTTGTTGTTCTCCGCCTGACAGCGTGCCAGCCATTTGCAACGTGCGCTCTTTGAGGCGCGGAATCATCGTGTAAATTTCGTCGACTTCGCGCATGATTTGCGCCTTGTCGTCGCGTGCGTACGCACCCATAAGCAGGTTTTCATGCACGTTGAGGCGAGCGAATACGCCACGCCCCTCGGGACACAATGCAATGCCCAGCCCCACCAGCGCATGCGACGGCACGCCGGTGATGTCGCGGCCGTTGTAGGTGACCTTGCCGCCTGCGGGTTTGATCAGGCCGGACAGGGCACGTAGCGTGCTGGATTTGCCCGCGCCATTCGCACCAATCAGCGTAACGAGTTCGCCTTCATTGACATGAAAATCAATGCCCTTGATTGCCTTAATGCCGCCGTACGCGACTTGCAGTTTTTTAACGTCGAGCATCGCGGTCATACCTTGTCTCCCACTTCAACATGCGCACCGCCAAGGTAGGCTTTGATTACAGCTGGGTCTTTTTGAATTTGTGATGGATTGCCGTCAGCAATTTTTTTACCGTAGTCGAGCACCACAATGTGCTGGCAGACGCTCATCACCAGCCGCATATCGTGCTCGATCAGCATCACTGTGGTGCCATCATTGGCGATGCGCTCGATCAGCGCTCTGAGGGTCACCGTCTCGGTGGCGTTCATGCCTGCAGCGGGCTCGTCCAGCGCGATCATTTTTGGATCGGTCGCCAGCGCGCGCGCAATTTCCAATCGACGCTGCTCGCCGTAAGCGAGCGTGCGGCTCTTGTCGCCTGCGCGCTTCGACAGGCCGATGTAATCGAGCAACTCGTGCGAGCGCTGCACAATCTCTGCCTCTTCGCGACGCGCAGTCGGGGTGCGAAAAATCGCGCCGAACGCGCCCGCTTTGGTGCGCACGTGGCGACCCACCATGACGTTTTCAAGCACCGTCATTTCACCGAACAAACGAATGTTCTGAAACGTGCGCGCAATGCCCACCTGCGCCACTTCGTGTGGCGCTTTCACATTGAGCGGCTTGCCGTCAAACACGAATTTGCCTTCGTCCACCTGATACAAACCAGTGAGCGTGTTGAAGAAGGTGGTCTTGCCCGCGCCGTTCGGCCCGATGAGACCGAAGATGGAGCCGCGTGGAATTTGCATCGACACGTTGTCGAGCGCGGTGACGCCACCAAAGCGCTTGGTGACGCCTTCTGCGGTGAAGAGCATAGTGGCCATTATTTCTTCTCCGGTGACGGCCACAAACCCTGCGGTTTGAACAGCATAATGAGAATCAGCGCCAGCGAGAAGATGAGATTGCGCAACACTTCTGGCGCGATGACCACAATACCGAATATCTTCTGTTGCACGTTTTCATCCGCCGCATAGCGAATCACTTCGGGCATGGCCGACAACAGCACAGCGCCCAAAATCACGCCGGGAATGTGCCCCATGCCACCGAGCACCACCATCGCCAAAATCATAATCGACTCCAGCAAACCGAACGATTCGGGGCTCACAAAACCCTGCATCGAAGCGAACAATCCGCCCGCCAAACCGCCCGTAAGCGCGCCGAATCCGAACGCAGCGAGCTTAATGTTGCGGGTGTTGATGCCCATCGCTTTCGCTGCGATTTCGTCTTCGCGCAACGCCTGCCAAGCGCGGCCAAGTCGCGAGTGTTGCAGGCGCGAAACGCCGATTACCGAGAGAATAGTGAAGGCCAAAAACACGAAGTAATAAATCTGCAATCCAGTGATCTGAAAGCCAAACAGGTCAAGACCTTTTCGAACTTCAAAACCAAACAAACTCAGGCCATCAACGCCTGTGATGCCACGTGGCCCGTTGGTGATGTTGTAGGTCTCATCCGACCACGGCAGACCGACTTTGTCGAAGTTGTTCATCAATATTCGAACGATTTCACCGAAGCCCAAGGTCACAATCGCGAGGTAGTCACCGCGCAATTTGAGCACTGGCGCACCGAGCATCAAACCCGCAAGCGCAGCGAGACACGCGCCCAATGGCAGCAACACCCAGAACGGGTAATGCAAATCGAAATGTGCCGAAGCGAGCAGCGACCACGTGTACGCACCCACCGCGTAGAACGCGACGTAGCCCAAGTCGAGCAGACCGGCCACGCCGACCACCACGTTTAAGCCGAGCGCCAACATCACGTAGAGCAACGTGGTGTTGAGGATGCGCACCCACGCTTGACCGAGCATGCCCGCGAGGAACGGCAGGATCAGGATCAATACGCCGAGCGCAACGATGCCAATCATTTGATTGCGCTTATTTTCAAAGAGCTTAGCCATGATTACGCCCTCTCCGCTACACGCTCACCGATCAGCCCCTGCGGACGGAAGATGAGCACCAACACCAGCACCACGAAGGCAAAAATATCTTTGTAGTCGCCGCGCACAAAGATCAGTCCGACGTTTTCAACAAGGCCCAGAATCAGCCCGCCGACCATCGCACCCCACAGGTTACCGATGCCGCCCATCACCGCAGCGGTGAACGCCTTCAGGCCGAGCATGAAGCCCATGTAATAGTGCGCCTGACCGTAGTTCGAGGCCACCATCACGCCCGCAATCGCACCGAGGCCGGAGCCGATGGCGAAGGTGATCGCGATGATTTTGTTGATGTCGATGCCCATCAATCCAGCGACCTTCTGGTTCTCAGCCGTGGCACGCATCGCAGTGCCGACCTTAGTGTTGTGTACCAACCAAAGCAGCGCCCCCATGAGTCCGATTGAGACGATCAGGATCACGATTTCATTCAACGTGACGGTGATCGGTCCGATTGAGATCGGCGCCTTCGAAATCAGTTCAGGGAACGAAAAATAGTTGCGGCCAAACACCAGAATGGCGAGTTGCTGCAACAGGATGGATACACCGATAGCAGTGATGAGCGGGGCTAGCCGCGGTGCGTTGCGCAAGGGCCGATAGGCGATGCGCTCGATCAACACGCCAACGACTGCACACACAATCATCGCGGCCAGAATGCCGATCAGCAAAGCCAGCAGTGATGGCACGCCCAACGACAACAACCCCTTCGATGCGAACAAGGCGGTAAGGCCGCCGATCATCACAATTTCGCCGTGTGCAAAATTGATCAACTGCAAGATGCCGTAAACCATCGTGTAGCCCAACGCAACCAGCGCATACACGCTGCCTACGACTAGGCCGTTGACGATTTGCTGCAGCAATACGTCTATTGACATGAAATTCCCCGCTTAAGATTTCTCGTTGAGTTTGAAATGGGCGTCCTCCCAGAGCGCACACATTTCACGAATGTGCAGTATTGTGCCCTTATTCAGGGCGACCGCTTATGCTGAAAACGCTATGTCGGATACTGCTCCTAAATCACCTGCCTTGGTGTAGCGTGTCATCGGCACCGCTTCG
Source organism: Burkholderiales bacterium (assembly GCA_031409935.1). Lineage (GTDB taxonomy): Bacteria > Pseudomonadota > Gammaproteobacteria > Burkholderiales > Casimicrobiaceae > Casimicrobium. Next base: position 10,854 of record JANNYE010000086.1, on the reverse strand, counting down.
CCAGGGACGTACGACTCATGCCATCAGTAACGTCACATTGCCGCCCGCCGCTACCGTGTTGACGGTGATTGTCTGCTCGCCAAAAAAACGTGGCAGATAAAACGGCCCGCCTGCCTTAGGGCCGGTTCCACTCAAGCCCTCACCGCCGAACGGCTGCACACCCACCACTGCGCCAATAACGTTGCGGTTGATGTAGACGTTGCCGACGTGCGCGCGATGGGCAAGGCTTTCGGCCCGACTGTCAATGCGGGTTTGAATGCCTAAGGTGAGTCCGAAGCCGAGCGCGTTGATCTGGTCAATCACGCCATGCGGATCACCCGACCAGCGAACGATTTGCAGCACCGGGCCAAAAATTTCTTGGGTGACTGAGGCGATGCTTTCGACTTCGAAGATGTGCGGGCCGATGGTGTTGATTTGACTTCCTCCCCCTGGGGGAGGGGGCAAACCTTTCAGCCGCTCGACATGCGCACTGATGCCATCAAACGCATCCCGATCAATCAATGGCCCCACATCGGTGGCCAAATACTGTGTGTCGCCGACCATGAGTTCTTGTGCCGCGCCGTGCAACATGTGAATCACCTTGTCGGCAATCTCGTCATGCAGGCACAGCAGACGCAGCGCCGAGCAGCGCTGCCCTGCTGATCGAAACGCGGACTGCACCACTGCGTCCACCACATGCTCGGGCAACGCGGTCGAGTCCACCAGCATGGCGTTGATCCCGCCGGTTTCGGCGATTAGCGGCACGATGGGCCCGTCCTTGTTGGCGAGGCTGCGCTGGATAATTTTTGCCACTTGAGTCGAGCCGGTGAACACCACGCCCGCCACGTTCGGGTGCGCGACCAGCGCCGCACCCACGGTCTCACCGAGCCCCACAACAACTTGCAATGCGTCAGCCGGAATGCCTGCTGCGCGCAGCAACATGACGGCTTCGAGTGCCACCACTGGCGTTTGCTCGGCAGGCTTGGCAGCCACCGTATTGCCTGTAACCAGCGCCGCCGCGACCTGGCCCATAAAAATCGCCAGCGGAAAGTTCCACGGACTGATGCACACCCACACGCCGCGACCACGGGGATACAGCCTATTGCTCTCACCCGTTGGGCCGGGAAGCGTGATCGGCGCGCAAACGCGCTCCGCCTCGTCCGCGTAGTAACGCAGAAAGTCGATCGCTTCGCGAACCTCCGATACCGCATCGCCCCAGGTTTTAAAGGCTTCATTGACGAGCAGCGCGCAGAATCGCGGTAACTCGTTTTGTAGTTTGTCAGCGGCAAGGCGCAGCGTGGCTGCGCGATTGGCAACCGGAACATCGCGCCATGTTTTGAAGGCGACATGGGCGGTTCTTATCGCCTCGGTCGCCTCGATCATCGATGAATCTGCCGGCCGCGTTATTTGCGTTGTAGCCAAGGCAGCTAGCAGTGGCGCGCGCATCGTCTCAACCGTGAGATCAACGCCGGCGCTGTTGGCGCGAGGCAGCAAGATGTCTTTGGGCAACGGCAGATCGCTAGTTTCCGCCGCGTAAAGTGGCGACGCGAGCAACGCTTCAACGGGCACATCGTCGTCGGAGAGTTGATGCACAAACGATGAGTTGGCACCGTTCTCCAACAGGCGACGCACGAGGTAGGCGAGCAGATCGCCGTGCGAACCGACGGGCGCATAGACACGCAGTGTTTGCGTCGAATTACTGCCTTTGCTGGTGCGGAAAAGTTCGCGATATACGCCGGTGCCCATGCCGTGCAATCTTTGCAATTCGAAAGGCGCGTCAAACTGCGTGGCCATCTGAAAAATCGCGGCGATAGTGCCTGCGTTGTGCGTTGCAAATTGCGGAAAGAACACATCCTTTTGCTTAAGCAATGACGCGGCGCAGGCAAGATAGCTCGAATCGGAGTGCACTTTTTGCGTGAACACCGGATAGGCTGCCATGCCCATTTCCTGTGCGCGCTTGATCTCGCTGTCCCAGTACGCGCCCTTGACCAGACGACACATGAGGCGCACGTTGTAAAGACGCGCCAGTGCGCCGACGTGCTCGATGAGTTCGAGCGAGCGGGTTTGATAAGCCTGCAGGGCCAAGCCCAATCCGTTCCACGGCGCGCGTCCGTCCGCACGCCATTGCGGACACTTGTCCTGCACCCGTTTGAGCAATGCTTCAAACACATCGAGCGAAAGTTCGAGTCGATCCACCTCTTCGGCATCAATGGTCAAGTTGATCTGCGCGGCAGCGGCCAGTTCGCAGAGTTGCCACACGCGCGGCACCAGTTCCGTCATCACGCGATCATGCTGCGCATCTTCGTAACGCGGATGCAGCGCGGAGAGCTTGATTGAGATGCCGTCTGAGTCTTCAGGGCCTTGCGGGGGTGACGTAGCGTGCGCCTTGGCGAGATTTTTGATTGCATGCTCGTAGCTCGCAAAATAACGATCCGCGTCCTCCATGGTGCGCGCGCCTTCGCCGAGCATGTCGAAGCTGAAACGCAGGTAGCTGGACTCTTTGCGTTGCGATTTCGCCTCAGCAATAGCCTCCTCAATGGTTTGCCCCAGCACAAACTGTTTGGCCAGCAACTGCACCGCGCGCACCGTTGCCGCGACTACCGTTTTGGCGCCCAGCTTGCCGAATAAACCGGGCGGATGTTCAGCGTCTGGCAGCGTTTTTTTCGACAACGCGATCACCGAGTTTGAAAGCCGCGACATCACTCCATCGCCGTTGCCTTCGAAGTCGGCGCGGCCGAGTTGATCGGCGGTGAGCGCGATGGCGGTGGCCGAGTCGGGCACCCTTAACAGCGCTTCAGCAAGCCGCATTAGTGCGAGGCCTTCGGGCTTGGAAATGGGATATTCCTTGAGCAGACTCTCCATCGCCCAGAACGGCGGCGGGTTGTCGCGCACGGCGGCCACCCACGGTCGAGCGGCTTCGATCACCTTGGGCCAGTCGAGCGTGCAGGCGGCGCTGGCGACGTTGCGGCGAACAATCGCCAGTTCTTCACGGTACGGATAGGGAAGGCGCATGATGACTCGCTTGGTATCAGAGCCGGAAGGTCTGGGCTCTGAAATTACTGAATAAGTCACTATGTTATTTTTGTTTTTGGCTCTTTACTCACTAAAATTTGATGATATTTTGACTAATTATTTGGTTCAATCGCCTGATACTCAACACGAATGGACAGACTCTGTTGGAGCGGCCAGAGCCGTGAACGTCCGGCGTATGAACCATGGCGCTTTCGCCGCTTTCACAGCGCCTACGATACGCCCATACCGTTTAGAAAACATATGTCCGAAATTGACGCCATTGACCGAAGGATTTTGATTGCTCTGCAACGCGATGGTCGCATCAGCAATTTGAAGCTCGCCGAGACCGTGTCGCTGTCGCCCACTGCCGTGCTGGCGCGCACGCAGCGACTGCAGCGCGAAGGGTTCATCGTGGGCTACGAGGCGAAACTAAACCCGACCAAGCTTGGCTGCGGGATGACGGTGTTTGTCGAGGTGCTGCTTGACCGCACCACGCCCAATATTTTTGATGCGTTCAAGGCGGCGGTGCTCACGCATCCCGAGATCAGCGAATGCCACATGGTGGCCGGTGGATTTGACTACCTGATCAAACTGCGGGTGCGCGACATGGAGGCTTACCGCGAGTTCGCGAGCCGCTGCCTGTGGCAATTCCCCGGTGTTCGCGAAACGCGAACCTACGCAGTGATCGAAGCCGTGAAGGACGGAGGGCTGCTGCCGATTTAGACCGCAAGCTACGGGTGAAACGTATGCAGCTTTTTACATAAACGCCCAATTTACGGGGCACTGGCGCGCATAATATCAATTATCGATATTACCTAATTTACGAGTGTAACCCTTTTAAATAGGCTATTTCAGCGAAAAGCCATATCGTGTTGAGGCAAAAAAAACGACACCCGAAGGTGCCGTTTTTCGAGGCCACTAACTTACGTTAGGGCTTCTTGGGTGCGGCTGGAGCGGCAGCGGCAGGTGCCGGTGCAGCAGCGGCGGGTGCTGCTTCTTTAGGGCCACCAACGATTTGTACGGTTTCCCATTTGCCACCTTTGATGACCGAAACGGTGACCGCGCCATCTTTGATGTCGCCTTTTTCATCAAATGCGATCTTGCCGGTCACGCCGTCCATCGACGTTGCGGCGACCGCAGCAACGATTTTGGCTGGATCGGTACCGACCTTTGAGATAGCAGCGATGAGCACGTTGGCAGCGTCATACGTGAACGGTGCGTAAACCTGCACATCAGCACCGAACTTAGCTTTGAACTTGTCGTAGAAAGCTTGGCCCTGTGGCATTTTCTCTTTTGGCAGACCGGCTTCGGTCGCGTACACGCCTTCGCCTGCGTCACCGGCGAGCTTAATCAGCTCAGCCGATTTTGCGCCGTCGCCAGAGATGAACTTGGCCTTGATGCCAAGGGCTTTCATCTGCTTGACCATCGGGCCTGCTTGAGCATCCATGCCGCCAAAGACGATCACGTCAGGGTTCTTGGCTTTGACTTTGGTCAGCACGCCTTTGAAATCTTGCTCTTTCTCGTTGGCAAGCGCTTCGCGGATCACGATGGCGGAACCGGCGGCTTTGACGGCCTTCTCGGTTTCGTCAGCCAAACCTACGCCGTAGGCGGTTTTGTCATCGATGATGGCGATTTTCTTGCCGCCCATGCCCTTGACTGCGTAGTTACCGATAGCGGTACCTTGGGCGATGTCATTGGCGACCATACGGAACACGCCCTTGAAGCCCTGATTGGTCAGCTTTGGGTTGGTGGCGGATGGGGAGATTTGAGCAACACCAGCCGTGTTGTAAATCGCGGAGGCCGGGATCGAGGTGCCTGAGTTCAGGTGACCAATCACGCCAACAACCTTAGCGTCCATCAATTTTTGGGCGACTTGGGTGGCTTGCTTGCCGTCAGCTGCGTCGTCTTCGGTCAACAGCTCGATTTTGACTTTTTTGCCATCAACCATGACGCCACGGGCGTTGGCTTCTTCAACGGCCAAGCGAGCACCGTTTTCGTTGTCTTTGCCAAGGTGGGCAATCTGACCGGACGTTGGGCCAACGTGGCCGATTTTTACAACGACCTCAGCAGCAGCCGGAGCAGCGGCGGGTGCCGCAGCTTTTGGCTCTTCTTTTTTGCCGCAAGCGGCGAGACCAGCGGCTACTGCAACGGCAACTGCTGCTAATGCGAATTTATTTGTAAGTTTCATGTGTGGATATCCTCCGTGAGAAAAACCCATGGATTATGCTTAGGAGTTACAGTGCTGTCAACGCGGAAATCCCTATCCAGCTTTGGTTTCATCGATTTTTAACGATTTTTTGTTGCAGAGAGTGGACAAGTGCGTGCCTTTATTTTCGATATGGACGGCACCCTAGCCGACACCATGCCCTACCACCAGCTGGCCTGGGACGCGCTGTTTTCAGACATGGGCATCACCGTCAATCGCGACGATTTTTTTCAATGGTCAGCTGGGCTCACCAACCGCGAAATCCTACCCCGATTGCTCGGGCACGACTTCCCGTTGGATAAATTACTCGCTGCGTCCGAGAAAAAAGAAGCGCATTACCGCGAGTTGTATCGACCCGTCCTAACCACGATTAACGGCGCGGTGCCTTTTCTGCAACGCACGCTGGATGCGGGCTACCGGCGCGCGGTAGGCACGGCGGCACCGCCGGGCAACGTTGATCTGGTGCTCGACGGATTGCAGCTGCGGGACTATTTTCAGACGGTGGTCGGTGCGGTCGACGTGTCGCGCGGCAAACCTGATCCTGAAATTTTTCTTACGGCTGCAGAAAAACTGGGCGCGGCGCCCGCCGATTGCGTGGTGTTCGAAGACGCGCCCGCAGGCATCGAGGCGGCACGGCGGGCGGGCATGAGCTGCGTGGTCGTCACCACCACTTTGTCGCGCGCGCAGGTCGCATCGATGGGTGAGGCCGTCGCCCACGTCACGCACGTGATTGACGACTTTACCGACCCGTCGCTTGACTCGCTGTTTGCGTAGCGTTTAGCGTTTAGCGTTCAGTGGTCTGGCTCACTCAAGTTGACCCCGTCACCGTGGGCTTTGCCTTCGGGTTGGCAGCAATCGCGGTGACGGCGGTGATCGCCCTGCTAGCGCGGGTCGGCGACTGGACGCGCTCATTGTCGTGGTGGGTCGCCGCAGCCTGTTGCATCACCTTGGGCTACACGTTGAACATTGCGCAGGCGTTGGTGTCACCGGCGTGGGCAATCGCCATCAGCAACCCGCTCGCCGTCACCGGTGCCTGCCTGTTTTTGGTGGGAATGCGTCATGTGGTCGACCGCCCGATTTCTTTTTTTCAAACCGTACCGATCATTTTGTTGTCAGTGCTCGGCAGCATTATCTTTGTGTTCATCTGGCCGAGCTTGGCGGGCCGCGCGTTCGTCCAGCTTGCCTGTTTGTTGGTAGTGACGTGGCGAAATGTGACGGCGCTTCGGCTACTTGACCACGGTTATTACCATTTTCCAGCGCGCTATCTGCTCGGCATCAACATCCTGCTGATGATATTTCTGGTGGTGCGTGGCGTCATTGTTATTGTGTCGGGCACGCCGTTAACGGCGGTGATACCAAGCCCCATCAACGCGCTGGTGTACGGCGTTAGCGGCCTGCTGATCTTGGCCTATTTGTCGGGCATTTTGCTGATATGTTTCGCTGAAAAGCAAACCCTGCTGAGGAAGCTCGCCACCGAAGACACGCTGACCGGCGTGCATAACCGCCTCGGACTGCGCGATGCGCTCAACGCGTGGCCGGACGCGCAACGCGGCGCGGTCACCGTGTTTGACATCGACCATTTCAAGCGCGTCAACGACGGCTTCGGTCACGAAGCGGGTGACATTTTGTTGAAGACTTTCGCGCAGGCACTGCGCGCCACCGCACCCGAAGGTGCCATCATCGCGCGGCTCGGTGGCGACGAATTTTGCGTGGTGGAAACGGTGGCATCGCGCTCGTTTTCAAACGAGTGGATCATCGCGCTGAAACAGCAATTGCCGACCCGACTAGAGATTGTCTCGCCGGTAGCGGTGTCATGCGAAGTCAGCCACGGCTCCGCACGATTTGCCAGCGTGAATGGCGAATTTGCCACGGCCTTGCGGGAGGCAGATCGCGCGCTCTATCGCTCAAAAGCGAGAAAAAGTATGCGCGAGAGCTCGCCTCGCGCCGAGTAGCGCAATCGAGCTTTATCCGCGCCCGACGAAAGGCATCTTCGTTGCCATAATGGTCATGAACTGCACGTTCGCCTCCAGCGGCAGGTTGGCAATGTGCACGACGGCGTCCGCCACATGGCGCACATCCATGCGCGGCTCGATCATCATTTCACCGTTGGCCTGCATCACGCCCTTGGCCATGCGCTCGGTCATCTCGGTGGCGGCGTTGCCGATATCAATTTGACTGCACGCGATGTCGTACTTGCGACCATCGAGCGACGTCGTTTTGGTGAGCCCGGTAATCGCGTGTTTGGTCGACGTGTACGGCGAGCTGTTCGGGCGCGGCGCATAGGCGGAGATTGAGCCGTTATTAATGATGCGACCGCCGCGCGGCGTCTGCGCCTTCATCACGCGAAACGCCTCCTGCGTGCAATAAAACGCGCCCGATAAATTGGTGTCCACCACGGCTTTCCACTGCTCAATGGTGATGTCTTCCAGCATCACAGCAGGCGCACCAATACCCGCGTTGTTAAAGATCACGTCAACGCGACCAAACGCAGCGACGGTCTTTTCAAACAATGCTTTCACTGAGACAGGGTCGCCTACATCGGTCACCACTGCGATGCCACGCACCGCATGGTCGCCCGCAGAGGCTACCGCCGCCTCAAGCTCTGCCTGACGACGTCCCGCGAAAGCCACGCTGAAGCCTGCCTTCAGCAACGCGACAGCAGCGGCCTTACCGATGCCTGCCGACGCGCCGGTGATGATGGCGACCTTACCCTGGTTTGCGTTAGATGGTGTCATGTGGGCTCCTTGAAAAGTAGATGTTGTTTTGCTTCAGCAAGTGTAAGCACCGGCGTCACGCAACAGTCCAAAGCATCGAAGATTTCAGTCCAGTAGGCAAGCGTGTGTGCGGCAAAGCAATCGGCCAGCTCCTTGCGCACCCGCATCGCAACCACGCCCTCGGAGCATCCCAGCGCCTTCAAATGCGGCATGTGTAGCGCGTCGCACAGGCCATGCCAGAACTTTTCCTCCAGCGCGCCAACCGCCATGAAGCGCTCGTCCGACGTGCGGTAGATTGCGTAACAGGGCCAGCCACCGGTCAACCAATCTTCACCGCGCGGTTTGGCCGCATCAAGCGCCAAACCATGCTCAGCAATTACGTTGAGCCGCGCCACCTCATGCGTCATCGACACATCGACAAACGAACCGACGCCCGTCGCTTTAGCCTGCACCAACGCCGCACAAATCCGCGCCGCCGCAGCCAGCGCGCCACCCGCCAGATCAGCAATCTGCCAGTTAGAGATTGAGGGCGGACGACCGCGCTCGCCGACCTGATCGAGCACGCCACTCACCGCCAAATAATTGATGTCATGCCCCGCCCGCATCGCCCACGGGCCGGTGCTGCCATAGCCCGTGATCGCGCAGTAAACGAGTGCCGCATTGTGCTCACGCAAAGTCTCGTAATCCAGCCCAAGACGTGCCATCACGCCAGGACGAAAACCTTCAACTAGCACATCACTATTAGCCACCAAAGCCAGCAATCGCGCACGGCCCGCATCAGACTTCAAGTCCAGACGCTCAAACGATTTGCCACGATTGACGATGGAGTAGAGCGGCGCAATTTGCTCAGGTGGCGCATCGGGCGGCAAGCCAAGACGATTGGCATAGTCACCCTCAAGCGGCTCAATCTTCACGACCTCCGCGCCCCACTCAGCCAGCATGCGGGTACAAGCCGGGCCAGGGAGCAGGCGAGTTAGATCGAGAACACGGAGGCCGGAGAGGGGAGTAGACATGAGGGGATTATGGCGGCAATCCCACTGCCGCATGCGGGGTTCTGTCCCTCTCCCCTTCGCCCTGTCGTCATTCCCGCGAAGGCGGGAATCCAGTGCGTAAGCCGCGCGAAGCGCAAATCGAACACCTCTCCGTCTGCCACGATCCCGCTCATGCCGCGGGGCAGTCACTTTTTTTGCTTCGCCAAAAAAAGTAACCAAAAAAAGGCGACCCCGACGATTGTCCTGATCCCTGCGATGCTCAGAAAAAAGCGGAACGAAAAAAACTCGCTATCGCTCAAACAGTTTTTCGTTCTGATCGCTTTTTTCTTCCGCTTCTCGGGGCCAATCAACGGGGACCCATCGAACTGAAATTTGATCGCTTCGCGATGGGGACTGCGACAGGCTACTGCGCCGTTAACGTGAAGCTCAGGGGCGCGGCGCAGCTTTATCGCGTAGCGTCCACTGGAGCGCACTGTTATCCGTGAGCAGCTCTTCAACTGCAAGCGGCGGACGCTGCTTATGAAGCATGCGATGGCAATTTGCGCAAACTGGCCTTAAGTCTTTTATAGGGTCAATCAAGTACTCCTCGCCGATGTCGGCAACGGGCTTCAAGTGATGAACCTCTATGTAGTTTGCGCCTAGCTGACCATACGCCATTTCAAAGTTGAATCCGCATACGCAACAGGTATGGCCGTAGTGCTCTATGCACGCTTGGCGAGCGAGAGGGCTTCTGTCATAGGTCTTGGTGGTGACTGTCTTGCTCTTTCCTTCGGCGTAGAGGTGAACCTCGTTTGCCGTAGGAATTGAAAAGCCAAACACTGGACTCGCTTGGATATGGGCAAATAGTTCGCTGGCGATTGGTTCTGGAACCGATAGGCCGCTTGCTTGCGGCGACCAGTTGTAGGCGGGATACTGACTCTGTAACTGTTCAATGGAAATAATAGGCGTCTCGGACAACGTCTTGAACAGCAGGTCGGTTCGCAAAGCGGTTAAGCCCTCCTTTGACTTTTTCTCGTCCCAGTGTGGGAGCGGGTAGGGCAACGAAGAGACATAGCCACAGCCAATAATTCCTTTGGGTTCTACACCAAGCTTAATTAGGAAAAAGGTATCGCCGACGGCAATTTTTTTGGTGTTACCGCAACTCCAGTACATGTCGTATTGTTCACCCTCTCCGATACGACAAATTGCTTCTGGTTGATCAACCCATTTCCAAAGCTTCGGATTCCATGTGTAGAGGTAGGTGCTCATCTATTTCTCACGCATAAAGTGCTTTATACGCGCTTCGCGCGTATAACTTTTTGATGTTGCAAATCATGATTTGCCACGGATATTGTTCTTATACGGTGATGGAGTCCGTATGGCAAGAAGCACGACGTGGCTCGAAAGCTCGTATGCGTGCATCGTCACCCTCATCGCGAAGCGATCAAATATCGGTTCGACGGGTCCCCGTTGATTGGCCCCGAGAAGCGGAAGAAAAAAGCGATCAGAACGAAAAACAGTCTGAGCGAAGCGAGTTTTTTTCGTTCCGCTTTTTTCTGAGCATCGCAGGAATAGGCCAATCGTCGGGGTCGCCTTTTCTTTGGTTACTTGCTTTTGGCGAAGCAAAAGAAAGTGACTGCCCCGCGGCATGAGCGGGATGTTGGCAGACGGATATGTTTGTTTTGCGCTACGCATGGATTACGAGCTGGATTCCCGCTTCGCGAGAATGACGGCGGGTTGGGCGAGAGAGGGCAAAATCCGGTATCAGCTTTATCGTGAAACGCCCATTTCAATTGGGCATAGCGCGCAATTTGACCACTTATCGACTAAAGTCAATAACCACCTCTATGCCCAATTGAAATAAGGCTTTCAGCCAAAAGCTGTAGCCGTCCAAACCTCCGGTTTGAGTACGGGGAACGGCAATCCTCGTTTCATTTTCAACAGCGCCCGGTCGTAACTTAGTAGCGCTTCT
>JANNYE010000085.1:0-23866 GCA_031409935.1 Burkholderiales bacterium | reverse complement strand
TTCGTCAACAAGCGTTCGTGCGATCGCAAATGCGCAGACCTGCCCGTGTTCACGCGCCACTAGACTCAGGTAACCCGACGTTATCGCGTCGCGAAAATTGCGCTCCGTCCACGGATGCGAATTTGATTGGTGCTCGATCTCAATGACCGCCGGAAGATCCTCCGGCTGCATCAACGCAATCGTTGCAGTGGCGAAGCTGAGGGAGCTCATGCGCGGGCACCGACAAGGGCATTGGCCGCGCGCTGCGCCTCGGTCTGAGCCACGTTGTTGCGCACGTAAATCGGCTCGGCGCATTGCGGATCAGTAATCTCGTTTCTGGCGAATTTTGCTATCGCAACGCGCGCTACGCCGTACGCCCAGCGGTCTTCTGCGCCGATGGTGGTTTCTGCATTTGCCGACGCGACGAGATGCGCGCCCGATCCCAACAACATCGCGCCGTCGCGGCCGATAAGCGCGCCGATACCTACGAGCGCGGTGGCAGAAATGCGAGTCAGCTCGCCGCTTGGAGATTGTGCGAACGAAGCCGCATACAGCTCATTCATCCGTGCGTCGAGCACCACGTCAACCTGAGCGAGGTCAGAGGCCGCAGCCAGCGCCTCCAGACAGTCCACGGCGATCAGCGAAGCTTGCCACGCATACGCGAGCGCCTGCGCCGTCGCGCAGGCGGTACGCACGCCGGTGAACGAGCCTGGCCCAGCACCGAAGGCCACAATGTCGACGCCCGTCTTGGCTGCGTTCGCCTTCTCCAGCACCCGCTCAATAGCGGGCAGTAGCCACATCGGGGCTTTCACGCCGTCACGCGAAATCTCACCGAACCACTCATCGGGGCGATCAGTGTCGTGAACGTACGCCACCGCATTAACGTGGCTTGAACATTCGATGGCGAGGAGGGTTGGCATTTCAATAGATTTTAGGGGGCGAGGGACGCGTTCTCGCTGCCGCCTAAAATCAGGGCTCCGCAGGCGACACCGCCCTTACGACCTTGTTACAACGAATTGCCGCTATGCCACTGACCCTCGCCATTGAATCGATCGACCACGAAGGCCAGGGAATAGCCCGCAATGAAGGCAAGGCGGTGTTTGTCGATGGTGCTTTGGCCGGTGAAATCGTAGAAGCGCGCATCACGCGATCAAAGCCCAGTTTTGAGAAGGCGGTGGTCGAGCGGGTGGTTAAAGCCAGTCCGTTTCGAGTGACGCCGCTGTGCCCGCACTTTGGTGTTTGTGGCGGGTGCAGCATGCAGCATCTCGAACCGCGCGCCCAGCTTGCCGCCAAGCAGCGGGTGCTGGAGGACAACTTGCGCCACATCGGCAAGGTGCGCCCAGAGCTGGTGTTTCCGGCGATTGAAGGGCCACATTGGGGCTATCGACATCGGGCGCGGATTTCGGTGCGTTATGTCACCAAAAAAGACACTGTGCTGGTCGGTTTTCATGAGAAAAAATCGAGCTTTGTCGCCGACATGCGCGAATGCCATGTGCTGCCGCCGCACGTTTCGGCGCTGCTCATGCCGCTGCGAGCGTTGATCGGCGGCATGACTTTGCGCGATCGTTTGCCGCAGATTGAGTACGCGGAAGGCGACGGGCTGCCGATGCTGGTGTTGCGCCACATGGAGCCGCTGCCGGAGGCCGATGTTGACGCGTTGCGTGCGTTTGCAGCCGTTCACAGCGTGCAGTGGTACTTGCAGCCGAAAGGCCCGGAGACGGCGCATCCTTTGCCGGGCGAGGCGAATACGCTGGGCTACACGCTGACCGAGTTCGGCCTGCGCTACCGCTTTCAGCCGACCGAATTCACACAGGTCAATCCGCACATCAATGCCATGCTGGTGCGCCGCGCGGTGCAGTTGCTGGACTTGCAGGCCACTGATCGCGTGGGTGATTTGTTCTGCGGTTTGGGCAATTTCACGTTGCCGGTTGCGCAGCGTGCCGGGTTTACGTTCGGTATCGAAGGCTCAGCCTCGCTGATTGCCCGTGCTCGCAGCAACGCGGCCGGCAACGGCCTAACTGAGAAGACAGATTTTGCGGTCGCAAACCTGTTTGAGATCAAAGACGACTGGTTTGACAGCCTGCCAAACCTCAACAAATTGCTGATTGACCCGCCGCGCGATGGCGCAGTGGCGGTGGTTAACGCGCTTCCTGAGGCTTCAACCGGTCGCTTGCAGCGCATCGTCTACGTGAGTTGCAGCCCGTCTACGTTGGCTCGCGACGCGGCCATTTTGGTGAACGTTAAAGGCTATCGGTTGCGCGGCGCGGGCGTGGCCAATATGTTTCCGCACACGGCGCATGTGGAGTCGATTGCGCTGTTTTCGGCGTGATGTACGACCCGCGATAAGGCGACAAATTACGGAGCTTAATTGCGCAAACTTCTCGTAGCGTTAACGCTTAACCAACGCGCCGGCATAGCGACGACAACGCGAGTGTCGCGATCGTTGGCTGTGAAAGTGTTGCTTTCACAATCCGCGCTAAATCCTTGATTTTTTGGGTGTGTAAAAAAAGCAGGTAAAAAAAAGCCGGGGTTTTGCCCCGGCCTCAAATTGCTGTTAATTCTAACTAAATCACCTTAGAGACTATACCGAGCGAGGGTCTCTCACGCGCCATAAGCTCTAAGTTGACCATTTGATTATAGCCACAGGAAATTGCGCTAAAAAAGTCCAATGAACAGCAAATCCACAGGCGTCTCTGTCTGTTGTAGCAGTGTCACAACGCCGTCGCCTATTTGCGACATGTCACGTTTGAAAACAACAGCTTTTACTTGTGATCCTTATTTAATAGGGGCTAGGATCAATAATTTTTTATAGTCGACTATTGATGAATTATCTATACAGCCCATTTGCAATGGGAATTTCAGAGAAAAGCTGTTGCAGCTTAAACGGGCGCGACGATATTTGGTCACCCATTGCACGGTTATTGCTGTCTTCAGCAATCTGCCCTGAATGTCGCCACGTGGTGCCGTTGGGGCTCGAAAATGAGCCGTCAAATTGCGCGTCCTTCTTCTGCACAACACCCAACATGACCTGCCCGCCGTCGAGTCGGTGCTGGCAGCAGAGGGCTACATCGTGCGCAGCATGGCCGTCAGCGCGCTGACGCTGCAAGCTGAGGTCGAGCGCTGGAACCCTGAGCTGATCCTAATCGGCGCCGACGGCGCGGCGCGCGACGTGGTTGAGCAAATTTGCGTGAACTCGCAATTTCGCGAACGCCCCATTGTGGTGTTCACTGAAGACGACGATCCCGTGGCAGTGCGCGCTGCGATGCGGGCGCGCGTGTCGGCGTACGTGGTCGCCGGCATGCAGCCCAAACGCTTGCGCTCGGTGATTGATGTGGCGCTGGAGCGATTCAAGCAGGATCACTTGCAGATTGCCCAGATCGCCGCTGCACGTCGCGCGACGTTTACCGAGCAAGCTGAGCAGGCGCGCGAACGTACCGTTGCCCAAGCTAAAGCTCTGCTGCGGCGGCGCGGCATGAGCGAGCCGGATGCGTACGCTGCGCTGCGTACTCAGGCGATGCGTGAGCGCTGCTCGTTGGCTGAAGTCGCGGAGCGTCTGCTTGCTGGTGCATAGCGCGCGCTGCAAGCGAACGGGTCGCGTTGATTTGGTGCGCAACCGCACGCATTGACCAACGACCGCGCGTGGGCACGACTCTCGCTAGTAGCGCGTGTGGTGATCAATGGCGATCATCAGAGTCTCTCCAGTCCGAACAACTCGCTTTACTTTGAGCACAGGGGCTCGCAACCAACCGGTAGCGCGCCCCTTTTTCTTTTATGGAGTCCGCCTTGCGCGATGTAGACACAACCCACATTTCCGCAACTGTCATTGACGTAAATAGCGCCGCGCCGAAGTCCGCAGGCCGTCGAAAAATCATTCAGGCTACCGGGGCAGCCAGCCTGATGTCGCTGGTGCATCCAATGGTGCGTCAAGGTGCATGGGCGCAGGGCTCCGACGCGCCGGAAAAGAAAGAGGTGAAGATCGGCTTCATCCCGCTCACCGATTGCGCGAGCGTGGTGATGGCGTCGGTGTTGAAATTGGACGAGAAATACGGCGTCAAATTTGTGGTCAGCAAAGAATCGAGCTGGGCGTCGGTGCGCGACAAACTGGTGAACGGCGAACTTGACGCGGCTCATGTTCTGTACGGCTTAATTTACGGCGTACATCTCGGCATCGGCGGCCCGAAAAAAGACATGGCTGTGCTCATGAATCTGAATAACAACGGTCAGGCGATCAAGGTCAGCAATCAGTTGAAAGACAAAGGAGCGGTTGATGGCCCTTCGCTCGCTGCGCTCATGAAAAAGGAAAAACGCGAATACACCTTCGCGCAAACCTTCCCGACCGGCACCCACGCGATGTGGCTTTATTACTGGCTTGCAGCAAACGGCATCAATCCGATGCAAGACGCCAAGGTCATCACCGTACCGCCACCACAAATGGTCGCGAACATGCGCGTCGGCAATATGGACGGTTACTGTGTTGGCGAGCCGTGGAATGCCCGCGCCATCTTTGACAAGATTGGTTACACAGCGACCACGACGCAAGAAATCTGGCTCGATCACCCCGAAAAAGTGCTCGGCACCACCGACGAATTCACCAAAAAGAAGCCGAATACTGCGCGAGCCATGGTCGCGGCGATTCTTGAAGCGTCACGCTTCATCGATCAGGAAGTCGACAAGAAAAAAACGGCAACGATTCTCGCGGACAAAGCCTACGTCAACACCGCAATGGAAGTCATCGAAGACCGTTGGGAAGGCAAATACGACAACGGCAACGGCAAAAAATCGACCGACGCCAACGCGATGAAATTCCATAAAGACGGTGCCGTCAACTACCCGTACTTGTCCGACGGCATGTGGTTCTTGACGCAGCACAAACGCTGGGGCTTGCTCAAAGAACATCCCGATTATTTGGCCATCGCGAAATCAATAAATAAGATTGATCTCTACAAAAAAGCGGCCACCGCCGCCAAGGTCACCGTACCCAAGAGCGATATGCGCTCATCAAAACTGATCGACGGTGTGGTGTGGGATGGCAGCAATCCCAAGGGCTACGCCGACAGCTTCAAGATCAAGGTCTAACGCCCATCACACTGCACGCTAAAGAGGAAAAAATCGATGAGCGCAACGTTGACATTGGACACCGTCATGTCAACCTCTGGCGACCCGGTGGCGTCTGCCACACCGGCGCCGGAACTCGCGGTCGAAACACCCGCCCGCACCGAGGCGCAACTGAAAGCCAGCAACGAGCGCGATGCGCAAACGCAGGCCACTGCACGCCGTCGTCGCGAGCAATTGGCGGGGTTTGTTCAGCGTGTGGTGCCAGGCTTGGTCGGCATCATTTTGTTTTTGCTGCTGTGGCAGGGCGTCTCGCAAATCGTCACCAACTTTCCTGGCCCAGCGAAGGTGTGGGACAGCGCGGTGAAGCTCTACAGCGACCCCTTCTACCGCAAAGGCCCGAACGATCAAGGCATTGGCTGGAACTTTATAGCCTCATTACAGCGCGTGGGTTTGGGCTTTGGTTTGGCGGCCCTGGTGGGCATTCCAGCGGGCTGCATGATTGGGCGGTTTGTGACGCTAGATCGCATGACCTCGCCCATCATCAGCATCCTGCGTCCGGTGTCACCGCTCGCATGGTTGCCGATTGGATTGATGGTGTTTAAGGCCGCCAACCCCGCCGCGATTTGGGTGATTTTTATCTGCTCTATTTGGCCGATGATTATCAACACCGCCACCGACGTGCAACGCATTCCGCAAGACTATTTAAACGTCGCGCGGGTGCTTAATTTGTCTGAGTGGAAAGTGTTCACTAAGATTCTTTTCCCGGCCGTGCTGCCGTACATGTTGACTGGCGTGAAACTCTCAATTGGTGTTGCGTGGCTGGTGATCGTCGCCGCAGAAATGCTCACAGGCGGCGTAGGCATTGGCTTCTGGCTTTGGGACGAGTGGAACAACCTCGTGATGGAACACATCATCATCGCCATCTTCACCATCGGCATCGTCGGATTGGTGCTTGAGCAAGTGTTGATCTGGATCGCCAAACGCTTTCAATTCGATTGAGTGAAAAAGGAAAACTGACAATGGCAAATCCCTTTCATCTAGTCGTCGATAACGTCGACAAGCGATTCAACACCAAGCAGGGCGAATTTATCGCTATTCGCGACATCAATTTGCGCGTGCAGCGCGGTGAATTTATTTCACTGATTGGCCATTCGGGCTGCGGTAAGTCAACGCTGCTCAATCTGATCGCCGGACTCGACGTTGCCAGCAGCGGCGTACTCGTTTGCGCAGGTCGCGAAATTTCAGGCCCTGGCCCGGATCGTGGCGTAGTGTTTCAAAACCATTCGCTACTGCCGTGGCTCACTTGTTTTGACAACGTTTATCTTGCGGTCGAGCGCGTATTTGGTGCGACAGAAAAGAAGCCGCAACTCAACGCACGCACTGAGGCAGCCCTAAAAATGGTCGGCCTCACGCACGCCATGCACAAGCACCCGAACGAAATTTCTGGCGGCATGAAACAACGCGTCGGTATCGCACGAGCGCTATCCATAGAGCCTGCTGTGTTGTTGTTGGACGAGCCGTTCGGCGCACTCGATGCATTGACGCGCGCTCACTTGCAGGACGAACTAATGCGAATCGTCGCCGATACCCAATCAACGGTCGTAATGGTCACACACGATGTTGACGAAGCAGTATTGCTATCCGACAAAATCGTAATGATGACCAACGGTCCAGCTGCCACCATCGGCGAAATTCTCGAAGTGAAATTGGCGAAACCAAGAGATCGTTTAGCACTGGCCGAGGATACCGACTACCACCATTACCGCAAGGCCGTGGTGGAGTTTCTGTACGCTAAACAACGCAAGGCGGCGTAGTTCCTGTCTGTGGGAGCGGTTCCACCGCGATAGGGTTTGCGAAACACCCATCGCGATGGAATCGCTCCCACAACAGCCGTGCGGCGTAAAGTAGCGATAACACGATCACAAAACGGCGTGGTCAGACGGGGCTCAGGGTGACAGGTGCCTTCGTGCCTTAGCCGCCGTCAGCGTCAAGCGCAATCGCGCCGCGAACGCCGCGCGCCGCAAGAGCGGTGGGGGATCAGCGGGCCGCGCGTGACGGCATCTACGCCACTACCCTCGCACCCCAACCAAAAACGCAGATGGCGGCATGATCGGAATATTGCGCCACGGATGTAGCGTGGTCAAGTGCGCGTCGCTGGCAACGATCAGCTCTGCCTCGCAATCAAGTGCCAGTTCCAAAAACTTGTTGTCCTTCTCGTCGGCACAATCGCTCACGCGGGAACGCACGTTAAGCTTAATCGCACGTTCAGTAACGCCCGCCAAGAATTGACGGCGTGCCGACTCAGGGGCATAGGCGGCAAACTTTTCCCGCATCAACACCTCGCAAAGCTCACCGAGGGTTGCGTTCGAAACGCAGACGTCAAAGTTCAAAAAACCTTTCTCAAGGGCGAGCGCAGGCACCGACGCCGGACGCAACGCGGCGCTCACCAGCACGCCCGTGTCAAAAACGATCCGCCTATCGAAGCTCATGCACGAGCTGATTTACGTCCTCATCGGTGAGCGCTTGAGCCGCCTTCATCTGCTCGGGCAGCGCACCAACGCTCGCGCGATACTGTGAGTACCACCGCGCGGCAGCGCTGCGTCGTGCCTCCACGTTAGAGAGCGCCAGCATGTCATGCGCCGACACCACGTAGGCGACCGTCCGCCCACGCCGTGTGACCGAAACCGGCTCCCGCTGCGCCCGATCAATCAATTCACCAAAGCGGCTTTGCGCCTCAACAGAGGTCATGGCAATCATCTTGGTACGCTCCTCATCTATTTGTAACAGCCTTGAAAACGATGGAATGGCTGTTCCACGTAGTTTAACTTTGACAGATAGTCTGTGCCCACCAAACAAGTCCACGCACTTTTGCCAACTGGCGGTGGGCACACGGTGCGCCACCCTACGACGAAGAGCCAACTCCCCCCGCGCCGTCAACAAAAGCTCATCGGTCGCCGTGAGCAACATCGCCTACTGCTTAAACGTCAGGCGCTCCCGCCGTGACGACGGTGTTGGAACTTGACGCATCGCGGCTCATCAACTCCGCTAGTATCAGCCGCTCGGAATCGATTAGTTTGAGGAGATGACCCAATGGCACCGCTAGATCGCATCACTCAAGCCCCCGAAGTGATGGGCGGCAAAGCCTGCATTCGTGGCATGCGTGTCACCGTTGGCATGTTGGTCGGACAAGTCGGTGCGGGGTACAGCTTCGATCAAATACTCGCGGACTACCCGTATATCGAGCGGGAAGACATCCTGCAAGCCCTTCGCTACGCTGCATGGCGCGCGGAGGAGCGAGAGATCGCTTTTGCGGCCTGCTGAGCGGCTGAGAGAGTTGGGCCCCATTTACGCGGGCTGACTTGACCGTGATCGATATGAAACTGCTCATCGACATGAATCTCTCGCCGCGCTGGGTGAACCTATTGGCCGATGCGGGTTTTGAGGCCTCGCACTGGTCAACCCTCGGCCTGAGAAATGCGCCAGACGCGGAAATCATGGCCTACGCGAAGCGCGAGAACTACGTCGTGCTCACGCACGATCTCGACTTTGGCGCAATCCTTGCCGCTACCCATGGCGAGAAGCCGAGCGTGGTGCAAATTCGCTCTGACGACGTGAGTCCCGACGTAATTGGAAAACAGGTCGTCGCCGCGTTGCAACAAATGGCGACCGCATTGGGCGAAGGCGCGCTGCTCACGGTGGACACAAACCGCACGCGCTTGCGTTTGCTGCCTTTAACGTTGAACCGCTGACGTTGCTTCGCTGCGTAGTGTGCGGCACCCGGTGCCCACCAACCATCGGCATCCAGTCCACGCACTTTTGCCAACTGACGGTGGGCACGGGGTGCGCCACCCTACGACGAACGCTGTGTGAGTTACCCCCGCACCGTCAACAAAAGCTCATCAGCCAGCGTCAGCAACATCGCCTGTTGCTTAAACGTCAAGCGCTCAAACTTAAGCAGCATCTGCTCCGCCCGCGCGCCGGAGTCTCGTACCGTTAACGCAGCAACACGCCCGGCAGTCGTGCTTTTGCGCGCTGCGTAGGGCGAGCTTGATTCGCCCTTGCCACGCAGCGGCACGGCATCGCTCTCGTCCTCATTGCCAAACGCCAGCCAATGCGCCGACACGCCCAGCCATTCCGCCAGCACGGCAATCTTGTCTGCTGTCGGACGTGACTTGCCCATCAACCACGCATGCGCCGATTGCGGCGTGATCGGCGCGAACTCATAGCGTTGGTTGAACTCCCGCTCCAGCGACGTTGCGCCCGTCACCGGTGCCTTTGCCGCCGTTAACGCCAAGCGCAATCGCGCCGCAAACGCCGCGTGGCGCAAGGGTTGGGGTGATGGGGAGGGCGGCGGGGCCGCTTTGGCCGAACGGACGGCGACGCGGGCAGCAGGTTTGGAGCGAGGGGCAGGCTTTTTTTGCACCCGCCAAGATTCTGCTTTTCAGTCACTTGATTGATAATTTGGTTGAAAATATCAGGCGTATGATTTAAATTACAGAGAACGCTGTTGTGCCGTTGTGCCCAAGTCGCGCTTTTTATGCAAGGGTTACGAAAAAGTTCAGCGCGTCCAACGCATCTGACATTTTCTTTGCTACATTTATTTGAACGTTCGTCACAAAGCGTTTTGCGCTTTCGGCGAACCACACGAAAACGAACATTCACGGGGGCTCTCACCATGTCATCACGCATCTTTCGCGCTGCCACGCTTGCGGCGTTCGCCTTGATCTGCGCCAGCGCAAACGGGCAACAACGTCCCCTGAACGATACGGGCGTTATTTCTTGCACGAACCAAGGCTGGGGTGCGGTCACCTGCGAATCGGTTAATGCCACGTTGCCGGGGCAGGACGCCGTGTTTGGGCGGGATGCGCTTTCGGTTGTGGGCAGCCTCGGTAAAACGGGAACTGGACGCCGTGGCTTTGACCTTACAAAGATTGGAGCTGACGGTAGTGCTGCCCCAGCGACTGCTGCGTTCGGTAGCGCCGCGGGCCAGTTTCGTTGCGTGCGCGACAACACAACAGGGCTAGTTTGGGAAGCCTACGCGGAAATTAGGTCGTGGCGCGACCCGAATCCCGCGACGAACGGCGGGTTTATTGGTACTGAGAATATCGGCAACACAACGGATGCCTATGTCGCCGCAGCGAACGCGAATCCAAGTGGGCGCTGCAATCGAACGACTTGGCGGCTTCCGACGGCAAGGGATTTGCTATCGATGGCAACATTTGAATTGACAGACCGCTTATGGTGGGGCGACAGTAATTTTTTTAACAGTGTCCCGACAGCTTATTTGTGGACTTCTCAGACGAATCCTGCGTACCCAGAGCATGCGTTTCTCGTTATCTTGGCGAATAACGGCTTCGCTTATCCGGCTGCCGTAGTTAGTAAATTAGTGAACGTGACAAATAAGGTAGCCGGTCAATATACCGTTCTCGTTTCGTCGCAGTAATTTCCGGCGACCGTGCGTATTTCACCAGCCGCAAGTGCGGTACTTGTTGTCTTTGCTCTCACGCTTCAGCCATTGGCAGCTCAAGTTTGTCGCAGCGACATTCCTGAATCAGCGTCAACTTGGACTACTAGCGGTGTAACTGCGACCAACGTCCAGACTGACCTTGAAGTTGCGCGCTGTGCCATAGGCCAAAACTGGAGTGGCACAACCTGTACGGCCGCGCCTACAGCACTAACGTGGTCTCAAGCGCTGCAAGCCGCGACCGCAGTGGGCAATGGTTGGCGTCTTCCCAATGCCAAGGAATTGGAGTCTGTTCTTGATCGACGATGTGCCGTCCCGTCGGTAGACCCCACCGTCTTTCCCGGAGCTACTTCTGACCGCTTTTGGTCTAGTACGCCGGGGTGGATCGTTGACCAAGGCGAAGGGACGGTTATCGGCGCTCAAACTGCGGCCACACATTACGCTGTGCGACTCGTACGCGCGGGTAACAGCAGCGCCGGATATGAGCGCCGCACCACGACCACCGGAACCGTCTGTCGCGCGGACATTCCGGGCGACATCGACGTTGCCAACTGGGCACCAGACGTCAGCGGCACCATCACTGATTCTGTAACCGGGTTGATATGGCAGCGCTGCGCGCTTGGTCAAACTTGGAATGGCAGCGCTTGTATCGGCGGAGGCAATACGTTTACGTGGCCGCAAGCGCTCCAGGCGGCACAAGCGGCGGGCGACGGATGGCGATTGCCAAATGCTAAAGAGCTGGATGCGATGCTGGACCGTCGCTGTGCGGCTCCAGCGGTCAATCCGACACTCTTCCCAGGTGCTCAAAGCGTCAAGACTTGGACGAGTACTCCGGGCTGGGCGGTTGACCTGACCGATGGCGCAGTGCTGGGCAGCCAAGTGGCGACCGATGCAATCTCGGTTCGACTGGTCAAGGCGGGCAATAGCAACGCAAGTTTTGAGCGCCGCATTGGCACAACTGGCGCGGTGTGTCGCACTGACATTCCCGGTGATATTGACATTGCGAACTGGATCCCCGGTGGCAGCGGTACGATCAGCGACGAGGTGACTGGGCTTATTTGGCTGCGTTGCGCGTTGGGGCAAACGTGGAGTGGCAGCGCCTGCACTGGCAGCGGCAATACGTTCACATGGTCGCAAGCGCTGCAGGCTGCAAGCACTGCGGGCGCGGGCTGGCGATTGCCGAACGCGAAAGAACTCGATGCAATGCTGGATCGGCGCTGTGCCGCCCCGGCGGTCAACCCGACCTTATTTCCCGGCGCGCAAAGCGTGAAGACATGGACGAGCACACCCGGTTGGGCGGTAGACCTCACGGACGGTGCGGTGCTTGGCAGCCAAGCGGCCACCGATGCGAATTCGGTGCGTCTAGTGAGAGCAGGCTTCGGCAGCGCCAGCTATGAGCGGCGCATAGTGGGCGCTGGTTCAGTATGTCGAGCCGACATTCCAGGCGACATCGACGTAGCCAACTGGACACCCGGTGGCAACGGCACGATCACCGACGAAATCACGGGTCTCGTCTGGCAGCGCTGCGCACTCGGCCAAACATGGAACGGCACCGGTTGCAGCGGCGGTTTGGGCAGCTACACGTGGGCGCAAGCGCTGCAGGTGGCAAGTGCTGCGGGCTCAGGATGGCGACTGCCGAATGCCAAGGAAATCGATGCAATGCTGGATCGCCGCTGCTCGTCGCCCGCCGTCAACACAAACCTGTTTCCGGGGGCACAAAGCGTGAAGACATGGACATCGACTCCGGGTTGGGCGGTAGACCTCACCGACGGCGCAATGCTTGGCAGTCAAACGGCTACCGACGCGAATTCGGTGCGGCTCGTCAGCGCGGGGTACATGTACGGCTCTGGAAACGGCTTGGTCATCGGCACCTGCGGCACAGCCAACGGCGTCGCCGTCACCAGTGCCCCCACCGCCAACCTATGCGCTGCCGGCACCGCAAACCCCGCCATTCCAACTGGCACCGGCCCGTGGGTGTGGAGCTGCGTGGGTACAAACACTGGCACCACCGCCCCGTGCAGCGCGCCAATATCGCCGACGTCCATCACACTGTCGTCAGGGAGGTTGCAGGCCGGATCGACCACCGCCATTCAACCTAATCCGCCGGGCAGTTCGCTGGTCGCATGCGCCAGCAGCGACGCGAATGTTGCCACGATCAGTAATGGCGTTGTTGCTGCGGTAGGCCGTGGTGTGGTGACTATCACGTGCGGAAATGCAAGTACAGTCTTGAACGTGCGGACGCCGTGGATTCTCACCGTCAGCCCACAAGTTGCCGAGATGGGTGTGCTCACGACATTCACGCTCACTGGCTACGACCTTGACATGCCGATGGTGATCGAGTTGCCGTTTTGCGCGGCGCTTGCGGGCTCGGATGATCCGATCTCGGCGCTGTTTATGCCGTGGAATTTACAGGGCACGACTACGCGCACATTGCGTTGTATTCCTTACGGTGCGGCGGGCTCGCGGACGTTCACAGCGCGAGCGCTGGGGCGCTCGGAAAACCTGGCGCGAGTGCCATTGATTACCGTCAATCCTTTCCCGTTGTCTGCCAGCTGCGCGTTTCAACCAACGGGTTGCCAAGTGACTGTGAATGTAGCCACTGGCTCGTCTCCGACTGCTCAGCAACTGGGTCTTTTCCTTGCGGCAAGAAGTCAGTACGGCAACCCTATCCCTTGGGGCAAATTGTCGACCACGCAGCTCGGTGCTATCCGCGCACAACTTCGCGCTGCAGGGATCGACGTGAGCTTTCCGCAGTACATGTCGGAGGCGATGGAAACAGAGTTGAGGGACGTTGACGGCAAGTTAGTCAAGGACTTGGACAATGCGGTGGGTGCAGGACTTCGTTCGACCGGTTCGTGGATCGACTACGTCAATCCGGCCATGTGGGCGGGCTTGACAGGGGTTACAGCCAAGTCTTACACCGGTGCGCACTGGGCCAAATTATTGTCTGGTATCGGAACGCAAGCGGGGCTTGCG
The DNA here is from genome assembly GCA_031409935.1 of Burkholderiales bacterium. Classification (GTDB taxonomy): domain Bacteria; phylum Pseudomonadota; class Gammaproteobacteria; order Burkholderiales; family Casimicrobiaceae; genus Casimicrobium. The sequence goes on along the minus strand of JANNYE010000085.1, from coordinate 10,392 downwards.
ATTGCGGATGTGTACCCGATCGGTGCAGCGCTGAGTGGCGCAGCGCGCGCCGCGAAGCTCACCAAGGGTACGACGAAAATCATGCGCCTTATACATGCGCATTCGGCAATACCGAGGACGTCCAAGATCGTGAAAGTTGCGAAGGCGATGGTGGCGTTACATCCGCTGCTTGAAGCGGCTGATTCCGCAGGCACGATTTGGCGGGCTATGGATGACAAAGACGGCATCCGTCAGGCCATCGCTGAGCTGGGGACGTGGTCGTTAACGTCGGATGTTTCTGCACTATCGGCATTCCTTACGGCAGCTGAAAACAGTGGCTCGATCAATGCATTTGAGTCAAGTGCCGTCACAGTGCTCACCACACTTTTGATTGAGGGCACAACGCTGATTGGGCCAAAAATGGCCGAGGAAGGCATCAGCCTTGAGGTGATCAATTCGTTACTCGATGCTGCGTCTGACGCTGTGCAGGACGAAATTCCGGTCTGGGGCCGATGGAAGGCGACTTGGGAACTCGCGGATAAGATCGCCAACAGCGCGCAGACACCGTATTTCACTGGCGTAACTGACATGATTGAGGAGTCGGGGCGAGTACACACCGCGCGCAGGAATTACTACGACGCACTGAATCTAAAACGAATTTTTGACGAAGCGAGCGGCCAAACTGGCGATCAAAATCTATCGCAAACGCTGGTGCCGCTGTCAGCCGAGCTGCCGCTGGAGTGGCGCACGGTTGGGCCTGTGCAGGAGATGCTGGTTGCGATGCACGGCTGGAATTCGTCAGCCGACGCGTGGCCTGATGATCTTGTGGGCGGCATGTGCGCGCGACAGCAGGGGAGCGTGCAGACCGGAACTGGGCCGGGCTTCGGTTCGGTCGGTCAGTATTCGAGTGGCGTTAGTCGTTGGTGTTACGTCAATGGCAAGCTTTTCGCGGCGGTGAACTGGGCACCGGGTGCGAACACACTGGCACCGGGGCCTGCGTTGACCTATGCGGGCGATTTTGGTGAAAAGTTCGCAGCCGCATTGATCTCTTCTGGCATCGCGCCACCGACGATGCAATGGGTTGGCCACAGTGCCGGGTCGTATGCCGTGCAGACGGCGACTCAGCGGCTCCAAGGCGCTGTGGGAGGTCAAATGTTGCAGAACACTTACCTAGACGCGTTCTGCCCTATTCCGGGCGGATGCTTCTATGGTGCGTCGGCCAACTGGGCCGAGCATTATGTCGATAACGGGGTTGCGTTCACCAACGACACGTTGGCCTCTGCGTTCAATATCGACATCACCGCACAGAAGCCCTACCCATCGACAGTGACATCCGGCCATGGCTGGCCCTACGCTGCGTACACATGGTCTGCTGGAGGCTCAGGAACTTACTTCGGTACCGCGCGCGGTGGCAACGTGTACACGCAGGTTGGCGCAGCGCTTTCTGTGATGGAGCGAGGCGGTGAAACACCCGCTCAGTGGCTGGCTCGGGTTCGCCTTCATCGTCCGAATGGCGTTCTTTGCGGCACGGCAGACTTTGCGGATCCGGCGATCTCGCTGAACAATAACCCGCTCTGCTCGGGCTACGTTGCGGTTAGTGGCGCAGGTAGTTTGTTGCCAGTACCAAGCACTGTGTCGCCGGCGACATTCTCGCAATGCGCGCTGGTGCGCAATGCGGGTGGTGGGTTCGTATTGAGTAATTGCAATGCGATTTCACTCAGTAGTTTTGCGACTGCGAACAACCCGTTGAAGGCTAGCAGCTCGGTGACGTCGACGACGGAGCGGCGTGCCACTGCGCGCTTCCATTTAACGCTTTTATCCGCCGCGAATCAGTTGAAGTTCAATTTCCGCTTCGCGCCGACGCAAGGCGACGTCGTCCTGCAGGTGTTTATCGATGACGTTTTGATTTACACAAACTCGCAGGGATCGATTGTTCCGGCGCGGACCACGTCCGGTTGGGTGCCAATTGCTGGATTGGACAAGGGCGATCACGCGCTTCAAATTGTTCTGATCAGCCCGAGCGGAGTGATTCCGACATTTGAGTTCGATGCCCCTCAGTTTTCGTTTTTTGGTCAGCTATTGCCGGTTCGGTTTACTGCGGAAACAACTAATTTCGGTTCAGTCGCTCCGGGTTCGAATGCTGATCGGACGCTAACCATCTCAAATGTTGCCCCGCAATCGGTAGCAACTCCCGCGATCCAAGCGCCTGTGATTAGCGGTGCCTACACGCTTGTCTCGACGACATGCGCAGCGTCACTCGCGTCGGGGGCGTCTTGCCAATATGTCGTTCGTTTTGCGCCTTCAGCCATTGGTTCGGCGATTGGTCAATTGAGCATTGACTACGTGCTAGCAGGCACGCGATTACGTGCGTACGCGAGCCTGCGAGGAGCTGGATCTGCAATACCGACCTGCGACCTCAAAGTACTCGCTGCCGTGGTGCCAAACGCTGCGGCCGATGGGTTACTTCTCACGCGTTATATGCTGGGTTTCCGAGGGGCTTCTTTGATCCACGGCATAAGTCTGCCAGCAGCTCGACCGGATGCGAGTAGCGTGGAGGCATTCTTGAGCCCGATCAGCCGTTATGACGTTGTGGGCAGTAACTCGCCCAACCCTGTCGGTACTGTGGATGGGCTGATACTGACTCGCCTGATGCTAGGCATGCCGGATAGTGCGCTGCTCAATGGCATCACGATGCCGAACGGCGCGCAGTTCCGCGATGCGGCGGCGATTCGCCGGAACGTGAATTCGCTTTGCGGGGCGAATTTTTGAGGCGCGTGCGCGAATAAATTCGCGGTGACGCCTCGGTGTCTGCTCCGATTGGCTTTCGATTCATTAGCACGCGGTTGATTGGTCGCTAGCAGCGGTCTACGCTTGTGCCAATTGACGAGTACTGCCGAAAGGCGTTGGGACACGACGTGTTGAATAGCTTTGAAGCCGTTTTGCAGCACGGGCGATTGGTTTGGCTTGATGCCGCGCCGCCAGTCAATGCCGGGCGAGTGATTGTGACCGTGCTCGACGAGCTTGCGCCTAATGCCGCTAGCCAACGGCACGATGAGTCGCGCGTCGGCGAGCCGCGTCAACAGGGCGCAGCTGGTTTTTTTGCTCGGCATAGCGTCGCGGCTCATGATTTTCGTTTTGACCGCGATGAGCTTTATGACCGATAGTGTCGGTGTGTTTGTCGACACCACTGTGTTAGTGCACTCGCTGCAGGCCGATGAGCGAAAGGCAAAATCGCGCAGCGATTCATCTATCAACGCCCCACGATCAGTGTGCAGGTTGTCAATGAAATCACCAATGTGCAATTCCAGAAATTTCGGCGCACGGTCGCGCGCACCGCGGCGGCGCTGGCAAACTTTGATGCGCGGCCGCGCTTTGAGATCCGTGCGGCTCGCGGCAACGCAAGCGCGGCGATAGCGCTCTTGGATCGACTCGGTTTTGATGGGGTTGGGTGAGCGATGAGATGACGACATCACGATCCCCTCGATACTGCTTGCCGTGCGACGATGGTACGCGCCTGAGGTATCGCAAACTGGATATGGCGGCAAGTATTGGCGCGCTGTCAGAGGGGGTTGCATCGATTGCTGGGTGGCATTGCCTGGTGTGTGCAAAATGCAAATTTGATCGCGGCGAGGGCGGGCTTTGTCTCGCGTTTGGCTCCGTGTCACCCGGGATCGTGCGGCTACCACGCGTCGCACACGCAAGAAGCTGGGCCTCAATCAAGCTCAGGCGGACCAGCTTTTTGGTGGTGGCGCGACGGCGTTTTCAGAGCATGAACGCGGAAAACCGCAGCCGCATATTACTCAGTCAACGAAATGTGTCCTGTGGTCACCGGTTTGACTCCCCCCGGGGAGAGGGGGCCAGCCGAACCGGCCATATTTCATTGACTCAGTGATAAGTCCACATTGCTTCTACGCAAACTGCGTGATCGGCACCCGGACTTGCCGGTGGAATTCGCGGATTGATTTTGCTTCTCACTGTGGATGAGCGTGGCGGCAGGCACAGATCGTTGTTATTTAACGACCGCCGCCAATGCGTCGCAACCCTCGCGATAGAGTCTGTTGGAGCGGTTCTACCGCGATAGGGCCTGCGAAGAATCCATCGCGATGGAATCGCTCCTACAGTTACAGTGGCTTTACCGCGTCCTACTGATTTAGAAAATAAACCAGCACAAAATTAAGGATGATTGACGCCGCTGCGATCACCTGCCAAGTGCGCAGGCGATTGCGTGTCGCCAGCGGTTGACGTAGCGTATTTTTTCGTGGTGACGCAGCCGATAACGGACCCTGCTCAACGGCCAGTAAAAACTCTTCGGCAGTTTCAAACCGCTGCGCTGGATCAACTGCAAGCCCGCGCAAAATAATGTTTTCAAACCAGCCCGGACAATCGGGTCGCCAGCGCGAAACGGGTGTGGTCTCACCGAATTTGGGTGTCTGAAACGGCTCGACTTCGCCGTACGGAAATTTGCGCGAGAGCAGGTGATATAGCGTCACAGCGACGGCGTAAATATCGCTTTGCGCCGACGGTTCAATATTCTGAAACAGCTCGGGCGCAAGGTAGGATGGCGTTCCGGCGCGAGTGGCGTTTGAGAGCTCTGCGACTTCGAAACCCGACACAGCCACGCCAAGATCGAGCACGCGCAATTGCCCGTCGTCGCCGAGATGAATATTCTCGGGTTTGATGTCACGATGAATGATGCTGCGACGATGCAGCGCACCGACCGCGCGCGACAGCTCGACAGCGCACTTTATTGCCTCGGGAATGCTGAAATGCCCACCTGCTGCGAGTTGCTGCGCTAGGGTCTTGCCCGGATGAAAGGTGCTGAGACTGTAAGACGCCGATGCGTTCTCCGGCGGATCTACGTTCTGCGCGAAAAAACGCGCCACGACGCGCTTGTTGAGCCATCGCTCATGAGCAAACGCGAGGCGCTCGTGCGCGTCGGCGTGCGCCTCACGCGTGAGCGCCTTCATCGCTAGTTCGCGACTGCCTGCAACGTGTGAATCACGCACCCGATACAGCACGGTCACGCGCGACAGATGCATGCGCTCGAGCACAGTAAATCCATCAATCACTTGGCCGACTTCTAGCGGCGGCAGCGCGGGTAACTCGCTAGCGGTTTGCAATACATCGCGCAGCGCGTTCGCGTCGACATCTTCAACACGGATGACGAGCGCTGTCGCGTTGTCTTTGCCGCCGAGCTGGTGCGCATATTCAACGATGCTGCGTGCGACGTGCTCGACTGAATCTTTCGACGTGGCGGCATGACTCAATTCACGCTGCAAATCGGTCGCAGCGAGCGCAGCCCAAACGCCATCACTCACCAGCGCAAACACGTCGCCCGGACGTACCAGCCCAAAGCCGTGATCGGCTGTTACCGACGTATCAAGCCCGACGGCGCGCGTGAGCACATGTTCCATCTCAGGGCGTTGCCAGACATGATCGGTGGTGAGGCTTTGCAACGCGCCGTCGCGCAACAAATAAATGCGTGTGTCGCCGACGTGCGCAAAGTGATACATGCTGCCGCGCAACACCAGTGTCGTGAGCGTGGTTGCCATGCCCACCAGATCCGGGCTGGCGCGGGCTTGCGTTTGCACCCAGCGGTTCAGTGCGCTGTAAATTTTGTCGAGCGACTGAGAGACTTCCCATGTGTCGGGCGTGGCGTAATAGTCAGCGAGCACGTTTCGAGCGCAATGTTCAGCGGCCTCGCGACCACCGCCCGCACCAGACACGCCATCGGCCACGACCGCCGCAAAACCCTTGCTCGCCAAGTCCGCGCCATGCGGTGTGACACAGCCGGTGAAGTCTTCATTGCGGGCGCGCGGGCCCGTGGCGCTGAAGTGAGCAACGGTGACGGTGAGAGGCATCTAGATACTCGCGAAGCTAAATCCGTTCGCCCTGAGGCAAAGCCGAAGGGTTTGATGTTTGTGCAACGCTATCAAACCCTTCGCTTCACTCAGGGCGAACGGGGAAGACAGGTGCTTCGCCAAGACTAAATCTTCGCCGTCGTCATCGCGGCACTGCCCCAAGTGGTGCGCCAGCGTTGCTTGACGATGGTCAGCCCGACCAGCGCGATCAACGCCAAAGCAGCGAAGATCAAGAATCCTGCTTGATACGTGCCAGTCAATTTCTTCGAGTATCCGAGCGACGAGGCAAGATAGAAACCACCGATACCACCCGCCATGCCAACGAGTCCGGTCATGACACCAATTTCACGACGGAAGCGTTGCGGCACCAGTTGAAACACCGCGCCGTTGCCCATGCCCAGCGCGAGCATGCCGACCACAAATATCGCGAGTGCAACCCATGCCGACGCGTATTTGAAGCTGGCAAGCGACAAGGCAACCGCCGCGACAATGTACATCACCGACAAGCTCTTGATGCCGCCAACGCGATCCGCTAAATTGCCGCCGAGCGGGCGCATCAACGAGCCCGCAAACACGCAGGCAGCGGTGAAGAAACCGGCCATCTTGGCATCCAACCCGTATTCCGAATTGAAGTAAATGGTGAGGCTGGCGGCCAGTCCCACGAAGCCACCGAACGTGACGCTGTAGAAAAACATGAACCACCACGAATCCTTGTCGCGCAGCACCGCGAGGTAGGCCGTCAGAGGCTTTGGCGGCGGGCAATCGGGCGCATCTTTGGCGACGATCACGTAAAAAATCAAAACAGCAATCAACGGAATCAATGCAATGCCGAACACGTTGCCCCAACCGAATGCGGCAGCCAGCGAAGGTGCGATGAGCGCGGCAAACGCCGTGCCCGAATTGCCTGCGCCCGCAATACCAAGTGCCGTGCCCTGATGCTCCGGCGGGTACCAGCGGGACGCCAGTGGCAGCGCCACTGCAAAGGAAGCACCGGCAATACCGAGCAACACGCCAAGAAACAACACTTCGTTATAGCTATGAATGCCTGCAATCCACGCCCACGCAAGTGCTGTGATCACCAGCATTTGCGCGATGACGCCGGTCAGTTTTGGTTTGAGGTGATCCACCAGCACACCCATGACGATGCGAAGGATCGCGCCCGAGAGCACCGGAACGGCGACCATCAGGCCCTTTTGCCCGGCATCGAGCTTCAGATCCGTCGCAATCTGCACCCCGAGTGGCCCCAGAATGACCCACACCATAAAGGCAAGATCGAAGTAAAGAAACGATGCAAGCAGCGTGGGCCGATGCCCAGCTTGCCAAAACCCGGTGGCGGCCATAGCGATCCGTAAATTGTTTGTGTTTGGTGCGTGATCTTCGCAAGCGCTGTGCCATTGAAATAGCCTCCGATTTCCTCTAAAAATGTGAATGCTGCACCGCAACAGGGCGCAACCGGTGTGTCGCGCACTGAGATTGCGCTTGCGGCGCTAATTGACGCTCGATAAAGCTATAGGGTGCGCTCCGCGCACCAATCACGGGGACGTTAAGCGCGGGAGGTGGTGCACGGAGCGCACCCTATACGCGCAACGGCACGGCGTTCTAGCCGCCTCGCGCGATTGCGGTGCAGTATCTGGCGCGATGCTTGCTAGATAGCACGCAAATTCAGAGTCCTCAGGGAAGCGTGATGTCCACAACTGCGACGCAAGTGAAGCAAAAACTGGCCGTGATCGGAAACGGCATGGCCGGTATCCGCACCGTAGAAGAGTTGCTGAAAATAGCGCCCGACAAGTACGACATCACGGTGTTCGGCACCGAGCCTCACCCCAATTACAACCGCATTTTGTTGTCGCCCGTACTCGCAGGCGAACAGACGATCAGTGACATCGTTTTGAACGATTGGGATTGGTACAAAGACAACGGCATCCATCTCATCACAGGCAAATCGATCACCGAAATTCATCGCACGCGGCGTGAATTGACCACTGATTCTGGCGAGAAATTTAACTACGACCGCTTGCTGGTCGCGACGGGCTCAAACCCGTTCATCCTGCCGATTGAAGGCAACAAACTTCCTGGCGTGATTTCGTATCGCGATATTGCCGACACCGAGGCGATGATCGATGCGGCGAAACTCTACAAAAAGGCCGTGGTTATTGGCGGCGGTTTGCTCGGGCTTGAAGCCGCGAACGGCCTCAAACTGCGCGGGATGGACGTGACCGTGGTGCATGTGATGCCTTGGCTCATGGAGCGGCAGCTTGATGAAAAAGCTGGCAAGCTGTTGCAAGGTTCGCTCGAAGCTAAAGGCATTGAGTTCAGGATGCAGGCGCAAACCGAGGCGCTGATCGCTGGCGAATCGGGTCGCGTTGCGGCGCTGCGTTTCAAGGGTGGCGAACAGATTCCGGCTGATCTGGTGGTGATGGCCGTAGGCATTCGTCCAAACACTGCGCTCGCCGAAAAATCAGGCTTGCAGGTGAGTGCGCGACCGGGCGGCATCGTCGTCAACGATACGATGCAAACGCTAACGGACCCTCGTATCTATTCGGTGGGCGAGTGCGTCAATCATCGCGGCACCGCTTATGGCCTCGTTGCGCCTTTGTTTGAAATGGCCAAGGTCTGCGCGAACCATCTCGCCGAATACGGCATTGGTCGCTACGTCGGCTCAGTAACGTCGACCAAGCTCAAAGTCACCGGTGTTGACCTGTTCAGCGCAGGCAATTTTCAGGGTGGTGAGGGGACGGAAGACATCACTTTGTCCGATCCGATTGGTGGCGTTTACAAGCGCCTTGTGATCAAAGACGACAAGCTCGTAGGCGCTTGTTTGTACGGCGACACAGTCGACGGCTCGTGGTACTTCAAGCTGCTGCGCGAAGGCAAAAACGTCAACGAGATTCGCGACCATTTGATGTTCGGCGAATCAAACATTGGCGACGTGGGCCACGAGGGCAACACGCGTGCCGTGTCGATGAAAGATACAGACGAAGTGTGCGGTTGTAACGGTGTCTGCAAAGGCACGATCACCAAGGCAATCAAAGACAAGGGATTGTTCACGCTGGACGAGGTGCGCAAGCACACCAAGGCATCCTCAAGCTGCGGATCGTGCACCGGCCTCGTCGAACAAATCCTGATGTTCACGGCGGGCGGCGACTACAGTGCTACGCCGAAGATGAAGCCGATGTGTGCCTGCACCGACAGCACGCACCAAAACGCGCGCGACGCCATTCGCGAACAGAAGCTGCTCTCGGTGCCCGAGGTCATGAAAACGCTCGGCTGGCGAACGCCAAACGGCTGCTCTTCGTGTCGCCCTGCGATCAACTATTACTTGCTGTCAACGTGGCCGAAAGAGTACGTTGACGATCCGCAATCGCGCTACATCAACGAGCGCGCACACGCCAACATTCAAAAGGACGGCACCTTCAGCGTGATCCCGCGCATGTGGGGTGGCGAGACGACGGCGGATGAATTGCGCCGCATCGCCAACGCTGTCGACAAATACAAGATTCCGACGGTGAAAGTTACCGGCGGTCAGCGTATCGATTTGCTCGGTGTGAAGAAGGAAGATTTGCCTGGCGTGTGGGCCGACATCGGCATGCCGTCGGGTCATGCTTACGCGAAAGCGTTGCGTACGGTGAAGACTTGCGTGGGTTCGGAATGGTGTCGTTTCGGCACTCAGGACAGCACGCAGATGGGTAAGGATCTGGAGCGCGCGATGTGGCGAATGTATGCGCCGCACAAGGTGAAATACGCGGTCAGCGGATGTCCTCGCAACTGTGCAGAGGCAGGCATCAAGGACGTCGGCATCATCGGTGTTGATTCGGGTTGGGAGATGTACGTTGCGGGCAACGGCGGCATCAAAACCGAGGTCGCGCAGTTCTTCGTCAAAGTTAAAACTTCGGACGAAGTGCTGGAATACACCGGCGCCTTCATCCAGCTGTATCGCGAAGAGGGCTGGTATCTGGAGCGCACGGTGCATTACGTTTCGCGCGTGGGCCTCGACTACTGCAAAAAGAAAGTGGTGGAAGACGCGGTCAATCGCAAAGCGCTGTGGGAACGTTTGCAATTCGCACTCGACGGCGAGCCCGATCCGTGGTTTGAATTTGACAAGGCCTCGGTCGACACCAAGCAGTTTATTCCGATACATCCGGTAGCGGCCTAAAAATAACAGCTGAATTAAATAAGCGCTTGAGAGCTTGCATGCTCAAAATACGCTACTAAAAATATAGTATAAAATAATTATGAGCCAGTGGACAAAAGTATGTACCGTGCAAGACATTCCGGTGCTCGGCGCGCGCAAGGTTAAGCGCGAGTTGCAGCCCAACGTCGCGGTGTTTCGCAACGACGCGGACGAGGTGTTTGCGCTGCTCGACAGCTGCCCGCACAAGGGCGGCCCGCTGTCAGAAGGCATTGTTTTTGGGCGGCGCGTGGCGTGCCCGCTGAACAACTGGACTATCGGTTTAGACGACGGTTGCGCGCAAGCGCCCGACGTGGGTTGCACCGTGCCGTTTAAGCTCAAAGTTGAAGGCGGCCAGGTGTTTTTGGACGCCGCTGAGCTGCA
>JANNYE010000084.1:0-9478 GCA_031409935.1 Burkholderiales bacterium | reverse complement strand
ATCCGGTTCCTGCGACCGAGCCAGCGCGTGCCCAACACGCTCACAGAGAAGTAACTGAAACATGCAAGCTCCTGACCAACCCATTCTCCGCGACATCGTTTTAGTCGGCGGTGGCCACAGCCACGTTGGCGTGCTCAAGTTCTTTGGCATGAAGCCCATTCCCGGCGTGCGGCTGACGCTGATTTGCACCGACATGCACACGCCCTATTCCGGCATGTTGCCGGGGTATGTGGCAGGCCATTACGACTATGACACGGTGCATATCGATCTCTCGCGACTGGCCGTGTTTGCTGGCGCGCGATTGTATCGAGATGAAGTGATCGGCCTTGATCGCGTCAACAACAAAGTGCTGTGCCGCAATCGGCCTCCGGTGCCGTACGATCAACTGTCGATCAACATCGGCTCGACGCCGCAGCTGGCGCAGGTGCCCGGCGCGGCCGATTTTGCGGTGGCGGTGAAGCCGATTCAGCGCTTCAATGATCGCTGGTTGGCGCTGCTGGAACGCGTGCAAAAAAGCACCGGCAAAACGACGATTGCTGTGGTCGGCGCGGGGGCTGGCGGCGTTGAATTGCTGCTGGCGATGCAGTTCAGGCTTCGCAATGAATTGACGGCGCTGGGGCGCAATCCTGATGATCTGACGTTTCATCTCTTTACCAATACGCCGAACATTCTGCCGACGCACAACGCCGGCGTTCGTGCCCGCTTTGATGCAGCGTTGGCGGCGCGCGGTGTTGCCGTGCATCGCAGCAGTGAGGTCAGACAGGTTTTCGCCAATAAATTGCAAACCGCGACTGGCGAAATCTTCGATGCCGACGAGATCGTGTGGGTCACTCGCGCGGGCGGCGCACCGTGGTTGAAAACCACCGGGCTGGAGCTTGACGCGGAAGGCTTCATCAAAGTCACCGACACGTTGCAAACGGTGTCTGACCCCAATATTTTTGCGGCAGGCGATATTGCCGCGATGGTGAACTACAAACTTGAAAAAGCGGGCGTGTTCGCGGTGCGCCAGGGCCCGCCACTGACCGAGAATTTGCGCCGTGCCGTGGAGGGCACAACGCTCGCGCCGTATCACCCGCAAACCACATGGCTCGCGCTGATTAGCACCGGCGACAAATACGCGGTCGCCTCGCGCGGTTGGCTGGGTTTTGCCGGTGCGTGGGTGTGGAAGTGGAAGGACTGGATTGACCGTCGCTTCATGGCGAAATTTCAGGACTTTCCGGCGATGGATTTAGCTGCACCCGTGCCTACCTCCTCCGCGCAAAACTCCGTCAAACTCAGTCAAGAAGAATCGCTGCAAGCGATCTCGGCAATTGCCATGCGCTGCGGTGGCTGCGGTGCGAAAGTAGGCGCGACGGTGTTGTCACGTGCGCTCAGCAATTTACATCCCGTAGATCGCGATGACGTGATCATTGGCCTCAAAGACCCGGACGACGCGGCCGTGGTGCGCGTGCCTCCGGGCAAGGCGATGGTGCATTCGGTGGACTTCTTCCGCTCGTTCATCGACGACCCGTACATCTTCGGCAAGGTGGCTGCCAACCACGCGCTCGGCGACATTTGGGCGATGGGCGCTGAGGCGCAATCCGCAACAGCGATTGCGACCGTGCCGTCTGGCCTTGAATCTAAAGTTGAAGACGTGCTGTTTCAGATGATGACCGGCGCGCTGGAAGTGCTAAACGAAGCCAACTGCGCACTGGTCGGTGGCCACACCGGCGAAGGCAAAGAGCTGGCGCTCGGCTTCGCGGTGAACGGCCTGATCGATGACGATCCTGCCAAGATTTTGCGCAAGAACGGCATGCAACCGGGCGACGTGTTGATCCTCACCAAACCCATCGGCACAGGCACGCTGTTCGCCGCCCATGCACGACTAGCGGCAAAGGGAAGATGGATCGACGGCGCGCTGAAATCAATGGTGATTTCAAACCGTCTCGGCGCGAAGTGTCTCACCGAATTCGGAGCAACCGCGTGCACCGATTTAACCGGCTTTGGGCTGCTCGGTCACTTGGTCGAAATGACCCGTCCATCCGGCGTGGACGCCGAGCTAAATCTAACCAATCTGCCATTGCTCGACGGCGCCGAAGAGTGCGTCGCACAGGGCATCGTAAGTTCGCTGCAAAGCGCCAACGTCCGCTTGCGCCGCGCCTTGCGCAATCAGGAGGCGATGGTCAAGCATCCACGTTACCCGCTTATTTTCGATCCGCAAACAGCGGGCGGACTGCTCGCCAGCGTGCCAGCGGATCGCGTGGAGGCATGCATCAAAGCGCTGCGTGAGTTGGGCTACGTACATACGGTAGCGATTGGCAAAATCGTCGCGCAGGGTGAGGCGCTGGAGCCGATTGTTTTGGTCGAGTGAAACACGGAACCTCAAGCGGTGCCGTCCGACGCGTTTACTAAAGTGGAATGCGAGACAATTGCAACTTAGGGAGTCAAAAACAAAACCCCAAGGCTCAACATGTCACACATACTTTTAGTCACCGGCGCGGCAGGCGGCCTCGGCCGCGCCATCGTTGCTCGCGCAGCCGCAAACAACGCAAAAATCGCAGTGGTAAGCCGCGATGCGCAGCACCTTACTGACGCTTTCGGCGAAGCGCACACGCACATCTTCGCCGACGTCTCAACTTATGAAGGTGCGCAACACGCCGTCAAGCTTTGCGTTGAGACATTAGGTGCCCCGACGATGCTGGCGCACTGCGTCGGCAACATTTTGCTCTCGCCCGTGGCCCGCACTACAGAGGCACAATATCGCGACGTGATGCGCGCCAATCTCGACAGCGCATTCTTCACACTCGGCGCGTTCGTCGCCGCGGCGCGCACCGCCGCGATCCCCGCGTCGGCGTGTTTCGTCTCAACGATTGCCGCAGGCATCGGCATCGCCAACCACGAAGCCGTGGCCGCAGCCAAAGGGGGGCTGGAGGCGATGGTTCGCTCGGCGGCTGCGACCTACGCGGCCAGTGGCATGCGTTTCAACGCCGTCGCACCGGGCCTGATGGACACGCCAGCAGGCGCGAAATTTTTGTCGTCACCCGCATTGCGCGAGGCGAGTGCCAAGCAATATCCACTGGGCAGCATCGGCACGGCTGACGAAATTGCGGAGGTGATGCTGTGGTTGTTGTCCGATGCCGCGCGACGCGTGACCGGGCAGACGTGGACGGTGGATGGGGGGTTTACGGCGGTGAGGCCGTTGGTGCGTTGAGGGGCACGAACGTTCATTGAAGCGCAGATGACTGCGTTGCTGGCGGGCGATGGATTCGTTACTTTACATGAGCGGCAATGGCAGGCCGCGAAACGCGCAAATTTAGCCGCGACGCTGATATGGCTTAGAAGGAGCAATCAGCGATCACTCGATCACCCCAAAAACACCGCAACAGGCACGCCAAACCGCGCCGCAAATAGCTTTGCCATTGCTTTGCTAATTTCGCGTTTGCCCGCCAAAATTTCCGAGATGCGGCTCTGCGGTGCGCAGTCGTTTAAGTTACCTTGTTTGAGTCCGTGTTGGTCGATTAGAAAACGCAACACTTCGCGCGGTGCCGCGTTAGGGATCACGATATGCACCTGCTCGTACGCGCGCACCTGATCGGCCAGATAGTCGAGCACGTCGGCGAGCGGATGCGACTCGTCGTCGCCTACTTCGTTGAGCAAGGCTTCAAGTGTGTTCAGAGCTTGCGCATACTCCGCTTCGGTGCGTACCGCGACGACCCCCATTGCGGCCTTGAATGGCAGCCAGGCGCTGAGGATTGCGGCGGTATCGGGCGAAGCGTGTTTTGCCGCACGGGTGCGGGAGGTGGTTGCGAGTGCCATAGCGGTCATTCCTTTTTCCAGTCACCACGGTCATACGCGGCGTGGGTAAGCACCGCGCGAATGTAGGTCTTTCGCCGGTTGTAATGAATCGACGCGATCAGCCGATATTTGTTGCCGCCAATGTTGAACACCGTGAGTCCCTTGACGTAATCGGCGCTGGCGAAGGTGGAGCGCAACGCGTTGAAATCAGCGAACTCACCCGCCTCCATAATCTGATGCCACACTTCTAGCGGCGACTGCGCGTCGGGGTGAATGAGCCAAAAATTAACGAGCGCTGGTTTAGCGATACCGTGCATTCAGCAAATAATACCTTAATGGTATTTATAAACGGTGAACATCATTGACAATCAGCAGGCGCTGCAAGATGCCGAGAGACTTGAGGAGCGCACACAGCGAATTGCCGGGCGACTACGACTCATTTACGACTAGCAAACTGCAAATTCACTATACAGCTTTAAGCTTAAAAAGCCATTTTACTTCGGTCTAAAGCCCTATTTGGCCATTTATTGACTGTAAGCAAAACCATAGCTAAGCCCAAGTTAAATGGGGCTTTCACGTAAAAGCTGTTACGCGTGAAGCTGCTGCACGCGTCATCAAACCAGCGTCAGACTACGCGCGATTCGCAAGCGGTTGCGCTGCGCCGTCGAGTGAACAGAAGAATGAGTTGATCGTGGCGGAAAGTGCGGCCCATATGTCGATGCTCTCTAGCGCTGCGTCCATTTCAACCTGAGCGGCGCGACGGGTTGGCGCAGTCATTTTGATGTTGTCGAATTGGCTTTGGGAGATCATGGTAGTTTTCCTTTGTTGCGTCGCACAATGGACGACTGATTCGCTGAATTGCTGAGCTGCGACTGGGTAATTCCGTTTCTAAATCAATAGGAGACTAGGCGCGACGACGCAGACAGTGCGTTAGCACGGCAAGGAGGAGCAACGACGTATCGTATTGATTTAGAAATGGAATAAGTCGTAACTTAATAATATGAGCGATGCTGCGACGCAGCAAACGAGAAGTTATAATTCGTGCATTAGAAAAACTAGGCCTAGCCGCCTCATAATCTCTCAATGGTTGAGCGCTTACCGTCGGTGAATTCGCTGCGCGCGTTTGTCGCAGCAGCTCGCCATTCGAGCTTCAAAAAAGCGGCGGCCGAACTGCATGTAACGCCCGCCGCGATCAGCCATCAGGTGAAGGCGTTGGAAGAACACATCGGCATCCAGTTGTTCCGACGGTTTGCCAACGGACTGGAACTAACGCCACTCGGGAAAAGCTTTTTGCCAGGCCTAGAGCGCGGGTTTGAGCAACTCGCGAGCACCGTGGATCAACTTCGTCAGGCGACGCGACACAACCGCCTTGATGTGGCCGTCGCGCCTTCGTTCGCGGCGAAGTGGTTGTTGCCGCGACTAAATGGTTTCATCGACAAATACCCCGAAGTTGACGTGCACATTTCCGCTGCTGAAAACCTGATCGAGCGCAACACGGCTGAGCGCGGGCAGCCGACCTCGGGCTCGTCGCACGAGGAGCGGCAGGATGTGGCGATTGCATTTGGTCGCGGCCACTATCCGGGGTTTCGTGTTGACGAGTTGTTTTCAACGTCACTTGCCCTGTTCTGCGCGCCTCAGCTGCTGCGTGGCGCGCATCCGCTGCTGCACGCCGATGACCTGCGTCACCAGACGCTGTTGCACGACGACACGCCGTTTTTCAGCGGCGATCCGTCGAACTGGAATGTGTGGTTTGAGCATGCGAGCCCCGGTGCATTTGACGCCTCACGTCGCGTGCATTTCAGCCATGCGACGCTGGCGCTGGACGCAGCGATTGACGGGCTGGGGGTTGCGCTGAGCCCCACGCCACTCGCGCTGTTGGATGTGGCCGCAGGGCGGCTCGTGGTGCCGTTCGGCCCGATCATTGAAAGCGACTCTGGCTATTACCTGCTGACGCCCACGGGCAAGGTCGAACAGCCGCAGGTCGCGCTGTTTCGTTCGTGGGTGCTGCAGGAGGCGCGCAAGGACGATGTGCAGCTGGCGGGGTTGCTCAGCACGGGAAAGTAGTCATGATGCATGTTGCCTCCACCGGCTGCGCCACCCTCTCCCGCTTGCGGGAGAGGGGGCCAAACCGGCGAACAATTTGTTAGTTCGCCGCGAACACAATCTCACCATTTCGCGCATCCACTTCGATCGTCGATCCCGGCAAAAACTTGCCTGCGAGCAGTTCTTTTGACAGCGGGTTTTCCACTGACTGTTGAATCGCGCGCTTCAACGGACGGGCGCCGAACACCGGGTCAAACCCTGCCTCGCACAGTGCATCCAACGCGGATTCGGACACCTCGATTTTCAGATCAAGCTTGGTGAGCCGTTCTTCGAGCCGCTTCAACTGGATGCGAGCGATGCCTTTGATGTTGTCTTTGCCGAGCGCATGGAACACCACGATTTCATCAATGCGGTTTATGAACTCGGGGCGGAAATGATCCTTCACCTCGGCCATCACCGCGAGCTTCACCAATTCCGGCGGATCGTCCACCATCGCCTGAATTTTCGCTCCACCAAGATTGCTGGTCATGATGATCACGGTGTTCTTGAAGTCCACCGTGCGGCCCTGGCCGTCAGTCATGCGACCATCATCAAGCACTTGCAGCAGCACGTTGAACACGTCAGGATGCGCCTTCTCCACCTCGTCGAACAGGATCACGCAATACGGCTTGCGACGTACCTGTTCGGTGAGCTGGCCGCCTTCGTCAAAGCCCACGTAGCCGGGTGGCGCGCCGATCAGGCGAGCCACGGAGTGCTTCTCCATGTACTCGCTCATATCGATGCGGATCAGCGCGGTCTCAGAGTCGAACAGGAATTGCGCGAGCGCCTTCGTCAACTCAGTTTTGCCGACGCCGGTTGGGCCAAGGAACAGGAAAGAACCATACGGTTTGTTTGGGTCAGCGAGGCCCGCGCGCGAACGACGAATCGCATCGGCGACCAGCGATACCGCTTCGTCCTGCCCGATCACGCGCTTGTGCAGCGCGTCCTCGATGTGCAGCAGTTTGTCGCGCTCGCCGGTCATCATTTTGCTCACCGGGATGCCAGTAGCACGAGAGACCACTTCGGCGATTTCCTCTGCGCCGACCTGGGTTCTTAACAACTTAGTTTTTCCGTTATGCGACGTTCCCCCACCCCCGCCCTCCCCCGCTGGGGGAGGGAGTATTTCGGCGAGCTTCTTCTCAAGATCCGGCAGCAATCCATACTGAATCTCGGACATGCGCGCGAAGTCTCCGCGTCGGCGCGCTTCGTCCATGTCGAGTTTCAATTTTTCGATTTGTTCCTTGACGCCTTGCGTCCCCTGCACGGCCGCTTTTTCGCCACGCAGAATCTCATCAAAGTCTGCGTACTCACGCTCCAGTTTCAGGATTTCTTCTTCCAGCAAATCGAGGCGTTTACGGGACGCGGCGTCCTTCTCTTTTTTCACCGCTTCGCGTTCAATTTTCAATTGAATGATGCGCCGATCCAGCTTGTCCATCACCTCGGGTTTGGAGTCGATCTCCATCTTGATTCGGCTCGCCGCCTCGTCAATCAAATCAATCGCCTTGTCCGGCAAAAAGCGATCCGTGATGTAGCGATGCGACAGCTCGGCCGCCGCAATAATCGCGGCGTCGGTGATGTCCACGCCGTGATGCACTTCGTACTTTTCTTTCAGGCCGCGCAGGATCGCGATGGTCGATTCGACTGACGGCTCACCCACGAGCACCTTTTGGAAACGGCGCTCCAGCGCGGCATCTTTCTCGATGTACTTTCGATATTCGTCGAGCGTGGTCGCACCGACGCAGTGCAGCTCGCCACGTGCGAGTGCGGGCTTCAACATATTGCCCGCATCCATCGCGCCTTCGGCTTTGCCCGCGCCGACCATGGTGTGCAGCTCGTCGATGAAGACGATGGTTTGACCCTCGTCTTTGGCAAGATCCTTCAGCACAGCCTTCAAACGCTCTTCAAATTCGCCGCGATATTTCGCGCCAGCAAGCATCGCCGCGAAGTCGAGCGACAGCACGCGTTTGTTCTTGAGGCCTTCCGGCACTTCGCCGTTGACGATGCGCTGCGCGAGGCCTTCCACAATGGCCGTCTTGCCCACGCCCGGCTCGCCGATCAGCACCGGGTTGTTTTTGGTGCGGCGTTGCAGTACCTGAATCACTCGCCGTATCTCGTCGTCGCGACCGATCACCGGATCGAGTTTGCCGGAGCGGGCGCGCTCGGTGAGATCAACGGTGTACTTGTCGAGCGATTGGCGCTGAGTCTCGGCCTCTTGCGAGTCCATGCCGGTGCCGCCACGCGCGGCATCAATCGACGCGTGCAGCGTTTTGGCGTTCGCTCCAGCGTCCTTAAAGATACGGCCCGTCTCGCTTTTGTCGCTGGCGAGCACCTGCAAAAAAAGCTCCGACGCGATGAACTGATCGCTACGTTTGGTGGCTTCTTTGTCGGTCAAATTGAGCAGGCCATTGAGGTCGCGTCCCACGTTGATGTTGCCATCACCGCCCTGCACCCGTGGCAACCGTTCAATGCTCGCCTGCAAATCCTTGGTCAGCTTGGCGACATTGACGCCCGAGCGCTGCAACAGCGATTTTGTGCCGCCGTCTTCCTGCTCAAGCAGGGCCATCAGTAAGTGTTGCGGCTCGATCTGCGAGCCATCAAGACCGACCGCGATAGACTGTGCCTCAGCAATGGCCTGCTGGAATTTGGTGGTAAGTTTGTCGAAACGCATATGCGCTCCTTAATGAAACTAGCGATAGCGCGTATATGAGGCGTGCAGCACCAATCTCAAGTTTCTCCCGATTCCAGAGCAACCACACAGCATGCGAATCAGTGGGCGGATAATAGGGTTACATTGAATCAAAGTTCCGAAAGATTTCCATTGCAAGGCTCGTATCGCTGCGGTTGCAACCACCACAGCGCCAGCGTGATTGTCAACAGTCGCTCGCAAGAAGTGGAGACGCCTCATGATTGATCCTGACACCGTTTACGCCAAAACCGACGCAGGCGTTACCGAGATGAAGTCGCGCCTCCTGAGTCTGCGCGCTGAACTGCGGCGATTGCTGATTCTGATTGACGGCAACACGCCGCTGAAGCGCCTTGCGGTGTTTGTGCGCGGTTCAGAGATCGATTTTTTAATTGCCGAGCTTGAGGTTTTGGGCCTAGTGACGACGGGCAACCGAACGTCATCAAAGCTGTCGGCCGCTATGGCCACGGTGACTGATGTTGACGCAAACCCCGCGGCCGCCAAGGCGGCTGTGCCTAGTGCCGCGACCATAGCGGGCATTCTGGAGCCCACTGCTGCCCAGATGTTGGCAGTTCGGCAGGCGGCAGTTAGCGCGCTACATGATGTATTGGGGCCAGATGCCGATTGGCTGGCAATCAAAATGGAACGCTGCATAACTGCGCAAGAATTGCGCGTGGCCATCACCGAAATCCGCCAGACGCTGGATCGCCAACGGGGCGTGGCAACCGGCCAGCGCTTTCTCGATGCGGTGCGTTCGGCTGCAGAAAACACGCGCTAGGGAGACGCTGAATAAAGCGACGCGTTGCAGCGCGCCTTGATTTGGGATGAAGCGCGAGACGAAAAGCGCAGCAATAGCGGGCTATTGCGAGCATTTTCGACGAAGCGATTCGCCCAAATCAAGGACGCGATGCGCGCGGCGATTTTGTTCAGCGTTTCCCT